>NZ_JBWKVV010000003.1:0-142072 GCF_059421875.1 Sphingomonas sp. GW821-FHT02B09
GCCTTGAAACGCCGTAGACCGGAGCCGCCGCCCACATGTCCCTTCATCTGTTCAACAATGTCAAAGAGCCGACAAAAACACCGGCACAGCTCCCTTACCCCTTTTTCTCGGGGCGGTCAGCGCGCCAGGTCTGTTGTGACTGCCTCGGCGACCAAGTCGGCCACCGCTGCGGTGACACCCATCTAGGCGGGCCGCCCCAGCCCGTCAACACCAAATTGCATTTTTACGACATTTGTGGGGGAACCATGCCGTCACGCGGCTTACAACGCCTCTGGCAGGCCTGCCCGGAGCGTATTTCGCCGATGGTCTGGGCAGTGGCGCCTTCCCCGTCCGGCGGATAGGATAAGCCATGGAATCGAGACGGATCCGGCGGGTGGTCATCTTGGGCGGCGGGACTGCCGGTTGGATGACGGCGGCAGCGCTGTCACATAGCTTCGGCGCCGCGGTGACCGTTACTCTGCTCGAATCGGAGGAGATCGGCACCGTCGGGGTGGGTGAAGCGACGATTCCGACGATCCACTGGTTCAATTCGCTGGTCGGGCTCGACGAAGCCGACTTCCTGCGGGCGACCAAGGCGACGTTCAAGCTCGGCATCGCGTTCGTCGATTGGCGCGCACCGGGCCACCGCTATTTCCATCCTTTCGGTCATTATGGCGCGGCGTTGCCCGGCGTCGCCTTCCATCATCGCTGGCTGAAGGCGGCGGCCGACGGCCTCGCGATGACGCTCGGCGCCCTGTCGCTGGCGGAAGGGCTCGCCGACGAAAACCGGTTCGCGCGGCCGAGCGGCGATGCGCGGTCGATCCTGTCGAGCCTCGGTTACGCCTATCATTTCGACGCCGGCCTCTATGCGGCCTATCTGCGTCGGGTAAGCGAGACTCGCGGCGTGACACGCGTCGAAGGCCGGCTAAATACTGTGGAGCGCCACCCGGACACCGGCTTCGTCAGCGCTTTGACCACGTCGCGGGGCGAGCGGCTGGAAGGCGATCTCTTCATCGATTGCTCCGGCTTTCGCGCGCTGCTGATCGACGACGTCGTCGGCGAACCTTTCGAGGACTGGTCGCACTGGCTGCCCTGCGACCGCGCCGTGGCCGTGCCCTGCGCACGGGTCGCCCCCACCACGCCCTACACCCGAACCACCGCCCGTGCCGCCGGCTGGCAGTGGCGCATTCCGCTGCAGCATCGGATCGGGAACGGCTATGTCTATGCCAGCGATCAGTGCAGCGATGATGCCGCCATCGCGACGTTGCTGGCCAATCTCGACGGCGAGCCCTTGGCCGAGCCGCGGCTGCTGCGCTTCAAGGCAGGCATGCGGCGCCGGCCGTGGCGCGACAACGTCGTGGCGATCGGCCTGTCGTCTGGCTTCCTTGAACCGCTCGAATCGACCAGCATCCATCTGATCCAGAGCGGGATCGCCAAATTGCTGACGCTGTTCCCCGATCGCGATTGCGATCCGGCGCTGGCGGCACGTTTCAACACGACGTTCGCGCGCGATATGGACGGGATCAAGGATTTCCTGATCCTCCATTACCATGCGACTAGCCGCGAAGAGTCGCTCTGGCGCCACTGTCGAACGATGTCTTTGCCCGACGGCCTGCGCGAGCGGATCGCACAATATCGACGGTCGGGGCGGCTGATCCTCGATCCGGACGAATTGTTCCGCGAGGCGAGCTGGCTTGCGGTGCTCGATGGCCAGGGAATCAAGGCGCAGGGTTATAATCCGCTTGCCGATGCGATCGATCCGGCCGCCAATCGCGCGCAGGTCCAGCAGATCGCCGACGTCATTGCGCGGGCTGTGCCGACATTGCCCATGCACGACGCGGTGCTGGCGCAGATGATCGGCACGCCGTCGTGACGCCGCCGGACATCGTTGCGCGCCGCATCGGCAACGAGGCGGAGCCGATCGCGATCATCGACGGCTTCCACCCCGATCCCGATGCGTTGCGCAGCCATGCCACAACCGCGCCCTTCGAGCCCGGCCGCCACCATTATCCCGGCCTGCGCGCCAGCCTGCCCGCCACCTATTTCGCCGCGGTGCGACCGGCGCTGACCCGCGCGCTCGCCGGGGTGTTCGATCATGACGGCGCACTGGCGCTGCTCGACTCGAGCTATGCCCTGGTCACCACGCCGCCCGCGCGACTGACGCTGCCGCAGCGCCTGCCGCACGTCGATGCCGTCGATCCCGGCCGGATCGCCCTGGTCCATTATCTCGACCCCGACGGCGGCGACGGCACTGCATTCTACCGGCATCGCAGCACCGGGTTCGAGCGGCTCGATCGTGCCCGCGCGCCGATCTATTTCGAGCAGCTCGACGCCGAACTGCGTCACGGCGGCGTGCCCGCCCCGGCCTATATCCACGGATCGACGCCGCTGTTCGAGCGGATCGCGCTGGTCGAAGCGCGCTACAATCGCGCTGTCCTCTATCGCAGCGCATTGCTCCACAGCGGTGCGATCGCCCCCGATGCGGTGCTGAGCGACGATCCCACGCGCGGCCGGCTCACGATCACTGCGTTCCTGGCGCCGGGCTGACCCGCGGCGACTGGACGGCGAGGTAGACGGTGCTCCACAATTGCGCCGCGTTCGATTCGTCGACGTCCTGCTTGCCCGCGCCGAACGGAACGACGGCATAGCGGCCGTTGGCGAAGGCCCAGGACCAGAGTTCCGAGCTCTGCGTCGCGCGCGTCGCCTGGATCGCGCGCCACAGCCGCGCTTGCGCCTCCGTCAGCCGGCTACGCGTCGCCGGCGGCAGGTCGGTCCGCGCCAATTGCCGTTCGAGGCCAGCGGCGAACAGCGCCTGCTGCCACGACCAGACCACCGCGCCATGATAAGCGGCGGGGGTGAACCGCGCCTGCGTCGCGGCGTCGGCCTGCGCGGCATTGGCGACGAGCAGGCCGATATCGGTCATCAGCCCGGCCGGGAACGGGCGCATAGCCGCGTCGACATAGGTATCGAGATCGGCGGCCGACGGGGTGGCGAACAGCAACGCGAAACCTTCGTCGGAATGGACGATCGGCACCGGTTTGCCGTCGGCGGCGAGCGCGATGGCGTGGAAGACGAGCGGCTTGCCGCCGAGCGCGGCGAGCGCCGGCGCGGCAGGGATGCCGAGGCCCTGCGCATAGCCGCGCACCCGCGCCGCCGCGTCGGCAGCGGGGATCGTCACGCGGAACAGGTCCGGCACGCGCTGGCGCCAGACCTGCGCCGTGGCGCTCGCCGATGCGAGCATCGCGCGATCGTCGCCCGCCAGATACGGGTCGAGCAGCCCGGCGGCGAGCAGCCGCGCCGCCGCATCGAGTGCGGCGGGTACGAACACCGCATTGACGTCATAGGGATAGCGCCCCCTTCCCAGCCCCTCTTCGCTGTCGCGCCACTGGCCGGTCATCCGGCCTTGCTTCAGGCCGATCAACTGGCCGACGGCGGGCGTCGCGGCGAACGGCCGCGCGTGCGCGACGACGAAGCGGAGGTTGCGGACCAAGGCGGCGCCGGCCGGTTCGGTCTTGCCGGGAATGCCCTCGTCGACCAGTCGCGCGGCGAGGAAGCGCTGCGCCGCGGCCCGGTCGCCGCGGTCGAGCAGGTAGCTCGCCGCCACCGGCGCGAGCATGTAATCGTCGTCGATCATCGCATAATCGAGCACCGCGGCATCGCCGCTGCCGCCGTGCTGGCGACGATCGACCACCGCGAACTCGCCGATCCCCTCTTCATGCGCGACGTCGCCCGACGAGTCGAGCCGCGCCAGCACCGACCCCAGCCCCGCCTCGATCGCGCGCGATTGCAGGACCGGCATCAGCAGGCGCAGCGACATCAAGGTGTCGCGGCCGAAATAGGTCTGGAACCGCCACGAACCGGCGAGGAACTTTTCGCGGTAGCTGAGGAAGCGCAGCGCGTTGCGCGCGACCGGATCGGCGGCGGCCTTGGCGTTGAGCAACTCGGCCGGCGTCAGCCCGTGCAAGGGCGTCTCGCCGCTGGACGCGGTGATCTCCAGCCGGATCGGCTGGCCGGGTGCGGCGGTGATCGCCCCGTCGGCGATCCGGCCGGCGCGCACGCGGACCTGCAGCAGATAGCCCGGCGCGCCGTCGAGCCGGGCCCGTCGCCAGGTGATCGTATCGCCCGTCACGACCGGATCGACCGCCAAAGCCTCGGGGAAACGGCCGACCGACTGATAGTCGCGCAGGAAGCGGACGCTCGACAGCACCGCCTGTTTGATCCGCAGCCGCGGCGCGTCGATGCTGGCGACCGCGACGATCGCCGGCTGCGGCCCGGCGACACCGGCGGCCGAGGCGGCGCGCGGCGGTTGTTCGAGCCGCCATGTCGCGGGACGGGCGAGCGGCTCGAACCACAATCCGACGCCGCTGTTACCCGCCGGGAAAGCGACGAGGATGCGTGGGTCGCTGCCGTTGCGGAGCAGCAGATGCGCCGCGACCGGACCATCGCGCAGGAACGCGTTGAGGTTCTGCCCCTCGGTGACCTGATAGGCGAGTTCGGGCACGGACCGTTGCTGCGCCCCCGCCCATGTCGCGCCGCCGATCGCCGCGCCGGCGAGCAGCGCCAATATCAGGGTCTTCATCTCACCACTCCTCGATGGGGCTGACGCCATCGTTCGAACCGATCGTTGGCCCGCCCCGCTTTCGTGATCCCACATGGACTATCGTCTATGACCCCAAGCGGGGTCGATCCCCTTTGACGTCCACGCCGTCACACCCGACCCGTTCGCCCCCCCGAAAGTCGCTCCGTGCTCCTGCGAAATCAGGAGCCCAGGAGTCCCGAACGCCATGAGACGTTGTCCTGCTTGGCCCTGGGTTCCTGCTTCCGCAGGAACACTGTGCTGATCCACAAGCATCGCGGACTTTCGCAAAGGCCTCGACTCGGTCCGTGTCCACTCCGCGGCGAGAGAGAAGGATTGATGCGACATCGTTCTCCAGCGCTCCCGTGGACTCCGGAACCAGTCCGGGGTGACGGATCTTCTGGAGAAACCGGGCGCACCTCATCATCCCGGCGATAGGCGTCCACCCGGTCAGAAGCGGAACGTCACCGATCCGCCATAGGTCGGGCCGACGATGCCGCGGGCGTAGAAATAGCCGTCGGTGATCGCCTGCGTCTGCCCCTGGCGCGGATTGCCCTCGGTCAGGCCGACGACGTTGAAGATGTTCTCCGCATTCACCGCCACCTGCAGCTTCTCGGTGACGTTGAGCGTCACCCCGGCGCTGGTCACGCCATAACTCGGCAGCGCGACGCCGTTGCCGGCATCGGCGAAGATCTTGCCGATATATTTATAGCGGCCGAAGATCTCCCCGAGACCGTTGGGCAATTGGATCGCCGGGGTGACGGTCCACAGCGACGCGGGCGTCCGTTCGGGACGATTGCCGGCATAGCCCGGGTCGGTGACACCATCGAGCTGGAGGTTGACCAGCTTCGGGTCCTGGAACACGCCCTGGAAATCGACCGAGAACCAGCGGATCGGCCGCACCAGCACGTCGACCTCGACCCCCTTGGTGCGCAGATCGGCGTTGATGTTCTGCTGCACCGCCGGATTGGCAGGATTGGCGAAATTGTAATTCTGGTCGTCGAAATTGGTGCGGAACACCGTCACCGATCCGGTGAACAGACGGCCGTATTGATACCGCAGCCCCGCTTCGTAGAGCTTGATCGTCGTGATCGGATCGATGTTGTTGGTCTGGAAGCCGTCGGCATAGCGGGCGTAGATCGAGAAGTTCGGCGTGAAGAGATAGTTGGCGCCGACCGTCCAGGCGATCTTCGACTGGCTGAGCTTGCCGTCGGTGCCCGTCCGGCTGACGTTGGTCGGGGCATATTGGCCGTTGAAGGTCGGCCCGACGGTGCGGATCACGCCGCCCTGGCTGGCCGGCACCGCCTGGTTGGTCGCCGCCGATACACCGTCGAACGCGGTCGCGGTGTCGCGTTCCCAGCGGATGCCGCCGTCGATGCGCAGATGATCGCCGAGCGCGATCTCGTCATTCGCATAGAGCGAGACGGTCTCGTCCTTGCGCTCGCGGATGCCGTTGCCCCAATCGCCGTAGGAGACGAGGCCGCTGTCGGTCAGCGTACCGATCACCGCATTGGCGCCGTTCAGCGCGACGATGTCGTAGATGTCGCTGTTGTTCTTGACGTCGTTGACGACGCTGGCGGTCGCCGACTGATCCTGGCTGCGTTTGACGTTGTAATACATGCCGCCGACGGTCAGCGAGTTCTTGATCGCGCCGAACTGCGTTTCCCACCGGGCGCCGATGTTGCTGCCGAAATCCTTGCCGTGGACGGCATCGTGGTTGAGCGTCGTGCGCTGGAGGAAGCCGTTGCCGTTGAGCGCGTTGAGCGCCGCGGTCTGGTCCGAGCCGAGCACCACGCCGGTGCGCAGGTTGCGGATGCCGAAACGGGTGGTGGCGGGGAAAGCGGCGAAGCCGGCACGCAGCACGTCGATGATCGGCGAGCGTGCCGGATCGGGGGTCAGATAGTCGACCGCGCTGGCGAGGCCCGCGTTGCCCGTCCCCGACCCCGGGAACAGGCCGTTAAAATCGTATTTGTAATCGATGTAGCGCGAGCGCGCGAACAGGCTGATCGTCTCCGACACCGGCACGTCGATATCGAGCCGCGCCTGGTTGTAGAGCGAGCGGATGCCGTCGCGATAGCGGAACGGCCGGTAGCCGCTGGGATGCGCGAAGGTCGATACCGGCACGTTGATCGAGGTGAAGGCGTCGCCGCCGATATTGTCCTTCTGGATGTTGAAGCCGGGAATGCTGGCGGGGTCGCCATTGTCGTAGCGATACGGCGCCGACGCGTAATAAGCGGTCTCGATGTCGCCGCGGCGGCCGGACAGGCGAATCGATCCGCCACCGGGCAGCCGGTATTCGAGTGCGCCCTTGATCCGATAGCCGGCATAGTCGAACGGGTTGCGGCGCACGCCGGGGCTGCTTTGCACATAGCCGCCGAAGTTGAACGCCAGATTGTCGGCGAGCGGCGCCGAATAATAGAAATCCGCGCGCTTGAGCCCGTAGTTGAAGCCGGTGAGACGGACCGCGCCCTCGAATTCCTTGAAATTCGGGCGCTTGGAAATGAAGTTGATCGTCGCGCCGGCGCCGTTGACGGTCAGCACGCCCGACGAACCGCCCTTGACCGCCTCGAGCCGGTCGATCGTCAGGTCCTGCTGGAAGAAGAAGTCGGCACCGCCGCCGCCATAGAGGATCGGCATGCCGTCTTCCTCGAGCTGGACGAAGCGCTGGCCGCCGCCCTGCAGGCCGCGGACGGAATAATTGTTCGACGATTCGCCTGCGGTCGCCTCGACGAAGATGCCGGGGACCAGTTCGAGCATATCCGCGGTCGAGCGCGGCGCGCGCCGGTCGATCGCCTCACGCGTCGCATAGGTGATGTCGGCGGACGAGGTGATCAGCGGGCGGTCGCGGGTGGTCTGGCCGGTGACGACGATATCCTGAAGATCGTCGTTCGCTTCGGCCGGGGCCGTCGCAGCGGCGGGCGTGCCGGCCTGCGTGTCCGTCTGGGTGGCGCCCTGCGTGGTGGGCTGGTCGCCCGGCACCGTCTGTGCCGCGGCGGCGAAAGGCAAGGTCGCAGCACCTGCGAGCAGCAGGGCGCGGATACCAACATGGTCGGTGCGCATCGTATCTCCCCAAAACGTCTGCCATTCTTTGACGGCTGCATGCGTTGTTATACCTTTCGGGCACTCGGCAACAGCGGTTGGAGCGGATTCGGACCAGAATGGGTGAAGCCTGTGGCGGCGGGGACACAGCCGGATCCCAGCCGGGAACACAGGGGGTGCGATGCGCCGAAGCTTGCGCCGGTGCGGAAATTCGCTATAGGCCCCCGCTTCGCGATGCGTCCGGTTGTCGGTGGCGTCCAGCGGCCGGCGTTTCGTCGGTTGCCCGGGCGGCCCGTCGGGCTCATCGGTTTTCCGTAAGCCGATTTCTAGAACAAGGTGCCGAAATGGCCGTCCCCAAGCGAAAGACCTCTCCCTCCAAGCGCGGCATGCGTCGCAGCCACGATTCGCTCAGCATCGAATCGTTCCAGGAGTGCCCGAACTGTGGCGAGCTCAAGCGTCCGCACAATCTGTGCACCGCTTGCGGCCACTATAACGGCCGCGAGATCGTCTCGGTCGAGGGCTGAGCCCCTCCCCTCCCATCCGGATAAGCGCTGAACATGCCCGACACTTCCTGGATCGCCGTCGATGCGATGGGCGGCGACGAGGGGCTGGCGGTCATGCTCGCCGGCGTGGCTGCCGCCCGCCGGCGGTATGAAGGCATGCGCTTCTTCCTGGTGGGCGACGAGGCCAAGGTTGCGGAAGAGCTGAAGAGCCATCCCAACCTCAGCCAGCATAGCGAGATCGTCCACGCCCCCGAGACCGTCGGTTCGAGCGACAAGCCGAGCCAAGCGATCCGCCGCGCCAAGACGACCTCGATGGGTATCGCCATCGATCTGGTGAAGCAGGGTCGTGCCGGTGCCGCCGTCTCGTCGGGCAATACCGGCGCGCTGATGGCGATGGCCAAGCTCGCGCTGCGCACCCTGCCCGGCATCGACCGCCCGGCGCTTGCCGCGCCCTTGCCGACGCTCGGCGACAATGACGTCGTGATGCTCGATCTCGGTGCCAATACCGAGGTGGATGCGCGCAACCTCGTCCAGTTCGCCGTCATGGGTGCTGCCTACGCGCGCACGATCATGGACCTCGACAGCCCGCGCGTCGCGCTGCTCAACATCGGCAGCGAGGACCAGAAGGGCACCGACGAGATCCGCGATGCCGCCGCGGTACTCAAGGGGCAGACGCATCTGCCGCTGACCTTCACCGGCTTCGTCGAGGGCAACCAGCTCGCCCGGGGCAATCACGACGTGATCGTCTGCGACGGCTTCGCCGGCAATATCGCGCTCAAGACCGCCGAGGGCACCGCGCGCTTCGTCGCCGACCTGCTCAAGCGCGCGTTCAGCTCGTCGGTCCGCTCGAAGGTCGGCTTCCTGATCTCGCGTCCGGCAACCGAGCTGCTGCGCGATCACCTCGATCCCAACAATCACAATGGCGCGGTCTTCCTCGGCCTCAACGGCATCGTCGTGAAGAGCCACGGCAGCGCCAACGAGCGCGGCGTCGCCACCGCGATCGGCAATGCCGCCAAGATGGTCCGCGCCGACCTGACCCGCCGCATCGCCGACGATCTCGGCAATTTCGAGAAGAAAGCCGCATGATCCGTTCGGTCGTCCTTGGCACCGGTTCGGCGCTGCCAGAGCGGCGCGTGTCCAACGCCGATCTGGAACAGCAGCTCGACACCAGCGACGCCTGGATCGTCGAGCGCACCGGCATCCGCTTCCGCCACATCGCTGGCCCGCACGAGACGACCGCGACGCTCGCCGCAGACGCCTGCCGCGCCGCGCTCGATTCGGCCGGCGTCGCCGCCGCCGACATCGACCTGATCGTCCTCGCCACCGCCACCCCCGACCAGACCTTTCCGGCGACCGCCACCAAGGTGCAGGCGATGCTCGGCATCGACGATTGCGTCGCGTTCGACGTCGCCGCGGTCTGCTCGGGCTTCCTCTATGCGGTGCAGGTCGCCGATTCGATGCTGCGCACCGGCGTGCATCGCCGCGCTCTGGTGATCGGTGCCGAGACGTTCAGCCGCATCCTCGACTGGGAGGATCGCACCACCGCGGTGCTGTTCGGCGACGGCGCCGGCGCGATCGTGCTCGAAGGGCAGGAGAGCGATGCGGAAAGCGGCCGCGGCATCCTCGCCACCAAGCTCCACGCCGACGGCCGCCACAACGATCTGCTCTACGTCGACGGCGGCCCGTCGACCACCGGCACGGTCGGCAAGCTGCGGATGAAGGGGCGCGAGGTGTTCCGCCACGCCGTCGTCAATCTCGCCGCGGTGCTGGAGGAGACGCTGGTCATCGCCGGGCTGACCTCGGCCGATGTCGACTGGGTGGTGCCGCATCAGGCCAATGCCCGCATCCTCGACGCGACCAGCCGCAAGCTCGGCCTGTCGCCCGACAAGATCGTCGTCACCGTCGATCGCCATGCCAACACCTCGGCGGCCTCGGTGCCGCTCGCGCTCGACGTCGCGGTGCGCGACGGCCGGGTCCGCCAGGGCGAGATCGTCGTGCTCGAGGCGATGGGCGGCGGCTTCACCTGGGGCGCCGCGGTCGTCCGCTTCTGACAGCAATTCGTTCGTTTTTCCGGCCTTGCCGGGAACCTGACAACAAAGTCACTTTCGGACACGTCTGCTATCGTGTAACATTATACGCGGGCATCCTAGCAGATGGAGTGGGGCGAGCGTGTTGATGACTACTGTTGGAACACTGACGAGGGCGGACCTTTCGGAAGCCCTGCACCGTCAGATCGGACTGTCGCGGACCGAGTCGGCGAAGATCGTGGAACAGATTCTGACCGAAATGTGCGAGGCGCTCGCGCGGGGTGAGAACGTCAAGATTTCGGGCTTCGGCACCTTCGTCCTGCGTGACAAGGGCGAGCGGATCGGCCGCAATCCCAAGACCGGCGTCGAAGTGCCGATCGCGCCGCGGCGGGTGCTGACCTTCCGCGCCAGCCAGATGATGCGCGAACGCATCGTCACCTCCAGCTGAGCCGCAAGGTCTCCGGCACGCCCAAGGCGAGCGGAGCGTTCAGGACGATCGGGGAAGTGTCGGAGGCGACAGGCCTCCCGCAGCATGTCCTGCGCTATTGGGAAACGCGTTTCCCGCAGCTGCGCCCAGTCACGCGTGCCGGAAACCGTCGCTATTACCGACCCGCAGACGTCGCCTTGGTGCGGCGTATCGATGCGTTGCTCAACGCGCAGGGCTATACCGTCCGCGGCGTCCAGCAGGTACTGGGCCAATCCGCCCCTCCGGAGACTAGCCCGGACGATGGGGCACCCGACATATTTGCCGCGTTGCGCGCGATCCGCGACGATCTCGGCCATGCGCTGACGCAGGACGACGATACCGCCTGACCGGTCGGATGAAGCGGAGTGCGAGGCGGCCATAGCTGCCCCCTGCCCTATGTCTGGTGAAACCCTCTCCGTCAGTGCAGCGCAATCGCGGGTGATTGCGGTGATGAGGCCCTATCGGTTTTTCACCTCATGTTCGTCACCCGAACGTCTTCGACACCTCTGCGAAGGTCCGCATCACCGGTGGGTCAGCACAGTGCTCCTGCGAAAGCAGGAGCCCAGGGCCAAGCAAAACAACGTCTTGCGGCGTTCAAGACTCCTGGGATCCTGCGTTCGCAGGAGCACTCGAGGGCTTTCGCAGATGTCTCGGCTTGCTCCAGGATGACGGTGGAGGTTTGGAAGACGGCAGGCTCGCCAGATGAGCGTCTGACTGGTTCGGACGAGATTTCCCAAATATCTTCCGGCACCCCGGCCTTGCGCCGGGGTCCCGCTTCACTGGTCGGGGAAAAGAAGCGGGATGCCGGATCAAGTCCGGCATGACGGGGGATGTACGGGCGGTAGCAAACCCCGATCGGTCATATGCGGTAGCTCGAGGAAAAACCCCGAACTCCGCATGTCGATCCCCCCTACCGCTCGCGCGTCGCGGCGAAGCGGACCTTGCTGTAGCGGTCGGCGATGTAATTGACCTCCCATGCGCTCTTGGCGAGGAAGACCGGATTGCCGTCGCGATCCTTGGCCATCGCCGACCGGTTGAGATCCATGAAGTCCTTCAGATCGGCCGGGTTCTCCGCCGAGACCCAGCGCGCCGTCTCGAACGGCGCCGGCTCCAGCCCCGCCGCGACCTTATATTCCGCATCGAGTCGGCTGAGCAGCACCTCGAGCTGGAGCTGCCCGACGACGCCGATGATCCAGTTAGAGCCGATCTCGGGATAGAAGACCTGCGTCACGCCCTCCTCGGCCATGTCGTCGAGCGCCTTGCGGAGCTGCTTGGTCTTGGTCGGGTCCTTGAGCTGGACGCGGCGCAGGATCTCGGGCGCGAAATTGGGCAGGCCGGTGAAGCGCACGTCGGCGCGCTCCGACAGCGTATCGCCGACGCGCAGCGTGCCATGGTTGGGGATGCCAATGATGTCGCCGGGGAAGGCCTCGTCGGCAAGCTCGCGATTCTGCGCGAAGAACAGGATCGGCGAATGCACCGCGATCGGCTTGCCGTGGCCCGTCGGCGTCAGCTTCATGCCGCGCTTGAACGTCCCCGAACACAATCGCATGAAGGCGATACGGTCGCGGTGATTGGGGTCCATGTTCGCCTGCACCTTGAAGACGAAGCCGGTCACCTCGTCATTGTCGGGCGAGACGGGGGCGGGCTCGGCCGGTTGCGCGCGCGGCGGCGGCGCATGTTCGGCGAGCGCGCCGATCAGTTCGGCGACGCCGAAATCCTTGAGCGCGGAGCCGAAATAGACCGGAGTCAGGTCGCCGTTGCGATAGGCTTCGGCGTCGAATTCGGGATAGCCCGCCTGTGCCAGTTCGATCTCCTCCGCCCAGCGCTCAGACAGCGTCGGGTCGGCCTCGGTCTTGCCGAGGAAAGCGCGGCTGTCGCCCTCGGGGCGGCTGATCGTGTTGGTGACGAGGTCGAGCACGCCCTCGAACTCGCCGCCCATGCCGACCGGCCAGCTCATTGGCGCGACGTCCAATGCGAGCATGTCGGCGATCTCGTCGAGCAGTTCGAAGATCGGACGCCCTTCGCGGTCGACCTTGTTGACGAAGGTGATGATCGGCACCGAGCGCAGGCGGCAGACCTCGAACAATTTGCGCGTCTGCGGCTCGATGCCCTTGGCGGCGTCGATCACCATCACTGCCGAATCGACCGCGGTCAGCGTGCGATAGGTGTCCTCGCTGAAATCCTCGTGGCCCGGCGTGTCGAGCAGGTTGAAGGTGATGCCTTCCCGCTCGAACGTCATCACCGACGAGGTAACCGAAATGCCGCGCTGCTGTTCGATCTTCATCCAGTCCGAGCGTGCGCGTCGATTCTGGCCGCGTGCCTTGACCTCGCCGGCGAGATGGATCGCGCCGCCGAAGTACAGCAGCTTTTCGGTCAGCGTGGTCTTGCCCGCGTCGGGGTGGGAGATGATCGCGAAGGTGCGGCGGGGGGAGGTCACTGGCAGTATCCGGCTGGCGGGCGACCCGGGCTCGGGTCGCGGAAGGTGGAGGTGATGGAGCGTCGGGGTCGGCAGCGCCCCACCCGGATCGGCACGCTTGCGGGCGGCCGGCTGCGGGAGAGACGTGTCGTCGCGGTGCTTTGCCAGATGTAGGGCGTGGAGGACAGAGGGGTTGGGGATGCCCCCCTCCCCCTTCGTCATCCCCGCGAAGGCGGGGATCCAGACGCGCAGGGTCCGGATAGAGTCGCGACGTCCGCGCGTATGGATCCCCGCCTGCGCGGGGATGACACATGTCGGGAAAATTCCGTCACCCCTTCAGCGTCACGCTCATTTCAATCCGCTTGTCGCCGCCGGCCGGCACTTCGAACACGCCCGGCTTGTCACGATACTCACCCGTATAGCCCTCGGGATCGGCGATACCGTGCCACGGCTCGACGCAGACATAAGCGGCACCGGGCTTGGTCCAGACGCCGAGCATCGGCGTTTCCGGGAAGGCGATGCGCAATTGCGGCCCGTTCGCCGCGCCATAGGTCACGCCCTGCGAGCGGATATGGTCCCACACCAGCGCGTCCTCGGTGAACAGATCGTCGCGCAGCGCCAGTTCGCGGCCATCGAGCGGCGACGGGCGGCGCGCTTCGGCGATCGTGCCGTCGGCGGCGATGGTGCGCAGTGCGTCGGGCTCGTCGGCGTCGAACAGGATGCGGTGCGCGGCGCGATCCTCGCCATAAGGCAGCGGCCAGGCGAAGGCGGGATGGAAGCCGAAACTCGCCGGCAGCGGCGCGTCCGCCGGATTGGCGATCCGCGCCTCGATCCACAGCGTGGCGCCCTCGATCCGGTAGGTCAGTTCGAGACGGAAGGCGAACGGATAGGCCGCGCGCGTTTCGGCACTGTCGGTCAGCGCGAAGGTGACGCGATCCTCCGCCGCCTCAATCACCTCGAACAGCGAGCGGCGGGCGAAGCCGTGCTTCTTCATCGGATAAGCGGTGCCGTCGACGCGGATCGTCTCCTCGAACGGCATGCCGATGACCGGGAAGAGGATCGGCGCATGCCCGGTCCAGAAGGCCGGATCGGCATCGGTCATCAACTCGCGCCCGCCGGCGTCGCGCAGATGCGTCAGCTCGGCGCCGAGCGGGTTGATCTGCGCGGTCAGCGCGATCGAGCGGATGGTGACGAGGTCGGTCATGCGCGGCCTTGTGCGTCAGCCGAAGCACGATCGCAACCGCCCGTCCGTCAGGGCGCCATCGGGTCGAGCGGTGCCGCATCCGCCGCGGTCGGCGGCACCCAGCCTTCGACAGCGGAGGCGTCGGTGACCAGCACCGGCGTGCCCTTGCTGGTCACACCGAACAGGTTCCTGGCGAAAGCGGTCGGCACGCGGATGCAGCCGTGCGAGGCGGGAAAGCCGGGATTCATCCCGGCGTGGATCGCGACGCCGTCCCAGGTCAGCCGTTGCATGAACGGCATCGGCGCGCTGTCATAGAGGTTGCTCTTGTGCACCTCGGACTTTTGCAGGATCGGGAAGGTGCCGAGCGGCGTGTCCTTGCCGTCCTTACCGGTCGAAACGGTCGACGCGCCGATCAGGATCTCGCCGCGATAGACATAGGCCTTCTGGTCGGGGATCGAGATGACGATGCTGACCGGGCCGAGCGTGGCATCGTCGTTCCACAGGAATTTGTTGGGAGCGAGCGTGGTCACCTCGGGCGCGAGCGCATCGGTGGCGGCGGCGGCGAAGGCCGGAGCCGGGGCGATGGCGAGGGTAACGGCGGCGCCCGCCATGATGAGCCAATGCTTCATTTTGTCGTCGTCCTTTCGCTTCCCCCTTCTGCCGGCTCAACGCTCGACTCCGCGGATCGTGCCGAACCTGATTCGGGACCAATCGAGGGCCGCTCGCGGCCAACCGTGCAACCAGAACGCCGATCGGGGGGGTGCGGTGGGCGAAAATTAAGTCCGTTGCTGCTATATGACTGTTAGCGGGATTGACCGGGGCTTTTGAAATTTTGATGCATACTGAGCATGATAGCGCACGCGACCGACGGGCTCTGCTGAAGAACGGGCTTGTGCTCGCGGCGACGCTGGCACTGCCCGGCACGCTGTCGGCGACGCCGCGTCGCCTCACCCAGCGCGATCTGCGGCCGATGACCGAACCGCCGGTTCCCGCTCCGCGGGCGATGGTGGCGGCGCGACCGATCACCTCGTCGCGCGTCGTGCGCCCCGACCTGATGCGCCAGGCGCTCGCCGCGCTAAGCCAGCACGGCCGCCGCATCCCGCAGCGCGACCGGATCGCGATCGCCGACATGGCGGCACCGTCGTCGGAAGCGCGCTTCCATCTCGTCGATCTCGTCTCGGGGCGCAGCCAGTCGTTCCTCGTCGCGCACGGCAGCGGCTCGGACCCGGCGCATACCGGTTTCCTCAAGCGTTTCTCGAACGAGCCCAATTCCAACGCCTCGTCGGAAGGCGCGTTCGTCACCGCGGATTATTACGTCGGCAAGCACGGCCGTTCGCAGCGGCTGATGGGGCTGGACGCGACCAACGACAATGCGCTGGCGCGCGCGATCGTGGTCCATTCGGCCTGGTATGCCAACCGCGACATGCTGCGCACGCACGGCATGCTCGGCCGCAGCCAAGGATGTTTCGCGGTCGGCGAGAGCGACCTCGCGCAGGTGTTCGAGCAGCTCGGGCCGGGGCGGATGATCTACTCGACCAAGGTGTGAGGGCGTTTACCGCACGGTACTGAGCCGGGCTGAGGTTCGGAACGACACCGCATAAGACCCGTCACCCCGGACTCGTTCCGGGGTCCACCGTTCCGCAGGCGCACGCTCGCGCCTCCAGCAAGTCTCCCCGCCGCAGAGTGGACCCCGGAACTAGTCCGGGGTGACGCAGGAGTACGAGATATCCTTTATTCCTCCCCCGCCAGGGGGAGGTGGCAGGCCGAAGGCCTGACGGAGGGGGAGGATACGGCGGACTTGGCCGTATGCGGCAACGCCCCCTCCACCATTCGCTTCGCGAATAATCCCCCTCCCCCGCTAAAGCGAGGGAGGAATGATTACCCCCGCAGCACTGCACCCTGCTTTGCTGCCGCTGCGACGACCTTGTCGGCCACCGCCTTCAGCGCCTCGTCGGTGAAGCTCTTGTCGGTCGGTTGCAGCGTCACTTCGACCGCGAACGACTTCTTGCCCTCTTCCACCCCGGCGCCGGTGAATACGTCGAACACGCGCGCCGCCACGATCGCCGCCTTGTCGGCGCTACGCACCGCGCGGACCAGCGCGTCGGCGCTCACCTCGGCCGGCACGAGGAAGGCGAAATCGCGGCGGACCGATTGAAGCGCCGGCGGCGCGAAGGCCGGGCGCATGAAACCTGATGCGCGCTTCGAAGGCAGCGCGTCGAGATACAGCTCCACCGCCGCCACCGCGCCGTCGAGGTCGAACGCCTTGAGCAAACTGGGATGCAGCATGCCGAAGCGCGCCAGCACCGTCTTCGGCCCGAGCCGCAGCGTGCCGCTCTGTCCCGGATGCCAAGCGTCGCCCGCCTCGCCCATCACCTGCAGATTGTCGACCGGCGCGCCCGCCGCAGCGAGCAGCGCCAGCGCCTCCGCCTTGGCGTCATAGGCGTCGAAGCCCGCCGCCTTGCCCTCGCGCCAGCCGCGCTCGCGGCGGTTGCCGGCGAGGACAAGGCCGAGCGTCGCATGTTCGGCCTCGGCGAGATAGCGACGGCCGATCTCGAACAGCCGCACCGTGGCGATGCCGCGCTTGAGGTTGCGCTCGGTCGCCGACAGCAGGCCGGGCAGCAGCGACGGCCGCATCACCTTGAGGTCCTCGCTGATCGGATTGGCGAGCGTCCACGCGCCGCCGCCGAACGGCGCCGCCTGCGCCTCCGACAGGAAGCTCCACGTCACCGCCTCGTCGAGGCCGCGCGCCGCGGCGGCGCGACGGACGCGGCGTTCGAGCTTCTGCTCGGGGGTGGCGGTCGGCTTCGCCACGCCGGGGACGCGCGGCAGCGGCACCGGCGCGACCTTGTCGATCCCCTCGATACGGATCACCTCCTCGACGAGGTCGGCGGCACCGTCGATATCGCGGCGCCATGTCGGCACGGTGACCTGCCAGTCGTCGGCGACGGCGAAGCCGAGCGATGCGAGGATCGCACGCTGGCGATCGGCAGGCACGGCGAGGCCGCCCAGCGTCTCCGCCTTGGCGGGGTCATAGGCATAGACGCGCGGGGCGAGCGGCGGTTCGCCGGCGCGCGTCACCGGCGAGGGCGTGCCGCCGCACAGGTCGAGCACCAGCCGCGTCGCGATGGCGAGGCCGTCGTCGAGGAACGCCGGATCGACGCCGCGCTCGAAGCGCTGGCGCGCGTCGCTGGTCAGCAGCAGCTTCTGGCCGGTGCGCGCGATATGGTCGGGATCGAAATAGGCGCATTCGATCAGCACGTCGCTCGTTTCGGCGGAGACGCCCGAATGCTCGCCGCCCATGATTCCGGCGATATCGTGGACTTGGGCCACGTCGGCGATGACGGTCATCGTCGCATCGAGCGTATAGGTCTTGCCGTTGAGCGCGACGAGCTGCTCGCCGTCCCGCGCCTTGCGGGCGACGAGCCCGCCGGAGAGCTTGGCGCGGTCGTAGACGTGGAGCGGCCGGCCGAGGTCGATCGACACGTAATTGGTGATGTCGACCAAGGCGCTGATCGACTTCTGCCCGATCGCGGTGAGGCGCCGGCGCAGCCAGTCGGGCGATTCGCCGTTGGTCACGCCGCCGACCGCCTGCGCGTAGAAGGCGGGGCAGCCGTCGCGATCGTCGGTGCGGACGTCGGGCGCCTCGCCCTCGCCCGCCACCGGGGTGACTGCGAGCGGCT
Organism: Sphingomonas sp. GW821-FHT02B09; assembly: GCF_059421875.1. Classification (NCBI taxonomy): domain Bacteria; kingdom Pseudomonadati; phylum Pseudomonadota; class Alphaproteobacteria; order Sphingomonadales; family Sphingomonadaceae; genus Sphingomonas; species Sphingomonas sp. GW821-FHT02B09. The sequence continues at coordinate 17,870 of NZ_JBWKVV010000003.1, forward strand.
TCACCGTTCCCAGCCCGGCCGCGGCGAGATCGCGCGCGATACCGCGCACGCCCATACAATCCTGACGATTGGGGGTGACGCTGATGTCGATCACCGCGTCGTTGAGCCCGGCATAATCCGGGAAGGGCGTGCCGACCGGTGCGTCGGCGGGCAGCTCGATGATGCCGTCGTGATCCTCGCCGAGTTCCAGCTCGCGCGTCGAACACATCATGCCGTTCGATTCGACGCCGCGGATCGCCGCGACCTTGAGCGTCACGTCGAGCCCGGGGACATAGGCGCCCGGCGCACCGAACACGCCGACCAGCCCGGCGCGCGCATTGGGTGCGCCGCACACGACCTGCAACGGACCGTCACCGGTATCCACCGACAGCACCTGCAATTTGTCCGCCTGCGGATGGCGTTCGGCGCTGAGCACCTTTGCTACGCGGAACGCCTTCAGCGCATCGCCCGGATTGTGGACACCCTCCACCTCCAGCCCGATGCGGGTCAGCGCGTCGACGATCGTGTCGAGCGTGGCGTCGGTGTCGAGATGCTCGCGGAGCCAGGACAGAGTGAATTTCATATCGATTCCAGACCTTCGTCATCCCGGCGACCACCGGGACCCATGGATGCGGGCGGTTCGTACCGACCCCCTGCATCCGCCATCATGCGCATCCGATCGGGGACGGCGTCACGCGCTCGCGCCGACACCGCCCGACAGCGTCGGCACGTCGAGCGCCGAGAAGCCGTAATGTTTCAGCCAGCGGATATCGCCGTCGAAGAACGGCCGCAGGTCGTCCATGCCGTATTTGAGCATCGCCAGCCGGTCGATGCCGCAGCCGAAGGCGAAGCCCTGCCATTCCTCGGGATCGAGCCCGCACGACGCGATCACCTTGGGGTGGACCATGCCGGAGCCGAGCACCTCCATCCAGCCGCCGCCAGAACCGCCGATGACGCGCTTGCCCTTCTCGATCGTATAGCCGACGTCGACCTCCGCCGAGGGTTCGGTGAAGGGGAAATAGCTCGGGCGCAGGCGCAGGACGATATCGTCGCGCTCGAAGAACGCCTTGAGGAAGGTCTCCAGCGTCCATTTGAGATGGCCGAGCGTGATCCCCTTGTCGATCACCAGCCCCTCGACCTGATGGAACATCGGCGTGTGCGTCGCGTCGCTGTCCGAGCGATAGGTGCGGCCGGGCGCAATGATGCGGATCGGCGGCTGCTGTTGCAGCATCGTGCGGATCTGCACCGGCGAGGTATGCGTGCGCAGCAGCATCCGCTTCTCGCCCGCGTCGCCGTCGGGAAAATAGAAGGTGTCGTGCATCGCGCGCGCCGGATGCGTCTCGGGAATGTTGAGCGCGGTGAAATTGTGCCAGTCGTCCTCGATCTCCGGCCCGGTGGCGACCGCGAAGCCGAGGTCGGCGAAGATCTCGGCGAGTTCGTCCATCACCTGGCTGACCGGATGGACGGTGCCGGCGCGCGGCGCCTCGGCAGGCAGCGTCATGTCGATCGTCTCGCCGGCGAGCCGCGCGTCGAGCGCGGCGCGGTCGAGGCTCGCCTTACGGGTGGCGATCGCCTCGGCGACGGCCTCGCGCAGGCCGTTGATCCGCGGTCCTTCCGTCTGGCGCTGCTCGGGGCTCATCTTGCCGAGCGTCTTGAGCAGTTGCGAGACGCTGCCCTGCTTGCCGAGCGCTTCGACGCGGAGCGCTTCGAGCGCGTCGGCGCTCGCCGCGGCGGGAATCGCGGTCAGCAGATGGTCGCGCAGGGTATCGAGGTCTTCGGTCACGTATCGCTCTCTTTCACAGGCGGCAGGCCGAGGCCGAGCGCCAGATCATCCCAGTCGGGATTATGCTCTTCGATGAGCCGCAGCTTCCAGTCACGGTTCCATCGCTTGAGCTGCTTCTCGCGATGGATAGCAGCTTCCATCGTGTCCGCCACATCGTACCAGACCAGACGATGCACGCCGTAGCGGGAGGTGAACCCCGGGATCAATCCTTCACGATGCTGGATCAGCCGTCCGATCAGGTTCGAGGTGACGCCGACGTAGAGCGTGCCGTGGTGGCGACTGGCGAGGATATAGACGCAAGGCTGCCATTCCATCCGCTTTTCTCCTTCCCGCAAGAAGGGAGCCTTCTGCCCCCGCCCCATCATTGTCATCCCCGTGAAGGCGGGGATCCAGACGCGCAGGTGTTGCGCCTCCAGCATGGACGTCAGCGTTTATGGATCCCCGCCTACGCGGGGATGACGATGGGGAGAGGGGAATGGCCCGAAAACGAAAAAGGGCGCCGGTGGTGTCCCACCGGCGCCCCGATTCTCGCATAGCAACAGGCGCTTACGCGGCCTGGGGCAGGGCGGCCTTCGCCTGGGCGATGATCGCGCTGAATGCGGCGGTCTCGTGCATCGCGATGTCGGCCAGCACCTTGCGGTCGAGCTGGACGCCGGCGAGCTTGAGGCCGTGCATGAACTGCGAATAGGTCAGACCCTCGGCGCGGACGCCGGCGTTGATGCGCTGGATCCACAGGCCGCGGAAGGTCCGCTTTTTGACCTTGCGGTCGCGATAGGCGTATTGCCCGGCCTTTTCGACGGCCTGACGGGCGATACGGATGGTGTTCTTGCGGCGGCCGTAATAGCCCTTGGCCTGCTCAAGAATCCTCTTGTGCTTGGCGCGGGTGGTTACACCACGTTTGACGCGTGCCATGTCCTGATGTCCTTACTTGAGGCCGTACGGCGCCCAGGCCTTCACCGTCGCGGTGTCGGCCTTCGACAGCACCTTGGTGCCGCGGTTCTGGCGGATGTACTTGCTGTTGTGGCTGATCAGGCGGTGGCGCTTGCCGGCGACGCCGTGCTTCAGCAGGCCGCTGGCGGTCAGCTTGAAGCGCTTCTTGACGCCACTCTTGGTCTTGAGCTTGGGCATTTTGGTCCTTTCGCTGTGAGCATGGCATGAACCGCCGCGGCAGCCCTTGATGGCCGGGCAGTCCTGTAGCGCCTCGCTCGGGAAGCGGGGCCCCTAGCCGACCCCGCGAGGAAACGCAACCGATGCGGAACCGGAACGAGCGCTGGCGCGATTCAGGCGGCGATGGATATGCCGCCCCCCGCTCCGGAACCGGCTGCCGCGCCGCCGCCCCCTCCCGCCGCGGTCGCTCCGCAGCGCCGCCGCGCGTGGCGGATCGTCCGCAACGTGGTGCTGGCGCTGGTTGGGCTGATCGTCGCGATCTGGCTGGTGCTCTATATCACCAAGGGCCGTTTCCTGCGCCATCCGTTCGAGCGATTCGTCGGCGGCCAGACGCATCGGCCGGTGCGCGTGGCGGGCGATTTCCAGCTCTATTTCGCGCCGTTTCGCATCAAGTTCGTCGCCGAGCAGATGACGATCGCCAATCCGGACTGGGCGACGCGGCCCTATCTGTTCCAGGCGGCGCGGATCGACACGCGGATCGCGCCGCTGTCGCTGTTGTGGGGCAAGCGGCATCTCTACTGGCTCGACCTTACCGACGGCGCGGTCGATCTCGAATGGAACCGCGCGCATACCGCCAACACCTGGACGTTCAGCGCCAAGAAGGGCGGCAAGCCGCTCGACTTCCCGCGCATCGACACCGCGACGGTGCGCGGTACAACGGTGCGCTATCGCGATCCGCGCATGCAGTTGCTCGCCGACCTCAAGGTTGACGATATCCGCTCGACCGATGCGCGGATCGGCCGCGCGGTCGGCGTCGAGGGCGACGGGCTGGTGCGCGGCACGCCGTTCCGCGTCACCGCGCGGCTGCTCGCCCCCGACGCAACGGTCAACCGCGGCAAGAACGAATTGGTGATGCGCGCCTGGGCAGCACACAACGTGCTCGACGTGTCGGGCACGTTGCCGTCGATCGCGGCGATCGAGGGCGTGCCGTTGCAGACACGCGCGCGCGGCCGCAACCTGTCCGAACTGCTCGGCATCATCGGCGTCGCCATTCCCAATACGCGCACCTACCGGTTGAAGGCGCAACTGGTGCAGCAGGGGCAGGTCTATAATTTCACCCACATGAGCGGCGTGGTCGGGGCGAGCGACGTCGCCGGCACGCTCAAGATTACCAACGGCGAGCGGCTGCATCTCGATTCGCAGCTATCGACCAAGACGCTCGACATCATCGATGCCGCACCGTTCATCGGCTACAATCCCGATATCGTCGCGACCAAGGGCGCGCTCGCCGCCGCGCGCGCCACCGGTGCCGCGCCGCAGCGCATCCTGCCCGAGGCGGCGCTGCCGATCGCGACGATGCAGCGCTTCGACGCCGATCTGAAATGGACGATCGCACGGGTGCGCTCGCGCAACCTGCCGATCAGCGACATCGACATGACGCTCGATCTGGAGCGCGGCCGGCTGGCGCTGTCGCCGCTGACCATGGCGATGGCGCGCGGCAACGTCGCCGCCGACGTGGTGTTCGATACGCGCCAGCGGCCGGCGCGCGACACCTATGACATCCGCCTGTCGCCGACGCCGATGGGCAAATTGCTCGCCGGCTATGGCGTCGCCGAGGCGGGGACGACGGGGACGATCAAGGGACGCATCCAGCTCGAGGGGCGCGGCGATTCGATCCACGATTCGCTCAGCACCGCGCGCGGGCGGATCGCCTTCGTCATGCCGCACGGCCAATTGTGGACACGCAACGTCCAGCTCGCCGAGCTCGATCTCGGTACGTTCGTGCAGAAGATGTTCGAGGACAAGCTCAAGAAGCCGGTCGAGGTCAATTGCGGGCTGATCGGCTTCACCGTGCGCAACGGCGTCGCGGCGGCGGACCCGATCCTGATCGACACGACCAAGAACGTCATCGTCGGCCGCGGCGGGTTCAGCTTCAGGACCGAGGCGGTCGATCTCGCCTTCCGCGCCGACGGCAAGAAGTTCAGCCTTTTCTCCGGCCAGTCGCCGGTCGGCGTCGGCGGCTATTTCGCGGCACCGAAGCTCAATGTCATCAGCGACCAGTTGCTCGGGCGCGCGGGCGCGGGGCTGGGGCTCGCGCTGGTCGCGACGCCGCTGGCGGGGGTGCTGGCGTTCGTCGACGTCGGCGATGCCAAGTCGGCGGCGTGCGGGCCGGTGCTGTCCGGCGCGACGGCGCAGGCGCAGCGGACGACCAAGGGGCAACCGCGCGACGACGTCGGCCACGGCACGACGGCGAAGGACGAGGACGGCAAGAAGACCGGCGGCGAAAAGAAGAGCCAGCGGAAGAAGTTCCTGGGGATTTTCTGACCCCATTGTCATCCCCGCGTAGGCGGGGATCCAGACGCGCGGGTCCCCCTTTAAGCCGCTACGTCAGCGTGTATGGATCCCCGCCTGCGCGGGGATGACGGAGTGGGGTATGGGATTCCCTCAATGACCGTGGTCGTTCCCCGCGGTCGCGCGGATCGCCTCGAGCACGTCGTCGGTGCGCGCCGGGTCGCCGATCGCGAGGACGTGGCCGTCGCTCGCCGAGGTCAGCGGGTCGCCGTTCCAGTCGCACATGCGACCGCCCGCGCCCTCGACCACCGGCACCAGCGCGGCGAAATCGTACAATTGCAGCCCCGATTCGACGACGATGTCGAGCTGCCCGCTCGCCAGCAGCCCGTAATTGTAGCAGTCGCCGCCATAGACCGGCCCCTGCCGCGTATGGCCGCCCGAGGCGGCGGCGACGAGCGCCATGTAATGCGGCACGTCGCCCTCGGCGAACAGATGCGGGCTGGTGGTGGCGAGCACCGCGCCTTCGAGCTGCGGACAGGTCCGCGTGCGCGTCGGCCGGCCGTTGAACGTCGTCGGGCGGCCGGCGACGCCGAGCCAGCGTTCGCGCTGCACCGGCTGGTCGATGATGCCGAGCAGCGGCCAGCCGTCCTCGACCAATGCGATCAGCGTGCCGAAGATCGCGCGGCCGACGGTAAAGCTGCGCGTGCCGTCGATCGGGTCGAGCACCCATTGCCGCCCCGTCACGCCGGGCTTCTCGCCATATTCCTCGCCGATCACGCCGTCGCCCGCCGCCTCGGCATCGAGCAATTTGCGCATCGCCGCCTCCGCCTCGCGGTCGGCACGGGTGACGGGCGAATGATCGTCCTTGAATTCGACGCCATGCTCGGCGCGGAAATAGGGACGGATCGCGGCGCCAGCGGCGTCGGCGAGGCGGCTGGCGAGCTGGATATCGGCGGCGGTGATCGGCATGGGCCAGCCCTATCGCGCCGCCCCGCGCCACGCTAGAGTGCACGAAAGTCGAGAGGATATCCCATGCGCCTGTTCCCCGCCGCCATTGCCGCCGTCGCCCTGATCGCCACCCCCGCGCTCGCCGGCCTGCCGGTCGGTGCCAAGGCGCCGACCTTCTCCACCCGCGGCGCGGTCGCCGGGCAGGTGGTCGGGGTCGACCTGGCACAGCAGCTCAAGAAGGGGCCGGTGGTGCTGTATTTCTTCCCGGCGGCGTTCACCGGCGGCTGCAATGCCGAGGCGCATGCCTTCGCCGAGGCGATCCCCGACTTCCAGAAGGCCGGCGCGACGGTAATCGGCATGTCGGCGGACGACGTACCGACGCTCCAGCGCTTCTCCGCGGAGAAATGCGCCGGCAAGTTCGCGGTCGCCAGCGCCGGGCCGAACGTCATCAAGGGCTATGACGTCGCGCTCAACGGCGGCGGGCGCGCGCTGACCAAGCGGACCAGCTACGTCATCGCATCCGACGGCCGCGTCGCGTTCGTCCACGACGACATGAACCCGGCGCAGCACGTGGCGCTGACGCTCGCCGCGGTGCGCAAGCTTCACCATTCCTGATCTTTTCGAAACCCTACGCTAAGTAATAGTATTTATAAGTGCTTGCGAACGAAGGGTGGGGCATGCGCGGGATTGCAGCGAGGAAGGACGGAAAGGTCGATCTGTTCGGGCAGATCGGCCACTTCCTGGCGGATCACGGCCTGTCGCCGGAACCGACGCATTACAGCTTCGCCTATGACGTTATCGCCGATCCGCATGGCGCCATCGCCCAGGCGGTGCGCCGGCTGACCGACGGCGGCATCCGGCTCAGCCGCACCGATATCGAAGCGCTGGGCGGGACGGTGAGCACCGGCGGCGCCGCCGTCGAGTCGCAGGCCGACAGGCGCCAGGGCGAACCCGATGCACGCGACGACGATGCCGCCGTTTTGGTGGCGAAGACGCAGGCGCAGGTCGACGGTTTCGCGACGATGATGCGCGAGATGCAGGACGAGACGCGCGGCTTCGGTCGCGATCTCGCGCAGAGCGCGGCGGCGATCCGCCACAATACGCCGGCCATCCCCGCCGCCGCGGGGCTCGACGAGATCGCCCGGATCACCGGCGCGATGCTCACCCGCATCCGCGAGGCGGAGATGCGGCTGGCCAAGGCGACCGACGAGGCCGAGGCGTTGCGCGCCAAGCTGGCCGAGGCGAACGACACCGCGCGGCGCGATCCGCTGACCGGCCTGCCCAACCGCCGCGCGTTCGATGAGGCGTTCGCGGTACGGCGCGAGCACGACGGCCCCTTCTGCCTCGCGGTGTGCGACATCGACCGATTCAAGCGGATCAACGACGTCCACGGTCATCCGATCGGCGACCGCGTGCTCAGCGCGGTGGCGCGGACGCTCGCCGATGCGTGCGGCGATCATCTCGTCGTCAGGCACGGCGGCGAGGAATTCGCGGTGCTGCTGCACGGCGTCGCGCTGGCGGATGCGGCGGCGCGACTCGACGACGTGCGCGACGCGATCTCGGTGAAGCGCTTCCGCTTGCGCGAGAGCGACCGCCCGCTGGGGCAGGTGACGGTGTCGATCGGCGTGACCGCGGTCCATGCCGGCGAGACGCTCACCGATGCCTTCGATCGCGCCGACCGTCTGCTCTACACGGCCAAGGCCGAGGGCCGCGACCGGGTGTGCGCCGCCTGATCTTGGCGCAAAGTACGGATGCTGCTGGCGGGATTTCCCAAGCGCATCTCACCTCACCACGAAAATCGGCAGAAATCAGCCGTTTTTCGGTTCTGGCACGATGGCTGCATAATCCCTGGCATCGGCGGCGAACGGTTCGCCCCGATCAGCAAAGGGACCAACACCATGTTTCTCCGCCTCGAACTCGCCCAGCGCACCGCTTTCTCGGTCGTCGCTGCCCTCGCCTTCGCCGCCGTCGCAATCAGCGCCGCGGTGCCGGTTACGTCGATCGCATGATGACTCAGGCGGGCGCGGCGGCCCCGACCGGGCCGACCGCCGCCGCCTCGCCGCGACCATAGGTTGCGGTCAACACCCCGGCGGCGAGCACATGCCCCGCCATCGCCTCGATAATCGCGGTGCGACCCGGCGTCTCGCCCGGCGCCCCGACATCCGGACCGAGCGCGAACAGCTGAAATACGTAGCGATGCGCACCGTGGCCGGTTGGCGGATCGGGCGGCAACCAGCCCTCGCGCAGGTAGGAATTGCGCCCGACATCGCGATCGGGCGACCCGGCACCATCGCCGACGATCGCGCCCTCTTCGAGGCGCCCAGCATCCGCGGCGATCCCCCATATCACCGCATGGACGAGCGGCTGCGGCGCCGGCGCATCGGCGTCTTCGACCAGCAGCGCGAACAGCGCGGTGCCCGCCGGCGCGGCGCCCCAGGTCAGCGGCGGCGATACGCCCTCGCCATCCGCGGTGAACCGGTCGGGTAGCCGCGCGCCATCGGCGAACGCCGGGCTGGTGAGATCGAGCGCGGGAAACGTGGCGCCAAGTTCGGGCCGGGCAATCGCCAGCTTGTCGGCGCCGGCGCGGACGCCGCTGAGCGCCTGGCCGAGCCAGGCAGGAACGTGTTCGAGCATCGCTTACTCCTGGGGGCAATCGCCGGGACGGGATTTCGGCGGACTGCCGGCGGCATACCAGCGGCTGGTCGCGCCCATCGTCTCGCCATCGTGGTAACAGGCCTCGCCGCGCGTTCCGTCGGGGGCGACTAGGAAGGTCCAGTCCTTGCCGTCGCAATTGTGCGCTTCGCAGCCATGCGCGGCGATGCGCCCGTCCTTGGTCTGGAAGATCGGCACGCTGACCGCGTCATGCGCGGTGAAGCGATGGCGCAACGTGTCGTCGCCGATCGCATCGATCAGCGCGCGCGATACCTCGGTCCGGTCGTAGAAGCCGACCCCGGCGACCGTATCGCCCGGATATTTGCCGACATAGGCGGTGATCGGATTGCTGTGCTCCTGCCCCGGCAGTGGCTTGGGCGGCTGCGTCGCCGGCGGCACGAAGCGTGCCGCGGCATTGTCCGAACCGTTGGACTTTTGGCCACTGCCGCAGGCGGCGAGCAGCAGGAGCGGAGCAAGGCAGAGAGCGCGCATTGTCGTGGAACGCGGCAAGCGCCCCGGCGGTTGCCTGCGATATGACGCAAGCTCTCGACCGTTTCCTCTCCGCCCAGGCGCTCGTCCACGATCAGGCGCTCGCCGAATTGCGCCGCGGCCGCAAGACCAGCCACTGGATGTGGTTCATCTTTCCGCAGATCGCCGGCCTCGGGCGCAGCGAGACCGCGCGTTTCTACGCGATCCGCGACGCGGCGGAGGCGCGCGCCTATCTTGCGCATCCGCTGCTCGGCCCGCGGCTGATCGAGGCGACGCAGACGGTGACCACCGCACCCGGCACCGCCATCGCGATCTTCGGCGAGATCGACTCGCTCAAGCTGCGCTCGTCGCTGACGCTGTTCGCCGCGGTCGCGGACGATCCCGCGCCGTTCGACGCGGCGCTGACGCGCTTCTACGGCGGCGAGCGCGATCCGGCGACGCTGGACTTGCTGGCGCGGGACGGCGGTTCGTAAGGCGCGCGCGGGCACCGCGCGCCGGTCAGAACAGCTTGCCGCCGTTCGGCACCGCGAGGCTCGGGCCGATCAACACCACCTTGCCGTCCGCATCGGGGAAGCCGAGCGTCAGCACCTCGGACATGAACGGGCCGATCTGGCGCGGCGGGAAATTGACCACCGCGGCGACCTGCCTGCCGACGAGCGCCTCCGGCGTGTAATGGTCGGTGATCTGCGCCGAGGATTTCTTCACCCCGATCGCGTCGCCGAAATCGATGCGCAGCTTGATCGCCGGCTTGCGCGCCTCCGGAAAGGGCTCGGCGGCGACGATCGTGCCGACGCGGATGTCGACCCGCTCGAAATCGGCGAAGGTGATCGGCTCAGAAGTCGACATTGTCGTAATGCGCCGGTGGTCCGATCATCTCCATCCGCTCGGACAGCAGCGGCCGGAAACTCGGCCGGCTCTTGAAGCCGCGATACCAGCGCGCGGTCTGGTCGTGGCCCTTCCAGTCGATGCCGCCGAGATAGTCGGCGACCGAGATCTGCGCCGCCGCAGCGAGATCGGCGAGGCTCAGGGTCGCGCCGCCCAACCAGTTGCGGTGATCGAGCAGATAATCGGTGTAATCGAGATGGCTGACCGCCGCCTTCATCGCCTCGCGCAGCCCCTTGGCATCGGGCGCGGCGCGGTGCGCGAGCCGCTTGACGACGCGCTCGTGGAGCAGCGGCCCGGTGACGTCGCGATAGAAATGCGTGTCGAACCAGCTCACCAGCCGGCGGATCTCGGCGCGATTGGCGGCGGTGCCGTTGATCGTCGCCGCCTTGTCGACCGTCTCCTCGAAATATTCGCAGATCGCCATCGAATCGATCAGCGGCGCACCGGGACGCGACGCATCGACCATCACCGGCGTCTCGCCGGCGGGGTTCATGTCCATGAACTCGTCGCGCCGGTCCCACGGCGATTCGCGCACCAGCTCATAGCCGATGCCCTTCTCGCCGAGCAGCAGGCGCACCTTGCGGCTGAACGGACAAAGCGGGAATTGGTAAAGCTGCCACATACGGCCCCTGTAGGGCATTCCTACACCGCAGGTGAAGCCGTTGCGTTTGGCCCATCGTTTCTATAAATCAGACGTCACGTTTTCTAGAAAGCGGTCCGATGGGCATCAACATCAAGCATGACGGCCACGAACGGGCGATCCGACAACTGGCGGCCAGTCGCGGGTTGTCGCTGACCGATGCGATCGGATTGGCCGTGGGCAATGAACTGGCCCGCGATCGCGAACAAGAGCGCAAGGAAGACTTCATGCGACGAGTCCATGAAGTGCAGGCCGCGTTCGAGGCAGCACCGGTTCTCGATCCGCGTCCCTATCGCGAGATACTATACGACGAGAATGGCCTTCCTCAATGATCGTCGCGGACACATCCGCTTTCGCTGCGATCATCCTCAACGAACCGGATGCGATGGTTTACGCCGAGGCATTGAGGGACAGCGCCACGATCATCGTATCTGCACCGACGATCCTGGAGCTACGGTCGGTCCTGTATCTCCGGTTCGGGGCCGACTATATGTTACGGGCAGATACATTGCTCGCGGCGCCTTCCATTCAGGTCGTGCCATGGACCGAAGCTCATCTTCCCATTGCGGTCGACGCACTGCAGCGCTTCGGCGGCCGGCCGGCCCGGCTGAATTTCGGCGACTGCATGGTCTATGCGATCGCCAAGGCGCTCGACGCGCCGTTGCTCTACAAAGGCGAGGATTTCGCGCGGACCGATATCCGGTCCGCGCTCTGATCCGTCACTCCGCCGCGACCAGCTCCACCGAATCGTCCAGCGGATAGGTCTGCCGCGACAGCATCTCCTTCGGCACGACCTGCCAGAAATCCCCGGCGATCCGCTCCCAGTCGGCGAGCAGACCCTTCGACCATTTGCTGTCCGTCGCATTGGCATGCCGCTCGACGAGGTCGCGCAGCACGCCCTCCCAATGCGCCGAGGCGAGCCGCTGCCAGACGATATTCTCCGGATTGGCGCGCTGCGCGAACTCGCCGTCGGGATCGTAGACGAAGGCCATGCCGCCAGTCATGCCCGCGCCGAAATTCTGCCCGACGCGGCCGAGCAGCACCGCGACGCCGCCGGTCATATATTCGCAGCCATTAGCGCCGCAGCCCTCGACCACCACCGTCGCGCCCGAATTGCGCACCGCGAACCGCTCGCCCGCCTGCCCCGCGGCGAGCAACGTCCCCGAGGTCGCGCCATAAAGCACGGTGTTGCCGAGGATCGTATTGTCCTGACTCGCCAATGGCGAGGATACCGCGGGGCGGAGCACGATGATGCCGCCCGAAAGGCCCTTTCCGACATAATCGTTGGCGTCGCCGAACACTTCGAGCGTGATGCCCTTGCACATGAAGGCCCCGAGGCTCTGCCCGGCGCTCCCGCGCAGCCGGACGGTGACGTGGCCGTCGGCGAGCTTGCTCATCCCGAAACGGCGGGTGACCTCGCTCGACAGCCGCGTGCCGACCGCGCGATGCGTGTTGCGCACCGAATAGGTGAGCTGCATCTTCTCGCCGCGGCTGAACACCGCCGCGGCATCCTTGATGATCTGCGCGTCGAGACTGTCCGGCACCTCGTTGCGGAAGGTCGACAGCGAGAAGCGGCGCTCGGCGTCGGTCGCATCGACCTTGGCGAGGATCGGGTTGAGGTCGAGGTCGTCAAGATGCTCGGCGCCGCGGCTGACCTGCCGCAGGAATTCGGTGCGGCCGATCACCTCGTCGAGGCTCCTGACGCCGAGCCGGGCGAGGATGTCGCGCACCTCCTCGGCGATGAAGGTCATCAGGTTGATGACCTTCTCGGGCGTGCCGACGAACTTGTCGCGCAACGCCTGATCCTGCGTGCAGACGCCGACCGGGCAGGTGTTGCTATGGCACTGGCGCACCATGATGCAGCCCATCGCGACGAGGCTGAGCGTGCCGATACCATATTCCTCGGCGCCGAGGATCGCGGCGATGACGATGTCGCGCCCGGTCTTGAGCCCGCCGTCGGTGCGCAGCCGCACCCGGCCGCGCAAGCCGTTGAGGGTCAGCACCTGATTGACCTCGCTGAGGCCCATCTCCCACGGCGTGCCGGCATATTTGACGCTGGTCTGGGGCGAGGCGCCGGTGCCGCCGACATGGCCGGCGATCAGGATGACGTCTGCGTGGGCTTTGGCGACGCCAGCGGCGACGGTGCCGATCCCCGACGAGCTGACCAGCTTGACGCAGACGCGCGCGCGCGGGTTGATCTGCTTGAGGTCGTAGATGAGCTGCGCGAGATCCTCGATCGAATAGATGTCATGGTGCGGCGGCGGCGAGATCAGCGTCACGCCCGGCGTCGCATGGCGCAGCTTGGCGATGAACTCGGTCACCTTGAAGCCGGGCAACTGGCCGCCCTCGCCGGGCTTGGCGCCCTGCGCGACCTTGATCTCGATCTCCTCGCAGGCGTTGAGATATTCGGCGGTGACGCCGAACCGGCCGCTCGCGATCTGCTTGATCGTCGAATTGGCGTTGTCGCCATTCTCATAGGGCTTGAAGCGCTTCACATCCTCGCCGCCCTCGCCCGACACCGCCTTGGCGCCGATGCGGTTCATCGCGATCGCCAGCGTCTCGTGCGCCTCGGGGCTGAGCGCGCCCAGCGACATGCCCGGGGTGACGAAACGCTTGCGGATCTCGGTGATCGCCTCGACCTGATCGACCGGCACGCCCTCGCTCGGGAAATTAAACTGGAGCAGGTCGCGCAGATAGACCGGCGGCAGATCGGCGACACCGCGGCTGAATTGCAGATAGCTGGTATAGCTGTCGGTCGACACCGCGGTCTGGAGCAGGTGCATGAGTTGCGCCGAATAGGCGTGGGTCTCGCCAGTGTGGCGCTGGCGGTAGAAGCCGCCGATCGGCAGCTTCGCCACGCCCTCGTCCCAGGCCAGTTCGTGGCGGACGAGCGCGCTGTGGTGCAGCGAATTATAGCCCTCGCCCGAGATCTTGGCGGGCATGCCGGGGAACAGGTCGTTGACGAGGCTGCGCGAGAGGCCGACCGCCTCGAAATTATAGCCGCCGCGATAGGAGGAGATCACCGCGATCCCCATCTTGCTCATGATCTTGAGCAGCCCCTCCTCGATCGCATGGCGATGGCGCTTGAGGCATTCGTCCAAGGACAAGTCGCCGAACAGGCCGCGTGCCTGCCGGTCGACGATCGCCGCCTCGGCGAGATAGGCGTTCACCGTCGTCGCGCCGACGCCGATCAGCACCGCGTAATAATGCGTGTCGAGACATTCCGCCGAGCGGACGTTGATCGAGGCATAGGAGCGCAGCCCCCGGCGGACGAGATGCGTATGCACCGCCGCCGCCGCCAGCACGCCGGCGATCGCGATCCGGTCTTCGGAGACGTGCTCGTCGGTCAGGAACAGCTCGCTCTTGCCCTGCCGCACCGCCTGCTCCGCCTCGTTGCGGATGCGCTGGATCGCGGCGCGCAGCTTTTCCGGGCCGCCCTCGGCGTCGAAGGTGCAGTCGATCTCGGTCGCGGTGCGCGCGAAATGCGCCTTGAGCCGCGCCCAATGCTGGCCGGTGAGCACCGGCGAATCGAGCACCAGCACGCGGTCGCGCTGATCCTCGGTGTCGAGGATATTGGCGAGATTGCCGAACCGGGTGCGCAGCGACATGACGTAGCGCTCGCGCAGCGGATCGATCGGCGGGTTGGTGACCTGGCTGAAATTCTGGCGGAAGAACTGGCTGATGAGGCGCGGCTTGTCGCTGATGACGGCGAGCGGCGTATCGTCGCCCATCGATCCGATCGCCTCCTTGGCGGTCTCGACCATCGGCGACAGGATCAGCTCCATATCCTCCAGCGTCTGGCCGGCGGCGACCTGCCGCCGCGCGAGCGCGGGCCGATCGAAACGGACCACAGCCTCGGCGACCTCGGGCAGGTCGTCGAGCGTATGGAATTCACCGATCATCGCGGGATAATCGTGCTCCGCGGCGATCCGGTCCTTGACCTCGCGGTCGCCGAGCACCCGGCCTGCGTCGAGGTCGACCGCGATCATCTGGCCCGGCCCGAGCCGGCCCTTGGCGACGACGGTCGATTCGGGGACGACGACCATGCCGGTCTCCGAGCCGACGATCAGCAGCCCGTCCGAGGTCTGCGTATAGCGCAGCGGCCGCAGCGCGTTGCGGTCGACGCCCGCCACCGCCCAGCGGCCGTCGGTCATCGCCAGCGCGGCGGGGCCGTCCCACGGCTCCATCACCGAGGCGAGATAATTGTACATCGCGGCGTGATCGGGCGGCGTGTCTGCGCCGGTCGCCTCGGGGACGAGCATCAACTTGGCGGTCGGCGCGTCGCGGCCCGAGCGGCAGATCGCCTCGAACACCGCATCGAGCGCGGCGGTGTCGGACGCGCCCGCCGGGATCACCGGCTTGATGTCCTCCGAATTGTCGCCGAACGCGAGGCTCGCCATCCGGATCTCGTGGCTGAGCATCCAGTTCTTGTTGCCGCGGATCGTGTTGATCTCGCCATTGTGCGCGAGGCAGCGGAACGGCTGCGCCAGCCACCATTGCGGGAAGGTGTTGGTCGAATAGCGTTGGTGGAAGATCGCGACGCGCGATTCGAACCTTTGATCCTGCAGATCGGGATAGAAGACCGACAGGCTCTCGGCGAGGAACAGCCCCTTGTAGACGATCGAGCGGCACGACAGCGAGCAGACGTAGAAGCCCTGGATCTGCGCGGCGATGACGCGCTTCTCGATGCGGCGGCGGACGAGATACAGGTTCTTCTCGAACTCGGCGGCGGAGACGTCGTCGGGCAGCGGGCCGGCGATCATGATCTGCTCGATCTCGGGCCGCGTCGTCTGCGCCTTGAGGCCGATCACCGACACGTCGACCGGCACCTGCCGCCAGCCGTAGATGGTATAGCCCGCCTCGATGATCGCGCTCTCGACGATCGTGCGGCAATTCTCCTGCGCGCCGAGATCGGTGCGCGGCAGGAAGATCATGCCGACCGCGAGCCGGTTGGGCAGCACCTTGTGGCCGCTCGCGACGACCGCATCGTCGAAGAAGCGGTGCGGCAGGTCGATATGGATGCCGGCGCCGTCGCCGGTCTTGCCGTCGGCATCGACCGCGCCGCGGTGCCACACCGCTTTGAGCGCATCGACCGCCGACTGGACGACGCGCCGCGACGCGCGCCCGTCGGTGGCGGCGACGAGGCCGACGCCGCAGGCATCGCCTTCGCTGTCGGGGCGGTACATGCCGTGTTCGGCGAGATAGGCGCGCTGGTCAGTCATGGTATGAGACCCTGTTCGGCGAGCCTCGCTCGCAAAGTGACATAAGCCTGGATAAGGCCGGACGAAGCAGCCCAGGTGTCGTTGACCCGATCAACCTGCTCGGCTTCGTCGATGGGATATTCGTGAACCAACCGGTTGCGCAGTTCGGCCGCACCGATCCAATCGTCGGCGTCCTCGACAATACCCAGCTTTTCAAGCTGATTGGCCTGATCGCGCCGGGTCATCGCCCGGACATCTTCCAGCTCCCAGGTCAGGTACGCTCGAAAGAGGCGGCCCAACATATCCTGTAGCTGCTCGTACCGTTTCAGCAGCGCGATGCTGGCGATCCGTTCGATCAGCGGCAGTTGCGACGGATCGTCGCCAATGATCGGCAGCACCGGGGTCAGGATCGGCCGAAGGTCATCGAACCCGGCGATGATCCGGTCGCAACGCGCGGCTGCCGCCTTGATCAGATCCTCGATCGTCATGGCAACGGCCTCGCCTGGGGCTGGACGAGGCGGGCGAAGGCCGATGGCGCGCGGCCCCGCTCGATCAGGACGACATCGACCTTCTGCTCGTCGATATGCCGGAACAGCAGGTCGCGAAAGGCACCGACCCTCCGCCACTCCGCCTCGACGCTGGGATCGGCTTCGATCAACAAGTCGATGTCGCCTCCCCGCAGATCGTCGCGCAGGCGGCTGCCAAACAGGCTGACGGACGCGGTATCGCCGAACGTCGTGCGCGCGGCGAGACGGATCGCGTCGATATCGCGCTGCTTCAGTCTCACGCCGCGACCTTTCCCGCCTTTGCCTTCGCCTTGAGCCATTTGTGCATCGTCGCCGCCACGTCGCGGCCGTCGCGGATCGCCCAGACCACCAGCGACGCCCCGCGGACGATGTCGCCCGCCGCGAACACGCCGTCGAGGCTGGTCATAAGCGTCTTGCCGTCGACCAGCACCGTCCCCCAGCGGCTGACGCCGAGTTCGGGCGCGCCGAACAACGCCGGCAGATCCTCGGCGTCGAAGCCCAGCGCCTTGATGACCAGATCGGCCTTCAGCGTAAAGTCGCCGTTCGGATCGGCTTCCGGCGCGCGGCGGCCGCTCGCATCGGGGGCGCCGAGGCGCATCTTGCGCGCGCGCACCGTGCCGTCGCTGTCGAACGCCGCGGGGGCGGAGAGCCAGACGAATTCGGCGCCCTCCTCCTCGGCGTTGGTGACCTCGCGCTGGCTGCCCGGCATGTTCTTGCGGTCGCGGCGGTAGAGGCATTTCACCGACGCCGCGCCCTGGCGGATCGCGGTGCGGACGCAGTCCATCGCGGTGTCGCCGCCACCGATCACGACGACATGCTTGCCCGCCGCATCGAGCCCGCCCTCGTCGAACGCCGGCACCGCATCGCCGAAGCCCTTGCGGTTCGACGCGATCAGGAAATCGAGCGCCGCCACCACGCGGCCGTCATCGCCACCGGCGACGTCGAGCGCGCGCGCCTTGTAGACGCCGGTCGCGATCAGCACCGCGTCATGCTCGCGACGCAGATCGTCGAGGCTCGCCTGCTCACCGACGCCGAAGCCTTCGTGGAAGACGATGCCGCCCGCCTTGAGCCGGTCGACCCGGCGCATGACGACGGGCTTCTCGAGCTTGAAGCCGGGGATGCCATAGGTCAGCAGCCCGCCGGCGCGATCGTGCCGGTCGTAGACATGGACCTCATAGCCATGGCCGCGCAGATATTCCGCCGCGGTCAGTCCGGCCGGACCGGCGCCGATCACCGCCACCGATTGCCCGCGCGCCGGCCCCGGCACCAGCGGCTCGACCCAGCCTTCTTCCCAGGCGGTGTCGGTGATGAACTTCTCGACCGAACCGATCGTCACCGCACCATGGCCGGTGAATTCGATCACGCAATTGCCCTCGCACAAACGGTCCTGCGGGCAGATGCGGCCGCAGATCTCGGGCATGGTCGAGGTGCTGTTCGACAGCTCGTACGCCTCGCGCAGCCGCCCCTCGGCGGTCAGCCGCAGCCAGTCGGGGATGTGGTTGTGCAGCGGGCAATGCACCGAGCAATAAGGCACGCCGCATTGCGAGCAGCGCCCCGCCTGATCCTCCGCCGCCGGCGCCGCATAGCGCGCGGCGATCTCGGCGAAGTCCTCGGCACGCGCCTGGGGTGCCCGCTTCACGGGATAGGCCTGCTGACGGCCGACGAACTTGAGCATGGAATCGTGCGCCATGGGGCCT
Organism: Sphingomonas sp. GW821-FHT02B09; assembly: GCF_059421875.1. NCBI lineage: Bacteria > Pseudomonadati > Pseudomonadota > Alphaproteobacteria > Sphingomonadales > Sphingomonadaceae > Sphingomonas > Sphingomonas sp. GW821-FHT02B09. Next base: position 36,070 of record NZ_JBWKVV010000003.1, read on the forward strand.
CCTTCCCGCGCCGCTACGCAGGAAGAAGCGCCGTGTCACGCATAAATTGACCGACACGTCAGCACCAATGGCCTAATATAACGCCGTAACGACCACTTTGCAGGATGGACTGGCCCGATAATTGCAAAATTGGTATCGCTGCGGACCTATCGCAGTTGAAGGGCGACCAGAGCCACCGCGCCGATGACGATCCGATACCAAGCGAACGGTGCAAAACCGTGACGGCTGACGATGCCGACGAACCAGCGGATCACCACCAAAGCGACGACGAACGAGACGACGAAGCCGATCGCGATGCTGAGCCACTCGCCCTGCCCCAGGGTCGCGCCCGATTTGAGCAGGTCGTAGCCCGAGGCCGCGAGCATGGTCGGGATGGCGAGGAAGAAGGAGAATTCCGCCGCCGCGCGCCGATCGACGCCGAGGCTGAGCGCGCCCATGATCGTCGCTCCCGACCGGCTGACGCCCGGGATCATCGCGAGACACTGGACGACGCCGACGCCGAGCGCGGTGCTCCACGGCATCGCCTCGACCGATTCGATCCGCGCCTGTTTCACCAGCCGCTCGATCACGAGGATCGCGATGCCGCCGACGATCAGCGCGACCGCGACCACCGTCGGGCTCTCGAGCAGCGCCTTGACCGCCTTGTAGACGAGTACGCCGATCGCCGCGGCGGGCAGGAAGCCGAGCGCGATGTTGCGCACGAACGCCCAGGATTTGGGCTGGCCACCGATGAGGCCCACCGCCACGTCCCAGAAGCGCCGCCAGTAGAGGACGATCACCGCGAGGATCGCGCCCAATTGGATCACGATGTCGAAGGTCGCGGTCGCCTGGTCCTGCACGCCGAGCAGGGTGCCGGCGAGGATCAGATGGCCGGTCGAGGAGACGGGCAGGAATTCGGTGACCCCCTCGACGATGCCGAGGAGGATGACGGTGAGCAGATCCATGAAACGTCCTTAGGCGGCGAGGGTTTCGGCGCGACGACCGAACCGGCCGGTACGGCGGAAGCGAACGAGCCATTCGGGCGCGACCGCCTGCAGCGGGGTCGGGTCGACGCCGAGCGCCGCCAGCCCCGACGCGCCCGGCGCGACGACATTGTCGCGCTGGAGCATCAGCCACTGGTCCTTGGTGATCGGCGCGAACGGCAGGCTGGCGAGCAGCGCGCCGGCCGCATCGGGCAGTTCGACGATCGACGGGCTGCGGCCGATCGTCCTGGCGATCCAGCGGATGATCTCGCCCATCGTCATGACGTCGGGGCCGCCGAGCTCGAACGTCTGGCCGGCGAAGCGCGCGTCGGTCGCCGCCGCCATCGCATCGCCGACATCGGCCGCGAACACCGGCTGGAACTTCACCGGCGCGCGCAGCACCGGCACCACCGGTGCCTTGCCGATCATGCCGGCGAAGCGGTTGATGAACTGGTCCTCGCGACCGAAGACGATCGACGGGCGGATGATTGCGGCGTTCGGGAAGGCGGCACGGACCGCCTCCTCGCCGCGGCCCTTGCTGCTGCCATAGGCCGAGGGCGCCGACGAATCGGCGCCGATCGCCGACATGTGGACCAGCGTCGCGACCCCGGCCGCCGCGGCGGCCTCGGCGACGTTGCGCGCACCGCCGACATGGACGCGCTCGAAATCGCCGGCGAGCAGCCCGACCATGTTGATCACCGCATCGGCGCCCTGCACCGCGCGGCTGACCGTTTCGGGCAATGTCACGTCGGCGGCGACGAACTGCGTCTGGCCGAGACCGCCCAAGGGCTTGAGAAACCACGCATGCCGCGGATCGCGCTCGGCGACGCGCACCCGCGCGCCGCCGCGGAGCAGCGCCTGCACCACATAGCGGCCGACGAATCCGCCGCCGCCGAAGATCGTAACCAGCTTGTCTTTCATCGCCCGGGCCTCATTTTTTCGTCGCTGTGCTGATGTTTCGCCCCTTGCCCCGCGAAACCCGTGTTGACAAGCGCGGCGACCGCCCCCTAAAGGCCGCCGCCTACCCCGTGCCCAGATGGCGGAATTGGTAGACGCACCAGCTTCAGGTGCTGGCGATCGCAAGGTCGTGGAGGTTCGAGTCCTCTTCTGGGCACCATTTTCCGACCCCGGCGTCCGCCGCGGCCGGAAAGCGCAGCGCACCGGCTCGAACGCCGGGTTGCGTCGCGCCTACCCCGCCCCTATTCCGCCCGCAGCCAGCGGCGCAGCAGCGTCGTCACCTCGCCGGGCCGCTCCATCGGCGAGAGATGACCGCAGCCGCGCAGCACGTGCAGACGCGCGCCGGGAATCGCCTCGGCCAGCGCGCGGGCGTCGTCGGGGGTGCAGATCCGGTCGCGGTCGCCGACCGCGACCAGCGTCGGCACGTGGATCGCTCGAATCGCCTCGGCGATGTCGGGGCGGGCGAGCAGCGCCGCCTGCTGCCGCGCGAAGACCGCCGGGCCGAGCCGCTCCGCCATCGCCAGCGCCGGACCGCTGACGATCGCCGAGAGCTGCGGATCGGCATGCGGCGCGGTGGCGATCAGGCCCTGGTCGGCGACGGTGCGCGCGCGCGGCTCCATCGAGGCGCGGGTGCCGAACAGGGCGATGCGGGTGATCCGGTCGGGCGCCTGGCGCACCATCTCCAGCGCGACATAGCCGCCGAGGCTGACCCCGGCGACGGCGCCACGCGGCGGCATCGCGGCGAGCACCCGCGCCGCCATCGCGCCGATCGTCGCATCCTGCGACAGATCGCCGAAGTCGGGCTCGGCGATATCGGCGAGGTCCATGATCTGGCGCGCCCACAGGCGCCCGTCGCAGCCCATCGCGGGCAGCAGCATCAGGGGCAGGCGCATTCGGTCCATGGGGTCTCCGGGGGTTGGGGGCGGCGGAAGGCAAGCGGGGCCGCGGCGAAGCGCGGCGCGATCGAGGCGGCGTCGCGGTTCACCCGGCGACGAACGGAAAGGCGAGCGCGATCATGCCGACCAGCGTCATCACCGCGCACACCATCGCGGCGGGCAGCAGCGTGAACCGCTGGTGGTCGGCGAGGTCGACACCGGCGAGGCTGACGAGCAGATAGGTCGACGGCACCAGCGGGCTGAGCAGATGCACCGGCTGGCCCATCAGCGAGGCGCGCGCGATCGCCATCGGCGAGACGCCGTAATGCGCCCCCGCCTCGGCGAGGATCGGCAGCATGCCGAAATAGAAGGCGTCGTTGGAGATGAAGAAGGTGAAGGGCAGGCTGAGCAACGCGGTGATCGGCGCCATATACGGCCCCATCACCGGCGGGATCATGCCGACGACCTCCTTGCTCATCGCCTCGACCATGCCGGTGCCGCCGAGGATGCCGGTGAAGATACCCGCCGCGAAGATCAGCGACACCACCGACAGCACGTTGCCGGCATGTGCGGCGATCCGCTCCTTCTGTTCGGCGACGCCGGGATAGTTGACGATCATCGCGATGGCGAAGGCGATCATCATCAGCACCGACAGCGGCAGCAGCCCCCAGACGAGCAGGGTGAGCAGCGTGACGACGAGCAGGCCGTTGAACCAGATCAGCTTCGGCCGGCGCGCCTCGGGATATTGCGACACCGCCATGCCGGTGAACTCCGCCTCCTCGCGTGCCTGCACCGCGCCGATGCGGGCGCGCTCCTTGCGGCCGAACCACACGGCCAGCGCGAGCAGGCTGGCGAGGCCGGCGATCATGCCGGGGATCAGCGGCAGGAACAGCGTCGCCGGATCGAGCTTGAGCGCACTCGCCGCGCGCGCGGTCGGACCGCCCCAGGGGGTGAGGTTCATGATGCCGCTGGTCGCCATCAATAGGCAGCACAGATACAGCCGGTTCATGTCGTAGCGCTTGTAGAGCGGCAGCAGCGCGGCGATCGTGATGATATAGGTGGTCGAGCCGTCGCCATCGAGGCTGACCAGCGCGCACAGCACGACGGTGCCGAGCAGGATGCGCGTCGGATCGCCGTGCACCAGCCGGATCAACCGGCCGACCAAAGGATCGAACAGGCCGGTATCGGTCATCGTCGAGAAGAACAGGATCGCGAACAGCAGCATCACGCCGGTTGGCGCGAGATTCTTGATGCCGTCGATCATCATGTCGCCGAGCCCGGCCGCCTGGCCGGCGATCACGCCGAAGATCGTCGGGATGACGATCAGCGCGACCAGCGGGGTCATCCGCTTGGTCATGATGAGCGTCATGAAGGTGGCCACCATCAGGAAGCCGAGCAGCGCCAGATCCATGGGCATGTTCCTTGGAAAGATCAGAAGGTGACGGCGACGCGGGCGCTGACGGTCTCGCCGGAATCGGCGCCGGTGACGGCGCCGCTGCGATTGTCGGTGTCCCAGTGGATGGCGTTGACCTGCACGCGCGTGAAGCTGTTGAGATACCAGTTCACGCCGAGAGTCCCCGCCCATCCCTCGCCGCCGGTGACGAGATCGGTATAGTCGAGACTCTCATAGCGGCCGGTCAGCTCGATCGCGCCGGGCCCCCCGTCGAAAGTCGGCCGCTTGACCTTGGGCTGGCCGAAACTGCCGAGCCGCGGATTGTACGGCGGCAGGTCGCCGGTGATGAAGAAGCCGCCCGACAGGCTCCACGCCTTGCTGACGAAATCCGACCGGCCGCCGTCCAGCCGCGCGTTGCGCCGCCCCGCCTCGCCCATCACCCACAAGGGCCCGCGGTAGCCGCCCAGCTCGACGCCATAGCCGGTGGTGCCGGTGCCGCCGAGCAGGGTGCCGGTCGAGACGCGCAGGGCGCCGTTGAAACGGCCACCGATCACCGTGTTGCGGGTCAGCGTCGTCGCCGCGGACGACAGGCTCTCGTCGAAGCCCCAGATGCCGACGTGCATCACCGTGTCATCGGTCTTGACCGGGTTCCAGTGCGCGCGGCCCAGCACGGTGCGGCCGTCGCTCACCGCCTGCGTGCCGTCGACGCGGTCGCCGGTGACGGTCAGCGAGGCATGGCCGGTCTTCCAGAACAGGCGCGGCATGATGCCGATGCCGTAGAAGCCGCGCTGCGGGATGATCGCGGTGGCGACCGTCGTGCGTTCGAGGAACGGCGTCGAATCCGATCCGGTCGAGCCCTCGAAGCTGCGATCGTTGAACAGATGGCCGGCGCGCACGTCGTAATCGATCCCCGGCGCGATCCGGTTGCGCCAGCCCATGAAGGCGGTGACGACGTCGACCTCGTTCTCCGAAAAATCGGCTTCCATCTGATAGAAGAAATGCGCGCCGACGCCGCCTTCGAGGCCGAGGCGCAAGGCGCGCATGCCGGTGGTGGTGAGGTTGCGTGTGTCCGATTTGGAGCCGAAGGTGCTGCTGACGTCGGCGAGGATGCGCCCACGCGGCTTGAAGGTGTAGACGCCGTCCGCCGAGTGGAAGACGGGCAGGCCGGCGCCCCATTCAGTGGTCACGCCCGACGGATTGTCGCGCGCCGCGGTCGCCTGTGCGACGTCGCGGTCGGCCGGGCCGGGCGGCACCAGCTGCGGCGCGAACGGCACCGTACGGCGGACCTGCGGCGGCGCGGCTTGCGCGACCTGGGGCGGCGGTGTCTGCGCGGGGGCGGGCGCCGGGGCCGGCGTGGCGGCGAGCGCCTGCTGGCCCTCGATCCGGTCGAGCCGGGCGCGCAGGGCGGCGATCTCCGCCGCCTGTGCGCGCACCAGTTCGGCAAGCTCGGCCTGCGTCGGCGTCTGGGCGAGCGCGGGGGTGGCGGCGACGAGCGCCAGCAGGGCGGCTCCGGTACGCAGGATCATGGGGTGGAGGCTCCGGCAAGGGTCGCGCGCCAGTCGCGCAGGAAGCGCTGGCGGGTGATGCGGTCGAGGGGGACGAGGAGTTGCGGCCCGACGCGGATCGGGCGCGCCTGTGCCGCGGACAGCCGCCGCGCCGGCACGTCGGCACGCACCGGCCACAGGCTGCGTGCGGCGAGCAGGCTCTGGCCGCGCCGCGACAGCAGGAAATCGAGGAACAGCTTGGCGCTTGCCGGCGAACGGGCCTGACGCGCGATGAAGGCGATGCGCGAGGTGACGATCGTATAGTCGCTCGGCAGCACCACGCCGAGCCGCGGATCGCGCTTCGCCTGTTCCAGCGCGTAGGAGGCGATGACGTTATAGGCGATCGCCTGCCGTCCGGCGGCGACCGCGGCGAGCATCGGCTCGGTCCGCTCCGCCAGCACCGGCTTGGTCGCCGCGATCGCCGTCATCAGCGCGCGGCTGTCGCGGGTGATTGCAAGATCCTCCGTCAGATAGAGATAGCCGACGTTGGACCGCGCCGGATCGAAAGTGGTGACGCGGCCGGTGAATTGCACGCGCCGCGTGCGCAGCAGCGCCTCGAGCGCGGCATGGCTGCGCGGCCGCTGCGCGTCGGGGATCAGCCGGCGGTTGTAGACGATGCCGATCGGCTCGGCGGTGACGCCATAGCCGATGTTCTTCCACACCGCCTGCGCCGGCAGCGCCGGCTTTTCCGGGCTGGCATAGCCCTGACCGAACCCGTCGTTGATGAGCTTGACCTGCAACGCCATCGCCGACGACCAGACGAGATCCGCCGACGGCCGCCGCGCGCGCGTCTCGCCGACCAGCCTGCGGTAGATCTCGATCGAGCCGAGGTCGACGTATCGGACGCGGATCGTGGGATAGAGGCGGTGGAAGCCGGCGACGACGCCGACCAGCTCGCTGCGGTCGGCATTGCCGTAGACGGTCAGCCCGCCCTCCGCCTTCGCCGCGGCGATCAGCCCGTCGTAGGAGCGCGGATAGCCCGCCGGCCGGGACTGGGCGTGCGCCGTCGCCGCTGCCGCCAGCATCATCATCGTCCCGAATAGGATCGTCCGCATCCCGGCTCCTCTCGCTTTTCCGCTTCTGTGATCGGATAAGCTGCCATCGTGGGATATCCGGCGCACCTGTCAGCAACCTTTCACCGGGTGAAACCATGCGAATCCTGATGATCGAGGACGATGCGGCGCTCGCCCGGAGCATCGCCGCGCTGCTGCGCGCCGGCGGCCATGCGGTCGATCATTGCGCGAGCGGCGAGGAGGGGCTGACATTGATCTCGGGCGAACCCTATGCGCTGCTGATCCTCGACGTCGGCCTGCCCGACATCGACGGCTTCACCGTGCTCGAACGGCTGCGGCGGCGCGGCGAGAAGGTGCCGGTGCTGATGTTGACCGCGCGCGACGCGCTCGACGACCGGGTGCGCGGACTCGACCTCGGCGCCGACGATTATCTGCGCAAGCCGTTCGAGCCGCAGGAGCTGGAGGCGCGCGTGCGGGCGCTCGGCCGGCGCCGCGGCGGCGATCCGACGCCGGTGGTGACGATCGGCGCGCTGACGCTCAACCGCTCGACCGGCCAGGCCGAGGTGAGCGGGCGTGCGCTCGACCTGCGCCGCCGCGAATGGGCGGTGCTCGACGCGCTCGCCACCCGCGCCGGGCAGGTGGTGCCACGCGAGCTGCTGCTCGCCGAGGTGTTCGGCTATGACGAGCCGGTCGGCCCCAATGCGATCGAGGTCAACGTCACCCGCCTGCGCAGCAAGCTCGCCCCCGACGGTCCGCAGGTCCGCACGGTGCGCGGCGTGGGATATCTGCTCGATGCGGGGTGAGGCGGAATGACCCACCGTTGCCGACGGACGGCGACCCGCCCCCTCCCCCGCGGCGCGACCTGATGCCCGCCCCCCGCGCCATCGCCTTGCGCACGCGATTGCTCGTCGCGATGCTCGGGCCGTTGCTCGGCGTCGCGGTGCTGCTTGGTGTTGCGGGCGCGGCGCTGATCGCCGACGTCGTGCGGCGCACCAACGACCGCGTGCTCGGCGGCGCGCTCGGCGCGATCGCCGAGACGGTGCAGGTCGAGCGCGGCGAGGTGACGCTCGACCTGCCGCCCGCCGCCTTCGGCATGCTGGAGAACAGCGAACGCGACAACGTCTATTACCGCATCGCGGTCGGCGGCGATCTGCTCACCGGCTATGCCGACCTTCCCGCCCCCGGCCCCGATGCGCTGGCGATCGACCAGCCGCGCTTCCGCTTCGCCGACTATCGCGACCAGCGCATCCGCATCGCCGAAGTCCGCCGCGCCTTGCCCGGCATCGAGCGACCGGTCGTCGTCCAGGTCGCCGAGACGCTCGACGGCCGCCGCGCGCTCAGCCGCCGGTTGATGATCGCGCTGCTCGGCGGCGAACTCGCGCTGGTCGGCATCGCCATTCTGCTGCTGCGCCCGGCGCTCGGCTGGAGCCTGCGCCCGCTCGCCCGGCTGCGCGGCGCGGTCGAGGCGCGCGAGGGCCATGCCGCGCCCGACCTGTCGCCGATCGACGCCGGCCCGCTGCCGCTCGAACTGCGTCCGCTCGCCGAGGCGTTCGACCGGCTGCTCGCCCAGCTCGACACCGCGACCGCCGCGACGCGCCGCTTCACCGCCGACGCCTCGCACCAGATGCGCACGCCGCTGTCGGTGCTCAAGGTGCAGATCGAGCTCGCCCGCCGCGGCTCGCGCGAGGCGCTCGACGAGATCGCCACCGCCGCCGCGCGGCTCGAACGGCTGCTGATCCAGCTGCTCGCGCTCGCCCGCGCCGAGGAGGCGGGCGCCGCGCCGCCGCTCGAACGCGTCGACCTGCGCGAGGTGGCGGTCCGCGTCATCAGCCGCCGCATCGGCCAGGCGATTGACGCCGGCGTCGAACTCCAGCTCGACGCCGCGGCGGCGCCCGCCTGGGTGCACGGACACCGCACCTTATTGGTCGAGATCCTTAGCAACCTTATCGACAATGGCATCCGCTACAACCGGCGCGGCGGCACCGTCACCGTCGCGATCCGCGACGCCGACGGCGGCGTCGATCTCTCCGTGCGCGACGACGGACCCGGCATCGCCGCCGCCGATCGCGACCGCGCGCTGGAGCGGTTCGTCCGCCTCGGCGACCGCCATGCTCCCGACGGCAGCGGCCTTGGCCTTGCCGTCGTGCGCTCCGCCGCGGCGCGGATCGGCGCGACGCTGCGGCTGGCCGACGCCGAGCCTGGCCTCGCCGTCCTCCTCCACCTGCCCAACGCGCCGTCATCGTAGTAAATCCTCAGTTAACGAGAATTCGCCTCATTTCGGTTGGATTATTCTTCGCCGACTTGTTCTTCCCTGCTGACGACAGCTGCCGATATCCACCGGCTTTGCTTGGTATTTTCAGTTTCGTTGTTAGGCAACCAACTGCGATACTTGGAGTTGTTGATGAAACAGGTGGGAGAGCACGGTGAACGAGCCGCGCGTCAGTTCATGGTTTGATGCTTTCTCCGCGGAGAAGACGCGGCAGCTTGCCGTGGATCGCAGCCGGGCGGTGTCGTTGCGCGGCAGCACCGAACTCGCGCGGATCGTCGACGTCGTGCGCGATCATTATCACCGGCCCTATGCGGCGATCTCGATCATCGACAAACGCTCGCAGATCCTGCTCGCCGAACGTGGCCTCGGCATCGCCGAGACCGCGCGCAGCACAGCCTTCTGCGCGGTGACGATCCAGCAGGGCGGCCGCGCGCTCGTCGTTCCCGATGCGCGCGAGGACGCCCGCTTCGCCAAGTTCGACAGCGTCACCCGCGATCCCTTCGTCCGCTTCTACGCGGGCGTGCCGATTCATGACGAGGCGGGCATGGCGCTCGGCGCACTCTGCATCGCCGACAGCGCGCCGCTGACCGGGGATTTCGACCGGTCGCTGCTCGTCATGATGGCCCGCGAAGCCGAGCGCGCCATCGCCGCCATCGCCCCCGCTCCCACCCCCGCACCGACGCCCTGGCGGCTCCGCCTCGAGTCCGACGTCTGATCGGGCCGCGGGTCAGGCCGCCCTCGCCGGGCACGGCAAATCACCCGATCGGCATAACGATGGGCGCTACGCCGGGCGCCCGGCCCGCGGCATAAGGGCAGGATGTCGTCGCTTCCCCCTCCCGTGGTCGAGACCGGTGCCGGACCGGTCGAAGGGCGCCGCCATGGCGCGCTCACCGTCTTTCGCGGCATTCCCTATGCCGCGGCCCCCGTCGGCGCGCACCGCTTCGCGCCGCCCGCACCGGTGCCGCGCTGGTCCGGCGTGCGGCCGGCGGTCGCGCCCGGTGCCAACGCGCCGCAGCGGACCCGCAAGCTGCCCGGCCTCGATGCCGCACCGCTGATCGGCGAGGGCTGGACGCCGGGCGACGAATATCTCGCGCTCGACGTCTGGTGCCCGGCGGGGAACGAGCGGGCGCGCCCGGTCATGGTGTTCATCCACGGCGGCGGCTTCGTCGTCGGCAGCAAGGACGCCGGCGTGCAGACCGGTGCGAGCTTCGCGCGCGACGGCATCGTCTATGTCGCGATCAACTATCGCATGGGGGTCGACGGCTTCCTGCCGATCCCCGGCGTGCCGACCAACCTCGGCCTGCGCGACATGATCGCCGCGCTCGGCTGGGTGCGCGACGAGATCGCGGCGTTCGGCGGCGATCCCGCCAACGTCACCGTCTTCGGTGAGAGCGCGGGCGCGATGGCGATCGCCGATCTGATCGCCTCGCCGCTCGCCAGGGGGCTGTTCCAGCGTGCCATCGTGCAGAGCGGCCATGGCGGCATGACCCGCACCGTCCCGGTCGCGCAGCGGCTGGTGCGCAAGATGGCGGCCTTGCTCGGCGTCACCCCCGATCGCGCCGGGTTCGCGAGCGTCGCACCCGGCGACCCGCTGCTCGATGCGGTGGAGACGGTGTCGCTGCCCACCACCCGGCTCGACCTGCGCGGCGACGACGGGCGCGAGCCGGTGTTCGGGATCAGCCGCTTCGTCCCCGTCCACGGCGACGACGTGCTACCGCTCGCGCCGCTTGAGGCGCTCGAACAGGGCGCCGGTGCCGAGGTCGCGCTGCTGATCGGCAGCAACCGCGAGGAGATGAACCTCTATCTCGTCCCCAGCGGCGTCCGCGACAAATTGAACAGCGCGGTCGGCAGGCTGCTCGCCTGGGTCGTGCTGCGCAAGTCGCAGCCGCGCGCCTGGGCCGTGCTCAAGGCCTATGGCATGGGGCGCGGCAAACCCGCCGGACAGGCGCTGACCGATGCGATGACCGACCTCGTCTTCCGCTGGCCGGCGCGCCGCTTCGCCGAGGAGCATCGCGGCCGCACCCATATGTACGAATTCGAATGGCGCTCGCCGCGCTACGGCGACGGGCTCGGCGCGTCGCACGGCATGGAATTGCCCTTCGTCTTCGACAGCCTCGCCACCTGCACCGGCGCCGAAGGATTGTGCGGCACCGCGCCGCCGCAGGACCTCGCCGACCGCATCCATGCGCTCTGGGTGCAATTCGCCCGCGACGGATCGCTGCCGTGGGCGCCGTTCGAGCGCGACGGCCGCACCGTCTACCAGCTCGCCGCCGGCGAACCGGTCGCCGAACCGGTGATGCCCGCCGCCGCCTTCCTGCCCTGATCGGATTGCGCCCATGTATCTCGATCGTCTGCGCCTCGACGGGCGCACTGCTTTCGTCACCGGCGCCGCGCAGGGCATCGGCTTCGCCTGCGCCGATGCACTCGGCGAGGCCGGCGCGCGCGTCATTCTCGCCGACCGCGATCCCGACGCGCTCGGCGCCGCGCTCGAGCGCCTGCGTGGCCAGGACCGCCCCGTCGACGGTGTCCTGCTCGACGTCACCGATCCCGCCGCGGTGACCCGCATCGCCGACAGCGCCGGCGTGGTCGACGTGCTCGTCAACAACGCCGGCATCGCGCGCAGCGACACCCCCGCCGAAGACGTCACCGACGAGCAATGGCGCAACGTCCTCGACGTCAACCTCAACGGCACCTTCTGGTGCGCGCGCGGCTTCGGCCGGCATATGCTGGCGCGCGGCAGGGGCAGCATCGTCAACATCGGCTCGATGTCGGGGTTCATCGTCAACCGCCCGCAGCCGCAGAGCTATTACAACGCCAGCAAGGCCGCGGTGCATCAGCTCACCCGCAGCCTCGCCGCCGAATGGGCGCCGCGCGGCGTACGCGTCAACGCGGTCGCGCCGACCTATATCGCCACCCCGCTCAACGCCTTCGCCGACAAGGAGAGCGAAATGTACCGCCGCTGGATCGACGGCACGCCGCAGGCGCGGCTCGGCGAACCCGAGGAGGTCGCCGCGATCGTCCATTTCCTCGCCAGCGACGCCGCCAGCCTGATGACCGGCAGCATCGTCCTCGCCGACGGCGGCTACAGCTGCTGGTGATCGGCGAAGTCGCAGAGCCGATCGGCATATCCGATCGACCTTTCCGATAGGTAGCGAAAGGCGCACAACCTTTCTGACAGGTGGGCGAAGACTCACCGGCCGAAGAGAGGATTTTCGATGCGCCTTCGCACCCTATTTGCCGTCACCACTGCGCCCGTCGCGCTGCTCGCCTTTGCCGCACCCGCCGCCGCGCAGGTCGCCGAGGCCCCCGATGTCACCGATACCGCCCCGCCCGGCCGCGCCACCGGTGCCGCGCCGCAGACCGGCGATCAGGACATCGTCGTCACCGCCCGCAAGCGCGCCGAGTCGCTGCTCGACGTGCCGATCGCCGCCACCGCGATCAGCGGCAACACGCTGACCGAACGCGGCGTCAATTCGGTGCGCGAGGCCGCCTCGCTCACCCCCGGCCTCAACATCGCCAGCGACGGCGCGGGCCGCGCCTTCGTCTCGATCCGCGGCGTCGGCGTCACGCTGGTGCAATCGGTGCAGCCCGGCGTCGGCCTGTTCATCAACGGCATCTACCAGCCCAACACCTCCTACCTCAACAATCCGCTGCTCGACATCGACCGGATCGAGGTGCTGCGCGGCCCGCAGGGCACGCTGTACGGCAAGAACACCTTGGGCGGCGCGATCAACGTCATCACCCGCCAGCCGTCGAACGAGACCGAGGCGCGCGGCAATTTCAGCTTCGCCGGCCCCGACGACAGCATCCTCGCCTCCGCCTCGGTCAGCGGCCCGATCATCAAGGACGTGCTGCAGGTCCGCGTCGCCGCCGGCCACCGCCAGCAGGACGGCTTCCTGCGCAACAACCTGCTCGGCATCGACGCCAGCCCGTTCAAGACCGACTCGCTCAACACCACGATCCGCTTCGTCCCGACCGGCGACGTCGTGCTGACCGTCAACGGCTATTACGACTGGGTCGAAGGCGCCAACACGCCCTATGCACGCGTTACCGGCCCGACCGATTATTCGCGGATCGTCCAGTTCAACGCACCCAATCGCATCCAATATCGCTATCGCGGCGTCAACGCGCGGCTGGAGACGCCGATCGAGGCGATCAATTCCAAATTCACCCTCGTCGGCTCCTATGACGCGCGCAACGGCGTCTCCCCAAATAGCGACGCCGATTTCGGCCCCGCCGACATCGCGCGCAGCAACGGCACCGACAGCCTGCGCACCAAGACCGTCGAGACCCGCCTCGACACCGAACTCAGCGGCACGCTCAGCACCCTGCTCGGCCTGTTCTACAGCCGCGAGGAGGCGACCGCGTTCGACCGCACCCGCATCCTGCCCGCCAACCTCACCCGCCTGACCAACAACGCCACCAAGGCGGACACCTATGCCGCGTTCGGCACGATCTTCTGGAAGCCGACGACCGCCTGGGAGATCGCGCTCGGCCTGCGCTACGATCACGAGAAGCGCAGCGCCGATGGCGACATCGCGATCACCGTCGGCGCGGCGGCGCTGCCGACCACCCTCTCCAACGCGCAGCTCAAATCCGATCAGGTCGAGCCGCGCCTTTCGATAACCCGCCACTGGACCAGCCAGTTGATGACCTATGCCTCGGTGGCGCGCGGCTATCGCGGCGGCGGCTTCAACGCGCCGACCGCGCCGATCCGCACCTACAAGGGCGATTCGGCATGGACCTATGAGATCGGCTCGAAATACGTCTCGCCCAATCGCGCGTTCAGCCTGTCGGGCGACGTCTTCTACAACGATTATTCCAACTACATCGGTCTCAACTCGATCGCGCCGGCGGCGGGAGGCGGCCTCGTCACCGTCGATCTCAACAGCGGCGACGTCGAAAGCTACGGCGCCGAGCTGGAGGCGACGATCCGGCCGGTGTCCAACTGGACGATCAACGGCAGCGTCACCTACATCCACGCCCGACTGACCGATTCCTCGCCCTATACGCTGGTGACCGGCCGCACGCTGTCGTCCGACCGGCTGACCTTCCAGCCCGATTTTAGCGGCAACATCTACAGCGACTATACCATCCCCCTCGGCGGCGAGGACACGCTGACGCTGACCGGCGGCGTCGTTGCCAAGGGCAGCCGCCTCGCCGCGACGCTCAATCAGACGACGCCGACCTTCCTGCGCCCCTATGCGCTGGTCAACGCCGCGATCACCTATCGCACCGGCCCGCTGGAGGTGGCGGCCTTCGCCAACAACCTGCTCCAGAAGAACTATTTCGACGCCTATATCGAAAGGACGACGCTCGCCCTCGCCGGCCTGCCCGCCTCCGACCTCGGCATCATCGGCGATCGCCGCCGCATCGGCGTGCGCCTCGGCTTCAGGTTCTGACCCCATGCATATCGACACAGCCCTCCCCCGCGCCGCGCCTGACCCGGCGTTCCTCGACCGGCTGCGCGCGCGCTTCGGCGAGCGCCTCCATCTCACCGACGCGATGCTGCGCCAGCATGGCTCGAACGAGGCGCATTTCGACGTCGTCCTGCCCGACGCGGTCGTGTTCGCGCATTCGACCGAGGATGTCGTCGATCTCGTCAACCTCTGCGTGGCCGCCGACGTGCCGATCGTGCCGTTCGGCGCCGGCACCTCGATCGAGGGCAATGCGGTGCCGGTGCGCGGCGGCGTCAGCGTCAATCTCGGCGAGATGAACCAGATCGTCGCGGTCAATGCCGAGGATTTCGACTGTACGGTGCAGGCGGGCTGCCGCCGCGAGCAGCTCAACGAGCATCTCCGCGACACCGGCTTGTTCTTCCCGATCGATCCCGGCGCCAATGCGACGATCGGCGGCATGGCCTCGACCCGCGCCAGCGGCACCAATGCGGTGCGCTACGGCACGATGCGCGAGGCGGTGCTGAGCCTCAAGGTCGTCACTCCCGACGGCAAGGTCGTCACCACCGCGCGCCGCGCGCGCAAGTCGGCGGCGGGCTACGACCTCACCCGCCTCTACCTCGGCAGCGAGGGCACGCTCGGCATCATCACCGAGGTGACGCTGCGCCTGCATCCGATCCCCGAGACGATCTCGTCCGCGGTGTGCGGCTTCGACAGCCTCGAGGGCGCGATTACCACCGTCGTCCAGTCGATCCAGGCCGGCGTGCCGCTCGCCCGCGTCGAGATCCTCGACGACATGCAGATCCGCGCCGTCAACGCCTGGTCGAAGCTCGCCTTGCCCGAGGTGACGACCTTGTTCTTCGAATTCCACGGCTCGCCGGGCAGCGTCGCCGAGCAGGTCGAGATGGTCGGCATGCTCGCCGCGGAGAATGGCGGCGGCGACTTCGCCTGGTCCAATCTGCCCGAGGAGCGCGGCAGATTGTGGAAGGCGCGGCACGAGGCTTATTATGCCGCGGTGGCGCTGCGCCCCGGCGCGGTCGGCTGGGCGACCGACGTCTGCGTGCCGATCAGCCGCCTGCCCGAATGCATCACCGCGACCAAGGCGGACCTCGCGACGTGCAGCGTCCCCGCGACGATCCTCGGCCATGTCGGCGACGGCAATTTCCACGTCATCTTCGCGATGGATCCGGCGTCCAAGGCGGATCTCGCCGAGGTCGAGGGCGTCAACGCCCGCCTCGTCGCCCGCGCGCTGGCGATGGACGGGACGTGCACCGGCGAACACGGCATCGGCATCGGCAAGCAGCACTGGCTGGTCGAGGAACTCGGCGACGCCGTCGACGTGATGCGCACGCTGAAACGCGCGCTCGACCCGAAGGACCTGTTCAACCCGGGCAAGATCTTCAGTTTGTGACCGTTCCTAAAAGCCCCTCCCCTTCAGGGGAGGGGTTGGGGTGGGGCCTGTCCGCGAACGTAGGTCTCGATGAGACATCCCCCACCCCCAACCCCTCCCCTGAAGGGGAGGGGCGTACTTCGTCGCCCAGGAGCCAGCCATGCCCGCCACGCCCGCCTTCTCCCGCTCGCTCCTCCCGCTGCTCGCTCTCGCCTTGGCGATGATGCTCGGCTTCGCGACGATGGGATCGTTCGGCACCGTGCAGGAGGGCGCCAAGGCCGAACTCCACCTCAGCGACTATACCCTGAGTCTGATCCAGGGGCTCAGCGCCGCATTGCCGCTGGCGCTCTTCTCGATCCCGATCGGCATCTGGGTCGACCGCCACAATCGCGTCCGCATCATGATCGTGCTGGTCGCCACCTTCGTCCTCGGCACCGTCCTCACCGCGGTCGCGCAGAGCGTCGCCTTGCTGTTCGTCGCGCGCATGCTGACCGGCATCGGCACCACCGGCGCGCTCACCGCGGCGCTGTCGCTCTGCGCCGACCTCTGCCCGCCGACCCAGCGCGGCCGCGCGTTGCTCGTCGTCAACCTCGGCAAGTCGCTCGGGCAGGCGATGGCGTTCGGCCTCACCGGGGCCTTGTTCGGCCTGTTCCTCCATGGCGGCGCACCCGACTGGTTCTGGCACGCCGCGCCGTGGCGCAGCGCGCATCTCGCGCTCGCTTTGCTCGGCGCCGTCTTCATGATCCCGCTGTTCCTGCTGCGCGAGCCCGCCCGCCACGAAGTCGCCGCGAGCACCCACGCCCCGTTCCGCGTCGTCGCCGGCGAACTATGGGCGCGCCGGGGCTTCCTGCTGCCCTTGTTCATGGGACAGGTCAGCGTCGTGATGGCCGACGCCGCCGCCGCGATCTGGGCGGCGCCCGTGCTGTCGCGCAGCTTCGGCCTCCGCCCCGATCAGGTCGCGGGCTGGATGGGAACGATGATCTTCGTCGCCGGCCTGCTCGGCGCGGTCGTCGGTGGCGTCTCCGCCGACTGGGGCCAGAAGAGCGGTCGCCGCGGCGGCCTGCTGATCGGCGCGGTGATCGCCGCCGCGATCGGCATCCCCGCCGGGCTGTTCCCGATCGCGCCCTCCGTCCCCGTGTTCGGGGCGGCGCTCGGACTGCTGCTGCTGTGCGGCGCGGTGACCGGCGTCGTCACCTCGGTGGCGCTGACCGTGCTCATCCCCAACGAGCTGCGCGGCCTGTGCATCGGCGCGTTCATCGCCATCGCCGGGCTGATCGGCTTCGGCGTCGCCCCGACGCTGGTCGCGGCGGCAAGCAGCCTGTTCGGCGGTGAATCGCATCTCGACCAGGGGCTCGCCACCGTCGGTGCCGCGACCAGCACGCTGTCGCTGCTCGCTTTCTTCGTCGCGATGCGCCGCGCCCCCGCGACGGCGACCGCTGAACCTATCTGAAAGCTCTTGCATCAGCTATCCGATAGGTCCATCATTGCTCTCAACGATAGGATGAGAGGTCAGGATGAAAACGCGGGTCGAGGTATCGCCGGAAATGTTCGCCTTCATCGGCGAGGGACCGTTGCCGATGGCGGACTGGACGTTTGAGGCGGTGGCGTTCGGCTATCGGCTCGCCCCCGCGACCTTCGACTTCCACCCGGCCGCCGACGCCGACGCGCTCGACGCGGCGGAGATCGTCTTCGTCGTCGCGACCAGCGCCTGCACCCGCATCTTCGGCGGCGCGCCCGATCGCGCCGGCAGCTGGCATATCCCCAGCGACATGCGCGCGATCGCGCTGACCCTGCAACCCGGCCGGCTGGCGAGCGCCGCCGCCGCGACGCTGCGCATCGCCAAGTGCATCGAGCTGATCTGCGCGACCTTCGAGAAACTGGGCGAGGGCAGCCTGATCCCCGCCGACGGCAGCGGCGCTTTGTCCGCCGGCGAGGCGCAGCGCATCGCCGCGGCGCGCCGCCTGATCGACGAGCGCTGGCACGAGAAGCTCACGCTCGATTCGATCTCGCGCGCCTGCGGCCTCAACCGCGCCAAGCTCACCCGCGGGTTCCGCTCGATGTTCGCGATGAGCGTCGCCGACGCGATCACCGACCGCCGGCTGAGCGGCGCGCGCGAGCTGCTGCTCGCCACCGATTTGCCGGTCTCGTCGATCGGCTATCGCTGCGGCTATCTCAACAACGCCAGCTTTACCCGCGCCTTCTCGCGCCGCTACGGCCAGGCGCCGACGCAGCTGCGCAACCACCCGCTCGCCGCATGACCCCCGATCTTTCCGGTTCGCTGGTCGATCAGGCGGTCCGCCGCGTCCGCGACCATATCCGCGCCGCCGACCTCAAGGTCGGCGACACTTTGCCGGGCGAGGGCCAGTTCGCCAGCGACCTCGGCGTCAGCCGCGCGGTGATGCGCGAGGCGTTCGGCGCGCTCGCCGCGCTGCGCGTCATCGACGTCGGCAACGGCCGCAAGGCGCGCGTCGGCGCGATCGACGGCTCGGTCATGGCCGCCTCGATCGACCATGCCGTCGCCACCGCGCAGATCACCACCAGCGACGTCTGGGACGTCCGTCGCACGCTCGAATTGCGCACCGCCGCGCTCGCCGCCGAACATCGCAGCGACGCCGACGCCCGGCTGATCGTCGACCATGCTGCGCAGATGGCGACCAGCGCCGACGACGTCGACCGGCTGATCCGCCACGACATCGCCTTCCATCAGGCGATCGCCCGCGCCGGCGGCAATGCGCTGTTCCACCAGATCGTCCGCTCGTTCGAGCAATTGATGCGCGTCGCCGTCCCCACCGCCTGGCAGACGCGCGAGACGCCCGAGCAGCGCGACACGGTCTTCGCCGTCCACCGCAACCTCGCCGCCGCCATCGCCGATCGCGACGCCGCCGCCGCCGCGACGCTGATGGACGCGCATTTCGACCGCGCGATCAGCGACATCTTCGTCCGCTAGAACGCGACCCCGGCGGCGGCGAGCTGCGCCTCGATCGCATCCACCGTCGTGCCCTGCGCCAGCGGCATCGCGATCGCCCGCGTGTACGGCGTCCAGATCGCCGCCGCGAAGCCCTCGCGCCGCGCATCCAGCGCCGACCACGCTACGCAGAAGTCGTAGGCGAGCCCGACGAACACGCACCGCCGCACCCCGATATCGTTGAGATAGCCCGCCAGCCCGGTCCGCGTCGTCTTATCGTTTTCGAAGAAGGCCGAATAGGAATCGACGTGCCGATGCTGCCCCTTGCGCAGGATCAGCCCCGCCCGCGCCACCGCAGCGGCCACCGCCGGATGGAAATCGGCGCCCGGCGTGCCTTGGACGCAATGATCCGGCCACAGCACCTGCTCGCCATACGGCATCCGCACCGTCTCGAACGGCTGCCGGCCGGCATGGCTGCTCGCGAACGAACTGTGCCCGGCGGGATGCCAGTCCTGCGTCACCACGACATGCGCGAAGCGCGCGGCGAGGTCGGCGATCGGCGCCATCACCGCGTTGCCGTCCGCCACCGCGAGCCGCCCGCCGGGACAGAAGTCGATCTGTGGATCGACGATGACGAGCGCATCCGCGGGTGTGACGTCGCTGGGGTTCATGCCGCCTCTTACCGACCCAAGCGCGGGACCGCAAAGCGCGTGCGAATTCCTGCGTCGACACCGGCGTTCGCGCGTTGGAGGCGCTTGGCGGTCGCGGTGACCGCCGGGAGAGGTTCATGAGCACGACCCTGACCGCGAAGTTCGAGACGCGGCGCGAAGCGGAAATGACGGTGGAACGGCTGGTGCAGCAGTTCGAGATTCCGCGCACCGACGTGTTCATCGCCGCCGACGGCCCCGACAATACCGTCGGCACCGAGGACGCCGGCTCCGACACCGAGGCCGGCGCCCCCACGCCGGAGGCGCGCGACGACGGCGCCCACGCTGGCGCGGTCGTCGTGTCGGTCGACATCAACGACGCAACGCTCGCCGACGAGGTGAAGGAGGCCTTCGCCGAATTCAACGCGGCGGACGTCACCGCCGATTGACGCCCAGCGGCCGGACGCCTCGCGTCCGGCCGACGCGCGAGACTTGTCGCGGCGCCCGCATGACGTAAGGTCGGCGCGATACGCGCACCGGACCAACCGGTGCCGATGGTTTCGACAGGGGATTCTCCATGCGTCACGCTCTTGCCCTGCTGCTGGTGTCGGCGGCACCGCTCGTCCAGGCCGACGCCGCCCCGCCCCAGGCCGCCCCGCCCAAAGCCGGCCCGCCCCGTTCCGCAGCGACCGCCACGCAGGACGCGGCGCTGCTGCAATTCCTCGATCGCGCCTTCGACGAACAGCTCGATCGCAATCCGGAGGCGCTGACCCAGCTCGGCCTCAAGACGCACGAGGACCGGCTCGACGACTACACCGATGCCGGCGCGCGCGCCGATCAGGCGCTGGCCGAACGCCAGTTGCAGGACATGCACGCGCGTTTCCGCCCCGACCAGCTCGGCGATAGCGCGCGGGTCAGCTATCGCTTGTTCGAATATGAGGTGACGCGCGGGCGCGAATCGCTCCGCTTCCGTAAGCTGCGCTTCCCGGTCTCGACCACCGGCAGCCCGGCCGGCGACATTCCGGTGCTGCTGATCAACAATCACCGGATCGACACGCTCGCCGACGCCCGCGCCTATATCGCCCGCTTGCGCGACACCGAGCGGGTGATGCGCGAGGTCGCCGCGACGATGCGCGAACAGGCGGCGGCGGGCATCGTCCCCAACAAGGTCAATTTCGCCCCCGCCCGGTCCGACGCGCGCGCCGTCGTCACCGGTGCGCCCTTCGACGCCGGCCCCGATTCGACGCTGCTCGCCGATTTCCGCAAGAAGGTGACCGCGCTCGACGTGCCACCGGCGACCCGGACGCAGCTCGTCGCCGAGGCGTCCGCAGCGCTGACCGGTCCGTTCCGCCGCGGCTACGACGTGCTGTTCGCCGCGCTCGACGCGGTCGAGCCGATGTCCAAGGGCAATTTCGGCGCGTGGAGCCTGCCCGACGGCGCGGCCTATTATGCCGACCGCCTCAAGACCGCGACCACCACCGATCTCACCGCCGAGCAGATCCACGCGCTCGGGCTGCGCCAGGTCGCGACGATCCGGCAGGAGATGGAGGGGATCAAGCGCGAGGTCGGCTTCACCGGCACGCTCGACCAGTTCTTCGACAAGATCCGCACCGATCCGCAGTTCAAATATCCCAACACCGCGGCGGGGCGGCAGGCGTATCTGGGCGATGCGCGCGCGGTGATCGCCGGGGCGATGGCGGCGGCACCCCGCTATTTCCGCGTCCTGCCCAAGGCGCCGCTGGAGGTTCGCGCGGTCGAGCCATGGCGCGAGCGGACCGCATCGACCGCCTTCTACGATTCACCCTCGGCGGACGGATCGCGGCCGGGCATATATTACGTCAATCTGATCGACATGACGCAGACGCAGAAGGTGCAGGTCGCCGGCATCGCCGCGCATGAGGGCGCGCCCGGCCACCATTTCCAGATCGCGCGCCAGCAGGAGCTGACCGGCATCCCCAAGTTCCGCAAATACGGCCGCTACGGTGCCTATGCGGAAGGTTGGGGCCTCTATGCCGAGCGGCTCGCCGACGAGATGGGGCTCTACAAGGATCCCTATGCCCGGTTCGGCATGCTGTCGCTGCAGATGTGGCGGGCGATCCGGCTGGTGCTCGACACCGGCATCCACGCGCAGCGCTGGGATCGCGACAAGGCGATCGCCTATTTCCGCGCCAACAGCTCGGTCTCCGACACGGACATCGCGCGCGAGGTCGATCGCTATTTCAACTGGCCCGGCCAGGCGACCAGCTACATGGTCGGCCAGCTGCGGATCAGCGAGGCACGGGCGCGGGCACAGCGCGCGCTGGGGGCGAAGTTCGACATCCGCGACTTCCACGAAGCCGTGCTCGACCAGGGCGCGCTGCCGCTCGACCTGCTCGACGAACAGGTGACGCGCTACATCGCCGCGAAACGCTAGGCGGCGCGGCGTTCGGTCAGGAACAGCAGGAACACCGCCGTCGTCAGCACCGCGCCGACGGCGGCGGTCGCGGTCCAGCCACCGCGGTCGTAGCTGATCGTCGCCAGCGTCGAGCCGAGCGCACCGGCAAGAAAGACCATCGTCATATAGACCGAATTGATCCGCCCGCGCGCCTCGGGCGCGATCGAGAAGAGCACGCGCTGGCCGAGCACCTGGTTCATCTGCGTCGCCGCGTCGAGCACCACCGCCGCGACCGCGAGCAGGATCAGCGCATGCGCCGCCCCGGCCCAGCCGGCGAGCAGGAAGGCGAGGATCGCCGCCGCCAGCGCGCCCGCGGTGCCGGCGCGGACATGGCCGCGGTCGCCGAGCCGCCCAGCGATCGGCGCCGCCAGCGCCCCGCCCGCCCCGGCGAGCGCGAACAGCGCGATCCCCATCTGGCCGAGGCCGAAACGCTGCGCGAGCAGCAGCGGCACCGTCGTCCAGAACAGGTTGAACGCGGCGAACATCGTCGCCTGATAGGCGGTACGGCGGCGGATCGCGGGCGTGCGGACGAGCAGCGACAGGCCCGACCGCAGGAGCGCGCCATAGCCCAGATCGGGCTTGGGCCGCCGCTGCGGCACGGTGCGCGCGATGAGCAAAGCGAGCAGCGCCATGCCGATCGCCGACAATCCGAAGATCGCACGCCACCCCGCCACCGCGGCGAGCCCGTTGGCCAGTGGCCGGGCGAGCATGATGCCGGTGATCAGCCCGCCCATGATGTTGCCGACCACCTGGCCGCGGCGCCGTTCGGGGGCGAGATGCGCGGCGAGCGGCACCATGATCTGCGCGCCAACCGAGCAGAAGCCGGTGAGGAACGAGAAGATCAGAAAGCCCGTCGCCCCCGTCGCGGTCCAGATCCCGACCAGCCCGAGGCAGGCGCCGACGGTGAGCAGCAGGATCAGCCGCTTGTTCTCGACCCGGTCGGCGAGCGAGACGACGAAGAACAGCCCGGCACCATAGCCGAGCTGGGTCAGCGTGACGACGAGTCCGGCGACGCCACCGTGCAGCCCCAGCGCCGGCGCGATCTCGCCGATGAGCGCCTGCGCGTAATAGAGGTTGGCGACCATCAGGCCGCAGGCGAGCGAGAAGATCGCGGTGAGCCCCGGGCTGATCCCGGCATGGTCGGTCTGGTCGGTCATCGCCGCCGCCTAACGCCTCCCGCGCCTCGCGTCGCGCGCCGATCGCCAGGCCCGCGCCCGATCGTAGAAATGGTGGATCAGGCGCCGGCCACCCGATCGACGATCTCGCGGATCGCGTCGCGTTGCAGCGGCTGGCGGTCGATCGAATTGTGGATGCCGATCCCCTCGACCAGCGCATCCAGCGCGCGCGCGGTCAGCGGATCGAAGAAGCGTTCCAGCGCCGCGCGGCTGTCGTCCATCCATCGCTGCATCACCGCGGTCACCGGCGGGTGGCGCGCGGCGAAGGCATAGAGTTCGTAGCTGAGCAGCAACGTGCGCGGTTCCGCCCAGATCGATTCGGCGATGATGTCGACGATCGCCGCACGCGCGCCGTCGCGATCCTGCGCCTCCGCCAACCGGGCCGCGAATGCCGCCGACGATTCCGCCGCCAGTTGCAGGAAGGCGGTGGTCAGCAGCGCCTCCAGCGACGCGAAATAATAGGTCACTGATCCCAGCGGCACCGCCGCCGCCGCGGCGATCCGCCGGTGCGTCGTCGCCGCGACACCATGCTGCGCGATCACCTCCAGCGTCGCATCGACGATCCGCTGCCGGCGATCGGGGTCGTTCCGCTTGGGTTCGCCGGATATCACGTATTCTTCCTTTGCCATTCATGTGTACATTTGTACATATACGCGCATCCGCTGCGGCCGACGCCGCCGTACCGCAAGAAAGGCCGCCGATCATGTCCCAACCGCCCTTCTCCCGTCGTACCGTGCTCGGCGGTGCCGCGGCACTGGCGCTGCCCGCAACCGCCGGTGCGGCACTCGGTCAGGCGGCGGATGCGCCGGTGCTCGGCCGCCGCGACGGGCGCTGGCTCAATCCGCCCAAGCAATGGCACGCCGATGCCGCCGGCGACCTGAGCATCGTCACCGATCGCGCCACCGATTTCTGGCGCGAGACGCATTATGGCTTCACCCGTGACAGTGGTCATTTCCTCGGTTTCCCCACCCCCGCCGCCTTCACCGCGCAATTGCGCATTCGCGGCAATTATCGGCAGCTCTACGATCAGGCCGGCATCATGATCCGCGTCGACGAACGCCGCTGGGTCAAGGCGGGAATCGAATTGTCGGACGGCGCGGCGATGCTGAGCAGCGTGCTGACCGACGGCCGCTCGGACTGGGCGACCGGCCGCTACACCGGCGACGCGTCCGACTTCTGGATGCGGGCGACGGTGGCCAAGGGAGTGCTGCGGTTGCAGGTCTCCGCCGACGGCAGGACCTGGCCGCTGGTCCGCCTCGCCCCCTTTCCCGTCGCCTCCTCCTACCGGGTCGGACCGATGGCCTGTACGCCCGAGCGCAGCGGGCTCGGCGTGCGCTTCTCCGATCTGCGCATCACCGCGCCGCTCGGCAAAGACCTCCACGATCTGAGCTGAGGCGATGACCGAGAAAGAGAAGATGCTGGCGGGCGATCTCTACACCGCCGACGATCCCGAGATCGCCGCCGACGCCGCGCGCGCCGCGCGATGGATGGCGCGCTACAATGCCGCCGCCGCGGCGAGCCCGGCCAGGCGCCACGCTTTGCTCGTCGAAGGGCTCGGTGCGGTCGGCCGCGGCGTCACCGTGCGCTCGCCCTTCCATTGCGATTATGGCGACAATATCCGGCTCGGCGACGGCGTGTTCCTCAACTTCGGCTGCGTCATTCTCGACGTGGTCGCGGTGGAGATCGGTGCGGGGACGCAGATTGGACCGGGCGTCCAGATCCTCACCGCCGATCATCCGCGCGACCCCGCGGCGCGCGCGGCGATGCTCGAATTCGGCCGGCCGATCCGCATCGGCGCCAACGTCTGGATCGGCGGCGGCGCGCTGATCCTGCCCGGCGTGACGATCGGCGACGATGCGATCGTCGGCGCGGGCAGCGTCGTTACCCGCGACGTGCCCGCCGGCGCCACCGTCGCCGGCAACCCCGCCCGCGTGCTGCGCGCATGACCGCGATGCCGGCGCCCGACCGCACCAGCGTCGGCAAGACGCATTTCGAGGTGCTCGACGGCCTGCGCGGCACCGCCGCGCTGCTCGTGGTCGCCTTCCACATCCAGGGGATCGCGGTACTGTTCGACGCATCGAAGCTGGCGCTGCCCCACGCCTATCTGGCGGTAGACTTCTTCTTCGCGCTGTCCGGCTTCGTCATCGGTTACGCCTATGACGATCGCTGGCCGCGGATGACGACGCGCGGCTTTCTGGCGCGGCGTCTCGTCCGGCTGCATCCGCTCGTCATACTGGGTACGGTGCTGGGGCTGGTCAGCTACCTCTTCGATCCGTTCGCGGGGGACAAGCAGGATGCGTCCGCCGGACTGATCGCGCTCGCCTTCGCCGCCGGCCTGCTCGCGCTGCCGTCGCTGCCGCTCGCCAACCGGCTCGGCGACAGCCACCCGCTCAACGCGCCGGCCTGGACGCTCTTCCAGGAATATATCGCCAATCTCGCTTACGCGCTGCTGCTGCGCCGGCTCGGCCTGCGCGCGCTCGCCGGCGTCGCCCTATTCGCCGCCATCGCCTCCACGGCTACCGCGCTGACGCTGGGCTCCTACGACACCGGCTGGGGGCTCGCCAATTTCTGGGGTGCCCCGGTCCGCCTGACCTATCCCTTCGTCACCGGGCTGCTGCTCTACCGGCTCGGCGATCGGTTGCCGCGACTGCGGCTCGGCTTCGTCACGCTCAGCATCGTGCTTGCGCTCGCCTTCGCCGCGCCGGTTTTCCCCGCCATCGGCACGCTCAAGCTCAACGGCCTCTACGAAGCCACCTGCGTGCTGATCCTGTTCCCTGCGATCATCGTCGCCGGCCGCCATTCGCACGGCGGCCCGCGCGTCGTCGTGCTCTGCAAGCTGGCGGGGCGCCTCTCCTACCCGATCTACATCACCCATTATCCGTTCGTGTATCTCTACATGAACTGGATCGCCGGGCGGCAGGGACCGGGCTGGCTGACCGCGACGGTCGCGGCCGCATTGTTCGTCTTCGCCATGTTGTTCGCCGGCCTCGCGCATGCGCGCTGGGACGTGCCGATCCGTACCCGCCTGAACCGCCGCCTACCCGCGGCGTGACGCCGACGCCGGTCAATCGCACCTCAAGCGAGGAACGATCGCGGACCCGCATCGCTTGGATATAGAGGCTGCAACCGCGGCCACGACCAAGGATGACATGATGAGCGACGACAAGGTCCCCAATCCGGTCAGCGGCAACCCGGCCAGCAAAGGCGCGCCCGACGGCGTCTCGGGCGTCCCCGGCGGCGGCGAGCGCGAGATCCACGGCCGCAGCGCCGGCGGCGAGAGCAGCGGCGGCGCCTATCCCAATCCGCACACCGGCAAGACGCCCGAGGGCGGCGGCTTCATGGGCCACGGCGGCCAGACGGAGATCGCCTATCACGGCAGCGGCCAGGCTGGCGACGACGACGCCAGCGTCGCCAACGCCGCGACCGGTTCGCGCGAGGGCGCCGACGCGACCGACGGTGGCGGCGACGCAGTGCCGACCGCCGACCGCCGGAATCATGCGGTCGCCGGCACCGACGGCCCGGTCACGGCGACCGCCACCGACGGCGTTGCCGAGGCGGAGACGAGCGGCAAGATCGGCACCGACGCCGATTACGAGGCCGAACAGCGCAAACCCGGTGCCGGCTGAACACGACCCGTACCGTCCCGGTTTGCGACGACCTGCGGCATGGGCGCACATTGATCGGGATCAGTTCGGCCGCTCGCCGGTTCTGGTCGGTGATGCGACCATGACAAGGCCCGAGAATTGACGGATTTTCCCAGTCGTGGCGGTGAGATGGCGGCGCTGGTCGCCGCCCACGACTGGGCGGCGACGCCGCTGGGGCCACGCGATCGCTGGCCGCCGCACCTCAAGACGGTCACCGAGATCGTCCTGCAATCGCCGCTGCCGATGGCGCTGCTATGGGGCGACGAGGGCCGGCTGATCTACAACGATCGATACGCCGTCATCGCCGGCCGCTACCATCCCGCCATCCTCGGCCAGCCAATCACACAGGCCTGGCCCGAGGCGGCGGACTTCAACCGCCGCGTGCTGCGCGCCGGCCTCGCGGGCGAGCCGCTGAGCTTCTCGCGCCAGCGGATCACCGTCCACCGCGACGGTTTCCCGGCCGAGGTGTTCTTCGACCTGACCTACGCACCGGTGTTCGATCCGGCCGGCACCGCGGGCGGCGTCCTCGCCGTCGTCATCGAGGTGACGCAGGCGGTGGCGCTGGAGCAGGAGCTGATCGCCGAGACGCACAGTCTTGAGACGCTGAACCGCATCGGCACCGCGCTCGCCGCCGAACTCGACCTCGAACCGCTCGTGCAGATGGTCACCGATGCCGGCGTGACGCTGACCGGCGCCCAGTTCGGCGCCTATTTCCACAACCAGCGCGACGACGACGGCGAACGGCTCCATCTGTTCACCTTGTCCGGCGCCAGCCGCGCCGCATTCGAGGGGTTCGGCAAGCCGCGCGCGACCGCGGTGTTCACGCCGACCTTCCGCAACGAAGGGGTGCTGCGCTCCGACGACATCCAGTCGGACCCGCGCTACGGCCACAACGCCCCGCACCGCGGCCTGCCCGAAGGCCATCTGCCGGTGCGCAGCTATCTGGCCGCGCCGGTCGCGTCGCGCTCGGGCGAGGTGCTCGGCGGACTGCTGTTCGGCCATCCCGAACCCGGCCGCTTCCACGCCCGTCACGAGCGGCTGCTCGTCGGCATCGCCGCGCAGGCGGCGATCGCGATCGACAATGCGCGGCTGTTCGCCGCGGTGCAGGAGGTCAACGACACGCTCGAACGCCGCGTCGCCGAACGCAGCGAGGCGCTGACCCGCGCGCACGATGCGCTGCGCCAGGCGCAGAAGATGGAGACGCTCGGCCAGCTCACCGGCGGCATCGCGCATGATTTCAACAATTTGCTGACCGTGATCCGCGGCTCGACCGAGCTGCTGCGCCGGCCGGGACTGAGCGCGGAACGGCGCGACCGCTATATCGAGGCGATCGCCCAGACCGCCGACCGGGCGAGCACGCTGACCGGCCAGTTGCTCGCCTTCGCCCGGCGTTCGTCGCTGACCCCGCAGGTGTTCGACGTCGGCGATACGATCCGCGGGCTGACCGACATGATGGAGATGCTGGCCGGCGCGCTGATCACCGTCGACCTCGATCTGCCCGACGCAGCCTGTTTCGCGCATGCCGACGTCAGCCAGTTCGAGACCGCGATCGTCAACATGGCGGTCAATGCGCGCGACGCGATGGGCGAGGAGGGCCGGCTGACGATCGCGGTCGACACCTGTGACTGCATCCCGCCGGTACGCGGCCATAGCGCGCGCCGGGGCGACTTCCTCAAAGTGTCGATCACCGACACCGGCACCGGCATCCCGCCCGACCATATCGATCGGATCTTCGAACCGTTCTTCACCTCCAAGGGCGTCGGTCACGGCACCGGTCTCGGCCTTTCACAGGTGTTCGGCTTCGCCAAGCAATCGGGCGGCGACGTCCTGGCGACCAGCCGCGTCGGCGAGGGCGCGACCTTTACCTTGTTCCTGCCGCGCGAACGCGCCGCGCCCGCCGCCGCGCCGCCGCCTGCGCCGCCTGTTGCCGCGACCGCCGCGTCGCTGCGCATCCTGGTGGTCGAGGACAATCCCGAGGTCGGCACCTTCGCCACCGCCGCGCTCAGCGACCTCGGCCACGACATCGTGCTCGCGCGCAACGCCAAGGAGGCGCTCGGCCGGCTGGAGGGGGATGGCGACGGGTTCGACGTCGTCTTCTCCGACGTGATGATGCCGGGGATGAACGGCATCGAGCTGGCGCAGCTGATCCGCACCCGCCTGCCGGCGCTGCCGATCATCCTGACCAGCGGCTATAGCGAGATCCTGTCCAAGCACGGCGCCGGCGAGTTCGAACTGCTGCACAAACCCTATTCGATCGACGCGCTCAGCGCCGCCTTCCAGCGCCTCGCCCCGCTCCGCAGCGGCTGATGCGGCGTCGGCGGCCGGTCTCCGCCCTCAGATCACCGCATCGATGACGAAGCGCACGCCTTCGGGCGGATAGTCGATCGAGGCCTGCCCGCGCACGTGCTGCGCGAGCACGCGCGAGATCATCCGCGTACCGAAGCCGGTACGCGTCGGCGGCGCCACCGGCGGGCCGCCGCTCTCCACCCAGGAGAAACGGATGCGATGCGGGTCGCCGGCATCGACATGCTGCCAGCGCACCGCGACATGCCCGCCCGCCACCGACAGCGCGCCATATTTGGCCGCATTGGTCGCCAGTTCGTGCAGCGCCATCGACATCGCCAGCGTGATCGCGGGCGACAGCCGCACCTCCGGCCCCTCGATCGAGAAGACGCGGCCGGCACGGTCCATGAAGGGCGTCAGCACGCCTTCGGCGACCTCGCCGAGCGCCGCGCCCTCCACCTCGTCGCGGATCAGCAGGTCGTGCGCCGTGCCGAGGCTGGCGATCCGCCCACCGATCGCCTCCTGCGCCTCGGCGATCGAGCCGGCGTTGCGCAGCGTCTGGCTGACCACCGCGCTCACCGTCGCCAGCGTGTTCTTCACCCGGTGCGTCAGCTCCTGCGCCAGCACCGCGCGATGCTCCTCGGCGAATTTGCGCGCGCTGATGTCGGTCGAGAAGCCGATCATCGTCGTCGGCGCCGCGCCGGCGCGACGCGTCACCTCGCCGCGCGTCTGCACCCAGCGCAGCTCGCCGCCGGGCGTGACGATGCGGTAATCGTGCGCGCAATCAGCCACGCCGGCGATCGTCTCGTCGATCGCCGCGGCGACCGTCGCCATGTCCTCGGGATGCACAGCGGCGGCGAAATCGGCATAGCTGAACGGTTCGTCCGGCGCGCGGCCGAAGATCGCCTTGCAGCCGGGCGAAGCCTCCAGCACCCGCGACGCGACATCGAAGCTCCAATAGCCCAGCCCGCCCGCGCGCAGCGCGAGCTGCAACTGCAACTCGCGCTCGGCCAGCGCCGCCTCCTGCACCGCGACCTCGACCTGCAGCGCGTCGCGGTCCGCGATCAGCTCGACCAGCCGGTGCCGTTCCAGCGTCACGTCGGTCTGCGAGGCGACGAAATAGGTCAGCGCGCCATCGTCGCCGAACACCGGCGCGACGGTCAGCCGGTTCCAGAAAGCGGTGCCGTCGCGGCGGTGATTGAGCAGGTCGATCTCGATCCGCCGCCGCGCCGCGATCGCCTCGCGCAGCCGGGCGACGTCGTCGCGATCGGTCGCCGGGCCCTGCAGGAACCGACAGTTACGCCCGACGATCTCATCGGCGGCATAACCCGTCAGCCGCTCGAACGCAGCATTGACGTAGATGATCGGATCGTCGGGCAGCGTCGGGTCGCTGACCGCCATCGGCAGCGTCGCGTCGCGGAACCCGATGACGACCGGGTCCGCAGCGTCCAGCCGCGCGCCGAACGCATCGATCGACCGTCGCACCGCCGGGGCAGCGACCACCGGTACGACCGGATCGGGAGAGAAAGAGAAACGATCCAAGCCTGACCAGCGCTATCTCAAGGTAAGCATTTCAGCAATATCGCGAAAGCTCCGGGATGGGGCTTATCGCGGGTTCAGAGCGGCACCGCCGCGGCCGCATCGGCGAGGACGCCGCAGCCCGCGGCCGCCTTGCCGACCTCGATCGGCACCTTGGGGTCCTTCACCTGCCCCGCGACGCGCACGAAGTCGCCGATGGTCAGCCGCCCGGGGCTGGCGTCGCCCTGCCGCGCCGCGCGCGCCGCGCGCGCGAGCTGCTGCAACTGGCCGATCGACAGGTTCGCCTCCAGCCGGTCGCCGACGCATTGCGACTGGGCGGGCTGGAACCCGTACCCCTCCATCGCGGTGGCGATCCGCGCCGAGAGATCGACGCAGCCGCCCAGCAACGCGGCAAATGCGGTCGCGACGCAGACCGGCGGGCGGAAGAAGAGACGGTCGGCCATCAAGATATCCCCTGTCACCGCACCCTTGTGTCGGTGGCTGCTTGTCCGGGATCGCCGCCGCCAAGTCGACCGAAATGTCTCCGAAATCCGGGCCAAGCCCCCGGTATTGCTGCACTAGGCCATGGTGCTTTTGACCTAGTCCGGCGCCGGTCGCGCGCTCACCAGCCGCCGCCGTTGCGGTTGGGGCCGAGCTGCGCGCCGAGGATGTGCCGCGACGGCCAGGCGCCGATCGTATGGACCGCATGGCCGGGCACCACCGGGCGGCCGCGCTTGGGGCGGTCCTCGCGATCGCGCACCAGGATGTCGATCGTGTCGCTCGCCGCGCCGCTGCGCACCCGCAGCGGGTGGAGGCCGGGCTGCCCGATCGTCACCACCGCCGTCCAGGTCGCGGGCTGGCCGGGCACCGGCTGCATCGGCGTCGCGATGCCATCCGCCTCCACCACCGGCGGCGCGGCCTCCGGTCCCAGCACGCGCGCGGTCACCGCGATCCGGCCCGGCGCCGGCACATGACGCGGATCGTGCGGTCGGGTCAGCAGCCGGACGTCGGCCGGCGACAGGATCTGGACGTGCGGCCAGCCGGGCGCGGCATCGCCGATCGGCCGGAAGGTCCAGCTCGGCACGCCGTCATGGACGCTGACGATCGCATAGCCCGCGGCGCCCCCGTCCTCCTCGATCTGCGCGGTCGAGCGGGTCGCGCCATAGACGACGCGGCCGTCGTTGAGCAGTTCGTTGTAATGCGTATGGCCGGTATCGACGAAGGCGACACCGGCGTCGGCGAAGGCCGTGGCCAGCGCCTCGCCCCCGTCGGCGAGGTCGCCGGGGTAGGCGTGCATGAAGACCAATGGCGTCAGCCCCTCGTCGTCGCTGGCGGCGAGCGCGGCGTCGATCCGGCGGCGCTGGCCGGCGCCGATGCGGAAGTCCGGCCCGCCGCTTCCGGCGCTGACGATATCGAGGAACAGGCAGCGATGGCCGCCGATCACCCGTTCGAACGGCCGCATCGCCTCGGGCGTGCCGGCCCGGAAGGCGGCGAGCGTGCCGTCCTCGAAATCGTGATCGCCCGGGATGGTGAACACCGGCAGCGCCAGCGGCGCGAGCGCGGCCCGGATGCGGTCATATTGCTCGGCGGTGGCGTGATTGGCGTTGTCGCCCGGCACGAAGACGAAGTCGATCCCCTCGCGCACCGCGGCGAGATCGGCGACGATTTCCGCCAGCCGGTCGATCCCCAGCCAGCCGTCGGCGGGATCGGCGTGCAGGTCGCCGACATGGACCCAGGTGATCGTCTTCATGCCTTGTTCTCCGCCCGTTTGCCTTCGCATGCCGGCCTCAACAGGCCGGCGAAGCCGATCCACAGCGCCAGACTGACCAGCGCGAAGCTGCCGAGGATCAGGAAGGCGGCGTGATAGCCGAACGCCTGCGCGATCCAGCCGCCGATCGCCGGGCTCAGCGACGCGCCGAGGCCCTGGATCGTCATCACCGCGCCCTGGCCGACGTTGACCCGGCCGGTGCCGTCGAGCAGGCAGGCGACGAGGCCGGGCACCGCGACGCTCTGCAAGCCGGCACCGATGCCGTCGAGCGCCTGCACCGGCCACACGCCCCAATGTTCGATGAACGTCCCCGCGAGGAACCCGCGCAGCGGCAGCGCCGCGAACGAGATCAGCAGCACCAGCCAATAGCCCTTGCCGGCCGACATCTTCATCGCGATCAGCGCCGCGGCGATCATCACCGCCTGCGCGACGACGACCGTGGTCGCCGTGAACAGCGCCGCATTGCCCTTTCCCGCGCCGACCACCGCGAGGCTGTAGAGCGGCAGCATCGCGCCGTTGCCGAGGTGGAAACAGGCGAGCGCCGCGGCGAGGATCAGCATCGGCTTGTTGCGCAGCAGCGTCTTGAACCCCTCCGCCTGCCCGCCGCCGTCCGCATCATCCTCTTTGCCCCCTTCCAGACCGCGCGCGGCGCGATGGTCGATCGCCCGTTCGGGGATCATCAGCACGCTGAGGATCGCCAGCACGCCAAATGCCGCGGCGAGGTAGAAGATCGCCGGCATGCCGAACTTCCAGCCGAGAAAGCCCGACAGGCCGGCGCCGATCATGTTGCCGGCATGGTTCCACGCCTGGTTGCGGCCGTTCTGCGCGTTAAAGCCGCGCTGGCGCACCACCCCCAGCGTCATCCCGGTCACCGCCGGCCCGATCGCCGCGCCGGCGATCGCGGTCGCCACCTGGCTCACCGTCACCACCCAGCCCGATTGCGACAGCAGGATCAGGAACGACGCCATCACCGTGCAGATGCCGGTGACGATCACCACCAACCGCTTCTTCTCGGTATGGTCGATGAACGCGCCGGCCGGCACGGTCATCACCATGCCGGCGACCCCGCCCGCCGACATCACCGTGCCGATCGGTCCCGCGGTCCAGCCGCGCTGCTGTAGGAACACGCCGAGGAACGGCCCGATTCCCGCCTGCATGTCCGCCATGAAGAAGTTGAGCGCCTGCAACGCCGTCCTGGCGCGCCCCGTCTCGTCGGACGATGCGGATCGCGAAACGGGAATTGCGCTCGATGCCATGACCCACGTCCTTCGGTTCGTGGCGCTAAACCCGAACGAGCCGATTTAGACCCATCGCCCCGCCACCCCCATTGCGGCCAATCCCGGAAGCGGCAAGTATAGCAAAGCAAGATCAACAATTTACCCATTAGATGAATTCGGCGTCATCTCGCTTCGGCCATGATGGAAGCCTGCGCGATTGACACCGCTCCCGGCTGCGGCTCAACTCGCCGCCATCCTATCTGCCCAGCCGGAGCCCCGATCCATGCGCCTCGTTCGTGCCGCCCTGTTGCTCGGGGCCGCGCTCCTGCCCCTCGCCGCCACCGCCCAGACCGCGACACCGCGCGCCAACACCGCGTCGGTCAAGCCGATCGCCTTCACCGAGCGGACGCTGGCCAACGGCCTGCGCGTCTATGCATTGCGCGACACCGGCACGCCCAACGTCGCGGTGCAGGTCTGGTACGACGTCGGCTCGAAGGACGATCCGCGCGGCCGCTCGGGCTTCGCGCACATGTTCGAACATCTGATGTTCAAGGCGACGCGCAACCTCGTCTCCGAACAGATGGACCGGCTGACCGAGGACGTCGGCGGCTACAACAACGCCTCAACCAACGACGATTACACCAATTATTTCGAGGTCATTCCCGCCAACCACCTGCAACGGCTGCTGTTCGCCGAGGCCGACCGGATGGCGAGCCTCGTCGTCGAGCCGAAGAGCTTCGCCTCCGAACGCGACGTGGTGAAGGAGGAGCTGCGCCAGTCGACGCTCGCGAGGCCCTATGGCAAGCTGTTCTCCACCTATCTGTCGGCCGCGGCCTATACCACGCATCCCTATGCGCGCTCGACAATCGGCAGCATCGAGAATCTCGAAGCCGCGTCGATCGACGACGTCCGCGCCTTCCACGCGACCTATTACCGGCCCGACAATGCGATCCTCGTCGTCTCGGGCAATTTCGATCCGGCGCAGCTGAATGCGTGGATCGACCAATATTTCAGCAAGATCGCCAAGCCCGCCGCGACCATTCCGCGCGTCGCGGTGCAGGAGCCGCCGCGCACCAAGGCGGTCGACTACACCGTCTACGAACCCAATACGCCGCTGCCCGCGGTGCTGATGAGCTGGCACGTCCCCGCCGACCGCGATGCCGACATCCCGGCGCTCACCGTGCTCCAGACGATCCTGTCGACCGGCGAGAGCAGCCGGCTTTACGAAAGCCTCGTCTACCGCGACCAGCTCGCGCAGGACGCCTCGTCCTTCCTCGACAGCAAGCAGGGTACCGGCAATCTGATCGCTTATGCGATCCTCGCCGGCGGCAAGACGGTCGAGCAGGGCGAAAGCGCGCTCAAGCGCGAGATTGCGCGCTTCCGCGATGCGCCGGTCACCGCCGCCGAACTCGCCGAGGCGAAGAACGAGATCCTGACCTCGGCGATTCGCAGCCGCGAGACCGCCGAGGGCAAGGCACGCATCCTCGCCTCGTCGGTGATCATCGACGGCGATCCCCGCGCCGCCGACCGTCAGCTCGCCGAGATCGCCCGGGTCAGCGCCGCCGACGTCCAGCGCGTCGCGCGCAAATATCTCGGCGACGCCCAGTCGGCGACGATCCGCTACCTGCCCGACACCGCCAAGCCCGCCGGCCGGAGCGGCGACACGATCGCGATCGCCCCGACGGTGCAGACCGCGCCGCTCACCCCGCCGGCGCAGATCGCGATCGTCACCCCCGCGCCCGAGAGCGAGCGCATCCAGCCGCCCGCCCCCGCCGCGCCGGTCAAGGCGAACCTGCCGCAGCCGGTCGAGACGCGGCTCGCCAACGGCCTGCGCGTCATCACCGTCGCGCGTCACGAGCTGCCGATCGCCACCGCCTATCTCGTCGCGACCGGCGGCGAGGTGCTCGATCCGGTCGACCGCTCGGGCGTCAGCAGTCTTGCCGCCAGCCTGATGACCAAGGGCACCACCACCCGCTCGGCGACCGAGATCGCGCGGCAGGTCGAAAGCCTCGGCGGATCGATCGGTGCCGGCTCGGATCAGGAGGGCGGCACCGTCTCGGTGACGGTCAAGTCGGACCAGCTCGCCCCGGCGATGACGATCCTCGCCGATGTCGCGACGCACCCGGTGTTCGCGCCCGACGAACTCGACCGTGCCCGCGCGCAGCAGGTCGATGCGGTCACCGTCGCGGTCAAGGACCCGGCGCAGCTCGCCGCGATGGTCGCCGACCGCGCCACCTTCGGCGCCTCGCCGTTCGGCGCGCCGGGCGGCGGCACGCCGAAATCGCTCAAGGCGATCACCCGCGGCGACGTCACCGCCGCTTATGCGCGCACGTGGCGCCCCGATCAGGCGACGCTGATCCTCGTCGGCGACGTCACCCCGGCACAGGCCAAGGCGCTCGCCGAGGCGCAGCTCGGCCAGTGGCGTGCCCCCGCCGGCGCGCCGGCCGCGCCGGTCGCCGTCGCCGCCTTCCCGGCGCCGCGCACGATCGTCGTCGACATGCCCGGCGCCGGTCAGGCGGGCGTCGTCGTCGAGCGGCCGGCGATCCCGCGCGCCGACCCGCGCTATTATCCGTTGGCGGTCGCCAACACCGTGCTCGGCGGCGGCTTCTCGTCGCGGCTTAACCAGGAGGTGCGGATCAAGCGCGGCCTCGCTTACGGCGCGTCGAGCGGGGTCGGCGGCGGCCGCCTCGCCGGCGAGTTCACCGCGCGCACCCAGACCAAGAACCCGACCGCGGCGGAGGTAGTGACGCTGATCACCGCCGAGATGGCGCGGATGGGTGCGGCGCCGGTGCCCGAGGCGGAACTGGCGACGCGCAAGGCGGTGCTGGTCGGCAATTTCGGCCGCACCGTCGAGACGACCGGCGGCATCGCCGGCATCCTCGGCAGCTATGTCCTCGACGACGTGCCGCTCACGGAATTGCAGGCCTATACCGGCAAGGTCGAGGCGGTGACCCCCGCCGCGGTCCAGTCGGCGGCGTCGGCGCTGCTCGATCCCAAGGCGGCAAGCGTCGCGATCGTCGGCGACGCGAAGCAGTTCCTCACGCCGCTGAAAGCCGCGCGCCCCGACACGCAGACGCTGACCGAAGCGCAACTCAACCTCGACAGCCCGACGCTGAAGTAACGGGGCTCGACGGAGGCGCCCCCGCAAGCGCCATTCCGCCGTCACCCCGGACGTGATCCGGGGTCCCGCTACGTCCTTTACGGGTACCGATGAGGAAAAAGCGGGACCCCGGGTCGAGCCCGGGGTGACGGGAGGATTTATCGTCGTCACCGCCCGTGACCACCGATGCGCGTGATGCATCCGCAATCCCCGCGGACGCGAAACCCGATGTAAGCTATTGGGGCGTAATGCGGGTGCCGATGAGGACGATCCGGACGATGACGCGCCTGTGGCTGGCGCTGGTCGCGCTATGCCTCGCGCTCGCCGTGCTGCTGGCGGCGCAGGCGGCGTGGCGTGCGATCGCCGCGCATGGCGTCGCCGCGCCGCCGCTGCCCGCGCCCGCCGGTTACGAGGCGGAGGATCATTTCCCCGGCGCCGCGCTGCTCTACGCCGCCGCCACCACGCCCGCCGCGGGCGAGAGCGCCGCGCCGGCGGAAGGCGTCACCGGCACCACCGCTCTGCCCGCGCTGCCCGTCTCGGCCGCCGTCCTCGCGGCGGCGCTGCGCAGCGGCAGCGGCGCCGCGCCCTTCTCGACCAGCGCGGCGACCGGCTTCGACCGGTCGCGCGC
Source organism: Sphingomonas sp. GW821-FHT02B09 (assembly GCF_059421875.1). NCBI lineage: Bacteria > Pseudomonadati > Pseudomonadota > Alphaproteobacteria > Sphingomonadales > Sphingomonadaceae > Sphingomonas > Sphingomonas sp. GW821-FHT02B09. The sequence continues at coordinate 73,188 of NZ_JBWKVV010000003.1, forward strand.
GCTCGAATGCCTCACCGCGGCAATCTATTACGAGGCGGCGTCCGAATCCGACGCCGGCCAGTCCGCCGTCGCGCAGGTGATCCTCAACCGCGCCCGCCACCCCGCCTTCCCGCCGACGGTGTGCGGCGTCGTCTATCAGGGCTCCGAGCGCGCCGGTTGCCAGTTCAGCTTCGCCTGCGACGGCGCGATGGCGCGGGTGCCGGCGCGCGCCGCCTGGGCGCGCGCGGCGCGGCATGCGGCGATGGCGCTCGCCGGCTATGTCTATGCGCCGGTCGGCCTCGCCACGCATTACCATACCTATGCGGTGACCCCGGCGTGGAACCGGGCGATGGTGATGACCGACGTCGTCGGCGCGCATCTGTTCCACCGCTGGAAGGGCTTCTGGGGCACCCGCGCCGCCTTCGCCCGGAGCTATCGCGGCGGCGAGCCGGTGCCCGGCCCGCATCTGCGCCTCGCCGCGCCGCCGATCGTGCCGCCGCCATCGCTGATCGCCGCCGCCGCGCCGCTCCCGGTCGCGCCGGGCGCGGCGCAACCCGCCGCCACGCCGCCGCCCGACATGCTGCCGCCCGCCGCGACCGTGCTCGACAAATGGAAGGATTCGGGCAAGCCGCTGTTCTAGGCGCGCGCCCGGAGGCGCAGCCCCTATTTCGCCGCCTTCACATATGTATCGAACCACGCGATCGCGCGCGCGCGCACGTCGCTCGCCTGCTCCGGCGCGGTCACGCAATGGCCCGCGTCGGGATAGATCACCAGGCTGACCGGAACGCCGCGATCCTTCAGCGCGTGCCACCATTCGATCGACTGGGTCGGCGGCACCTCGATATCGCGCTCGCCGACGTAGATGAAGGTCGGCGTCTTCGCCTTCTTCGCCTGATAGACCGCCGACACGTCCTCATAGGCCTTGATGTCGTCGTACATCGTCTTGCCGAAGAACGGCAGCAGCCATTGGTCGATGCCGTTGGTACCGTAATAGCTCACCCAGTTCGACAGGCCGGCGCCGGCGACGATCGCCTTGAACCGGTTGGTCTGGGTGTTGGTCCACATCGCCATGAACCCGCCATAGCTGCACCCGCCGAGCCCCAGCCGCGCATCGTCGACCGGCGCGACGCGCTCGACCGCATCGATCCCGGCGAGGATGTCGCGCAGGTCGCCGCCGCCGAAGTCGCGCTTGTTGGCGGCGGTGAACGCCTCGCCCTGGCCGAAGCTGCCGCGCGGATTGGGCAGGAAGACGTAATAGCCCGCCTTCAGCAGCGCGCCGTTCATCGACCCCGCCGAGACATAGCCCGGCATCGACGCCGCCGACGGGCCGCCGTGCACCATCGTGATCATCGGCGCCTTGCCGGCGGGCGCGGTGCGCGGCGCGAGCAGCCAGCCCTGCACGTCATAGCCTTCGTTCTGCCAGGCGATGCTGCGCGCGCTCGCCAGCGCCGGGGCGGCGTCGTTGTCGTGGGTGATCTGCCGCACGCCGTTCGCCTGCGCCGCTACCGGCCCGGCATAGATCGCCGGCGCGTGCTCGTAATCCTGCACCACCGCCGCGGCGATACGGCCGTCGGCGGAGAAGACCGCGCGGCCGTCGCCCGCCGCGCTGCTCGCCGGCTTGGCGAAGCCCGGCGCGACCGGCTGGCCCGGCGTCAGCGTGCCGAACTGGATGCGGTCCCCGGCCAGCGTCACGGTGCGCAGCCCGCCCGCGGTCCAGTCGATGGTGGTGACCGTAGACTTGGCGCCGGCGGTGATGTTGCGCGGCGTGCCGCCGGCGAGCGGCACGGTGAAGACGTCGCCGCCGATCGAGCCGAAATCGCTCATCAAGCCGCCGACATAGGCGACCGTCCGCCCGTCCGGCGAGACGCGCGGCTGGTTGAGCTGCGTCGCCGGCTTGGCTATCGGGCGCACCGCCCCAGTCCGCGCGTCGATCGCATCCAGCGTCGCCACCCACCAATTGTTGTCGCCATTGCCGAGCGCGGTGGTCGCGACGAAGCCGCGCCCGTCCGGGGTCCAGTCATATTCGTAGACGTAGCGCCCGGCGGGCGACAGCGGCGTCACCGTCTTCGCCAGCTTGCCGATGTCGAACACCGCGAGCCGTTGCTCGTCGTTCTTCTCGCCGATCTCGCCGATCATCCGCACGCCCGCCTGCGTCGCGCCCGATTCCTTGGCGGCGCCCAGCGTCACCAGCAGCGCGATCCGCGTGCCGTCGGGCGAGACGCGCGGCGTCTGCGCGATGCCGGGGATCGTCGCGATCGTCCGCGTCGTCGTCGCATCGGCATAGCTCAACCGCACCGCGGCGGTGTCGCGGACGAGGAAGACGAGATCGCCATTGGGCGCGAAGGTCAGCCCGGAATACGTGCACGTCTTGCACGGATCGATCGTCCTCAGCACGCGGCCGTCGGCGGTGCCGCGCACCGTCACCACGCCATGACCGCCGGCGCTCTCGACCGCCGCGACCCGGTCGCCGGTCGGCGAGATCGCCAGCGCGCCATATTGATGCAGCGCCTGCGCAGCGGCGGGCGACGTGGAAGCGAGCAGGGCGGCGGCGAGGATCAGGCGCATCGGAACTCCGGCGGGTCAGGCACTATTCCTGACGCTTAGCGCCTCGCCGCGGCGCCGCAAGCGGAACGCGGATCGCCGCGCTCCGCCGCGTCGCGTTATCGGCAGCGTACGTTGTTGCGATCGACCGACCGTCCCACCGCCGCACCCGCCGCGCCGCCCAGCAACGTGCCGAGCAGGCCCGAATTGCCCGGCGCGATGATGTTGCCGAGCACGCCGCCGGCGAGGCCGCCGACGATCAGCCCGGTCGTCCCGTCGTTGCGGCGGCAATAATATTGGCCGTTCTCGCCGCGATAGATCCGGTCGCGCGACGACAGGCGGCGCTCGCGATAGCGCGGACCGTCGGCATAATAACGGTCGGCGTAATAGCCGCCGTACGCCGGGTCGACCCGGTTGTAGTCGTACCGGCTGTAGCCCCGATAGCGACCGTCCGTGCCCGACGTCGAGCATCCCGCAAGCGCGGTCGCGGCGATCGTCGCCGCCAACAAGGGTATCCGCATGACATCCTCCCATTTGCTTCAGATGAAAGGAAGAATGTCCCCTGCACCGTTTTGGTTGCAACCTGGATCAAGCCGTCGTCGGCGGAACGCAGCGCGCGACCCGGCGGTTGAGGTCGCGAGAGGAAGCGACGATGACCGACGACACCAAGCAGACCACCGAAACGTCCAAGCCCAATTTGTCCACCGAGCATCAACGCGGCGGCGACGCCCGTCGCCCGAGCGACACGCTCAACAAGGATCAGCCGCAGGGCGAGACGATCCCCCGCAAATCCTCGCTGCTCGGCAACGACTGACCGCGTAGCAGACGCCTGCAAGCGTATATCCGGTGAACACCGGGGCTCAATCAGGTGAAGGGCCGCCTCGGCTATCGTTCGCGCAGCACAGTGCTCCTGCGAGGGCAGGAGCCCAGGGCCAAGCAGAACAACGCCTGATGACGTCCGGAACGCCGGTGCTCCTGCTTCCGCAGGAGCACCGGATGACTCAGGCGGCGCCGGTCGCCTCGCTGAACCCGCTGCCGCGATCGGCGACCAGCGTCGGCGCCGGGCCGGTCGCCGGCCGCAATGCCTCCCGCTCCTCCTCGGTCGGCACCGCGGTGGGGTCGGGACGGAACGCCTCGACCGCACGGCTGTCGTTGCCGGGATGCGCGTCGCCCATCAGATCGGTCGGCACGTGTTCGGCCGCCGGATTGCCCGGCTGCTCCTCGAAATGCTTTTCGGTCTCGGCCATGCCGACCGGCGCGGCGGCCATCGTCGCCGGCCGCGGCGCGATCGGGCTGGTCGTGCTGTCGCCCGGCACCGCGCCAACGCCCGCGTCGTCCGCCAGCCGGCGCGGGCGCGAGCCGGGTTTGGGGCCGAATGCCGCCGTCGCCGCGGTCCACGCCGCCGCACCTGCCGCGAAGGCGCCGAGGCCGAAGCCGATCTTCTTGTAATCCATCGCAAAGAATCCCGGTTGCTGCTGTTCGCTCATCCAACGGTGTGGGTCCGGGCGGGTTCCGCCTGATCCAGCAGCGCGACCAGCGCCGCGACCACCTGCCAATCGCCGAACGGCTTGCCGAGCAGCGGTGTCGTCCGGAACCGCTCGGGCAAGGTGTACGGCCGATTGGCGGACAGGAAGGTATAGGGAATCGCCAGCGCGCCGAGCCGGTCGGCGACGTCGAACGACATATGATCCAGCAGCACGACGTTGAGCGTCGCCGCATCCGGCCGCGGCGCGTCGCCGGCGAGCGCCGCCAGTGCCTGGTCGGCGGTGGCGAACGGACCCAGTACCGTGCCGCCGGCCTCGGTGACGATCCCGTCGAGATGATCGGCGAGCAGCCATTCGTCCTCGACGATCAGGATGTGCCGACCGGCGAGCGGCGCGGCGGAAGGGGTGTCGGTCATGCCGTCGCAACCGGCCCATGTCGCATCCGTTCCTTGCCGATCAAACGGATACGCCGGCATACGCGGCCGATGACGGCGATTTGCCGCATCGCCGCTTTGCTATAGGCGGGCGGACGATGCTGTCGCGCCTGGTCCTGACCGATTACCGCAACCATGCGGGCCTGGCGCTCGCCCCCGGCCCCGGCTTCGTCGTGCTCACCGGTGAGAATGGCGCGGGCAAGACCAACGTGCTCGAGGCGGTGTCGCTGCTATCGCCCGGCCGCGGGTTGCGCCGTGCGCCGCTCGCCGACATGCAGCGGCAGGGCGGCGCGGGCGGCTTCGGCATCGCCGCGACGCTCGCCGCGCCCGGCGGCGACGTCGAGATCGCAACCGGCGCGCTCGCCGCAGCGCCCGAACGCCGCCAGTTGCGCATTCAGGGCGCCACCGCCACCGCCAACACGCTCGCCGAATGGCTGACCGTGCTGTGGCTGACCCCGGCGATGGACCGGTTGTTCGTCGAGCCCGCGGGCGAGCGCCGCCGCTTCCTCGACCGGCTGACGTTGGCGCTGCTCCCCGCCCATGCGCATCATGCCGCGCGCTACGAAGCGGCGATGCGGGCGCGCAACCGCCTGCTCGCCGCCGACATGCCCGCCGACCCCGATTGGCTGACCGCGCTGGAGACGCAGATGGCCGACCATGGCGGCGCGATCGAGACCGCGCGGCGCACCACCGTCACGCTGCTCGGCGAGCGGCTCGCGGACCAGCCCGACGGCCCGTTCGCGCGTGCTGCGGTGGCGCTGGAGGGCTGGCGCGGCGATGGCGCGCAATTGCTCGACGCGCTGCGCCACGGCCGGTCGCGCGACGCCGCCGCCGGCCGCGCGCTCGCCGGCCCGCACCGCGCCGACCTCGCCGTGACGCATCTCGGCAAGGCGCAGCCGGCGGCGCTCGCCTCGACCGGCGAGCAGAAGGCGCTGCTGCTCGGCATCGTCCTCGCCCATGCCGAACTCGTCGCGCAGCGCACCGGCCACGCCCCGATCCTCCTCCTCGACGAGATCGCCGCGCATCTCGATCCCGTCCGCCGCGCCGCGCTGTTCGAGCGACTGTCGGGCCACGGCCAAGTGTGGATGACCGGCACCGAGCCGGCGCTGTTCGCCGCGATCGCGAGCGACGCGACGCGCGTGGAACTGGGGTAGAATTCCTCCCCCGCCAGGGGGAGGTGGCGCGCCCGGAGGGCGTGACGGAGGGGGAGGATACGGTAAGCTCACCTTATGCGGAAACGCCCCCTCCACCACCGGCCTTCGGCCGGCGGTCCCCCTCCCCCGCTAAAGCGAGGGAGGAATTGGGCGCCCACCCCCACCCGCCCATTTCGCTTTCGTTCCGCCCCCGCAATCCCTATATCCTCGCTATGGCAGAACCCCAGAATGCGAACGAATACGGCGCCTCGTCGATCAAGGTGCTGAAGGGCCTCGACGCGGTGCGCAAGCGGCCGGGCATGTATATCGGCGACACCGACGACGGATCGGGCCTTCACCATATGGTGTTCGAGGTCAGCGACAATGCGATCGACGAAGCGCTCGCCGGCCATTGCGACCGGATCGACATCCAGCTCAACGCCGACGGCTCGGTCAGCGTCACCGACAACGGTCGCGGCATCCCGACCGGCATCCACCCCGAGGAAGGCGTCTCCGCGGCCGAGGTCATCATGACCCAGCTCCACGCCGGCGGCAAGTTCGAGAATACCAGCGACGACAATGCATACAAGGTGTCGGGCGGCCTGCACGGCGTCGGCGTCTCGGTCGTCAACGCGCTCAGCGAATTCCTCGACCTCACCATCTGGCGCGACGGCGAGGAGCATTACATGCGCTTCGCGTTCGGCGACGCGGTCGCGCCGCTCAAGGTCATCGGCCCCGCCGCGCCCGGCCAGAAAGGGACGCGCGTCACCTTCCTGCCTTCGCCCGCCACGTTCAAGATCACCGAATTCGACTTCGAGAAGCTCGAGCATCGCTATCGCGAGCTGGCCTTCCTCAATTCGGGCGTCCGCCTGTTCCTCACCGACGCGCGCCACGACGAGCCGAAGACGGTGGAGCTCTATTACGAGGGCGGCATCGCCGCGTTCGTGAAGTGGCTCGACCGCGCCAAGACGCCGCTCTTCCCCGAACCGATCGCGATCCACGGCCAGCGCGACGAGGTCGGCATCGACGTCGCGCTCGAATGGAATGATTCCTATTACGAGAACGTCCTCGCCTTCACCAACAACATCCCGCAGCGCGACGGCGGCACCCACCTCGCCGCCTTCCGCGCCGCGCTGACCCGCACGCTCAACAATTATGCGGAAAAGTCGGGGATGCTGAAGAAGGAGAAGGTGACGCTCACCGGCGACGACATGCGCGAGGGGCTGACCGCGATCGTCTCGGTCAAGCTGCCCGATCCCAAGTTCAGCAGCCAGACCAAGGACAAGCTCGTCTCGTCCGAGGTGCGCCAACCGCTCGAATCGCTGATGGCCGACAAGCTCGCCGAATGGCTGGAAGAAAACCCCGCCCACGGCCGCTCGATCGTCGGCAAGATCATCGACGCCGCCGCCGCGCGCGAGGCCGCCAAGAAGGCGCGCGAGCTGACCCGGCGCAAGGGCGTGATGGACATCGCCTCGCTGCCCGGCAAGCTCGCCGACTGCCAGGAGAAGGACCCGGCCAAGTCCGAGCTGTTCCTCGTCGAGGGCGATTCGGCCGGCGGCTCGGCCAAGCAGGGCCGCGATCGCCACTTCCAGGCGATCCTCCCGCTGCGCGGCAAGATCCTCAACACCGAACGCGCACGTTTCGACCGGATGATTGCCAGTCGCGAGATCGGCACGCTGATCCAGGCGATGGGCACCGGCATCGGCCGCGACGACTTCAACGCCGACAAATTGCGCTACCACAAGATCGTCATCATGACCGACGCCGACGTCGACGGCGCGCATATCCGCACCTTGCTGCTGACCTTCTTCTACCGCCAGATGCCCGAGCTGATCACCCGCGGTCACCTCTTCATCGCGCAGCCGCCGCTCTACAAGGCGACCAAGGGCCGGTCGGAGGTCTATCTCAAGGACGATGCCGCGCTCGACGAATATCTCGTCGACGCCGGCGTTTCGTCGATGGTGTTCGACGCGCCGAGCGGCACGCGCTCGGGCGCCGATCTCAAGAGCCTGCTCGATCATGCCCGCCGCATGCGCACGCTGATGCGCTACGTGCCGCGGCGCTACGACCCGGTGATCATCGAGGTGCTGGCGCTCGCCGGCGCGCTCGACCCCAGCTTCAGCCGCGACCAGCGCGCGGCGACGGTCGCCGAGGTCGTCCGCCGGCTCGAATCGGGCGACGAGGAGGCACGCTGGACCGCGCGGCTGACCGAGGACGGCGGCATCCACTTCGAACGGCTGTGGCGCGGCGTCACCGACCATCACATCGTCGAGGCGACCTTCCTCGCCAGCGCCGAGGCGCGCAAGCTGCACGGCCTTGCGGCCGAACAGGCGGAAAGCTTCGTCGCGGCGGGCAAGCTGATCCCGCTCAAGGGCCTCGCCGCGACCGCGGCGGACCCGGAGCCGGCCGCGGACGGCGGCGAAGAAACCGAGGAGAATGCCGGCCAGATCGGCAGCGTCACCACCACCGTCTCGCGCGGCGAAAGTCTCGTCGCGCGGCCGTCGCAACTGCTCGACGCGATCCTCGCCGCGGGCCGCAAGGGTCTGGCGATCCAGCGCTACAAGGGGCTCGGCGAGATGAACGCCGACCAATTGTGGGAAACCACGCTCGATCCGTCGAACCGCACGATGCTGCGCGTCACCTCGGAAGACGTCTCGGCCGCCGACGTGATCTTCACCCAGCTGATGGGCGAAGTCGTCGAACCCCGCCGCGAATTCATCCAGGACAACGCGCTGAACGTCGCCAATCTGGACGTGTAGACGGAGCTGCTCCTTGATTATGTCGGCAGGAGACTGACCACCTCCTGACCGTTCGCCCTGAGCCTGTCGAAGCCTGTCCTGAGCGACGCCGCAGGCGGCGTCGAAGGGGGCGGTGAGACTCACGGTGCTTCGACAAGCTCAGCACCAACGGGTCGTTTCGCGTCAGCACGTTCCAGACCGTGTGACGACGAGACTTGCCCCGCTCATAGTCTTCTTCAAACGCGGCGCAGCGCCTGCGTCCATTCCAGCTCCCGCACGTTATCGTCCCGACAGCGACCGACTGGAGCAGCGATGACAACCTATCCGTTAAGCGAACCCGCGACGATCTACGCTATCGAAGGCGATACCGAGGCGATGTCGGACGTCGTGGGCCAGGGCACGCTGGCGGATTGCGTCGATGTCGTCGCGGCAATGTCACCGGACAGGCAGCAGGCGATCTTCATCCAGATGGACGACCTCGGCCTCCGCTTCGGGCCGCCCGAGGTGGCGGAACTGCTGCGCTTCCTGCGCGACGAAAGCGCCGGCCTGTCCGACAACGAGATCGCCGACATCCCCGACGATCGGTGATCCCGCCGGGGCGACCGACGCTACGGGACGGCCTGCCCCGTCGTCAGCCCTTGCAGCTGCCGGCGACCCGGGCCGCCCGCTGATCGAGGACGACGTTCATTCTGCCCTTGGCCGTCTGACCGGTCATCTCGGCGCGGCCGACGAAGCCACCCGCGGTATAGGTTCCGGCGCGGCTGACCTGCATCGGCGCACCGTTCTTCTGCGGACAGGTCAGCGCCTGCGTGTAGCGGCCATCGGCGATCTGCTGCCGGTCGACCCGGCATCGCGCTTTCGGATCGGGTGCCAGCAACGCCGCGACGCTCTGTCCGGGCGCGACACACTTATGCTCCGCCCGCGATTTGCCCTTGGCCATCCGCAGCAGGAAACCGGGTGCACCGGGCACGGTCAGATCGACCACCGTCGACGTGACGTCCCAGCGCTCCTGCGCGAGCGATTGAGTCGCACCTGCCGCGGGCAGGAGAAGCAGAAGGGCGAACGGGGTCAGGCTGCGCATCCACAGGCCATGGCGTCTGCCCGCCACCGGCGCAAGCGGCCGACCACCGCCCGCCGCATCGAATAAGAGGACAGCTTCCGCCGGATCGTCTACCGATCCTATTCTCGCTTTGCCGAAGGATCAGCGCCGTGCGGTTCACATGTAAGTTACTGACATTGGCCCTGATCCTCACCACGCCCACGGTCGCTCCGGCGATCGCGGCGGGTCAGGCGACCGCGCAATCCGCGCCCGCCGCAACGACGGGGACCGGTCCCGCGTGGCGCACCGCGGCGCGCCTGCACCGCGGCGTCAACATCCTCGGCTACGACCCGCTATGGCGCGACGCGGCCAAGGCGCGGTTCAAGACGCGCCACTTCCGGATCATCCGGCAGGGCGGCTTCGATTTCGTCCGGATCGTCCTCCAGTCGTTCGGCCATATGGACGCGCAGAACCGGCTCGACCCGCAATGGCTCGCGACGCTCGACCGCATGGTCCGCGAGGCGAGCGCCGCGGGGCTGGGCGTCATCATCGACGAACACGATTTCAACGCCTGTTCCAAAGCGCCGGACGCGTGCGAACCCAAATTGGTCGCCTTCTGGACGCAGATCGGTGAACGCTATCGCGACGCGCCGCCGTCCGTGCTGTTCGAATTGCTCAACGAACCGCACGCGCCGCTCGACGCCGCGCGCTGGAATGCGATGCTACGCACGCTCATCCCCCTCGTTCGCCGCACGAACCCCGACCGCACGCTGGTGATCGGCCCGAGCCGCTGGAACAATCTCGAGGAACTGCCCAGGCTCGAGCTGCCCGCGGCCGACCGCAACATCCTCGTCACCTTCCACTCCTACGAGCCGTTCCGCTTCACCCATCAGGGCGCGCCCTGGGCGCCCGAGCTGACCGCCGTGAAGAACGTGCCCTTCACCGCCGCGGACGAACAGCGGATCAAGGCCGATTACGACACCGTCGGCGCATGGTCGAAGGCGAACGATCGCCCGGTATTGATGGGCGAATTCGGCGCCTATGAGAAAAGCGGCACGCCGATGGCGGCCCGCGCGCGCTACACCGCGACCGTCCGCCGCGAAGCGGAGGCGCACGGCTTCCCCTGGGCCTATTGGCAGTTCGACAGCGACTTCATCCTGTACGACATCGACCGCGACCGCTGGGTGGAGCCGATCCGGCAGGCGCTCGTGCCGGCAGCAACGAATGCCGCGGCGCCTCGTTGAGCGAGGCTGACCCTGCCGGGAGATTGCCCATGCGCCTGATCGCGATCGAAGAGCATATCCTGCCCCCATTCGTCCGCGACGCCTGGGACGCCGCGCCGCCGCCGCACGATCCGGTCTCGGCCTTCGCCGATGGCGGCGAAAACGGCCGCCGCCTCGCGGATCTCGGCGACGGCCGGATCGCACTGATGGACGAGCAGGGCGTCGACGTACAGGTGCTCTCGCTGACCACGCCCGGGCTGCACAATCTCACCCCTGCCGCCGCGGTCGAAACGGCGCAGAGGGTCAACGACCTGATCGCCGAAACCTGTACCCGCCATCCCGACCGCTTTCAGGGCCTGGCCGCCGTGCCGACGCCGGACACGGACGCCGCCCCGCGCGAACTCGAGCGCGCGGTCCGCGACCTCGGATTGAAGGGCGCGCTGCTCTGCGGCCGCACGCGCGAGCGGCATCTCGATCATCCCGCGCTGCGCCCGCTGCTCGCCAAGGCGGCAGAGCTGCAGGTGCCGCTGTTCATCCATCCGCAGACCCCGCTGGCGGAGGTGCGTCAGGCCAATTATTCGGGGATCGGCGAAACCGCCGACCTCGCTTTGGCGGCATTCGGCCTCGGCTGGCATTATGAAGCGGGCCTGCAATGGCTGCGTCTCGCCGCGGCCGGCGTGTTCGATGCGCTGCCCGACTTGCAGATCATCCTCGGCCATTGGGGCGAGGTGGTGCTTTTCTATCTGGAGCGGACATCGGCGGTCTTCGCGCGCGCACTCGATCTGCAACGGTCCTTGTCGGACTATGCCCGCACCAATTTGTACGTCACCGGCAGCGGCATGTGGAGCGAGACCTATCTCCACCGCTGCCTCGAGATCGTCGGTCCCGAGCGCCTGCTGTTCTCCACCGATTTCCCGTATCAATATAAGGAAGGCGGTGCGCCCCGCCATTTCCTCGACACGGTCGGGCTCGACGATGCCGCACGGCAGGCATTCGCCCACGGCAATTGGGACCGTCTGACGCATGCCGCCGGGCAGCAGGCGGGCCGGCACGCGCCGTGAGCGGCAACCCCGCTCAGACCGGCACGCCGCCCGAACCGCCGTTCAACGTCGCCGGACGGCCTTCGGTCGCGGGGCTGCGCGACGCCGCGCCGTCACCATTGCTTCCGGCCAGCATGCCGTTCAACGAATTGCCGGTCATGCCGAGTTCGGCCATCAAACCGTCGATCAGCGGCCCGCCGACGCGATAGCGCATCGCCGCGGCGACCGCGGCATCGGCGAGATTGCCCTGCCCCCCGCCCGCTGCGCCGTCGCCGGCACCGCTGCCGTCGCCATGCAGCCCGCGAGCATCGACGATGCTGATCTTGTCGATGTTCTCGATCGGCTTGCTTGCCGCGGCGATGATCGCCGGCAGCGCGTCGAGCATCGCGCGGCGGATCAGTAGTGCGGTTTGCGCATCGCTCAGCAGATTGGTCGCCTCGTTCAGCGAAGCCTGACCGGCGGCATCGACCTTGAACGCCGCCTCGCGTCCTTCCGCACGCGCCTTTTCCGCATCGGCTTCGGCGGTCGCCTCCGTGCGGAGCGCACTGGCGCGCGCCTCGGCGGCCTCCTTCTCGGCGGTCGCGGCGACGGTGATGCCGACCGCTTCCTCCTGCGCGCGCTGGGTGGCGGCGATCACCGCGACGTTCTTGTTGCGGTTGGCGATCTCCGTCGCCTTGGCGGTGGCGACGCTTTCCTCGGCGCGTACGGCGAGCGCACGCGCTTCGTTCGCGGCAGCGGTCGCGGTCGATTCCTCCTCGGACTTCTGCGCGGTCTGTACTGCGGTGGTGATCCGGGCGATCTCGATCGTCCGGTCGCGCTCGATCGTCGCCGTCTGGATCGCACCGTCTCGGGCGATCGTCGCGGTCTGGATCACCTTGTCCGCTTCGGTCTGCGCGACGGTCTTCGCCTGGCTGGCGGTGATGCGTGCGATCTCGGCCAGCCGGGTCTGCTCGGCTTCGGCGGTGGCGATCGCCGTCGCCTGCTCGGCGCGTCGGGCGGAGAGCGTCTGCTCCTGCGTCAGCCGCGCCTGTTCCGCGGCCTGCGCGATCTCGAGCGACTGGTTGTTCGCATCGAGGTTGCGCTGTTCGATCTCGACGCGATTGGTGGCGACGATGTCGTTGCGGATCTTCTTGCGCTCTTCGATGGTCCGCGTGAGCACGGTCAACCCCTCGGCATCGAAGGCGTTGTTCTCGTTGAAATGCTCGAACGCGGTCTGATCGAAATGCGTGATACTGACCGATTCGAGCTGGAAGCCGTTCATATCCAAATCGGTCATCAGCGCTTCCTGCACCTTCTGGATGAAGTCGGCGCGATTGGCGTGCAGGTGCTCCATCGTCATCGTCGCCGCGACCGACCGCAACGCCGACACCAGCTTGCCGTCGAGGAGCGATTTCACCGCATCGGGGTTGTTGACCGAGTCGCCGAGCGTCTGCGCCGCCGCGGCGATCGACTCCGCGTCGGGCTTCACCTTGATGTGGAACAGGCCGACGACATCGACACGCAGTTTGTCGAGCGTGATCAGCGCATCCTTGTTGAGGCGCGACACCTCCAGCTTCACCGTCGTCAGCCGGACCTGCATCAGTTCGTGCAGGACGGGGATCACCATGATGCCGCCGTTGAGCACGACCTTCTCGCCGCCGAAGCCGGTGCGGATCAATGCGACGTCCTTGGTCGCGCGACGGTAAAGCCGGGTCAGGATGACACCGATCACGACGAGCGCGAACAGCACGATGCCGGCGTAGATCAGGACGTTCAGTAGCTGTGCGGGCATGAGCCCCTCCCCGGTTAGGCGTTGGTCAGATCGGCTGCAGAAGCACGTTGGTGTCTGGCAGCGCATAGAACATCGTGCCGTCGCGGCGGACGATCAGCGCGGTCTCGCCGGCGGCGATCGCGTCCTTGTCGTCATGCGGCTCGACCATGATGAAATGCGCCTGCCCGTGTTGATCGACGACCTTCGCGCGCGCCGGCGATCCGCGGCGCGCGACGCCTTCCAGGATCGTGCCGCGGCGGCGGAGCAAGTCGTCGGTCGAGATCACGCTGCTTTCGAAACCCGGCATCACGCGGGCGAGACCGTTGGCCGCCAGCGTGTTGAGCATGGCGCCAACGAACAGTGCGGCGCCAGAGGCCACGCCCCAGCCGAGCGGGCTGCCCGTCACCAACGTCGCACCCTGCTGGATGGCGATGCCGGCAAGTGTGAAGCAGCCGAGCAGCGACGTCAGCCAGATCAGGATCGGCAGTTCATGGCCAAGCCCCAGCCAGTCGAGCACGCCGCCGCCGTCCGTCTCGGCGTGCAGGTCGGCATGCACATCGAGATGGCCAAGACCCAGGCCGATCGCCTCGATCAGACCGATACCGATCATCACCACGAATGCGATCGCGAACGGCGCATAGGCAGGGGTCAGGAAAATGGCGAACATGGGCCGCGGCTCTGGTGCTGCATCGTCCAAGGATAGCAGCCGGATGACAAGGTTTCGTTACGAAACGTCGCCTGCTCCGGTTTCGGCGCGCCGTGCGATCGCCGTCCCCGACACGAGGCTGACACCGCGCAGGGACGTTCGCGACGCGAACGCCTTCAACGGGCCGGCGCCGCCCGTCGGGCGGGCGGTCTCGCACCCGGAGTCGGTTACGCCGCCTGCCGCTGCGTCATGCCCAGCCAGTTGCGCGCCTGGCGTTGCGCCAGCGCGATCTCGCGCGCGGTCATGTTGTCGGCGACCTCGGCGCGCGCATAAGCGGCTTCGCTGAAGCCCGCCACCGCGGCGAGGTTAAACCATTTATGTGCCTCGATCAGGTCGACGCCCGCGCCGGCGGTGCCGGTCTGGTAGCAGACGCCGAGGTCGAACAATGCCTCCGGCCGGCCGCGCATCGCGTCGGCGATACGGCTGTCTATGAGGATTTGCGCGCTCTTGAAACTGTTGCCCATGGTTTGCCCCCATTGCTCATGAGGGCACCATCCGTGATTCGTCCTGACAATTGGTTAACGGCTCGGCAACTGCGCTTTTTAGCCAATCGGCTCGATCGCGACATTGTCGATCAGCCGCGTCGCGCCCATCCGCGCCGCGGCGAGCAGCCGGCGCGGCCGATCCGCCGCGGGCGACTCGGCCAGCGTCTCGGCATCGGCGAGCGCGACGTAATCGATCGCGAACCCCGCCGCGATCAGCGTCGCCCGCGCCTCGGCGAGCGCGGTCTCGACGTCGTCGCCGCGCCCCACCGCCCGCGCCGCGACGCCGAGTGCGCGCGGCAGCGCCACCGCCTTGGCGCGCTGCTCGTCGTCGAGGTAGATGTTGCGCGACGACAGCGCGAGGCCGTCGTCGTCGCGCTGCGTCGGCACCCCGACGATCTCGATCGCCATGTCGAGGTCGGCGACGACGCGGCGGATCACGGCCAGCTGCTGGAAGTCCTTCTCGCCGAAATAGGCGATGTCGGCACCGGTCTGGTTGAACAATTTGGTGACGACCGTGGCGACGCCGTCGAAATGGCCCGGCCGCGCCGCGCCGTCGAAGCCGTCGCTGACCCCGGTCACGCCGACGTTGGTCGCGAAGCCCGCCGGATACATCACCTCGACCGGCGGCAGCCACAGCAGGTCGCAGCCACCCTCGGCGAGCAGGCGCGCATCGGCCGCCTCGCGCCGCGGATAGCGGGCGAGGTCCTCGTTCGGGCCGAATTGCCTGGGGTTGACGAAGATCGACGCGATCACCTTGGTGCCCGGCCGGCGGGCCGCCTCGACCAGCGCCATATGGCCGGCGTGCAGCGCGCCCATCGTCGGCACCAGCGCGATCGTCGCGCCGTCGGCGCGGAATGCGGCGACCGCCGCGCGCAGCCCGTCCAGGTCTCGAACCGTCAGCACCGTTTAATCCCTCGAACAATGAGCGCGCGGCTTCTATGAAGAGCGTCGTGACCGAGCAACCCGCCAGCATCGATAAGGAACGAACCGTGCCCGCAGGGCCACACGTCATCGTCTTCGCCAATGAAAAAGGCGGCACCGGCAAGTCGACGACGGCGGTGCACGTCGCCATCGCGCTCGCCGCCAAGGGCGCCAAGGTCGCCTGTTTCGACCTCGACCATCGCCAGCGCACCGTCGGCCGCTATCTCGAGAACCGCGCCGCGACGATCAAGCGGACCGGCAGCGACCTGCCCATGCCGATCCACGCGACGCACGACGGCGAGAGCGAGTCGGTGTTCGAGGAGACGTGGCAGCGCCTGTCGGAGGGCGCCGACTTCCTGATCATCGACACGCCCGGTCGCGACGATTATTTCGCGCGCACCGCCGCGGCGCTGTCCAACACCCTGGTCACGCCGATGAACGACAGTTTCGTCGATTTCGACCTGATCGGCCAGGTCGATCCCGAGACGTTCAACGTCACCCGCCCCAGTTTCTATTCGGAGCTGATCTGGGACGCGCGCAAGCAGCGCGCCCGCGCCGACGGCACCCAGATCGACTGGGTCGTGCTGCGCAACCGCCTCCAGCATATCGAGGCGCGCAACATGCGGCGCGTGTCGGATGCGCTCGGCCAGCTCGCCAAGCGCGTCGGCTTCCGCATCATCCCCGGCCTTGGCGAACGCGTCATCTATCGCGAATTGTTCCCCGCCGGGCTGACGATGATCGACTCGAAGGAATTCGGCGCGATGGGCCTCGGCCACGTCGCCTCGCGGCAGGAATTGCGCGAGATGATGAGCGCCCTCCAATTGCCCGAGCCCGCCGCGCCGCAGTTCGCCGCATGAAGTGGCTGCTCGCGATCGCGTTGATCTGGTTCGCCTGGCATTATCTCCGCCCCGCCCCCAAACGCGCGACGCTCACCGACACGCAGCGCGCGCACCGGGTGCTCGGCCTGCGCGCCGGCGCCGACGAAAGCGAGATCCGCGCCGCGCATCGCCGCCTGCTCGCCGAATCGCATCCCGATCGCGGCGGCTCGGCGGCGGCGAGCACCGAGATCAACGCGGCGCGCGACCTGCTGCTCGGCGCGCTGCGCCGCGGCGGATGAGCCACGTCCTGTCGCCCGCGATCCTGCGGGAATATGACGTGCGCGGCACCGTCGGCCGCAATCTCGGCACCCCCGACGCCACGGCGATCGGCCGCAGCTTCGCCACCCGCGTCCGCGCCGCCGGCGGCCACCGCGTCGCGGTCGGCCGCGATGGCCGCCTGTCCTCGCCCGAGCTCGAGGCGGCGCTGGTCGCCGGCCTTACCGCGGGCGGCGTCGATGTGGTGCGGATCGGCATCGGCCCGACGCCGATGCTCTATTTCGCCGAGGCAACGCTCGGCGTCGACGCCGGCATCCACGTCACCGGCAGCCACAATCCGCGCGACGACAACGGCTTCAAGATGGTGCTCGGCCACCGCTCCTTCTACGGCGCCGACGTGCAGGATCTCGCCCGCCTCGCCGCCGCGGGCGCGTGGAGCGCGGGTGCCGGCACCATCACCGACGCCGACGTGCTCGACGCCTATGTCGCGCGGCTCCTCGCCGGCCACGGCGGCGGCAGCTACCGGATCGGCTGGGACTGCGGCAACGGCGCCGCTGGCCCCGCGGTCGAGGCGCTGACCGCGCAGCTCCCCGGCGAGCATCATCTGCTCTACACCGAGGTCGACGGCCGCTTCCCCAACCACCACCCCGACCCGACCGAGGAGCATAATCTCGACGATCTCAAGGCGCTGGTCCGCCGCGAGGGACTCGATTTCGGCATCGCCTTCGACGGCGACGGTGACCGCATCGGTGCGGTCGACGGCGCGGGCCGCGTGTTGTGGGGCGACCAGTTGCTCAGCCTGCTGATCGCGCCGGTGCTCGCCGATCTGCCCGGCGCGACCGTCGTCGCCGACGTCAAATCCTCGCAATTCGTCTTCGACCGCATCGCCGAACTCGGCGGTACGCCGGTGATGGGCGCGACGGGCCACAGCCTGATGAAGGAGGCGATGCTCGCGCACCACGCGCCGATCGCCGGCGAGCTCAGCGGCCATATCTTCTTCGCGCACGATTGGTACGGCTTCGACGATGCGCTCCACGCCGCGGTGCAGTTGATCCGCGCGGTGCATCTGTCCGGCCGCTCGCTCACCCAATTGCGCGACGCGATGCCGCCGCTCGTCAACACTCCCGACCTGCGCTTCCCGGTCGATCCCGCGCGCAAGTTCGCGGTGATCGACGAGGTGCGCACCCGCCTCGAAGCCGCCGGCACGCCGGTGATCGCGATCGACGGCGTCCGCGTGACGACGCCGCAGGGCTGGTGGCTGCTGCGCGCCTCGAACACGCAGGACGTGCTCACCGCCCGCGCCGAAGCCGCCGATCAGACCGCGCTCGACGCGCTGCTCGCCGAGATCGACGCGGCGCTGGCGGCGTGCGGCGTCACGCGCGATTGACAGCCGCGGCGCGCCGGATAGGGTCGGCTTATGGTGGGGACCTACAGCACGGAACGGCCGGTCGACAATTTCCGCTCGAGCACCAATCGCTGGCTGTTCGGCAGCTTCACCGGCTGGCTGACCATCCTCGGCTGTGCGATCGGCGTCGGCCTGATCGTCATCGCGGTGCGCTGGCTACAGAATCTGTCGGCGTCCTATGAGATCACCGACCAGCGGCTGATCGTGAAGCGCGGCCTCGTCATGAAGTCGATCGACGAGATCGAACTGTACCGGGTCAAGGACGTGCGCGTCGACTATTCGCTGGTCAACCAGATCACCGACATCGGCACGATCACCATCACCTCGTCGGACCGCACCACCGGCAACGCGCAATTCGTGCTGCGCGACATCCCCGCCGCACGCGAGCGCCGCGAAGGCCTGCGCAAGCTCGTCGACCGCGCCCGCCGCCTGCGCGGGGTGCGCGAGATGGACATCGACGACGACGAGTATCGGTAAGGCCCACCCACATTCGTCATCCCGACGACGAACGGCAGGGCCGCCCCCTTCGCACTGGCATAATCGCCCGCAAGCGCCCATTTGGGGCATAATGCGACCCACCCCCCAGATCATCCGCGTCATCGACCTCGAAACCACCGGCAGCGCGCCGCCCGCGCATGGCGTGTGCGAGATCGGCTGGCAGGACGTCGCGCTCCAGCCGGACGGCCGCTGGGAATTGGAAGGCGAAGGCGGCGCGATCCTGGTCAACCCCGGTCGCGCCATCCCGCCGATCACCCAGGCGATCCACCATATCCTCGACGAGCATGTCGCCGAGGCACCGTGGTGGCACGATGTCGCCCGCCGCGTGCTCGATCCCTATCCGCGCCGCCTCGCGCTCGCCGCGCACCGCGCCGATTTCGAGCAGCAATTCTGCACCCCCAACCTGACCCATGGTCAGGAGTGGATCTGCACCTGGAAATGCGCGCTGCGCCTCTGGCCCGATTCGCCGAGCTTCTCCAACCAGGTGCTGCGCTACTGGCGCAAGCCCGACGGGCTCGATCATGACCGCGGCCTGCCCGTCCACCGCGCCTTTCCCGACGCCTATGTCACCGCGCATCATCTGCGCGACCAGCTCAACGAGGCGAGCGTCGCGCAATTGCTCGACTGGTCGCGCACGCCGGGCCTGATCCCGCGCGTCCGCTACGGCCCGCACCGCGGCAAGGCGTGGAGCGAGCTCGACCACGAGAGCCTGATGGCGTTCATGGCCGATCGCGACCCCGACATCCGCTTCACCGCCAATGCCGAGATGGACCGCCGCAGCGGTGGCGGCGCCGTCGGCCGCGCCACCACGCAGGAATTGCTGCTGTAGGCCTCGCTACCCCGCACGCAGGCAGACACCTCCCGCCGTTCGCCCTGAGCCTGTCGAAGGGGGCAGATGAGACTCACGGCCCTTCGACAGGCTCAGGGCGAACGGGATGGGCAGCCGGTATCGCCACGCGCCCCACCCCGACAGCATCGCTGGCGTAACGACATCGGCTCGCGTAAAGCCGCGCGCGTGATCAGAAAAGTCCGCAATCCGTTCGTCGTGTCCGAGGGCCGTATCGGCCGCCTGCTCGTCACGTTCATGGCGCTCGGCTTCCTCGCGCTCGTCGCGGCGGGGATCGGCGCCGGCTGGGCGACGGGGCAGAACGAGAGCCACACCCGCTCCGTCAACCACACCTATGAGGTCGAACTGGCGGTCAGCAACGCGCGTCGCCTGATCGAACAGGGCGAGGCGTCGCGGCGCGGCTATCTGCTCACCGGCAACCCCGAATATCGTGACGCCTATCATCGCTGGTCGGCGGCGACCCCCACCGCGCTCGGCTATCTGCAAAGCCTCACCCGCGACAATCCGGCGCAGATCGCGACGCTCGGGCAGCTCCGCGGCGAGATCCAGGCGCTGCTCACCCAGCGCGCGCGCACGATCGCGCTGATCGACGCCGGCCGCGCCGACACCGCGGTCACGCTGTTCCGTACCGAGGCGAGCGTCCGCCGCCTCACCGCGATCCGCGACGCATTCGAACGGATGGCGGTGACCGAACGCCGTCTGCTCGCCGAGCGCGACGCCGCGCAGCAGCGCAGCGTACGCATCTTCTACGGCATCCTCGCGCTCGCCGCGGTGCTGCTCGCCCTCGTCGCGCTCGCCTCGCTGCTCACCGTGCTCGGCTATACCCGCGATCTCGCCCGCTCGCGCGATTCGCTGCGCGAGTTCAACGAGCATCTCGAAGAGACCGTCCACGAGCGAACCGCCGATCTCAGCCGCGCCAACGAAGAGATCCAGCGTTTCGCCTATATCGTCAGCCACGACCTGCGCTCGCCGTTGGTCAACGTGATGGGCTTCACCGCCGAACTCGCCGCCGCCACCGCCCCGCTCACCGAACTGGTCGACCGCGCCGAGGCGGAGGCGCCGCATATCGTCAGCGAGGAGGCGCGGCTCGCGGTGCGCGAGGATCTGCCCGAATCGATCGGCTTCATCCGCACCTCGACGCAGAAGATGGACCGGCTGATCAACGCCATCCTCAAACTATCGCGCGAGGGCCGCCGCGTCATCGCACCCGAGACGATCGACCCCGGCGCGATCGCCGACACCGTCGCCGGTTCGATCCGCCACCTGCTCGACGAGCGCGGCATCAGCTTCAGCGTGCGCCGCCCGATCCCGCCGGTCGTCACCGACCGCGTCGCGCTCGAACAGATCCTGTCGAACCTGATCGAGAACGCCACCAAATATCTCCAGCCCGGCCGTCCCGGCGTCATCACCGTCGCCGGCGAGGCGCGGCGCGACCGCGTCATCCTGTCGGTCGCCGACAACGGCCGCGGCATCGACCCGCGCGATCACCAGCGCATCTTCGACCTGTTCCGCCGCTCGGGCCAGCAGGACCAGCCCGGCGAGGGGATCGGGCTGGCGCACGTCCGGGCGCTCGCCTATCGTCTCGGCGGCACGATCGACGTGGAGAGCGAACCGGGCCGCGGCTCCACCTTCCGCCTCAATCTTCCCAAGACCTACGTCAGTCAGGACAGCGCAGCATGAACGCCCATCAATCCGTCGGCATCGTGATGATCGAGGACGACGAAGGCCATGCCCGGCTGATCGAGAAGAATATCCGTCGCGCCGGCATCCTCAACGATATCAAGCACTTCACCGACGGCACCCAGGCGCTCCACCATCTGTTCGAGGCGGACGACGGTCCCGCCAAGGGCGCGCCGGCGCTGATCCTGCTCGATCTCAATTTGCCCGACATGAGCGGCACCGACATCCTCCAGCGGATCAAGGCGGAAGGCAGCCCGCTGAAGCGCACCCCCGTCGTCGTGCTGACCACCACCGACGACAAGATCGAGATCCAGCGCTGCTACGATCTCGGCTGCAACGTCTACATCACCAAGCCGGTCAATTACGAAAGCTTCGCGCAGGCGATCCGCCAGCTCGGCCTGTTCCTGTCGGTGATCCAGGTTCCCGCGGTCGAGGAACACTGATCTGGCCGAAGCCGCCAACCCCAGCGTACTCTATATCGACGACGACGACGGCATCCGCCGCCTCGCCGCGCGCGGGCTGGCGCGGCGAGGCTATCGCGTCACCACTGCGGAGGGCGGCGCCGAGGGGCTGGTGCTTGCGGCGTCGCAGCCGTTCGATCTGATCGCGGTCGATCATTACATGCCGGGGATGGACGGTCTGGAGACGCTCGAACGGCTCGCCGCGCTCCCCGTCATGCCGCCGGTCGTCTACGTCACCGGTTCGGACGAGGGGCGGATCGCGGTCGCCGCGCTCAAGGCGGGCGCCGCCGATTACGTCGTCAAGACGATCGGCGACGATTTCTTCGATCTGCTCGCCGCCAGTTTCGATCAGGTGCTCGACCGCAGCCGGCTGGCGCTCGAGAAGGCGCGCGCCGAGGAGGATCTGCGCGCCAGCAACGCGCGGCTCGAGGCGTTGCTCGGCGAGGTCAATCACCGCGTCGCCAATTCGCTCCAGCTCGTTTCGGCGATGGTGCGGTTGCAGGCGGGCGCGCTCGCCGATCCGACCGCGCGCGCCGCGCTCGACGATACGCAACGGCGGATCGGCGCGATCGCGCAGGTCCACCGCCGCCTCTATTCGGCCAATGACGTCGAGAGCGTCGACATGCGCGACTATCTCGGCTCGCTCGTCGCCGAACTCGCCGAGACGCTGACCAGCGGTGACGCCCCGCACGCGCTACGCGTCGCCGCCGAGCCGATCCGCCTGCCCACCGACAAGGCGGTGTCGCTCGGCGTCATCGTCACCGAACTCGTCACCAACGCCTGCAAATACGCCTACCCCGCCGGCGCCGGCGGCGAGATCCGGGTGATGCTGTCCGCGGACGGCGAAAAGGCGTTCCGCCTGTCGGTCGAGGACGACGGCTGCGGCATGCCCGCCGAAGCGACGCCGAAGGGCACCGGCCTCGGCACCAAGCTGATCCGCGCGATGGCGCAGAGCCTGCAGACCATCGTCGAATACGAACCCCGCCCCCAAGGCGTCCGCGCCACCCTGCGCGCCGCGGTATAGGACGCGGCATAAGCTAGCGCGTTGAACGACAAGGCGAACGAGCTACCCCTGTCCTACACGCCATCCGAATCGTAGATCGTCACCTCACTCCTTCTCCCATGCGGGAGAGGGAAAGACGCCGAAGGCGGCGAAGGGTGCGGACGACGCCGAATGACCGACGATTGCGCTCACATCGCCGACCAATCACCACCAAATCGGAAACGATCGATCCGGATCGTTTCCGTTAAGGTGTCCATCTTGTCCACGTTGCCGCAATCCTGCCGCAATTCGACTCAGTCGAGCGCCTCGACGATCGCCCGTCGGGTGCCTTCCAGCACCAGCCCGAACACCACATGGCTGACCAGCCCATAGGCATGCGTTTCCGGCGGCGTCTCGGTCGGTGCGGGGCCCCAGCCGAATGCCGGCACCGCGACGTCGTCGAGCATCGTCGCGACGCCGACCCCGAATGCCGATCCGAACCCGGCGTTCGACTCGGGCCATTGCCGCACCGCCAGCGCATAGCCCGCACCAAGCGCGGCGCCGGTCGCGTAATGGACAAGGCTTCCCGCCGCCGCGCGATGCTTCTGCGTCACCGCATCGCCGGTGACGGCCTGCTTGACGCTGTCCGCCGCCTTGACCGTCGAGGGATCGTCGTTGCTCCCCGTCTGCCCGAACGCCGGCGCGCTCACCGACTGGAACAGGTTCATCGCCAGGCTGGCGACGAGGCCACCGGCGATTCCGGCGGCGAGGGTCTTGGTCAACGACGGCACAGGCATTCCCTTCCGAAAAGTCGGCGAGGTAACGCGCAACCCGAACAAAAGGCCCCCAATTCCCCTATCGGGCAGGGCCATCGCATATGACCATCCGTATGATTTGGACGACTTTCCAAACCCGCTCCGTCACCCCGGACTTGATCCGGGGTCCCGCTTCTTCAACGGCGCGAAGAAGCGGGATGCCGGATCAAGTCCGGCATGACGGGACTATAAATGCCGCCGCAACACTGCGAAAGGTCATCCGAGGTAGCCCTCCCGCTGACGGGGAAGACTATGGGCGGTTACGGCTTCCGGAACTTCAGCACGAACTGGTCGGTCTTGCCGCGCACCGCCGGATCGAACACGTTCTTGCTATGGTCGTCCGCCGGATTGGCCAGCACCTTGCTCGCGCCGGCGAAGCGGAACCCCGCCGCCTCGACCTGCCGCCGCACCGCCGCCGGATCGATCCGATGCTTCGTCTCGGTACCCGACATCGCGGTGCCCGGCGCATCGGCATGGTCGATCACCACATAGGTGCCCCCCGTCTTGAGCAGCTTGAACACCGCCGCGTCGAACGCGCGCAACGCCGGCTCGCCCGCGCCCTTGTTGGGGATGTCGTGATAATTCTGCACCGTCCAGAACAGGTCGACCGGCTGCGGCGTGGTCGGCAGGTTGGTCGGCTGCACCTGTGCGACGACGTTGGCGAGGCCGCGCGCCTGCAACGCCGGCAGGCTCTTCTCGGCATATTTCGCGCCGGCGGCGGGCCACAGCGCATAGACCTTGCCCTTCGGCCCGACCACGCCGGTGAAGATCCGCGTCCAATAGCCTGCGCCGGGCAGGTAATCGACCACCGTGTCGCCCGGCTTCACGCCCGAAAAGGCGAGTACCGCCGCCGCCTGCCGGCGCGCATCGTCGCCCGCCTGATCGGCGCGGGCGGGATCGGCGAGCGCACGCGTGATCGCCGGGCCGGCGGGCGCCGCCTTGTCCTGCGCCACCACCGCGGTGGTCAGTGCCGCCGCTGCGAACATCGAAAGAGCCAGGCGCATCGTTACGTCTCCCGTCACTGGTTTGGCCGCCGGGCCGCACTAGATGAGACAGCATGGCCGATCTTCGCGACACGATCCAGACTCAGGTGCATCGGCTGGTCGGTTTTGGCGACGGCGCGGTCGATCTCACCCGCCCGCCCGGCGACGACGGCCTGTTCGGCCCCGGCTCGGCCGCCTGGGTCGTCCATGGCGACTTCACCGCGATGATGGCGGGCGGTGTCGCCGCGCTGCTGCTCCAGATGCTCCATCCGGGCGCGCTGGCGGGGGTATGGGATCATTCCAACTTCCGCCGCGACATGCTCGGCCGGCTGCGTCGCACCGCGCAATTCATCTCCGGCACCACCTACGGCTCGACCGCCACCGCCGAGGCGCTGATCGCCAAGGTGCGGCGCATCCACGACCGCGTCGCCGGCACGCTGCCCGACGGCACGCCCTACAGCGCCAACGATCCCGACCTGCTCACCTGGGTCCATGTCGCCGAGGTCGCGAGCTTCCTCAGCGCGCACCGCCGCTACCGCGACCCCGCCTTCCCGGCCGCGGAGCAGGACCGCTATCTCGCCGAATATGCCGTCGTCGCCGAGCGGCTCGGCGCGACCGGCGTACCCAGGACGCGCGCCGCGCTCGACGCCTATCTCCTCGCGATCCGCCCGCAGCTACGCGTCGACCACCGCACCCGCGAAGTCTCGCGCGCGCTGCTCCGCCAGCAACCCGCCAGCCGCGCGATGGCGCCTGCGCAGACCGTGCTGATGGAGGGCGGCATCGACCTCCTCCCCGACTGGGCGGCGCGGATGCACGGTCTCGACCGCCCGCCGCTCGGCAAGCCCGCGGTCCGCGCCGGCGTCGCCGGCATCGCCTCGGTGCTGCGCTGGGCGCTGCGCGACGGCTCGGCCAAACGCGCGACGACGCAGGGGTGACTGCACCGGATCTGCACGGACTTTCCCCCGACCGCCCACCGGTCGCACCATCGCCCGAGCGTCGCGCGGCCCGACAAGCCGTCCTTCCGAACGGGAGGATGACATGCCGCGACTACGACCGACCCCCCTCATGGCGAAGATCGCCACCACCGCCGCGCTGATCGTACTGGTCGAGGCGGTGATCGCCGACGCCTCGATCCTGCTGTCGCTCGCCGCGCTGGCCTGGGTCGCAGCGCTCTGCCTGATGCGGCCCGCGGTCCGCCGCGACCGCGCCGCCAGCATCGCCGCGGCCGCCGCGGCGGCGTTCGTGCTTGCGATCATCGACGACCCCAGCCCACTCGCGGTGCTGCTGTTCCTCGTCGCGATCACGCTCGCGGCGCTGCTGCCGCGGCGGCGCTTCGACAATGCCGCGACCTGGGCGGTGCGGCTGGTCTGGCTGGGCGTCACCGCGCTGGTCGGCCCGCTCCGCGATTTCGGTTGGGTCGGCCGCGCTCAGGTCCGCCGCAGCGTGCCGGGGGTGCAACTGCGCGCCGTCGCCGCGACGCTGGCCCTGCCGATCGCGGGCGGTGCGCTGTTCATCGCCCTCTTCGCCAATGCCAATCCCCTCGTCGCGCTGGCCTTCGCCGATATCGCGCTGCCCGATGCCGCAACCGTCATCTGGCGCGGCATGCTCGCCGTCGCAGTGCTGCTGCCGGTGTGGATGACGCTGCGTCCGCATCCCGCGGTCACCGCCTGGGACGGGCCTGCCGGCGCCCCCGCCCTGCCGCAGACCGGCATCGGCACGCTGATCCTGTCGCTGGCGACGTTCAACGCGATCTTCGCGATCCAGAACGCGCTCGATATCGCCTTTCTATGGAGCGGCGCGCCACTGCCCGCCGGCGTGACGATGGCCGACTATGCGCATCGCGGCGCCTATGCGCTGATCGTCACCGCATTGCTCGCCGCGCTATTCGTGCTGGTCACGCTCCGCCCAGGCAGCGCCAGCGCCGCGCATCCGCTGGTGCGCCGGCTGGTGAGTGTGTGGATCGCGCAAAATCTGCTGCTCGTCGCGTCGAGCGCGCTGCGGTTGACCGATTACGTCGATGCCTATGGGATGACCGTGCTGCGCCTCGCCGCGTTGATCTGGATGGCGTTGGTCGCGACCGGGCTGGCGCTGATCCTGTGGCGGCTGCTCGCCGCGCGCTCGGCGGCGTGGCTCATCAACGCCAATGCGCTCGCCGCCGCACTGGTGCTCGCCGCCTGTACCGTCGTCGACCTCGGTGCGACCGCCGCGGCCTGGAACGTCCGCGTCGCGCTCGCCAGAGGTCGCGCCGGGCCGCCGCTTGATCTCTGCTATCTCGAACGGTTGGGATCGTCGGCGCTGCTGCCACTGGCGACGCTCGAACGCCACGCCGGCACGCCGGCATTGCGCGACCGTCTCGCCACCCTGCGCTGGACGATCCAGACGAGCACCGCGGCGGAACAGGCGAGCTGGCACGGCTGGACCTTCCGCAACGCGCGCCGCCTCGCCGCGGTCGCCGGCATCGACGCACCACGGCACTATGCGCCGCGAAGCTGCGACGGCCGATTGACTAAGGACCCGCAACGATGATCCTGTGCCCGATGCCGCGCACCGTCCTGATCGTCGACGACGATCCCCATATCCGCCAATTGCTGGTCTTCGCCTTCCAGAAGGCGGGGCTCGACACGATCGAGGCAGCCGACGGCGAGGCGGGACTCGCGCTCGCCGGCACGCACGGCCCCGATCTCGTCGTCCTCGACATCAACATGCCGCGGATGGACGGGCTTGAGGTCTGCCGCCGGCTGCGCGCGGACGGCGACGTGCCGATCCTGTTCCTGTCGAGCCGCGACGATGAGATCGACCGCGTGCTCGGCATCGAACTCGGTGCCGACGATTATGTCGTCAAACCGTTTTCGCCGCGCGAGGTCGTCGCGCGGGTGATGGCGATCCTGCGCCGCACCGCGGCGCGCCCGCCTGCGGTCGAGGACGGGCGCGGTCTCGAGCATGGCCGGCTGCGGCTCGATCTCGACGGCTGGCGCGCCTTGTGGGAGGGGCGCGAGGTCACGCTGACCGTCACCGAATTCTCGATTCTGCGTCTGCTCGTCTCGATGCCCGCCAAGGTGTTCAGCCGCGACGCGATCATCGACCGGCTGCACGGTCCCGGCTTCGCGATCACCGACCGGACGATCGATAGCCATATCCGCAACCTGCGCCACAAATTCGCGCGTCTCGGCTGCGCCGACCTGATCGAGACGCGCCCCGGCATCGGCTATCGGCTGGGCGCGTGCGGGGCGGCGTGATCGGCCGGGTCAAGGCGTGGGCGAAACGCCGCTGGCCGCGGTTGCGGCTGCGCACCATCGTGTTCGCGACGCTGTTCCTCGTCGCTGCGCTGCCCGGTTTCGGCGCAGTGTTCCTGCGCGTCTACGAAAACACGCTGGTGCGCCAGACCGAGGCGGAGCTGGTCGCACAGAGCGCGGCACTCGCCGCCGCAGCGGCGGCGCTATGGCCGGGCGGCGACGGCCGGCTGTCGCCGCGGACGATCGTGCCGCCGGGCGACGGCGTCGACCTCAGCCAGACGCCGATCCTGCCCGAACGCCCTGCCCCGGCGCCGGCCGGTCCGGTCGCGGCGGCGGCCACGCGCGCGGTGCCGCGCCTGCTGCCGATCCTGCACGCGACGCAGATGACGACGCTCGCCGGCATCCTGCTGCTCGACGAGCGCGGCCGGATCGCGGCGGGCGGGCGCGGCAGCTATGCGGCGCTGCCGGAGGTCGCCGCCGCGCTCGCCGGGCGGCCGACGACGGTGCTGCGGCGGAACGGCGCCTATCGCGCGGTCTATCGCTTCGAATGGCTGTCGCGCGCCGCGGCGATCCGCGTCCATCATGCCCGGCCGATCCTCGTCAACGGTCGCGTCGTCGGCGTGCTGCTGGTGTCGCGATCGGCGCGCGCGCTGTTCCGCGGTATCTACGAGGATCGCGGCAAGATCGCGATCGGCATCGCCGCGATCCTCGCGCTGCTGGTGGTGCTCAGCGGCATCCTGTCGCGCGGCGTGACCCGGCCGATCGAACGGCTCGGCCAGGCGACGCGCGCGGTGGCGAGCGGGCGCGGCACGATACCCGAGGTGCCGTCGACCGCGGCGATCGAGATCCAGGGCCTCTATGCCGATTTCGCCGCGATGAACGCGGCGATCGAACGCCGCTCGCGCTATCTGCGCGATTTCGCTTATGCGGTCAGCCACGAATTCAAGACGCCGCTCGCCGGCATCCGCGGCGCGATCGAGCTGATGCAGGACCATCCGGAGATGGCGCCGGCGGATCGCGATCGCTTCCTCGCCAATGCCGATGCCGATGCCGGGCGGCTGGCGCTGCTGGTGACGCGGCTGCTCGAACTGGCGCGCGCCGACATGGCCGCGCCCGTCGACGAAGCGACCGATCCGGTGCCGGTGGTGGCACGGACCGCGGACGCCTGTCGCAGCGACGGCTTCGCCATCACCGTGACCTGGGCCGCCGCGCCGCCGCCGGTCGCGCTGCCCGCCAGCACGATCGAGCATGCACTGGTGACGCTGTTCGAAAATAGCCGGCAGGCGGGCGCCGGGGTGGCGCTGGTGGCGGGCGCCGTCACTTCGGCGGCGGTGCTGCTCCGGGTGGCGGACGACGGTCCCGGCGTTTCGGCCGGCGACACCGCGCGCTTGTTCGAACCCTTCTTCACCACCCGCCGCAGCGAGGGCGGCACCGGTCTCGGCCTCGCCATCGCCCGCTCGCTCCTCGAAGCCGGCGGCGGCACGATCGATCTCGCCGATGGCGCCGCCGCGGTGTTCGTCGTGACGCTGCCGCTTGCGCGCCGCTAATCCCTTACCGCGCCTGCGCCTGCGCCTGCGCCACCGGCACCACGGGCAACAGCACCGCGCTCGGCGTCGCACCGCCGCGGCGCAATGTCACCGTCGCCTTCTTGTAGTCCGCCGGCTTGGCGAAGAAGATGTTGGGCACATAGGTCTGCGGGTTGCGGTCGTAGAGCGGGAACAGGCTCGACTGCACCTGCACCATCACGCGATGTCCTGGCTGAAACACGTGGTTCACCGTCGGCAGGCGGAAGCGGTAATGCTGCACCTTGTTGGCCGGAATCGCGCTCGGCTGCGCGAAGCTGTCGCGATAGCGACCACGGAAGATGTCGAGGCTGATCGGCAACTGGTAACCGCCCATCTTCGGATCGGTGGCATTCTCCGCCGGATAGACGTCGATCACCTTGACGACGAAATCGCCGTCGGTGCCGGTCGTCGCCGCATAGAGATCGGCGATCGGCGCGCCCGACACGCGCATCGCCGTGGTCAGCACCGGCGTCGTATAGGTCATCACGTCGGGCCGCCCGTCAGACCCGCGCTGGTCGCTGACCAGCCAGTCGCCCCAGCGCCCGTCCTTGAAATTGACCGGGCGTGGCAGGTGCGGGACCGGCTTGGCAGGATCGGAGACATAGCTGTCCCCGCCCGCCGCCGCCTTCTCGAAGCCCAGCCCGCCATCCGCCTGGAGGTAGATCGGCTTGAGCGGCGCCGCGCAGCCGCTCTCGCAGGCGAGCGGCCAGTTGCCGAGGCGATCCCAATGGTTCTCGCCGGTATTGTAGATCGCCGCCTGCGGCAGGTTCGCGGCGGGACCGTCCTTGAGATACTGGTCGAACAGCGGCAGCACCATCTGCTCGCGGAACTGCGCGGCGGTGTCGCCGTCCCACTGGAACGGCCCGAGGCTGCGGCCATCGCGATTGACCTGGCTGTGCCGCCACGGCCCCATAACGAGGAAATTGTTGCCCGCCTTGCCCTTCGCCTTCAGCGCCTCCCAAGCGGTGATCGCGCCGTACATATCCTCCTGGTCCCACAATCCCTGTTCCCAGAGCGTGGGGACGTTCGACGGATTGGCGGCGAGCAATTTGTCGAGCGCCTGTCCCTGCCAGAAGTCGTCATAGGCGGCATGCTGCGACATCCGCTTCCAATAAGGGAGCTGGTCGTAGCCCGACTTCTTCGCCCAGTCGCCCGCCGAGCCGACCTCGCGGAAATTGTCGTAATCGTCCCAGCCTCCCGTCGGCGGCACGGTGCCGTTGCCCTTGTAGCCGGTCTGCCCGCCGAGCCAGGCAATATTGGCGAGGCGGAAGGCGCCGTAATGGAACCAGTCGTCGCCCATCCAGCCGTCGATCATCGGGCTTTCCGGCGCCGCGACCTTGAGCGCGGGATGCGGCGCGAGCAGCGCCATCACCACGGTAAAGCCCTCGTAGGACGAGCCGATCATGCCGACGCGGCCGTTCGACTGCGGCAGGTTCGCCTTGTTCACCAGCCAGTCGATCGTGTCGTAGGCGTCGGTGACGTGATCGACCTTGGTCGGGTTGAGCGGGCCGATCACCGGGCGGGTGACGACATAGTCGCCTTCCGACCCGTATTTGCCGCGGACGTCCTGATAGACGCGGATGTAGCCGCCCTTGACGAATATCTCGTCGGCGAGCGGCAGAGTCGCCAACATCGACGCGCTGTCGCTGCGGTTGGCGCGCGCCTTGGCGTTATAGGGCGTGCGGGTCAGCACGATCGGCGCGTTGGTCGCGTTCCTAGGAATGACGATCACGGTATAGAGCTTGGTCCCGTCGCGCATCGGGATCATCACTTCGCGCTTGATGTAATCGTTGGCGGTGTCGACCAGCTTGAACTGCGCCGGAATATCGCCCGCCGGCTGTTGCTGCGCCTGCACGCCGACCGAGAGCAGGGCAAGCGAGGACAGCAGGATGGCGCGCATGGAAATCTCCGGCAGAAGGGGTGACCTATGCTAGGCGCGACAGGACGCGAACGGCAAGGGTCGATATCGCAGGCGGGCTCGCGTCAGCTCGCCCAGGCGGCGATGTCGTCCTGCAGGCCGATCAGCGCGAGGCCGTGCGCGATCGAGGTGAGTTCGCCGCCGGTCGCGATCCGCTCGGCGCCGAACCGCGCGTCGAACAGCCGGCGGATGCGCGGGGTGAGCGAGGTGCCGCCGGTCAGGAAGACGCGGTCGATGTCCGCCGCCTCGACTCCGGCGCTGGCCAGCGCGCTGTCGACCGCGGCGTCGATGCGCAGCATGTCGGGCGCGATCCACGCTTCGAACTGGTCGCGCGTCACCTCCGCCTCAATGCCGAGTCCGGCGCCCTCGAACACGAAGCGCGCGCTGTCCTTCTCCGACAAGGCGCGCTTCAACTGCCCGACCGCGTCGTAGAGCCGGTAGCCGAGTTCCTGCTCGATCACCGCGATCATCCGCCCGATCGCCTCGGGGTCGAGTGCCGACCGGCGCAGCTTCTCCAGCTCGGCGAGCGTGCGCTTGTTGCGCATCAGCGCCAGCCGCGACCAGTCGGCGAAATCGGCGAAATAGCCGCCGGGGATCTCGAGCACCTTGTCGAACGAGCGATACGATCCGCCCTTGCCGAGCAAGGGCATCACCAGCCGGTCGACGATCCGCTGGTCGAACCGGTCGCCGGCGATGCCGACGCCGGCATGGCCGAGCGGCACGCAGCGCCGCGCCGCGCCCGGCACGTCGACGCGCACGACCGAAAAGTCGCTGGTGCCGCCGCCAAAGTCGGCGACGAGGATCGTCGCGCGCTCGGTCAGCCGCGCCGCATAGCTGAACGCGGCGCCGAGCGGCTCGTAGACGTAATGGACCTCGGCACCGAGCGCGCCGAACACCAGATCGTAGCGGCTGCGCGCCAGCGCCTCGTCGGGGCGGCTGCCAGCATAGGCGACCGGCCGGCCGACGACGACCCGCGCCATCGGCCCGTCGAGCCGGCCGCGCGCGCGGGCCCGCATCTTGTCGACGAACAGCGTCCCGAGATCCTCGAAGCGCAACCGGCGTTCGAAGACGTTGGCATGTTCGAAGGTGGCGCTGGCGGCGACCGACTTGAACGACTGGATGAAGCGGCTGCCCTCGGGGAAGTCGAGATATTCGCGGATCGCCCACGGCCCCGCCTCGGATGCGAGTCCGCCGCGCACGTCGCCGTCCTCCCAGAAGCACAGCGCCGAGCGGAACACCGCCTGCGCGCCGTCGGGCGCGTCGAGCATGACGAGTTCAGCCGCGTCGCCGCGCGCGACCGCGGCGACCGAGTTGGTGGTGCCGAAGTCGAGGCCGAGGGCGGGGAGCGAAGCGGTCATCCGCGCGGCTTTGTCATGGCGTGCGGGCGGGCCGCAAGTACGGAAACGACCCCCGTTACCCCGGGACCTCTCCCCACCCACCCGTCACCCCGGACTTGTTCCGGGGTCCACCCAGCCGCAAGGGCACGCTATCCCCTCAAGCCGGCCTCCTCGCCGCAGAGTGGACCCCGGAACGAGTCCGGGGTGACGAGCAGGAAAGTCGAACGTCACCCCGGAAACCTCCGCAACCCCCGCTTGTGCGCCGCCCCGAAGCGCGGCACCTTCGCCCCCATGAAACGCCTGCTCCCGCTCGCCCTGTTGCTGGTCGCCGCGACCGATCCCCGGCCGCCGATCCTCTCGCCCGAGCGGATCAAGGCTGACGTCCGCACGCTCGGCGCGGACGGTTTCCACGGCCGCGGCCCGACGCAGGCGGGCGAGCCAGTCACGCTCGATTTTCTCGAAAAACGCTTCGCCAAACTCGGCCTCAAGCCGGCCGGGGACTCTGGCTATCGCCAGCGCGTACCCCTGTTCCGGTGGACGCGCGAGCGCGCCGAGATGACGCTCGACCTCGGCGGCACCGCCCTCTCCCTGCGGCCCGGCGTCGAAATCTCCGCCAGTTCGCGCATCGTCGGCGAGACGCGGCTCGACCGCATACCCGTGGTGTTCGTCGGCTATGGCGTGGTCGAGCCCAAACTCGGCTACGATCCCTATCGCGGCCTCGACGTGCGCGGCAAATTGGTGGTGGCGCTGGCCGGCGATCCCGATGTCGAGGCGGGGCGCGACCTCGGCTTCGGCGGCCGCGCCTCCAGCCCCGCCGCGCGCACCAAGCTCGCCGAGGCGCAGAAGCGCGGCGCCGCCGCCTTCGTGCAGATCCACGACACCTTCCCGTCAAGCTATCCGTGGCTGCAACTGGCGAACGGCGATGCGGTGCCGGGCTATGCGCTCGATACCGGCAGCCTGCCGCCGGCCTTCGGCCTGCGCGGCACGCTGCGCAACGATATCGGCGTCCGGCTGCTCGCGCAGGGTGGGCTCGACTATGCCGCCGCCAAGCGCGCCGCGCAGCACGCCGACTTCACCGGCATCGTCCTGCCGGGTGCGACGTTCAGCGCGACGCTGACGACGCGGCTCGATCGCACCGAAAGCCACAATATCGTCGGCATCCTGCCCGGCAGCGATCCCGCCGCGGGCAGCATCCTCTACGGCGCCCATTGGGACGCCTATGGCGAGAACGATTTCGACCCGCCAGCCGACCGCATCCGCAACGGCGCGATCGACAATGGCACCGGCACCGCGACTTTGCTCGACATCGCCCGCGTCTTCGCCGCCGCACCGCGTCCGCGCCGCTCGGTGGTGTTCGCTTTGTGGACCGCCGAGGAAAAGGGCCTGCTCGGCGCCACCTGGTATGCCGATCACCCGGCGCTGCCGCTCGCGACCACCGCGGCGCAGTTCAACCTCGACCCGCATGTCGTGCTCGGCCGTACCCGCAATCTCGAGCTGATCGGCGTCGGCCGCACGCCGCTGGAGGCCGATCTTGCCCGCGTCGCCGCGGCACAGGGCCTGCGCGTCGACCCCGAGGAGAATACCGAAGCGGGCTGGTATTACCGCTCCGACCATTATGCCTTCGCTGCCAACGGCGTGCCAGGCGTCTATTTCCGCGCCGGCCGCGACATCCTCGCCGGCGGCATGGCGGCGGGCGAGGCGAAGCGCAGCGCCTATAACGCGCGCTGCTATCACCAGACCTGCGACGAATATGACGCGCGCTGGGACATGACCGGTGCGGCGCAGGAAGGCAGCGTCGCCTATGCGCTCGGCCGCGAGATCGCCGACGGGCGGATGTGGCCGGGCTGGAACGCCACGGAACCCTTTGCCGCGGAGCGCGCTAAGACCGATACGGCACGACGGTGACGCGGCTAGGCGCTAGGCGCCGAAACGCCTAACGAGAATCAGCACCGGGACCGTCGTCATCCGGAAACGTCTTACGGAGACCGGATTGGCACAGGCTATACGATCGACCCAGGCATCCACCGGCATTTCGGGGCTCGATTACGTCCTCAACGGCGGCCTGACGCCCGAGCGTCTCTATCTCGTCGAGGGCACGCCCGGAACGGGCAAGACGACGCTGGGGCTCGGCTTCCTGCTCACCGGCGCCGCGATCGGTCAGGCCGGCCTGTACGTCACGCTTGCCGAGACGAAGGTAGAGTTGCTCGCCGTCGCCGAGACGCACGGCTGGTCGCTCGATCCGATCACCGTCTTCGAGATGGTACCCGCCGATGGTCTGGGCGACGATCAGGAACAGACGCTGCTGCACCCCAGCGAAGTCGAGCTGGGCGAGACGGTGCGCGCGATCATGGCAAAGGTCGACGAACTGCGCCCGGCGCGCGTCGTCATCGACAGCCTGTCCGAACTGCGTCTGCTCGCGCAGAGTCCGATCCGCTATCGCCGCCAGATTCTGGCGCTGAAGCATTTCTTCTCGACCCGCCAGTGCACGGTGATCGTCCTCGACGACAAGAGCGGGACGGGCAACGACCTGCAATTGCATAGCATCGCGCACGGCGTGATTGCGCTCGAACAGACGCTCTCGGGATTCGGTGCGCAGCGGCGACGGCTGCACGTCGTCAAAATGCGCGGCGTGCGCTTCCGCGGGGGGTATCACGATTTCGAGATCGAGCGTGGCGGCCTGACGGTCTACACCCGGCTGACCGCGGCCGATTATCAGGCCGAGCACGACCTCGAGATCGTTTCGACGGGATCGGAGGCGTTCGACGCGCTGCTCGGCGGCGGTCTCGTCCGCGGCACGGCGACGCTGTTCACCGGCCCCGCCGGCGTCGGCAAGACGACGACGACCGTGCAATGCATGATCGCGGCGCTTCGCCGTGGCGAGAACGCTGCGTATTTCCTGTTCGACGAGCGCACGCCGACGCTGCTCGCACGGTCGCAGGCATTGGGGATGGACCTGCATCCCTATCTCGCCAACGGCCAGCTGACGCTGCGCGCGATCGACCCAGCCGAACTGTCGCCGGGCGAATTCGCCGCGACGGTCCGCACCGCCGTCGAGGACGATGCGGCACGGATCATCGTCATCGACAGCCTCAACGCCTATCTGCAATCGATGCCGAGCGAGCAGTTCCTCATGCTCCAGATGCACGAGCTGCTGACCTATCTCGGCCAGCGCGGCGTCGCCTCGCTGCTGATCCTCGGGATGCACGGGATCCTCGGCGACGTGCGCGCCGACATTGATCTCAGCTATCTCGCCGACACCGCGGTCCAGCTCCGCTATTTCGAGGCGTTCGGCGCGGTGCGGCAGGCGATTTCGGTCATCAAGACGCGCACCGCCCGCCACGAGCGTACGATGAGGGAATTTCGCATCGGCGACGGCGGCATCCATCTGGGCGAACCGCTGGCGTCGTTCCAGAACGTGCTGGGCATCGCGCCGAGCTTCTCGGGCGAAAGCAAGGCGCTGCTCGCGCGGGCCGATGGCGGTGGCGGATGACGATGGACGATCGCGTCCTCATCCTCGCGCCGCGGGGGCGCGATGCGTTCGTCGCCGCCGACCTGCTGCGGCGTGGCGCGATCCCGGCGGAGATCGTGCCCGATCTGGCGACGCTCGTCGCCGAACTGGCGCGCGGCGTCGCCGCGGTGTTGATCACCGAGGAGGCGCTGGTCGCCGGCGACCGGTCGGCGCTGGCCGCCTGGGTCGCGGCGCAGCCGACCTGGTCCGACCTGCCGTTCGTGATGCTCGCCAACGGCGGCCGCGCGCCGCGCTCGGCGGCGGCGGCGCAGCGGCTCGACGAACTCGGCAATGTCGTGATGCTCGAACGGCCGCTGCATGCCGAGGCGATGCTGGGCGCGGTCCGCTCGGCGATCAAGGCGCGGCAGCGGCAATATGAGCTTCGTACCGCCGCCGCGACGCTGGAGGCGGCGGTGGCGCAGCGTACCGCCGAACTCGAGGCGGCGCGCGACAGCCTCGAATTCGCGCTCGAGGCGGCGGGCATGGGCAGTTGGGACCTCGACGTCGCCAGCGGCGATATCCGCCGCAGCCCGCGCCACGACGAGATCTTCGGCTATGGCGAACCGCAATCCTATTGGTCGGTCGAGCGGCTGATCGGCCATGTCGACCCGGCACAGCGCGACGAGATCGCCGCAGCGCTGACCGATGCGGCGCGGACCGGCTCGCTCGATGTCGAATGCGCGATCCAGGGTGCCGACGGCAGCCGTCGCTGGATCAGCAAGAAGGGGCGGATGCGCTACGATGCCGATGGGGCGCCCGAACGGCTGACCGGCGTCGTCGCCGACATCACCACGCGGAAAGAGGCCGACGCCCAGCTCGCGCAGGCGCAGAAGATGGATGCGATCGGCCAGCTCACCGGCGGCGTCGCGCACGATTTCAACAATCTGCTCACCCCGATCGTCGGCAGCCTCGATCTCGTCCGGCGGCGGCACAAGGACGACGAGCGCACGCAACGGATGGTCAGCGGCGCGATGCAGGCGGCCGAGCGTGCCGCGACGCTGACCCAGCGGTTGCTCGCCTTCGCACGACGTCAGGCCTTGCAGCCGAAGGCGGTCGACGTCGGCGCGCTGATCGAGGGGCTGGTCGATCTGATCCGCCGTTCGCTCGGGCCGACGATCAAGGTGACGATCGAGGTCGCCGACGATCTGCCGTCGGCGCGGGTCGATCCCAACCAGCTCGAACTCGCCCTGCTCAACCTCGCAATCAATGCGCGCGACGCGATGCCGGGCGGTGGCCAGCTCACCATCACCGTCGGCAGCGCCACGGTCGACGAACGCAACGCCATCGGCCTGTCCGCCGGCCGCTACGTCCGCATCTTGGCGAGCGATACCGGCATCGGCATGGACAAGGCGACGCTGGCCCGCGCGACCGAGCCGTTCTTCTCGACCAAGGGCGTCGGCAAGGGCACCGGACTCGGCCTCTCGATGATCCACGGCCTCGCCGCGCAATCGGGCGGGACGCTGACACTGTCGAGCGAGCCGGGCCGCGGCACGCGCGTCGAACTATGGCTGCCGGCGACACAGGAGGAACCCGCGGTGGTCGCCGACCACCGTAACGAGCCGGTCACCGCGCGTCGCGCGGCCAAGATCCTGCTGGTCGACGACGAGGACATCGTCCGCTTCGCCACCGCCGACATGCTGCGCGACATCGGCTATCAGGTCGTCGAGGCAGCGTCGGGCAGCCAGGCGCTGGCGGCGATCCGCGGCGGCGTCGACGTCGACCTGCTCGTCACCGACTATCTGATGCCGGGGATCACCGGCGCAGCGCTGATCAGCGAATTGCGCGCCACCGGCCACCCTCTGCCCGCGCTGCTGATCACCGGCTATGCCGCGACCGGTGCCGACGTGCCCGGCGACGTGCCGCGGCTCGCCAAGCCGTTCCGCCAGGTCGATCTCGCCGCGCGCGTCGATGCGCTGCTCCACCAGCCGCCCAAGACCGCCAAGGGGTTACGCGTCGTCCGCTGACCCCAGGCGCGGCAGACGGACGATCGCGCCGCACGGCGGCACTGCCGCGATCATCCGTTCGAGCGGCAGGCCGGCCAGCCGCGTCCGGATCGCCGCGATCGGTCCGCCATGGCTGATGACCAGCACGTTCTCCGCGCGCGGCAGCGCGTCCCACGCGGCGCCGGCACGGCGGGCGAGGTCGAGCCCGGTCTCGCCGCCACCGGGGCGGAAGTCGCGCGGATGCGTCATCATCCGGTCCATCAGGTCGCCGGTCTCGCGCCAGATCGCATCCCAGCGCCGCCCCTCCCAGGTTCCGAAATCGCGCTCCAGCCAGCGGGGATCCTCCCGTACCGGCCGCCCCGTCAGCCGTCCGACCATTCCGGCGAGCCGCCGCGTGCGGATCGCGCCGGAATGGACGATCGTCGCGAACGGTTCGGCGGCGAGTTCGGTCGCCAGTCGTCGCGCCAGCGCCGCGCCGTCGCGGCTCCACCCCATGTCGGACCAACCGTAGCACCGCCCCGCCCATGCCTTCGCCACCGGCGGATGGCGGACGAGCAGCACCTGCGCGCTCATCCCGCCGCCACCGCGAGCAGCAGCGTCACCTGACCGGCGTAGGCGGCGAACCCGAGGCAATCGCCGGTGCTACCGCCGATCCGCCGCTGCAGGAACCACGCCAGCCACCCCAGCACCGCCACGCCGATCACGGCAGCGGCCAGCAGCGGCAACGGGCTCAGCCACGCCAACGGCAGCACGCCCGGCACGGTCAGCGCCAGCGCGGAGAGAGCCCGGCGCGGCGGCACCCCGCCGGCCCGCGCCGCCGTCCCCGTCGCCACCGGTGGCAGGATCGCCGCGAGCAGCACCGCCCACAACCGGCCCACCGCCGCCGCTGCGACGATCGCCGCCGCCGCCGGCATCGGCAGCAGCGCGACGATCGCCGCCAGCCGCAAGCCGACCATCAGCCCCAGGCCGAGCGTACCATAACTGCCGATCCGGCTGTCGCGCATGATCGCGAGCGCGGCCTCGCCGCGCGCGCTGCCGCCGAAGGCGTCGCAGAAATCGGCGACGGCATCCTCGTGCAAGGCACCGGTCAGCAGCGCCTCGACCGCCAGCGCGAGCAGCGCCGCGATCATCGGTGGCCACACCGCCTGCGCCGCGACGAAGACTGCGGCGGTCACTCCCCCGATCACCGCGCCGACCAGCGGCAGCCACGCCATCGCCCGGGCGAACCCGTCCGCCGCCGCCGCCGCGTCCAGCCGCGCCAGTGCGGGTACGGGCAGCCGGGTGAGGAACTGCACCGCCAGCAACGGCGGTGCCCAGAGCGGCGCCCGCGCCATCAATCCGCCCGCTCGGCACCGATCGCATCGAGCCGCGCGACGTCGCACAGCACCGCCGCCGCCGCATCAAGCAGCGGCAGCGCGACGAGTGCGCCACTCCCCTCGCCCAGCCGCATGCCCCAATCGAGCAACGGGTCGAGCCCAAGATGCGCGAGCGCCGCGGCATGACCCGGCTCGGCGGAGCGATGCCCGGCGATCATCGCGCGCACGCTGCCGGGTGCGAGCCGCTCTGCGACCAGCGCCGCCGCCGTGGCGACATAGCCGTCGAGCAGCAGCGTCGCGCCGCGTGCGGCGCCGCGTGCGAAGAAGCCCGCCATCGCGGCGATCTCATAGCCGGCGACCGCGGCGATCGTCCCTAGCGGGTCCCCGGCAAGCCCCGGTGCAACCCGCGCGACCGCATCGGCGACGATCCACGTCTTGTTGGCGATGATCGCCGCATCGGCGCCGGCACCCCGCCCGACCGCCTCCGCCACGGGAAGTCCGGTCAGCAGCACGGTGAGCGCCGCGGCGGGCGTCGTATTGCCGATCCCCATCTCGCCGGCGATCAGCAGTGCCGCGCCGTCGTCGATCGCGGCATCCGCTTCCCCCGCGCCGACCTGCCACGCCGAATTGAACTGCGCCGCCGTCATCGCCGCGCCTTGCGCAAGGCTCGCGGTGCCGTCCGCCACCCGCGCATCGCGGAAGAAGCCGGGCGCGCCCTCGATCCGCGGCCCCGCGACGCCGACGTCGACCAGCCGCAGCGGACAGTCGTGCGCCGCGGCGAGCGCGTTGCTGGTGGCGCGGCCGGTAAGGATCGTCGCGACCATCATCCCCGTCACCGCCGACGGCCACGCCGACACGCCATCGGCGACGCAGCCGTGATCGCCGGCGAACAGTACGATCCGCCGCGGCCGGGTGCGCGGATCGAGCCGGTCCTGCGTCCGCGCCAGCCGCACCGCGATATCCTCCAGCCGCCCCAGGCTGCCCCGCGGCTTGGCGAGCGCATCGAGATGGGCGCGAACGTCGGCGTCGGTCATGCGGCGGTCCTTGTAAGCGCGATCAGCGCATCGATGTCGAGCACCCGTTCCAGCGTCGTGGCGATCGCATCGAGCGCCGCATCGATCGCCTCGCGCCGGTCGAACCCGTCCGAGACGACACCGAGCGGCGCGAGCAGGTGCTCGCGTGCGGCGGGGTCGTCGAACAGGCCGTGGACGTAGCAGCCGGCGATGCGGCCGTCCTGCGCGCGCGCGCCGTCGGCGACGCCATCGGCAAAGTGGAGCAGCGGCGGCGTGCCCGCATCGGGCGTCGTGACGCCGGCGTGGATCTCATAGCCGGTGAAGCCGATGCCGGCACCGATCTCGCCGGTGATCGGCCGGGTCCGCTTGTCCGCGGCGAGGACGGTATCGACCGGCAGCAGACCCAAGCCCGCGACCGTCTCCGCCGGCCCCTCGATCCCCAGCGGATCGGCGACCGTCCGCCCGAGCATCTGATAACCACCGCAGATGCCCAGCACCCGCCCGCCGCGCCGGACGTGCGCGGCGAGGTCGACGTCCCAGCCCTGCGCGCGGAAGAAGGCGAGATCGGCGATCGTCGCCTTGCTCCCCGGTAACACGACCAGCGCCGCATCGCCCGGCAGCGGCCGGCCCGGCGGGATCATCGCCAGCCGCACGTTCGGTTCGTGCGCCAGCGCGTCGAAATCGTCGAAATTGGCGATCCGCGACAGCATAGGCACCGCGATCGTTACCCCCGCGCCGCCGCTCTCCCGCCCGAGCGCCACCGCGTCCTCGGCGGGCAGCCGCGCCGCCTCCGCCAGCCACGGCACGACGCCGATGCTGCGCCAGCCGGTGCGATCGGCGATCGCGGTCACGCCGTCCTCGAACAATGCGGGGTCGCCGCGGAATTTGTTGACGATGAAGCCATGGATCATCGCCGCATCGTCCGCGTCGATCACCGCCCGCGTCCCGACCAGCGACGCGATCACGCCGCCGCGATCGATATCGCCGACCAGCACCACCGGCACCCCGGCTGCCCGCGCGAAGCCCATGTTGGCAATGTCGTTGCGCCGCAGGTTGATCTCGGCCGGCGACCCCGCCCCCTCGACCACGACGATATCCGCCGCCGCCGCCAGCCGCCGATAGGCATCGAGCACCTCGCCGAGCAGATCGGGCTTGCGCCGCCAATAGTCGCCCGCCGCGAGCGTTCCGCGTGACCGGCCGGCGACGACGAGCTGCGAGGTGCGGTCGCTCTGCGGCTTGAGCAGCACCGGGTTCATGTCGACGTGCGGCGCGACGCGCGCGGCGATCGCCTGCAACGCCTGCGCGCGGCCGATCTCGCCGCCGTCGGCGGTCACCGCGGCGTTGTTCGACATATTCTGCGGCTTGAACGGGCGGACGACGAGGCCACGGTTGGCGAACGCGCGGCACAGGCCGGCGACGAGCACCGACTTGCCGACGTCCGACCCGGTCCCCTGCAGCATCACCGCGCCCATGCCAGCGCTCCGACGAGGATCCACAGCAACAGGCAGGCGATGCGATAGATGCGCAGCGCCCGCGCCAGATCGGCGACATCGGGCATCGGACCCGCGCCCAGCACCGCGCGCTCCGCCGGCTCGCCGTCATAGGATACCGCGCCACCCAGTCGCCGCCCCAGCGCCCCCGCCATCGCCGCCTCCGGCCAGCCGCCGTTGGGTGAGGCATGGCGGCGCGCATCGCGCAGCATCGTGGCCCAGCCGCCGCCACCCGCCAGACAGACCAGCAACCCGGAGAGCCGCGCCGGCAGCCAGTTGACCAGATCGTCCGCGCGTGCCGACGCCCAGCCGAACCGGACCAGCCGCGGCGTGCGATGGCCGACCATCGAATCGGCCGTGTTGATCGCCTTGGCGGCGAACAACCCCGGCAGGCCGGCGACGAGGAACCAGCAGGCGGGCGCGACGACGCCGTCGCAGAAACTCTCGGCAAGGCTCTCGATCGCCGCGACGGCGACGCCGCGCTCGTCGAGCGTATCGGTATCGCGGCCGACGATCATCGCCACCGCGCGCCGCGCCGCGGGCAGGTCGCCGCGTGCGAGCGGCCCTAGCACCGCCGCGACATGATCGTACAGGCTGCGCTGCGCCAGCCCGGTGGTGCCGATCGCCACCACCGCGACCAGCCCCCAGCCCTGCCCCGCCAGCCGCTCGATCGCGCCGCCGGCCAGCGCCGCCAGCCCGACCAGCAGCGCCAGCAGCGCCACCCCGCCGAGCCGCTGCCGCACCGCGTCGCCGCGGTTCCAGCGCCGCTCGACCGCATCGATCAGCCTTCCCACCGCCACCACCGGATGCCGCCAGCGCCGCGGATAGCCGAACGCGGCCTCCCCGATCAGCATGAGGAGCAGCGGCAGCGCATGGTTCACCGCGCGATCGGCAGGATGAAGCGCTGCCCGGCGGGGGTGACGCCAATCTCGACCTCCACCCCATAGGCTTGCGCGATCAGCGGCGCGGTCAGCACCGTCTCCGCCGGCCCAGCCGCGACGACGCGCCCGCCGCGCAACAATACCGCATCGTCAGCGATTCGCGCGGCAAGGTGCAGATCGTGCAGCACCAGCACCACGCCGCTGCCCGCCTGCGCGACGCCACGCAGCCGCGCGAGCACGTCGAGCTGATGCGCCGGATCGAGGCTGGCGAGCGGCTCGTCGGCGAGCAGCCAGTCGGGCTCGCCCGCCAGCACCCGCGCGAGCAAGGCCCGGCCACGCTCGCCGCCGGACAGCCGCTCGACGCCGCGCGTCGCGAAGCCGGTCATGTCGGTCGCCGCCAGCGCACGCGCCACCGCGGCGCGGTCGTCGTCGGTCTCGCCCCAGCGGCCGCGATGCGGCAGCCGCCCGAGCCCGACGAGCGTCGCGACGTCGATATCCCAATGCACGTCCGCCGCCTGCGGCAGCAGACCGATCGCGCGCGCCCGCGCCCGCCGGTCGAGCGCCTGCACGTCGACCCCGTCGAGCGTCGCCGCGCCCTGGTCCGGCCGGCGCAGCGCGGCGAGACAGCTAAGCAACGTGCTCTTGCCCGCACCATTCGCGCCGAGCAGCGCGGTCACCCGCCCGCGCCGGAATGCGAAGCTGACGTCGTCGAGCACCCGGTTGCCACCGAGCGTCAGGCCGATCCCCTCGGCCGCGAGTCCGGTCATGCGAGCCTCCGGCGCATCGCGATCAGCAGATAGAGGAAGAACGGCCCGCCCAGCATCGACATCGCGATGCCGAGCCGCAGCTCGCTGACCGTCGGCACGATCCGCACCAGCGCGTCGGCCAGCGTCAGCAGCAGCGCGCCGCCCAGCGCCGAGGGCAGCAGGATCGCCGACGGCCGGTGTCCGGCGAACGGCCGCACCATATGCGGCACGATCAGCCCGACGAAGCCGATCTGTCCCGCCGTCGCCACCGAGGCGCCGACGGTCAGCGCCACTCCGGCGATCACCAGCGCTTGCAGCCGCGCCGGATCGACCCCCATCGACCGTGCCGCCTGTTCGCCCAATGTGAGCGCATCGAGCGAGCGGCCGGTGGTGAACAGCAATGCCGCACCGACCGCGACCAGCGGCGCAGCGACCTTGACGTCGTCCCAGCTCCGATCGGTCAGCGCGCCGAGCAGCCACGTCACGATCTGCGACGAGACGAACGGCGTCGGCGCGAGGCTGATCGCGAGGCTTGTCAGCGACCCGAAGATGCTGGTCAGGATCATCCCCGCCAGCGTGAACAGGATCAGGCTCCCGGAGCGGCCGGCGATCAGCGCGAGCAACGCCATCGTCACCCCCGCGCCGACCAGCGCGAAGCCCGGCAACAGCCACATCTGCGCAGCATAGCCGAAATAGAGCGCCAGCACCGCGCCGAACGCCGCGCCGGTCGACACGCCGAACAGCCCCGGATCGGCGAGCGGATTGCGCAGATAGCCCTGCATCACCGCCCCCGACAGGCCGAGCGCCGCGCCAACGACCAGCGCCAGCACGGTGCGCGGCAGGCGCAGCTCGACGATGATGATCGAGCGCGGATCGGCGGCGGTCCACGCGTCCCACGGCACCCACACCTTGCCCGCCGCGACCGACAGCGCCGCGACGGCAAACAGCGCGACCAGCAGTCCGATATTGAGCCGCGTCATGCCCCGAATCCCCCGCGCACCTGCCGCAGCCGCGCCATCGCCGCGATGATCGTCGGCCCGCCGCAATTCATCAGCCGCGTCGGATAGGGCGCGACGGTGATCCGCCCCGCCAGCCGCCGCACCGCCGGATGCGACGTCATCCGGTCCTCGCCGACGTCGGCCGCGGCGGTCGACAGCAGCACGCGCGGCGGCCGCGCAACGAGATATTCGAGCGGCAGCACGTCCCATTTCTTGAGGCCGTAGGTCGCGCTCATGTCGCGAAACCCGGCGCGGCGCAGCAAGTCGGCGGACAATGTGCCGCTGCCCGGCACCAGCCCGCCCGACTGCCAGATCAGCGCCGGCACCGGCGTCACCGCCGCCGG
Organism: Sphingomonas sp. GW821-FHT02B09; assembly: GCF_059421875.1. NCBI lineage: Bacteria > Pseudomonadati > Pseudomonadota > Alphaproteobacteria > Sphingomonadales > Sphingomonadaceae > Sphingomonas > Sphingomonas sp. GW821-FHT02B09. The sequence goes on from NZ_JBWKVV010000003.1 coordinate 117,718, forward strand.
CCGCGCCGCCGCCGCGATCCGCGCCGCCAACGCCGTGCCGCGCTGCGGATGGCCGACGACGCGCGCGATATCGCGCACCTGCTCCTCGCTTTCCGCGACCGTGTCCGGCACTGGATATTGGACGATGCGGATCTTCATCCGGGTCAGCGCCGCGATCGTCGCGGGCGCGACGTGCGGGCCGGTCAGCACCATGTCGGGCGCCAGCGCCACCACCTCCTCCGCCGTCCCCGAGGTCGCGGCGAAGCGCATCGCCTGCGCCAGCGGGATCGAGGTCGCACGCGGGTCCTGCGAATAATGGCTGATCCCGGCGATCTGCGCGGGGTCGGCGACGTGCATCAGCACCGCGTCGATACACGGATTGATCGATACGATCCGCGGCGACCGCGGCGGCGGGGCCGCCGACACCAGCGGCAGTGCGGCGAGCGCGACGGCGAGCGGCCGGATCAATATTCGACGCCCTTCTGCGCCTTGAACCCGGCATTGTACGGATGCTTCACCTCGCCGAACTCGGTGACCAGATCGGCGATCGCCAGCAATTCGGGCTTGGCGTGGCGGCCGGTGATGCAGATATGCTTGGTCAACGGCCGCTCCTTCAGGAACGCCACGATATCGTCGATCGGCAGCGTCCCGTCGCGCAGCACGATGTTGAGCTCGTCGAGAATGACGAAATCGATCTCGGGATCGAGGATCATCGCCTTCGACCGCTCCCATGCCGCCTGCGCCGCGGCGATGTCGCGCGCGCGATCCTGCGTGTCCCAGGTGAAGCCCTCGCCCATCACCTCGAAGGTGGCGAGATCGGGGTGCGCCTCGAAAAAATTGCGCTCGCCCGTCTCCCATTTACCTTTGACGTACTGGAGGATCGCGACCTTCAGCCCCCAGCCGATGCTGCGGATCGCCATCCCGAAAGCAGAGGAAGACTTGCCCTTGCCGTTGCCGGTGTGGACGATCAGCAGCCCGCGTTCGAGCGTGCGGCGCGCCTGCATCTTCTCGCGCGCCGCGGCGACCTTCGCCATGCGGGCGTTGTGGCGGGCATAGTCGTCGGTCATCAGCGATACTCCTCGAGGGCCGCGGCGAGGCGGGTGAGCGCCGCCGCGCCGCGCGGCAGGCCGATGCGCAACCGGTCGGTCCGGTCGGCGAAGGGGCGGGTCAGGATAGCATGATGCGCGAGCGTCCCGAACAGCCGCGCGGCATCGTTGCAGGCGACCAGCCGGAACAAGGGCGCGCTGCCGGCCAGCGCCAGCCCGGCCTCGTGCAGCACCGTGTCGAGCAGCGCGCCCGTCTCGACGATGCGGCTCGCCTGCGCACGCCGCCACGCGATATCGCGATAGGCGGCGGTGCCGATCGCGACCGCCGGCGACGACACCGGCCAGTCGCCGAGCATCGCACGCAGCCCGCCGGCGATTCGCGCGCCCGCCACCACGAAGCCGAGCCGCAAGCCGGGCAGGCCGTAGAATTTGCCGAACGAGCGCAACACGATCAGCCGGTCCGACGCGTGCGGGCACAGACCAGCCGCGGGATCAGCATAGGCCTCGTCGAGCACCAACGTCATCGGCGCAGCCAGCAAATCCACCGGGTCGGCGACGCGCCCGTCGGGATTGGCCGGGCTCGCCAGCACGAACAGGTCGTGGTCGCCCGGCCCCTCCGCCACCAGTTCCGCCTCCGGCCATGCCGCGCGATGCCCGGCATAGCCGGGATGCCGCACCGCCGGCGCGCGCGCGCCGATCAGGGGCGCGAGCAGCCGCATCGCCAGATCGGTCCCCGGCACAGCGACGACCTGCGCGGGGTCGGCAACGCTGAACGCCCGCGCCGCCGCCGCCTCCAGCGCCGCGATCTCCGCCGGCTCGGGCAGGCGATCGAGCCCCGCCAGCGTGTCGACCGGCCACGACCATGGCGCAATGCCGGTCGACAGGTCGATCCAGTCCGCGCCGCCGAACGCCGCGCACGCTGCCGCCACCCGCCCGCCATGGGCGCAGAAGGTGGCCCAGGGATGCGGGACAGGGGCGCGCGGGTCGATCATCAATAGGTCAGGCGGACGCCGCCGAAGGCGCCGCGCCCCGGCTGACCGTATTGCAGGATCGTCTGATAACGCTGGTCGAACGCATTCTCGATCCGGCCATAGACCTCGACATGATCGACGATCGGGAAGGACGCGCGCAGGTCGGTGACGACATAGCCGTCGAGCCGTTGCGAGTTGGATGCGTTGTTGAAACTGTCCCCCACCGCGGTGACGGTCGCGCCGGTGGTCAGCCCGAACGGCCAGCGATAGTCGGCGTTGACCGACACGCTGTTATCCGGCCGTCGTGCCAGGTCGCGGCCGGCATTGGCGGTGCCGGTCGAACGGTTCTTGGCATCGAGATAGGTATAGGCGGCGCTGACCGTCAGCGCCTCGACCGGGCGCAGCGTCAGCGCGAATTCCACGCCCTGCGCCCTTGCCCGCGCGACATTGTCATAGGTGCCGAACGGCCGGTCGGCGCAAATCCCCACGGACGTGTCGCAGGACACGAAGTTGATGAGGTCGAACGAGGTGCGGCGGAAATAGGTCGCGCTCGCCTCGACCGCGCCGTCGAGCGCCTTCTGCGCCACGCCCGCATCCCAGCCGCGCGAGCGTTCGGGGTTGAGCCGCGCATTCCCATATTCGCTCTGCAACTGATACAGGGTCGGCGCCTTGAACCCCTCGGAATAGCTTGCACGGAACGTGGTCGCGCCATCGTTGGGCGAATAGACGCCGCTGGCCGAGACGGTCGTCGCTCCGCCGAAGATACTGTGGTCGTCGTGGCGCACGCCGCCGGTCGCGGTCAGCCCGGCGACCGGCGTCACCGCGAGCTGGCCGTAGACGCTGAAGATCCGCGCCCGCCCCCGGGTCACCGGTCCGCCGTAGCTCGCCGTGGTGAAGCGCGACACCTCGCGCTCCGCGCCGAAGGTGGCGAACACCGCCGAACCAAGATCGGCGACGCCCTGATATTCGATCCGGTCGTTGCGCCCCTTGCCGGCGAAGGTCTCGGTCGGCGTGCCGTCGGGATCGTAATTGTGCCGGTCGGTATCGGTATGCGCATAGCCGAAGCGGTTGCGGAACCGGCCGTCGAACAGCGCCGCATTGAGTCCGGCATAGCCCGTCCATTGCTCGCTCGTGCCATATTCGCGCGTATCGCCAAAGGCGAAGGTGGGCGGCGGGAAGCCGTCGATATCGGTGCGGCCGTTGGAATAGAAACCGCGCACATCGACCGAGACGGTCGGCGCCAACGCGATGCCGAGGCTGCCGTTGGCCGCATAATTGCGATAGCCGTCGCGCTCCGTGCCGGGCGCATAGGCCGAGATGCCCTCGGTGGTGTAATAACCGCCGCCCAGGCTCGCCGACACCGGCCCCATCTTGCCAGAGACGTTGGCGAAGCCCTGCCCGGTTTCGTGCCAGCCGCCCTCGACGCGCGCGTTGACCGCGACCTGCTCGGTCGGCTGGCGGGTGATGAGGTTGACGACGCCGCCGATCGCCTGACTGCCCCACAGCACCGATTGCGCGCCGCGCAGCACCTCGATCCGCGCGATATTGCCGATCAGCAGCCCGCCGAAGTCGAAGCCGCCGCCCGGCGACGAGGGATCGTTGAGCTTGATCCCGTCGATCAGCGCGACGGTCTGGTCGCTCTCCGCGCCGCGGATGTTGACCGAGGTCGCGGTGCCGACGCCGCCGTTGCGCGTCACGCTGACGCCCGGCGTCTGGCGCAGCAGATCGGCGACGACCACCGCCTGCCGCTGGGTGATCGTCGCGGTGTCGAGGACGGTCACCGCCTGGCCGACGGTGGACGCGGGTCGCGCCTCGCGATTGGCGGTGACGAGGATGTCGCTGCCGGCGTCGGCGACCTGCTCGAGGCCGCTGGTCGATTGCGCGGTCTGGGCGAAGGCAGGTGTCGCGGCCGCGATGCACGGCAGCAGGATGAGACAGGCGTAGTTCTTCACGATGGTTTCCCCCTCGTTGCAACAACGGGAGCACGCACCGCGATTTCGCCGGAACCGGTCTGTCCGCCGCGCAACGCCCCCAACATCGTCGTCTCGCGAGGAAACCCTCGATCGCGCCGGCACACCCCGTCCGGACGAAGGACAACCGCGACGGGCAGGTCTCCTGGCTCGCGGGTCGTCGCCCTGCCCGGCCTTCCCGGATCGGGATGATCCAGTGGCGCGCGGGGAGCAGGGCTCGCCGGTCACAGTTGCGGGGGCAGCCCCGGCTGACGAGCTGCAAGGCTCGCTTCCGGGTTCCCTTTTCATCCCATCTCTGGGAACCTGTCGCATCGGCGCCCCTAGAACCCCGCGGAGACGAAGGCAAGATGATCGCAGCCAAGACGCTGTTCCTGGGCGGTGCCCGCTCGGGCAAAAGCCGGCTGGCGCAGGCCGCCGCCGAGCGCTGCGCCGGCCCGCTCCACTATCTCGCCACGGCCGAGGCGTGGGACGGCGAGATGACCGACCGGATCGCCCGCCACCGCGCCGACCGCGACACGCGCTGGACGACCGTCGAATGCCCGCTCGCGCTGCCCGAAGCGGTTGCCGCAATCGAGGATGGCGCGATCCTGATCGACTGCCTGACGCTCTGGCTGACCAACGTGATGCTCGGCGAGCACGACGTCGCGGCGCGGTCGGACGCCCTGCTCGCCGCGCTCGCCGCGACCCCGCTGCCGCTGTTCGTCGTCAGCAACGAGGTCGGGCTCGGCATCGTCCCCGACCATCCGCTCGGCCGCGCCTTCCGCGACGCCGCCGGCCGGCTCAACCAGCAGGTCGCCGCTGCGATGCGCGAGGTCTATTTCGTCGCCGCCGGGATGGTGCTGCCGTTACAGGCGTTTCCGGGGAGGGACTGATCCGCCCCTGACCCGTTCGTGCTGAGCCTGTCGAAGCACGGTGAGACCCACCTGCCCTTCGACGAGCGCAGGGCGAACGGTCGCCCCCCTCTTTCACCCCACCAGCAACCGATATCCCACGCCCAGTTCGTTGGCGATCACGCTCCCGGTCGCGTTCGGCTCTTCCAGCTTCAGGCGCAGGTTGCGCACGACGATGCGCAGATATTCCACCCGCGGATCGTCGTCGCCGCCCCAAGCCGCCGCAAGGATTCGCTGGTGCGTCACCACCCGCCCGGGGTGGCGGGCAAGCACCGCGAGCACGTCATGTTCCTTGCGCGTCAGGTGGAACGCCTCGCCGCCGCGCCGGACGAGGCGCTGGTCGAGGTCGATCTCCAGCCCGTCGCGGCGGATCACGCTCGTCGCCGCGGCATCGATGCCGCGGTGGCGCAGCGCCGCGCGCAGCCGGGCGAGCAATTCCTCGCCGTCGAACGGCTTGGTGACATAATCCTCGGCGCCGAGATCGAGCGCCGCGACCTTCTGATCGGTCGCGTCGCGCGCCGAGACGACGAGGATCACCGCGTCGCCCGCCTTGCGGATCAGCGGCACCAGTTCGAGCCCGTCGCGATCGGGCAGGCCGAGGTCGAGCAGCACCGCGTCGGGAACCTCGGCGGCGACGGCGGCCAGCGCCTCGCGGCCGTTGATCGCCTCGACCACCGCATAGCCGGCGCGTTCGAGCGTGTTGCGCATCAGCCGGCGGATCGGCTGTTCGTCGTCCACCACCAAGATCTTGGCCGCCATCAGTCGCCTTCCTCCACCATGTCGCGCACGATCAATGCCGCCGGAAAGGACAGGCTGAAGCGCGCGCCCGGCCGGTCCTGCCGGTTCGCGGCCTCGACGCCGATACCCATCGCCGCGGCGAACGCCTTGACGATCGCCAGCCCCAGGCCGGTGCCGCCGATCGCGCGATCCGAACCGGCGAAGCGGCGGAAGGTGTCGAACACCTCCGCCTCGCGCCCCGGCGGCAGGCCCGGCCCCTCGTCCTCGACCGACAGCAGGATGACGCCGTAGCGATGGCGCGCCTCGACGCGGATCGGCGTGCCGGGATCGGCATAGCGGCCGGCATTGTCGAGCAGGTTGAGCAGGCAATGGTGGAGCAATTGCTGGTCGGCGCGGACCAGCGGCAGGTCGGGCGGCACGTCGAGCTGCACCGCATGTCCGTCCAGCGCACGGCGGGCGTCATGCGCCGCGCCGGCGACCGCATCGGCGAGATCGACCGCCTCCATGCGCAGCGTCAGCGCCCCCGCCTCGACCCGCGCCATGTCGAGCAGGTTGGCGACGAAGCGATGCAGCCGCGCCGCCTCGCCCTCGATCGTCGCGATCAGATCCGGGGTGGCGCCATGGTGCAGCTGCGCCGCCGCCGCGATCACCGCGGTCAGCGGCGTGCGCAGATCGTGGCTGACCGACGACAGCAGCGCGGTGCGCAACCGCTCGCGCTCGCGCATCGCGCCGAGGTCGCGCGTCTCGATCTCCAGCCGCAGCCGTTCGAGCGCCAAAGTCGCCTGTTCGATCAGGTTCAGGAACAGCGGGATCTGGTCGGGGCGCAGCGGATCGCCGCCCGCCTCGTTGGCGAGGCCGAGCACGCCGAGCGTCCGCTCGCCGGTTACCAGCGGCTGGAAGAACCATTGCGAGGCGGCGAGCGTCGCCGAGCCGCGCCCGGCGGGCGCGCCGCCGTCATAGGCCCATTGCGCCGCCGCCATCTCCATCGTCTCGAGCCGATAGTCGCTGCCGTTCGCCGCCTGCACCGCCAGCCCAGCCCCCTCGGCGACGAGCATCACCGTGCGCAATCCGAACAATTGCCCGACCTCGTCGCAGATCGCCTGCGCCACCGCGACGGGATCGTTCAGCCGGGTGAGCTGGCGCAGGAAGCCGGCGAGCGCCGCATTGGTCCGCGCGCTCGCCGCGGCGATGTCCGCCTGCGCGCGCACCCGCGCCGTCAGATGGCTGGTCGCGATCGCGATGCCGAGCAGCACCAGCACCGACACGACGTTTTCGGGATTACTGATCGTCAGCGTGCCGGTCGGCGGCAGGAAGAAGAAATTATAGGCGATGCTCGACGCGAGCCCGGCGAACAGCCCGGTCCACAGGCCGAACAGGCTCGCCGCCATCATCACCGGCAGCAGATAGAGCAAGGCGACGTTGCCGAGGTCGAGGATGTGGAACAGCGCGCTGGCGACGCCGGTCACCGCCGCGACCATCGCGCCGGTCCAGACATAGCCGCCGCGGCTGCCCCAGCGATCGACCGGCGCCGCCCGGCGGCCACGCGCCGCGGCGGGCATCGGCAGCACGTGGATCGCGATGTCGGGCGCCTCGCGCACCAGCCGGTCGACGATCGAGCCGTGGCGCAGCTCGAACCAGCGCGAGCGCGTCGACTTGCCGACGATGAGCTGCGTCGCGCGCGCCTCGCCGACATAGGCCTTGAGCCCGGCGAGCACGGTCTGCGCCGGCACCGCCGCCGCCGCGCCGCCGAGTTGCGTCGCGAGCGTCATCACCTTGGCGACCTGGCGGTGCTCCGCCGCGGCGAACGCTTGCGTGCGCGGCGTCTCGACGAACACCGCGGTCCACGGCGCGTGCAACGCGTCGGCGAGCCGCTTGGCGGCGCGGACCAGCGTTTCGACTCCCGCCGCCTCGCTGACCGCGACGACGACGCGCTCGCCGCCCGCCCAGGTGCCGCCGACGCCGAGCGCGCGGACATGGTCGAGCATCTGCGCATCGACCGCCTGTGCGGCGCGGCGCAGCGCCAGCTCACGCAACGCCGACAGATTGGTCTTGGAGAAGAAATGCGCGAGCGCCCGCGTTGCCTCCTGCGGCAGATAGACCTTGCCCGCCTTCAGCCGCTCGATCAGCTCGTCGGGCGGAATATCGACGACCTCGATCTCGGCCAGTTCGAGGATGCGGTCGGGCACCGTCTCGCGCACCCGCACGCGGGTGAAGCCGGCAACGACGTCGTTGAGGCTCTCGACGTGCTGGATGTTGACCGTCGAATAGACGTCGATCCCCGCCGCGAGCAGCTCCTCGACGTCCTGATAGCGTTTGGCGTGGCGGCTGCCCGGCGCATTGCTGTGCGCGAGTTCGTCGACCAGCACCAACCGCGGCATCCGCGCCAGGATCGCGTCGATATCCATCTCGGCGAGGCCATGGCCCTCGTGCGTCACGATCCGCCGCGGCACGATCGTATAGCCGCGGGTCAGCGCCTCGGTCTCGCTGCGGCCGTGCGTCTCGACCACGCCGATGACGACGTCGACGCCCTCGCGCGCCCGCGCCGCGCCCTCGGACAGCATCTCGTAGGTCTTGCCGACGCCGGGTGCGGCGCCGAGGAAGATCTTCAGCCGCCCGCGCCCCTCCTGCGCGGCGTGGCGCAGCAGGGCGTCGGGATCGGGGCGGGCGGCGGCGTCGCTCAACGGCCTGCGTCGAGCGCCCGGTTGAGCGCGAGCACGTTGACGTGCGGATCGCCGAACGGCGAATCCTCCACCTGGCGCTCGACCAGTGCACGCACCGTCGCGACCGGCAGGTCACGGACCCGGGCGACGCGAGGGGCCTGCGCCAGCGCCGCGGCGGGCGACAGATCGGGGTCGAGACCCGAGCCGCTGGCAGTAACCAGATCGGCGGGCAGCGGCCCGGTCACGCCTTCGCCGCGGCGCTTCGCCACGTCGGGGGTGACGCGATCGACCAGCGCCTTGCTGGCGGGGCCGAGGTTCGAGCCCGACGAGGCGAGCCCGTCATAGCCCTTGCCGGCGGCCGACGGCCGCGTCTGGAAATAGCGGTCGCTGACGAACGCCTGCCCGACCACGGTCGAGCCGATCACCCTGCCGCCGGCGGTGACGAGGCTGCCATTGGCCTGAGCGGGAAAAAGCGTCTGTCCGATACCGGTCATCGCAAGGGGATAGCCGATCCCGAGCAAGGCTGCGAACAGGATCGTCAGCACGAGCGCGGGACGGAGCGCGGAAGTGAAATCGGAAGTCATCGTCGGTCCTTTCGCCCCTCCCGCCCGCGGGAGGGGCAGATGTTGCGTGTTAAGCCAGTCCCAGGCCGCCCACGGCGAGGTCGATCAGCTTGATCCCCGCGAAGGGGGCGAGCAGCCCGCCGAGCCCGTAGACCGCGAGGTTGCGCGCGAGCAGCGGCCCCGCCGCCATCGGCTTGTACGCCACGCCCTTCAACGCCAGCGGGACGAGCAGCGGGATGATCAGCGCGTTGAAGATGATCGCGCTGAGGATCGCCGATTGCGGCGTCGCCAGCCCCATCACGTTGAGCACGCCGAGCCCGGGGTAGAGCGCGACGAACATCGCCGGGATGATCGCGAAATATTTGGCGACGTCGTTGGCGACCGAGAAGGTGGTCAGCGCGCCGCGCGTCATCAGCAACTGCTTGCCGAGCCCCACCACCTCGATCAGCTTGGTCGGGTCGCTGTCGAGATCGACCATATTGCCCGCCTCGCGCGCCGCCTGCGTGCCGGTGTTCATCGCGACGCCGACATCGGCCTGCGCCAATGCAGGCGCGTCGTTGGTGCCGTCGCCGCACATCGCCACCAGCTTGCCGCCCTGCTGTTCCTTGCGGATCAGCGCCAGCTTGTCCTCGGGCGTCGCCTGCGCGAGGAAGTCGTCCACCCCCGCCTCTGCGGCGATCGCCGCGGCGGTGAGCGGATTGTCGCCGGTGATCATCACCGTGCGGATGCCCATCGTGCGCAGCTCGCCGAAGCGTTCGCGGATGCCCGCCTTGACCACGTCCTTGAGGAAGATCGCGCCGAGCAGCCGCCCGTCCATCGCCACCGCGAGCGGGGTGCCGCCGGCGCGGGCGATCTCGTCGGTGGCGCGGCGCAGCTCGGTCGCCGCCGCGGTTTCGCCCGCGCCCGCATTGGCGCGCAGGATCGAATCGACCGCACCCTTCTGGATCAGGGTCGCGCCGATCTGCACGCCCGAGATGCGCGTCTGCGCGGTGAACGGGATCACCTCGGCATCGTCGGGCAGCCGCGCGGTGGCGACCCCGAAGCGCTCGCGCGCCAGCGTGACGATCGAGCGGCCCTCCGGCGTCTCGTCGGCGAGGCTGGCGAGCAGCGCCGCCTCGGCGAGCTCGCTCGGGCTCACCCCGGCGACCGCGCGGAACTCGCTCGCCTGACGGTCGCCGATCGTGATCGTGCCGGTCTTGTCGAGCAGCAGCACGTCGACGTCGCCCGCCGCCTCCACCGCGCGGCCCGACTTGGCGAGCACGTTGAAGCGCACCAGCCGGTCCATGCCGGCGATGCCGATCGCCGACAGCAGCGCCGCGATCGTCGTCGGGATCAGCGTGATCAGCAGCGCGGCGAGGATCGACACCGGGATCGACCCGCCGGCATAGGCGGCGAAGCCCGGCACCGTGCCGACGGCGATCAGGAAGATGATCGTCAGCCCGACGAGCAGGATGGTCAGCGCGATCTCGTTCGGCGTCTTCTGCCGCTCGGCGCCCTCGACGAGCGCGATCATCCGGTCGAGGAACCCCTGTCCCGGATTGACCGTCACCCGGACCCGGATGCTGTCGGAGATGACGCGCGTGCCCGCGGTCACCGCGGAACGGTCGCCACCCGCCTCGCGGATCACGGGCGCGCTCTCGCCGGTGATCGCCGCCTCGTTGACCGAGGCGACGCCGGCGATCACCTCGCCGTCGCTAGGGATCAGGTCGCCGGTCTCGACCAGCACCACGTCGCCGATCGACAGCCGGCTGGCGGGCACCAGCTCCCAGGCGTCGGCGACGCCGATTAGCAGCTTGGCGCGCAATTCGGCCTTGGCGTCGCGCAGGCTGGCCGCCTGCGCCTTGCCGCGGCCTTCCGCCAGCGCCTCGGCGAAGGTGCCGAACAGCACCGTCAGCCACAGCCAGACGACAAGTTGCAGCTTGAAGCCGATGGTCAGCCCGTCGCTGCCGACCGCGAGCAATGCGGTGAGCAGCAGCGCGACGACGGCGGTGACGAACATCACCGGGTTGCGGACGAGCTGACGCGGGTCGAGCTTGCGGAACGCATCGCCGATCGCCGGCAGGATCAGGTCGGCGGTGAACAGGGATTTGCTGTGTGCGCGTGCCATGTGCGGCGCCTTCTAAGAGAGTTGACCGTGGATCATGGCGAGATGATCCGCGATGGGACCGAGCGCGAGGCCCGGCAGGAAGGTGAGCCCGCCGAGGATCAGCACGATGCCGACGAGCAGGCCGACCCACAGGCCGCCGGTAGTCGGGAACGAGCCGGCGCTTTCCGGCGTGTGCTTCTTGGCGGCGAGGCTGCCGGCGATGGCGAGCATCGGCACGATGATGAAGAACCGCCCCACCCACATCGCCAGCCCGAGCAGCCCGTTGTAATAGGGCGTGTTCGCGGTCAGCCCGGCGAAGGCGGAGCCATTGTTGCCGACCGCGCTGGTGAAGGCGTAGAGGATCTCGCTGAAGCCGTGCGGCCCCTTGTTGAGCGGCCCGGCCAGCCCCTGCGCCAGCACCGACGACAAGGCGGTGAGGCCGAGGATCATCAGCGGCAGCACCGCGATCGCCAGCACCGCGAGCTTGACCTCGCGGCTCTCGATCTTCTTGCCAACATATTCGGGGGTGCGCCCGACCATCAGCCCGGCGACGAACACCGCGAGGATCGCGAACAGCAGGAAGCCGTAGATGCCGGCGCCGACGCCGCCGATCACGACCTCGCCCAATTGCATGTTGAACAGCGGCACCAGCCCGCCGAGTGCGGTGAAGCTGTCGTGCATCGCGTCGACCGCGCCGCAGGAGGCGGCGGTGGTGACCACCGCGAACAGCGACGAGGCGGCGATGCCGAAGCGCACCTCCTTGCCCTCCATATTGCCGCCGCCGACGCCGAGGTGATGGAGCACGGGGTTGCCCGCGGCTTCCTGCCAATAGGTGACGGTGACGCCGGCGAGGAACAGGATCACCATCGCCGACAGGATCGCCCAGCCTTGCCGCGTGTTGCCGACCGCCTTGCCGAACGTCCAGGTAAGGCCGAAGCCGATCAGGAAGATCGACAGCATCTGCACCATGTTGGTCAGCGCGGTCGGATTCTCGAAGGGATGCGCGCTGTTGGCGTTATAGAAGCCGCCGCCGTTGGTGCCGAGCATCTTGATCGCCTCCTGGCTGGCGACCGGGCCGAGCAGCAGCGACTGTTTCGCGCCCTCCAGCGTGGTGACGTCGACGACGCCGGCGAACGCCTGCGGCACGCCGCTGGCGATCAGGAACACAGTGTAGACGACGCACAGCGGCAGCAGCAGGTAGAGCGTGACGCGCGTGCAATCGGCCCAGAAATTGCCGATCGCCTTCGCCTCGCGCCGCGCGAAGCCGCGGAACAGCGCGAAGGCGAGCGCGATGCCGGTCGCCGCCGACAGGAAATTGTGGATCGTCAGCCCGAGCATCTGGCTGAGGTTCGACATCGTCGATTCGCCGCCATAGCTCTGCCAGTTGGTGTTGGTGGTGAAGCTGACCGCGGTGTTGAACGCGAGGTCGGGCGACAGGCCGGCGAGCCCTTGCGGATTGCCGGGCAGCACGCCCTGCAGCCGCAGCACGGCATAAGTGAAGACCATCAGCGCGACGTTGAAGATCAGCATATGGACGGCGTAGCGGCGCCAGCCCTGTTCGGCGGTCGGGTCGACGCCGGCGAGCCTGTAGAAGCCGGTCTCGACCGGGCCGAGCAGCGCGTGGAGCGGCGTGCGCCGCCCCTCGTACAGCGCGAACAGCCACATACCGACGGGCTTGGTCAGCGCCAGCAGGATGCCGACGAAGCCGAGGATCAGGATCCATCCCTGCAAGGTCATGGGAATGCGCTCCTTTCTAGAAGCGTTCGGGACGGATCAGCACCGCCACGAGATAGAGGAGCAGGCCGAGCGCGGTCAGCGCCGCCAGCCACAGGTCGAGCGTCATGGCGTGCGTCTCCGGTCAGGCGTTGTCGCAGAGCCGGGCGTAGGCGAGCGTCGCCGCCACCAGCCCGATCAGGATCGCGATCCACAGCAAATCGTGCATGGCGGTGTCCTCAGAAAGCGGCGGTGAGGCCGACGACGATGGCGCCGTCGGCGATGCTGCCGCGGCCGTCCTGACCGCGGCTGAAGCTCGGCTGCAGATAGGCGGCGTCGCGGTTACCGATGTCGGTGTCGACGTAGCTCAGGCCGAGCGTCAGGCTGCGCCAATGCGCGTCGGCGCCGAGCGACCAGTCCCAATATTCGCCGGTCGGGGTGACGCTGGTCGCGTTGGGGCCGAGCCCGTCATTGCCCCAGCTATGGCCGACATGCGCGCGCGCGGTCAGCGGCGTGCCGGCGATCGCCAGCGCGCCGTCGCCGGCGAGGTAGAGATTGTCCTTCTTGTCGCCGCGATCGGTATAGACGCCCGCCGCCGCCTCGGCGCCGGTGCGATACCAGCGGCCCAGCGCCTGCTGCCTGGGCGCGTAGGCGACGCTGGCGGTGAGCGTCGCCGGGCCGGCGGTGCCGGTCAGCTTCGCATAGGGTTCGGCGAAGTCGGTCTTGTCGGCGCCGCCGGGGTACATGTACCAGGTCAGCCCGACGTCGAGCGTCCCATTGGGCGCGAGCGCGCGCTTGTAGCCGCCGATCAGGTCCAGCTCCATATTGGCGCCGCCGAACGTGCCCCAGCCCGCGAGATTGGACGCCCAGGTGCCGACATACAGCCCGCTCTCATGCGCGACGGTCAGCCCGCCCTGCACCGCCATGTCCTTGTCGGACTGCGACACGCCGCGGAATCGATAGTCGGACACCAGCCCGACCGAACCCGAGACGGTGACCGCCGGCGGCGGTGCGGTCTCGCTTCCGGCGGATTGGGCGAGGGCGGAAGCCGGCAGGCCGCACAGCAGTGCGGCGCCCCATAAACGATAGACGATCATCACGTTACCCTTTTGGTCGCGGCCGGGCCGTCATGATCGACGGCGGGGCGCGCCCCAGGCAGTGCGATTAGGCAGGCCGCGCGTAGCAAAGCGAGATCGCTTTCGGACAATCACATAGCATTCGCATATATTTGCCGTTTTCATCCGCCTCTGGCCGCGGGTCGTGGCGCACCGAAACGCAGCGTCGCTGCCATCAAGATGAACTCAGGATGACATCGCCGCATCGATCGGCGTCACCGAACAGTCACGGAGAATACTTCCGTCGCCGCTAGTGGCGCGGCTCATCACATAATCACTTTCAGGGGGACGTTCTTTGTCCGGTTCTTCTCATGCCCGCGCGTATCTGCTTACTGGCGCGGCGCTGCTGGCGCTGGCCGGTGCCACCCCGGCCTTCGCACAGGCCCAGGCCGACACCGCCGCCGCACCGGCGGTCGTCGCCGATCCCGATCCCGACACCGGCGGCAGCCAGTTGCAGGACATCGTCGTGACCGCGACGAAGCGCGAGACGAACCTGCAGAAGACGCCGATCTCGATGAACGTGCTGACCGCGACTTCGCTGGTCGATCGTCACGTCCAGAGCCTCTACGACCTCGCCGACGGCGCCGTGCCGTCGCTGCGCGTCGCCACCTTCGAAGCGCGCCAGAGCGCGCTGACGATCGGTATCCGCGGCATCGTGCCGCTCGACGCCAACCAGCCCGCACGCGAACAGGGTGTCGGCATCTATGTCGACGGCGTCTACCTTGGCCGCCAGCACGGCCTCAACGCCGCCTTGTTCGACATCGAGCGGATCGAAGTGCTCAAGGGCCCGCAGGGGACGTTGTTCGGCCGCAACACCGAGGGCGGCGCGCTCAGCCTCGTCACAAAAGGGCCGAGCGGCAAGTTCGACGGCAGCGCCACGGCTGGCATCGCCAATTACGGCGGCTATAACGGCGCGCTGCGTCTCGACCTGCCCGAGACCTACGGCGTCAGCCTGAAGCTCGACGGCGTCGTCCAATATCAGGGGCCGACGACTAAGAACCCGCTCGCCGGCCAGACCGGCTTCAACTATTTCGACCGACGCGGCTTCAAGGCGACCGCGCGGATCAAGCCCGTCGAGGGCATGACCGCCGACTTCAGCTACGACAACGGCTATGATGCCAACAGCCCGTTCTACAGTCAGTTGCTGAACTACAATCCCAATGGCTGCGTCGCCGGCACGCAAGCATCGCAGCCGAACTGCAAGCTTCCCGGCACGAACTACACCTCATTGACCGGCACGGTGAAGTCGCTGATTCCCGGCACCGTCATCAACGGCACCAGCCGCCAGAAGGTCGCCGATATCGGCGTGCCGCAGCAGCCGAGCATCGACAAGACGCACGGCTTCACCTCGAACATCCGCTGGAACGTCGCCCCCGAGATCGAGCTGCGCTCGATCACCGCGTGGCGCGGCGTCGATTCGACGCAATGGGACAATAGTGGCGGGGCGCACCGCGTACCGGTACTCAACTCAAGCAACGTCGTCATCAACGGCCAATTGCAGAACGGCACCTTGTTCAGCCGCTATTCGCTTGCCGACCTGCATCAGAACCAGTTCAGCCAGGAATTCCAGGCGGTCGGCACCGTCGGGCAGCTCGACTATGTCGCCGGCCTCTATTATTTCAACGAGCACGTCAGCGACGACGCCGCGACGCCCAATTCGAACTTCTACAATGCGGCGACCGGCACGATCAGTATCGTCGATCCCTGCGCCACGATCACCACCGGCTTTACCGTCGTCAATGGTCTGCCGGTCGGTGGTACGACGTCACCGGCGGGCTCACAGCCCGGTTGCCGCTCGATCGATCGCGCCTCGGAAGTCTGGTCGAAGAGCTATGCCGGCTATGGCCAGGTGACGTGGAACGCGACCGACGCGGTGCACCTGACCGTCGGCGGGCGCTACACGCGCGACGAGAAGCAGGGCGTCCTGCACTTCTCGCGCAACATCAATTACGACACCAACACTGCGGCGGCGACGCGGAATGGCTATCAGCCGCTCGACCGGACCTGGAAGCGGTTCAACCCGATGGCGACCTTGGCCTTCGACGCGAGCGACAGCGTCCATCTCTACGCCAAATACGCCACCGGCTATCGCGCCGGCGGTGCCAGCTCGCGCACGGCGAATTATTTGCCGTTCAACCCTGAGGACGTGAAGTCCTACGAAATCGGCATGAAGTCCGACTTTTGGGAACACCGTGCGCGGCTCAACCTCGCCGGCTATATCATGGATCGGAAGAACAGCCAAGTTGACATCAGCTCGATCCAGCCGACCGCGACGGGCAATTTCAACAATCTCGTGACGATCAACGCCCCCGGCATCACCAAGATCCGCGGCATCGAGGCGGACCTGACCGTACAGCCGGTTGATCACCTCACGCTCACCGCCGGCTATGCCTATACCTATACCAAGATTCCGCCGGTGCTCATCACGTCGACCAACGTCTATCAAAACTTCTATATCGTCTTCACGCCGCGCAACGCCGCGAATGGCGCGATCGATTACACGATCCCACTCAACGATCTGGACCTGAAGTTCCACATCGACGGCAACTACGCACAGTCGACGCAGGCGTTCGACCAGTTCGCGACCCACAACGATGCCTCGTTCATCGTCAACAGCCGCGTCGCCTTGTCGAACATCAACCTCGGCACCAACCAGCTGACGATCTCGGCCTGGGTGCGGAACCTGTTCGACAAGCAGTACATCTTCCGTCGCGACCCGTCCAACAGCCTCCCCGCCGCGCCGACGACGCCGGGAGCAACGACGGGCAACATCAACGGCGTGTTGGGCGATTACGGCAATTTCAACGCGCCGCGCACCTACGGCCTCGAAGCGTCGGTCAAGTTCTGATCGGCTGATCCCAAGGGAAAGGCGAGCCCGAGCACCAGCCCGGGTTCGCCATCCTCCAGCAGCAGGTCGCCGCCGTGCAGCCGCATGATCGCTGCAATTAGCGGCAATCCCAGGCCATGACCCGGCCGATTACGGCTCGCCTCCAGCCGCCCGAAGCGGCGCAATGCCAGCACACGCTGGTCGGCCGCTATACCCGGACCGTCGTCGTCGATCGTGACCGTGGCACGGTCGCCCGAAACCGCCGTACCGAGCGTGATCCGCGTTCCCGCCGGCGTATGCCGCAGCGCATTCTCGACACCGTTGAGCAGCGCCTGTTCGATCAGCCGCGGGTCCCCGGTGATCGGCACCGGCCCGCCCACGGCGACCACCAGATCGCGGCCACCGTCCTCCGCGACCGGTGCCATCGCCTCGCCGATGTCCGCGACCAATGCGGCCAGATCGACGCGGGTGAAGCCCGCCGTGCGCCGCCCGCTCTCGATTTCGGCGATCCGCAGCATCGCCCCGACCATCCCGAGGATCGCATCGCATTCGCCGATCGCCTGTTCGACCTCGTCGCGCGTCCGGCCGTCCGCCCGCGCCGCGGTCGTCGCCAGCCGGCTGCGCAACCGGGCGAGCGGCGTGCGCAGGTCGTGCGCGACGTCGTTGGAGACGTTGCGCAGCCCCTCCATCAGCTCGGCGATCCGGTCGAGCATGCGGTTGAAGGCATGCGCCTGGCGGTCGAATTCGTCGACGGATCCGGTCACCGCGATGCGCTGCTGCATGTCGCCGGCGATAATCGCCTCCACCGTCCGCCGCGTCTCCGCAAAGCGCCGCGCGATCGTCCGTCCGAACGCGACGAGCCCGCCCAGCACGATGACCACGATCAGCGCATAGCCGAGCAGATAGATGTACCGCCGTGCGCCGCGATAGCCGTCGAACGGCTCGGTCTCGGCGATCGTCGTCAGCGTCAGCCCGTCGCCGACCGGCCGGGTGAACGCCCGCCCCGCCGATAGCCCCTGGATACGGTCGCGCCGCCGCACGTCGGCATAGCCCGGCGCGAACCGCCGCGTCAGCGTGACGTTGCCACCGAGCCGCCGGCCGGCGGTGTCGGTGAGCTGGAAACCGATGTCGCCGGTATCGCGCCGCCGGGCGAGGGCGGCGATCCGCGCCAGCAGCCGCGGTGCGGTGGCGCGGCGGCCGTCGGCAGCGACCAAAGCGCTGACGTTCTCGATCCGCCGATCGACCAGCCGGTCGATCGTCCCCAAGGTCAGGCGATAGGTCGCCAGTCCGGTGCCCGCCGTCGCGACGAGGAACGCCGCCAGGAAGCCGATGGTCAGCGCACGCAGGCTGGGCTTCATCCGCGCATCATATAGCCGATGCCGCGCAGCGTCTGGATCGGATCGTCGCCGCCGCCCTCGGTCAGCTTGCGGCGCAGCCGGCGGATGTGGACGTCGACGATATTGGTGTCGGGGATGAAGTCATAGCCCCACACCCGCTCGATCAGCATCGCCCGGGTCAGCACCGCATCGGCGTTGCGGACCAGTTCGACGAGCAGCTTGAGCTCCAGCTTGGCGAGGTCGATCGGCCTGCCGCCCCGCCACGCGCGGAAGCTGGTCGGGCTGACGACGATGTCGCCGGCCTGCAACGTGTCGGCGCTCGACGTCGTCCAGCCACGCCCGCGCAGGATCGCGGTCAATCGCGCGTGCAATTCCATCGCCGCGACCGGCTTGACGACATAATCGTCGGCACCCGCCTCAAGCCCCTCGACCTTGTCGTGCGAGCCGGACAGCGCGGTCAGCATGATGACCGGCAACGTTATCCCCCCCGCCCGCAAGGTCTGGAGCACCGACATGCCGTCGAGCCGCGGCATCATCCGGTCGAGGATCACCGCATCGAACGCCGCCTCGTTCATGACCGTCAGCGCCTGCCGGCCGTCGCTGGCGATCGCGGTGGCGTGGCCAATCGCGCGCAATTCCTCGGCAAGCGCCTCGGCATAGGCGGCATCGTCCTCGACCAGGAGAAGGTTGAGAGTCATCGTGGCGAATAAACGCGGTTTCGACGGCGCGTCGTCAAGCCTTTTCCTGACCGGATCGGCGTCGACTGCACCGCCGCGCCACACCCGAACGATCTGGATTCGGGCGTCGCGCGACGATAAGGCGATGATCGGGGCCGGAACAGGGAGGCGGACAATCGACGACCTGCCGTTTCCCGCCAGCCAGCTTCCCGGCGAATGGGCGATGCTCGAGGCCGCGCGCCATGCGGTCGTGATCACCGGCCCGGCGATCGACCCGCCCGGCCCGATCATCCGCTACGTCAATCCGGCGATGCAGGCGATGACCGGCTATACGCGCGACGAGCTGGTCGGCGCGACGCCGCGCATGCTGCAGGGCCCCGGCACCGACCGGGACCTGCTCGCGCGGATGCGCACGGCGCTGGCCGCGGGCGAGGGGTTTCACGGCGAGGGCATCAACTACCGCAAGGACGGCAGCGCCTATCTGGTCGACTGGACGATCGACCCGGTGCGCGACGACGCCGGCGCGATCACCGCCTGGCTGTCGCTGCAGCGCGACATCACCGCCCGGCGCGAGGATGCGATGCGCGCCGCGGAACGCGAGGCGCGGCTGGGGGCGATCTTCGCCGATGCCGCGGTGGGCCTGTCGGTCATCGATGCCGAGGGGCGATTCCTGCGCGTCAACCAGGAGCTGTGCCGGATCCTCGCGCGCAGCGAGGATGGCCTGCTGCGCAGCACCGTCGCCGACGTCACCTTCGCCGACGACTTTCCGGCGTCGGTCCGTGCGCTCGCCAAGGCGGTGACCGATCGCCAGCCAGCGGTGCTCGACAAGCGGTACCGCCGGCCCGACGGCACGCTGATCTGGGCGAACAGCACGGTCACGCCGATGGCGGACGTGCGCGGCCAGCCGGGCCATCTGCTGGTCGTCACCGTCGACCTGACCGCGCGGATGGAAATCGAGCGGGCGTTGCAGGAGAGCGAGACGCGCTTTCGCCAGTTCGGGGATGCGTCGTCGAATGCTTTGTGGGTGCGGGAAGCAGGGTGTCTCCGGCTGGAATATGCCAATCCGGCGTTCGCGCGCCTCTATGGGCTGGACGCCGACGCGGTGGATGTGGCGCAATGGGCGGAGCTGGTCGTCGCCGAGGATCGCATCCCCGCGGTCGCGGCGATCCGCAGCGCCTGCGCGGGGGAGCATCGGACCAGCACGTTCCGCATCCGCCGCCCGGGGGACGGCGAGACGCGCTGGGTGCACGACACCGTCTTCGCGCTGCGCAACGGCGGCGCGGTCGAACGGATCGGGGGGATCAGCGTCGACGTGACCGAGGTCGTCGCCAATTCCGAGCGGCTGGAGGTGCTGGTCGCCGAATTGCAGCACCGTACCCGCAACCTCATCAACCTGGTCCGCTCGATCGCCGACCGGACGGTGCGGTCGAGCAGCGACCTGGCCGGCTTTCGCGACCGCTTCGTCGATCGGCTCGCGGCGCTCGCCCGCGTGCAGGGGCTGCTGTCGCGCTTGCAGGACGTCGATCGGGTCAGTTTCGACGAGCTCGTGCACAGCGAGATGTCGGCGATGGCCGGGGTGTCGGAGCGGATCGTGCTCGACGGACCGGCGGGCATCCGGCTGCGCTCGTCGGCGGTGCAGATGCTGGCGATGGCGTTGCACGAACTGGCGACCAACGCACTCAAATATGGCGCGCTCGGCCAGCCGCAGGCGCGGCTGACGGTGCGCTGGTCGCTGATCCCCGCCGCCGACGGGGCGTCGCCGCGGTTGCGCATCGCGTGGCGCGAATCGCAGGTGGTGATGCCGCAGGGCGACGCACCGCGCGGCACCGGCCAGGGGCGCGAGCTGATCGAGCGCGCGCTGCCCTATCAGCTCGATGCCGAGACGCACTTCTCGCTCGGACCCGATGGCCTGCATTGCACGATCGAGCTGCCGGTGTCGGAGACCAACGGCTGCGCGTAATCATCACAAACTTCTCGCTAACGCAGCCATCAGGAGCCAAGCGGAACAACGACTTGCGGTATTTCGCTGGCAATCCTCATCGCCCCGGCATAGGATGAGAATGCTTCGCAATAGCTGCATCAAGGTAGGCAAAATGCGCTCGGGGACGTCATCCATGTCGAACGGACCGGCTTCCAGTCCGCCACGCCACCCCTATTACCGTTCCGGAGACTTCGCCATGACGCTCGCCCCCACCGCCGCCTCCCCCGCCCAGCCGGCGCCGCCGCCGAGCCGGGCGAAGCGGCTGAAGGCGCTGACCCACGATACGCACGAGCGGCTCGACACCACCGTGGCGGGCGCGTCCTCCTTCGCCTCGCGCGACGGCTATGTGCGGTTCGCCCGCATGCAGTTCCTGTTCCACCGCGACATCGACGCGCTCTACGCCGACGCCGATCTGCAGACGCTGTTTCCCGGCCTCGGCGAGCGGCGGCAATTGCCGCTGTTGCGGCAGGACCTCGCCGATCTCGCCGCCGCGGTGCCGCAGCCCGACACCGCCCCGGCGTTCGTGCCCGGCGCGGCGATCGACCTGCCGACCGCGCTCGGCTGGCTCTACGTCGCGGAAGGGTCGCGGATGGGGGCGACATTGCTGCGCAAGGATGCCGCCAGGCTCGGCCTGTCCGACGATTTCGGTGCGCGCCACCTCGCGCCGGCGCCCGAGGGGCCGGCGGCCTATTGGCGCATCTTCACCGCCGCACTCGACGGCATCGCGCTCGACACCGCGGCGGAGGACCGGGTGATCGCCGGCGCCGAGGCCGCCTTTGCCCGGGTGCAGGCCTATGCCGACGATACCCTCCGCTGACGGCACGCCGCTGGCGCCCGGCGTGATCGCGCGCGGCCGGGTCAGCCGGGCCTTGTGGATGACGCTCGGCTGGATGCTGGTCGGCATCGGCTTCGTCGGCCTGTTCGTGCCGTTGCTGCCGACCACCGACTTCCTGATCCTCGCCCTGCCCTGTTTCGCGCGCTCGTCGGTGCGGCTGGAACAATGGCTGCTCGATCATCCCCGCGTCGGCCCGCCGCTGCGCGCGTGGCGGACGCAGCGCGCGATCCCGCGCCACGCCAAGATCGCCGCCTGCGTCGGGATCACGATCGGCTTCGTCTCCTTCTACGCGCTCGTCCGCCCCGGCGCGCTGCCCGCGATAGCGGTCGCAGCGGTGCTGCTCGCCTGCGCGGCGTGGATCGCCAGCCGGCCGGCGCCCGGGGCAGATGGCCCGCATCACACGATAGATTAAGCCAAATTCTCGATTAACCATCTTCGATTCGTGGTAGGTCTTCCGCTAGGGAGACAGATATGACGCACCGGGTGGGGACCATCGGCACTGCCATCGTCGCGATCGTCACGGCCGTGCCGGCCGCGGCGCAGGATCAGCGCGCGCGCGGCGACGACGCCACGCGGCAGGCGATCCGTTACGACATCAGCGGCCCGGTGTCGCCGTCGAGCGGCACCGCGACGGTCTCGGCGAGCAGCGTGCCACAGGCGATGGAGCGGCTGACCGACGAGGACGCGCGTGCCGATGTCTCGCTCGGCTCGATCTATGCCGAAGGCAAGTTCGGCACCGCGTCCAAGACGACGATCTGGAGTTCGGCACTCGGCGCGCGGCTGCGCATGGGCGACTGGACGCTCTCCGCCTCGCTGCCGTGGATGCGGATCCGCAGCCGCTCGACGATCTTCACCGGCATCGATTCGACGCCGATCCTGGTCGCGACCGACACCGCCGCGACCAAGCGGACCTTCGACGGCTTCGGCGACCTGACGCTGGGCGCCGCCTATACGATCGTCTCCGCCAATACGCCGCTGGAGGTGCAATTGTCCGGCCGCGCCAAGATCAACACCGCGACGGACAGCAGCGGCCTGTCGAGCGGCAAGAACGATTATGCCGGCGGCGTCGACGTCTCCTATCCGATCGGCAAGCTCACCCCGTTCGGTTCGGTCAGCTATCGTTTCCTCGGCGACACCGCGCGCTACGACCTGCGCGACGGGCCGGCGGCCTCGGCCGGCGCTTCCTATGCGCTCGGCACCGACAGCTTCCTGCTCGCCTCCTACCATTATTCGCGCGCGGCGACGCGGCTGGTCGCGGATGCGCACGAATTGTTCGCCGGCGCCTCGACCCGGCTCGGCGGCACGCCGCTGCGGCTCACCGGCTTCGCCACCGCCGGCCTGTCGCGCGGCGCCGCCGCGGCCTCGGCCGGGCTGTCGCTGTCGCTCGGCCTCCAGAAGCGCAATGCCCGCTGAGCTGAACGATGCCGAGCTGGGCGATGCGGTGACGCGGGTCTATGCGATCGGCGACGTGCACGGCCGCTACGATCTGTTCCGGCGGCTGATGAACATCATCGAGCGCGACCAGGCGAGCCGGCTGGCGGCACCGACGCGGCTGATCCTGCTCGGCGACATCGTCGATCGCGGCCCCGATTCCGCCAAGATGGTGAAGGGCTGCATGAACCTCACCGCCTCGACCGACCGCTTCATGGTGCTGAAGGGCAATCACGAGGAGATGATGGTCGATGCGCTGCGCGGCAGCCTCTACGCCTATCGCCAGTGGCTGAAGTTCGGCGGCCGCGAGACGTTGCTGAGCTGGGGCGTCGACGAGGCGCTGCTGGACGGGCCGGCGACGATGGACAAGCTGCGCCACGCCGCCGCGATCGTCGGCGAGGAGGCGATCCAGTGGCTGGCGCGCCTGCCCCTCTATCATCGCCACGGCGACTATTTGTTCGTCCATGCCGGCATCCGCCCCGGCGTCGCGCTGCGCCGCCAGCGTGCCGAGGATCTGTTGTGGATCACCGACGATTTCCTCGAATCCGAGGCGTCGCACGGCATGATCGTCGTCCACGGCCACACCATTTCCGAACATCGCCCGGTGGTGCGCAACAACCGGATCGGGATCGATACCGGCGCCTATCGCACCAACCAGCTCACCGCGATCGGCATCGAGGGCGGCGAGCGCTGGATGCTGCACACCACCTTGCTGCCCGAACTGATGCTGACCGAGGACGACGCGACGTCCGACGACGATTCCATGGTCCGGAACGGCTGATGTCCCCGCCCGGCTTCAACGACAAACGGCTCGACGCCAATCTCGCCTCGATCCTCGGCCTGCCCGACGCGCCGGCCGCCGCGCCGCCGCCGCCGCCCGAGGAGCCGGCCGGCGCGGTACCGACGCTGCACCGGGTCAAGACGTCGCGGCGCGCCTCGGCGACGGTCGCCGCGTCGCTCGGCATCGCGCTGGTCGCCGGGGTCGGGCTGTTCGTCGGCCGATCGGTGACGATTACGCCCGCGGCGCCGCCGCACCGGGTGATCGAGGTGCCCGGCGCGCCGACGCCGGCCGCGTCGGCGACCGTCACCGCCGCGGCTGCCGCGGCGCAGCCCCGGTCCCAGCCGTTCCGCCGCCACCGTCGGGCGTTCGCGGCGGTTCCGTCGCCGGAGCTGCCGACCTCCCCGCCGGGCACGACGCCGAGCACGCCATTGCTCGCCGAGGCGCTGGCGGCGACCGTGCGCGACAGCGTGGCACCGACGCCGGCGGCCGAGCCGCCGCCGCCCGCGGCGGTCGCGCCGCCACGCATCGCCGCCGCCGAGCCGCCCGCGCCGCGCCCCGGCGCCGCCGCGACGGCGGCGTCCCCGCCGGCAGCGACGCCCGATCCCGCCCGCGCCCGCCGCGACAGCATCGACGCGATCCGCGCGCTGCGCCGGCAATGGTGACCGGGGCGATCGCATAGGGCCGTCGCTCGCGCTCAAACTTCACCCCCGTCACTTCGGACCCGTCCTAAACCTCTGCGGAAGCCGGCATCGCCC
>NZ_JBWKVV010000003.1:142172-488159 GCF_059421875.1 Sphingomonas sp. GW821-FHT02B09
GGAGGAGCAGCCCGGTGCTCCTGCGAAAGCAGGAGCCTAGGGCCAAGCAAAGCAACGCCTTATGGCGCTTGATACCCGGGGCTCCTGCTTTCGCAGGAGCACTGCGCTGATCTGCTGGTGATGGGAGCTTCGCAGGGGTGGCGAACACGTCCGGGGTGGCGGACCTGGTGGGGCCGCACCGACCCGCCTCGCCCGCCGCGACAGCATCGACGCGATCCGCGCGCTGCGCCGGCAATGGTGACCGGGGCGATCGCATAGGGCCGGCGCTCGCGCTCAAACTTCACCCCCGTCACTTCGGACCCGTTCTAAACCTCTGCGGAAGCCGGCATCGCCCGGAGGAGCAGCCCGGTGCTCCTGCGAAAGCAGGAGCCTAGGGCCAAGCAAAGCAACGCCTTATGGCGCTTGATACCCTGGACTCCTGCTTTCGCAGGAGCACTGCGCTGATCTGCTGGTGATGAGAGCTTCGCAGGGGTGGCGAACACGTCCGGGGTGGCGGACCTCGTGGGGGCGCACCGGCCCGCCTCGCCCGCCGCGACGGGCAAAGCCTCCTTTAGCGGCCCCAAGTCTTCTGCCGATGGCATTGCGCCGTCCGATCCGGCACAGGCTCGGCCTTTGCGTAGCGAAGGCGGCGAACCAGCGATCATGATCAAGCTTACCGACGTCCGAAAGCAATTCCCCGGCGGCGCCGCGCCGGCGCTCGACGGCGTGTCGCTTGAGATCGCGAAGGGCGAGGTGTTCGGGATCATCGGCCGTTCGGGCGCGGGCAAGTCGACGCTGATCCGGCTGCTCAACGGGCTCGAACGGCCCTCCTCGGGTCATGTCGCCATCGACGGGCAGGTGATCGACACGCTGCCCGCCGCCGACCTGCGCCGGTTGCGCCAGCGCACGGGCATGATCTTCCAGAATTTCGGCCTGCTGTCGTCGCGCACGGTGGCGGGCAACGTCGGCTTTCCGCTCGAACTCGCCGGCGCGCCGCGGCGCGACCGCGAGGCGAAGGTCGCCGCCCTGCTCGACCGCGTCGGCCTCGCCGCGTTCGCGAACCGCTATCCCGCGCAGCTCTCGGGCGGCCAGCGCCAGCGCGTCGGCATCGCCCGCGCGCTGGCGACCGACCCCGCCGTGCTCCTGTGCGACGAGGCGACCAGCGCGCTCGATCCCGAGACGACGCGCGACGTGCTCGCGCTGCTGCGCGATCTCAATCGCGAACTCGGCCTCACCATCGTGCTGATCACGCACGAGATGGCGGTGGTGCGCAGCATCTGCGACCGCGTCGCGGTGATCGAGGCGGGGCGGATCGTCGAAACCGGGTCGGTCGACGCCGTCTTCGCCGCGGCGCGCCACCCGGCGACGCAGCGCATGCTTTCGGCGGTGGCGGCATGACCGGCCTGTTCGCCAATATCGACTGGCCCGAGATCGGCCGCGCCTGCGTCGATACGCTGGCGATGCTGTCGGGATCGCTGCTGCTGTCGATCCTGTTCGGGCTGCCGCTCGGCGTGCTGCTCTATCTCACCGGCGAGCGCGGGCTGCTCGCCAACCGGTTCGGCAATGCAATGCTCGGCGGCATCGTCAACGTGCTGCGCTCGGTGCCGTTCATCATCCTGCTGATCGTGATGATCCCGCTGACGATGGCGCTGGTCGGCACCTCGCTCGGCGTCGCCGGCGCGATCCCGCCGCTCGTCGTCGGCGCGGCGCCTTTCTATGCGCGGCTGGTCGAAAGCGCGCTGCGCGAGGTCGACCGCACCACGATCGAGGCGACGCAGGCGATGGGCGCGACGACGCGGCAGATCGTCACCGGCGCGCTGATCCCCGAGGCCCTGCCCGGGCTGATCGCCGGCGCGACGGTGACCGCGGTCGCGCTCGTCTCGTTCACCGCAATGGCCGGCGTCGTCGGCGCGGGCGGGCTCGGCGATCTCGCCATCCGCTTCGGCTACCAGCGTTTCCAGACCGACGTGATGGTCGTCACCGTCGTGCTGCTCGTCGCGCTCGTCCAGTCTATCCAATATGGCGGCGATCGTCTCGCCCGCCGCGTCACCCGCCGTTGAAGGTCCTGCCGATGAACCGTCGTACCCTGCTCACTGCCCTGCCCGCCGTCGTGTCGCTCGGCCTGCTCGCCGCCTGTTCGGGCGGCGCCAAGCCCGATGGCGCGACGCTCACCGTCGCCGCCACCGCGGTGCCGCATGCCGAGATCCTCGAACAGGTGAAGCCGCTGCTCGCCAGACAGGGGCTGACGCTCGATATCCGCGTGTTCAACGATTACGTGCAGCCCAATCTGCAGGTCGACCAGCGGCAGATCGACGTCAATTACTTCCAGACCAAGCCGTATCTCGACCAGTTCAACGCCGCGCGCGGCACCCATCTGGTGCCGTTCGCCGGCATCCACGTCGAGCCGCTCGGCGGCTATTCGCGCCGCTACAAGACGCTGGCGCAGCTGCCCGACGGCGCGGTGGTGGCCTTGCCCAACGAGCCGAGCAACGGCGGCCGCGCGCTGCTGCTGCTCCAGCGCGCCGGGCTGATCCGGCTGAAGGAGCCGACCAACGCGCTGTCGACGCTGCGCGACATCGCCGCCAATCCCAAACGTCTGCAGTTCAAGGAGCTGGAGGCGGCGACGCTGCCGCGCGTGCTCGGCGAGGTCGATCTGGCGATGATCAACACCAATTACGCGCTCGACGCCAAGCTCAACCCGACCCGCGACGCGCTGGTGATCGAGGACGCCAAATCGCCCTACGTCAATTTCGTCGTCGGCCGCGCCGGCGAACAGAACGACCCGCGCGTGGTCAAGCTGATCGCCGCGCTGCGCAGCCCGCAGACCAAGGCGTTCATCGACAGCCATTACAAGGGCGCGGTGCTGCCGGCGTTTTGAGGTGACGGGGGCGGCTTTTCCGCCCCGCCAGCCTCAATCTGAACACAAGCGCGGGGCAGAAGCGCGGCGTCGTTGAACCGGGATTGCTGCCTGCCTCATGCCGCGTGTGTTCCGCCATCTCAGCGTCTTCGCCCTGCTCGCCGCCGCCGCGTGGCGGGTCGAGGCGGCGCCGTCGCAATTCGATCTGGTCGGGCCGCGGCTCGACGTCGCGGTCACCCATGATGGCGCGACGTTGCCGCTCGCCTGGGTGCCCAATCTCGCCGAGGGCGACCGGGTGTCGATCAAGCTCGACCTGCCGCCCGCCGGCAGCGAGCGCTTCCGGCTGGTCGCGGTGTTCCTGCGCGGCGCGGTCGAGCGGCCGCCGCGCGACTGGTTCCACGATACGCTGGGCGGCAAGGGCAAAGGCGGTGACCTCTCGCTCATCGTGCCCAAGGGCGCGCAGCAGCTCGCGCTGTTCATCCTGCCGGAAAAGGGCGGCAGCGCCGATGCGGTGGCCAGCGCGGTGCGCAAACAGCCCGGCGCCTTCGTGCGCGCGGTGCAGGATCTCAACCAGGCGACGCTCGACCGAGCACGGCTCGACACCTTCCTCGACGTATTGCTCCAGGCCGAGCGCGAGGATCCGGCGAGCGTCGGCGCGACCTCGCAGGTGCTCACCCGCAGCCTGTCGATCAAGCTGAAAGCGGAATGCCTGCAACAGCCCGCCGAGCTGCAGGCCGCCTGCCTGACCGGCGATCGCGAGACCTTGCTGTTCGCCGACACGCACAGCTCGGCGCTCGCCGACACGCTGACCGGCGCGCCGACCGACCTCGCCTTCCAGCTCAGCGCGACGCCGCAGGCGGGCTATGGCTTCTACAGTTCGTATATCGGCGTGGTGCGCGACATCTTCCGGCTGTTCGGCGCCTTCCAGTCGACGCAGCTCCAGTTCGTGCCGGCGCTGGCGCGGATGGGCGACAGCCGGATCACCCTGCTGCTCAACACGCCGCTGTCCTTCGCCAAGCCGGCATCGGTGATGGTCGTCGGCCTGCCCGCGATCGAGGCCGCCAAGCCGCCGCCGCTGCGCCGTGGCGAGGGCGCCGGCCTGCTATGTGCGGCGAGCGGCGCGGTGCTGCCGGTCGAGGGCGCGCCGCTCGTCTATGCGACGCGCTATGCCCGCGACGTCATGGTCCGCATCGCCGGCGCCGGCGGCGCGTCGGTCGACCTGCCCGCGCATGCCGACGCCCGCCGCGGCGGATACGTGCTCGACAAGGGGCTGCCCGACGCCGGGTTTACCGGGCCGGTGGGCGCGCAGCTGCACGGCAATTGGGGGTTCACCGCCTTCGACGGGCCGCGCTTCACGCTGTCGCGGCCGCAGGCGAACCTGTGGGCGGCACCCGCCAACACGACATTGGTGGTCGGCCGCACCAACACGCTCGCGCTCGCCGGCGAAGGCGCGGGCTGCATCGCCAGGGTCGAGATGCGCCGCGGCGACGGCGCCAGCGAGACGCTGGACTGGAAGCAGGACGGCCAGCGCGGGATCGTCGTCGACGTGCCGCTCGACAAGGCGACGCCCGGCCCGGTGACGCTGACCGTCACCGGTGCGGCCGGCGCGGCGCCGGCGACGATCACCTTGCCCGCCCTGCAGGAGATCGGCCGGCTCGACGCGCTGACGATCGCGGCCGGCGACGATGCGGCGATGCTGACCGGATCGCGGCTGGATCAGGTCCGCGAGGTCAGGCTAGGCGGCGTCACGCTGACGCCGGGAGCGCTGACCCGGTCGGACCGGGCGGATCAGCTGACGCTCGCTCCCGCCGATCCCGCGGCGTTGCGCGCGCTCGCCGCCGGCAGCCGGATCGTCGCCGACGTCACCTTCGCCGGCAACCGCCACAAGACGATCGGGGTGACCGTCGGCGCCGCACGGCGCACGCCGCTGGTGCTCCAGCGCAGCGCGCAGCCGGTGCCGCACGCGGGTGTGCTGCCGATGACAGTGCAGCCCGACGGCGTGTTCGCGCAGGACGCGCGGCTCACCTTCGCCTTCCGCCTCGATCCCGCGACGCCGCTCACCGGCAAGGAGGTGGTCGAGATCGCCACCGCCGATGGCCAGACGACGAGCCGGCTGACCGCCGGCAAGGGCTATGACCTGCAGGATGCGACGACCGGCATCGGCACGATCGTGCCTGCCGAGGCGCTCGGCCCGTTGGTACACGGCGCGCTGCGCGTCCGCATCGTGCAGGATGGCGTGGCGACGCGCTGGGTTCCGCTCGGCAGCGTCGTCCGCCTGCCCGAGCTGCGGTCGATCGCCTGC
Source organism: Sphingomonas sp. GW821-FHT02B09 (assembly GCF_059421875.1). Lineage (NCBI taxonomy): Bacteria > Pseudomonadati > Pseudomonadota > Alphaproteobacteria > Sphingomonadales > Sphingomonadaceae > Sphingomonas > Sphingomonas sp. GW821-FHT02B09. Next base: position 147,311 of record NZ_JBWKVV010000003.1, read on the forward strand.
ACGGCGGCGGGCCGCTGCACGGTGACCGGCGACCGGCTGTTCCTGGCGCAGGCGATCGCCACCGACGCGCGCGTCGATGCGGCGCAGGCGATCCCCGACGGCTTCACCGGCAATGCGGTCGAGGTCGCACCGTCGGTCGCCGGGCAGAAGCCCGCCAGCCTCTCCCTGCGGCTGCGCGACGCGGGCGAGGCGATCGCGACGGTGGCGGTGCCGTAAGGGAGCGCGGGACCGCTCGAAGTTCCTCGCCGCCGCGACCTCGTTACCCGCTCCCCGTCACCACGAGGGCTTTCACATATGAGGATTTGGGCGAGTCTGCCGTCTTCAAAACCCGCCCCGTCACCCCGGACTTGTTCCGGGGTCCACTCCGCGGCGAGGAGAAAGGCTTGAATCGCCACCATTCTCTCGCGGCCGGGTGGACCCCGGAACGAGTCCGGGGTGACGAATTTTGTGAGGACACCGATCGAACCTCATCACCGCAGCCATATGCGATAGCCCTGCCGTCACCGCGGGCTTGATCCGGGGTCCCGCCAGGGTCTTCACCGTGCCGATCGGGAAGAAGCGGGACCCCGGGTCAAGCCCGGGGTGACGGGCGGGGGCCGCTGGGATCGGGACTGTCGATCCGGCCTAGCTGGGCCGGGCGTGGCGGAGGCGGACGAGGCCGCAATGCGAACAGCGGTGGACCGTCGTTCCCGGCCGGTGGGTCGCCGGCTTGATCGTCCATTTATGCAGGCCGATGCGGCAGCGTAGAGCAGGCATGATACGCTCCTCAAAAGCCCATGGTATTGCGCCCGCTGCTATGGAATGATGCTGAACCAAGTGTTTATCCAGGGTTCAGCGCGGTCGGACGCGGCGGCCGGTCAGTCCCGCGACCGCCCGGCACCGGCGCGGGCACCGGCCATCGTCCGCGACAGGCGACGGCGGGCATCGCTGCGCAGCGCACGCCGCCGGCGATGCCGGCCATAGCCATAGGTCGCGACGGCAGCGACCGTGGCCGCCGCCGCGACGATGAAATAGGTCATGCGTGCCCCCGCAATCCAGCCTGTGGCTCCGGCCCTAGAGCGGCGGGTGCGACGCCGATACCGGCACGGCCATTGCCCGTGTGCCACTGACTGTTGCCACCGTGTCAGCGCGCCCGTCCAGCCGCCGGCAAGACGGGATATTAACCTATTTTCCGTAGCAGGAGCCATGGCTTCCGTAGATCCCACCCCTTATCCGTCCTGGCTCGCGCAAGAAGAGCGCCAGGCGGAGCGCCTCGCCGTCGTCTGGCCGGCGACGATCTCGTCGATGAAGTTCGATGCGGAGGCATGTTCGATCAGCGACATCACCCATCTGGGATGCCGGATCATGCTGGCGCATCGCGTCACGGTCGGCACCTATGTGACGATCGACATGCCGCAGCTGACCAAGCTGGAAGGCTGGATCGCATGGAACCGCGAGCATGAGGTCGGCGTGGAGTTCAGCCATCCGCTGCCGGTCGACGTGCTCAGCGACATCGAGGTGCGGATGCAGGCCGGGCCGCCGCATTGATCTTACCGTAGCTTGTTGATTTTCCATATCAATGGAAGTTAAACAGATGACCTTGGGGGAGAAGGTCATGCCGCGCACCTTGACACCGTCGGATGGTTCGGTGCGGATCGTGAGCACGACGACCACGACCAAGCTCGCCGAGCGGATGCTCGCCGCGGCGCAGGTGGTGGCAGAGGCGCTGCCGCAAGGCTTCAACGCGCCGTTGCCGACCAATATCCTGCTCGCGCTGTTCGTCGCCGAGGAAGCGGCGCATTATCCGTCGGAAGCCGAACTCGGCGGGCCGCCCGCGACGACCGAACGCTGGGTGATCGCGCTCGCCCAAGCCGGGCTGATCGAGCGACGCGACGGCCTGCTGGCGCTGTCGAAACTGGGGTACGAGATGGTCCAGACGATGCTGGAACGCTTGTTCGAGGCGCAACGCCGGCTCGATTGACCGCGGCAAGTCTCTGCTGCCATTGCCCCGCCATCTTTTCTAGGATCCCGTCATGCTAAGAACACGGATGAAGCGGCTTGCCGATCGCGGCGAGCTGGCGGTGCAGCGTCTCGCCGACATCGAAACCTCGATCCTCCAGCTCGGCGACGAGGATCTGCTCGACCTCGCCGATATCTTCAACGCCTCGGCCGACACGCCGCTCGGCGCGATCGCGGTCGCGGAGATGACGCGGCGCGGCATCCGCCTGTAGCGCCGCCGCCGCGCCGGCCGCGGCTCACTCGACCAGCGCCACCTCATAGGCCGGCAGCGTCAGCGTTCCCGCCACCGCGCGGCCGCCGATCATGTCCCGACCCGGTTTGGCAAGCGGCATCGCGACCGGCGCGGTGGTGGTGTTGACGTACATCGTCCGCCCCTCGACCGTCCGCGCGACGACTCCGGCGGGCGTCTTCGGCCCCGGCACGATGCCGGTCCCGGCATAGAGCGAGCGGAGCAGCGGGCCGAGCAGCGCCGCCTGCGGCGCGGTCGCCAGATAGATGGCGCGCCCCTTGCCGAAGCGGTTGACGGTGATCGCCGGCGTCGGCTGCGCGAGCCCGTCGAACATCGCGAGCGGCCTGGCGGTCGAGGGTTCGAGGATCTCGTAATAGCCGTCCGTCGCGGTCGCCGTCGCGCCGTTCAGCGTCACCTTGAGCGGCGTGGCGGCGCGGTAGAAGGCGTTGGTGCGCAGCCCGAACACATCGGTAAGTCGCCCGGGCAGCGGCGTCGCGAACCATTTGCCGGTCTCGTCCGCCTTGGCGGAATAGCCGGTCATCACCACGGTGCCGCCGCCCGCAACATAGCGCCGCACCGCCGCGGCGGTCGGCGCGTCCATGATATAGGCGCTCGGCAGCACGACGAGTTTGTAGGCGTCGATCGGGTCGTGCGCGATGTCGATCACCGCGGTGTCGACATTGTCCTCGAACAAAGGCTGGAACGCCGTCTTGGCCTGATCGACGTAGCTGCCGGCGAAATATTGCTTGATCGTATTGGGGCCGGGCGGCGGGCTGACCAGCCAGTTGGTATCGAACGAATAAGCGATCGCCACCTGCGGCTGTACGTCGCGCGGGAAGCCGAGCGTCTTCATCCTGCCGAACTCCTTGGCGATCCGCGCGAATTCGGCGACCTTCCACGACGGCCGGTCGTCATGGTCGAGCAGCCCGAACAACGATTGCTCCTCGCCGCCGAGATGCGAGTTGAACGTCCAGGCGAGGAAGGTCTGCGCATAATTGAGCAGGCCGAAATAGGCCCACATCCGCGACCGGTCCGGCGTGCCGTAATCGCCGCCGCCGCCGGCGGTGAATTCGTTGAACCACACCGGCGTCCGGTGCCCCGCCTTCATCATCATCACCTGAAACGCGGCGCCGAGCGCATCGCCCGGATAGAAGCCGAGCGCGCCATAGGTCGCATAGCGGTTCCACGACCGCAGATAGTCGAAGCCTTTGTTGCCCGCCTCCGGCCACAGGTTCGATGCGGTCGGCAGATGCGGGGCATATTGCCGGCGGACGCCGTCGAGATCGTCGAGCGCGGCGATCGTCTGATCGGACCAGAAACGATGAAGGTCGAGGTTGCGCTCGTTCGGCCCCGGCCCGTTGCCATAAGGAATGTCGACGCCGTCCCAATCGACGATGCGGCGCGACCAGCGCTGCGTCGCCCAGGCGGTGTTGAGCGCCTCGATCGTGCCGTATCTTTGCTTGAGCCAGCCGACGAACCGCTGCCGGACCCCGTCCGAATAGGACATCGGCGAGCTGCCGACCTCATTGTCATAGCCGATCGCGATCACCGCGGGGTGGTGCGCGTAGCGCTTGAGCATCTGCTCGGCGAGCGCATGGACGTGCCGGCGGTAGTCGGGATCGCTGATGTCGTCCCAATAGCGGCTGGCGGCGTGCAGCCGCGCGCCGTCCTGGTTGATCAGGTCGACGCCGGGATATGTCTTGTGCAGCCAGCCGGGCGCGGGGAGTCCGGGGATGTCGAGCACCACCCGGATGCCGGCGCGATGCATCTGGTCCATGACGCTGTCGAACCAGGCGAAGGTGTAGCGCCCCTCCTCCGGCTCGAACGAATCCCACGACAGGTCGCCCATGCGGACCATCGTGAAGCCCGCGCCCTTCATCACCGCAATGTCCTGCGCGATCTGCGCCGGCGACCGGTCGACCGGCTGGTAGCAGGTGCCGACGAACAGATCGCCCTTGCCGGGCCAGTCGGCGCGCATTGCGGAATCCTGCGCGTGGACCGCGGGGGCCGGCGCCGCCGCCAGCAGGAGCGCACCCGCCGCGAGCGCGAAGGATTTGATCGGGATCATGATTGTACTTTCGATTGTCTTTAGGATCGCCGCTCAGGCGAAGCTGATCTCGAACACGCTGGCGTGGCGGGTCGGCAGCCGGTCCGGTCGTTCGATCACCAGCGCCTGGCCGGTCTGTTCGAAGCGGATCGCGCCGCCGTGGCCGAGCAGGCGCACCCGCCGGATCCGGCGCGGATCGTGCGGATTGCCCTGCGCCAGCGCCTTGATCGCGGTCGCGCCGGCGGGCTCGCCGAGCGTGATCGCATACAGCCGGCCGCGTTTGGTGGTGAAACGGATGTCCTGTGCGACGTAGCTGCCGTCTTCCTTGAAGCTGCCCGCCACCGCCTCGGTCGGCCCCTCGCCGTAGATCGTCCACGGCCGGGTGCCGTGGATCGCCTCGGCATTGACCGCCATCCATGCGGCGAGTTCGGCGAGCAGCGTCTCCGACTGCGGCGGCAGGCTGCCGTCGGCATGCAGCGCGACGTTGAGCAGCATGTTGCCGTTCTTGCTGACGATGTCGGCGAGCATCGCGATCACCTGCGGCGGCGTCTTGAACTTGTCGTCGACATTGTCGAACCAGTCGCCGTTCGACGTGTCGGTCTGCCAGGCCAGCGGGTTGATGCCGGCGAGCACGCCGCGCTCGACGTCCTGGACGCAGGCGCCCTTGTAGAAATCGCCCGAGCCCTGATCCTTGCAGGTGTAGACCGCGTCGAGCTTGCCGTGGCGGGCGATGCTGCTGTTGTAGAGATGCGCGACCAGCGACCGGCCGGTGGCGCCGAACGGCAGGCCGCCGTCGGAATAGAGCAGGTCGGGCTGGTAGCTGTCGACGAGGTCGCGGATGCGCGCGAACCACAGCGCATGATAGGCCGGATCGTTGGTGTACCAGCTGCCCGGCTTGTTGGTGTAGGGCTCGTCGTGCGGCTTGTGGTAGAGATCGGCGAAGCGCGGATCGGCGCCGTCGTAATCGACGCCGAGCTTCGGCCAGAACTGGTCGTAGAGATGGCTCGGATACCACCAATTGTGGCTGGCGCCGAGATGTTCGGAGACGCCGAAGCGCAGCTTGCGACGCGTCGCGGCCTTTTGCCAGTCGCCGACGATATCGCGCTTGGGTCCCATCGCGACCGCGTTCCAGCGATGATGCCGCGACTTCCACAGGTCGAAATTGTCGTGATGGACGCCCATCGACACGAAATATTTGGCGCCCGCGGCGGCGTAGCGGTCCATCAGCGCTTCGGGATCGAACTTGTCCGCAGTCCACAGCGGAATGATGTCCTTATAGCCGAATTCGGACGGATGGCCGTAGGTGGCGAGGTGATGCGCGTAATGTGGATGACCCGGCACGTACATGAAGCGCGCGTACCAATCGCCCCGCCGCGGCACCGCCTGCGGCCCCCAATGCGCCCAGATGCCGAACTTGGCGTCGCGGAACCAGTCGGGCGTCTGATAGGTGCTGAGCGAGTCCACCGTCGGCTGGAAGCGGCCGGGGGCGATCGCGGGCAGCGGGGCGGCGGCGACGGCGCGCGCGAACGGCCCGGCGGCGAGGCCCGCGCCGAGCGATGCCCCCAACAATTCGCGCTTGCTGATGCCCGCCATATCTCTCTCCCGCGCCGCTCGCCGCCAGGTCGGGCGCTCGGTCAAGTTATCATACTTGCAAATGTATTTTCATTAGGCAAGCGATCTTGCGGGTAACCTATGCCAGGGCCAGTCCGTAGAACCGCCGGGCGCTGTCGGCGAACAGGCTGCGCTCGCCGGCGGGGTCGAGTGCGGCGAGCGTGCGGGCGGCCTGGAACCAGCTGCCGTAATCGTCGCCGCCGAGGTGCAGCACCGGCCAATCGCTGCCCCACATCAGCCGCTCACCGAAACAGGCGACGAGATGCGCGACATAAGGCGCCAGCGCCGCGGCGGGCTCGCCCGGCGGCTGTTCGGTGCGCAGGCCGGACAATTTGCACCAGACGGTGTCGCACGCCGCCAGCGCGGCGATCTCGTCGCGCCACGGATCGAGCCCGCCTGCCGCCGCGCTCGGCTTGGCGGCGTGATCGATCACGATCGGCAGGTCGGGCCAGCGATGCGCGAAGCGATGCAGCGCGCTGAGATGGCGCGGCTGGACCAGCGCGTCGAAGCGCAGGCCGTGCGCGATCATCGCCGCGATCGCATCGTCCAGCGCCGGTTGCAGGATCCAGTCGGTGTCGGCGATCGACTGGAGCATCGGCCGTAGCCCGCGCAGCTTGGGGGCGGCCGCCAATTGCGCGATCCGGCGCGGCGCGTCGGCGGCGGCGAGATCGACCCAGCCGACCAGCGCGCCGACCAGCGGCTCGGCGGCGGCGATCGCGCAGAGCCGGTCGGTATCGGCATCGGTCGGCTGCGACTGGACGAGCACCGTCGCGGCGAGATCCACGCCGCGACTGTCGGCGCGCAGATCGGCGATGGCGAAGTCACGGTGGATCGCCGGCAGGCTCGCATCGGGCCATTGATGCCCCGGCCAGTCGAGCCGCCAGACATGGTGATGCGCGTCGACCACCCCGGCGATCGCGGTGCTGCCTGCCGTTCCGATTGCCACGTTCCACCTCGCCTTGTCGTGAAAGATCGTCGCCTTTCATAGTCTTACCGCGGCGACAAGGCCCCCGGGCGGCACGTCAGGGCTGTTCGTCGAGCGAATAGACGCGCTCCGCCGCGACCCATTTCTCGCCGTCGGGGGCGAACGGCAGCCGCCGCTGGAAGCGCTCCATCAACGCTTCCCAGGCCTGGACGTCGGGGTCCGCCGCGTCCGCCGCCGCCTTCGCCGCGGCGGAGAAATCGGGGCCGGTCTCCATGATCATCGCGAGCCGGTCGCCGACGTGCCAGATCTCGAGCGATTCGATGCCGCTGGCGCGAATCGAGCGGTTGATCGCGGCGGGAGGCCCGCCGGCGCGGTGCCAGTCGCGATAGGCCGCGACCGAGGCCGACGACGGATCGATGTCGAGGAACAGAAGGTGGCGCGTCATCGTCGGCATTCTCGCTGCAAGTGCTTGGGGATGCGGCAACATCGCCCGTACGCCGGGATGCGGCAAGGCGCGCGTGCCGCCGCCTTGCGCAGCTCGGCGCGCATCCGGCAGCGGCGAGCGATTTGACAGCCGCCTGCGGTCCCCGCATGGCGACGACGAACGGAGGAGGGCCAGATGGCATCGGGTTCGAAGACGACCTACGCGGCGCCGGCCGTGGAAAAGGCGTTCGAGATCTTCGAACTGCTCGAAACGCAACCCAGCGGTATCCTGATCAGCGAGATGGCGGTGCGGCTCAACCGCTCGGTCGGCGAGCTGTTCCGCATCGTCGTGGTGATGGAGAAGCTCGGCTATCTCCAGAAATCGAGCAAGGACGATCGCTATTCGGTCGCCTACAAGCTGCTCGACCTCGCCTATCGCGCGACGCCCGCGCAGGATCTCGTCACCGCCGCGCGCGCCGCGATGCGGCGCCTCGCGATCGATACCGGCCAGTCCTGCCACCTCGTCGTCATCAACGACGGCAGCGGCCTCGTCATCACCCGCGAACAGAATCCGGGCACGCGCGGCTTCTCGCTGCGGCTCGGCGCCGGGATCGACATGCTGGCGAGCTGTTCGGGCAACGTGCTGCTCGCTTTCTCCTCCGACGAGGCGCGTGACCAGGTGCTCGCGCAGGCGATCCCCGCGGCCCGCACACCGGTCGATCGCGCGGCGCTCGACCGGCAATTGGCGCAGGTCCGCGCCCGCGGTTACGATCAGCGCAAGAGCCCGATCACCCGCGGCGTCACCGACCTCAGCTTCCCGATCTTCGGCTTCGACGGGCAGGTCGCGGCGGCGCTGACCATCCCCTTTCTCGAACTGATCGACGGATCGCAGACCGTCGACATGCAGGCGGCACGCGAGCATCTGCGCAACGCCGCCGCCGACATCTCGATCGCGCTCGGCTACCACCCCTCCTGACCGATTCGCCGCGGGTCGGCGATCGGTACTTGCCAGATCCGACGTTCTTTCATATTTGCAAGCTGACTTGCAAATAGAGGCTGGCTTTGTGTTGACGATCGTGTGCCAGCAACCCTTCGACCTGCAGGCGGTCGAGCGCGACCCGCCGCAGGCGGGGCCGGGCGAACTGCTGGTCCGCATTCGCCGCGTCGGCCTGTGCGGCACCGATTACCATATCTACGCGGGCAATCAGCCGTTCCTCGCCTATCCGCGGGTGATGGGCCACGAACTCGCCGGCGAGGTGGTCGAGGCGCCCGCGGGCAGCGCCTTCCGCGCCGGCCAGCGGATCACGATCAACCCCTATCTCGCCTGCGGCGTCTGTGTCGCCTGTCGCGGCGGCAAGCCCAATTGCTGCGTCACCGTCGCGGTGCTCGGCGTCCATGTCGACGGTGGCATGGCGGAGATGATCGCGATCCCCGAACGTGCCGCAATCGATGCGACCGGGCTCAGCCTCGACCAGGCGGCGATGGTCGAATTCCTCGCGATCGGCGCGCATGCGGTCGCGCGCGCGCGACTGGCGGCGGGCGAGCGCGTGCTGGTCCGCGGCGCGGGACCGATCGGCATCGCCACCGCCTTGTTCGCGCGACTGGATGGCGCGCACGTCGTGCTCTGCGACACGCGCGCCGCCCGGCTCGACCATTCCCGCGACCGGCTCGGCTTCGGTGATTGCGTGCTCGCCGACGAGGGTGCCGCGGCGCGCCTCGCGGTGCTGACCGAGGGCAGCGGCTTTGCGACGGTGTTCGACGCCACCGGCAGCATCGCGGCGATGAACGCCGGCCTCGCCGAGGTCGCGCATGGCGGCAGCTACGTGCTGGTCGGCGTCGCCAAGGGCGACCTCGTCTTCGCCGACCCGGACTTCCACAAGCGCGAGACGACGCTGCTCGCCAGCCGCAACGCGCTCGCCGCCGACTTCGCCCGCGTTATCGACGCGATCCGGCAGGGCGCGATCGACACCGATGCTTTGCACACGCACAGCGTCGCCGCGATCGACCTGCCGGTCGAACTGCCGCGGCTGGTGGCGCAGGCCGATCGGGTGCTCAAGGCGATCGCGGCGTTCTGAACGCGCCGCGCTGTGCGCGTTTCCGATGGGGCGTGGCGGCTTGTCGATGCGCGGGTTTTTACATCCGACGTATCGTGTGCGGCACAGCCCTTCGACAGGCTCAGGGCTAACGGGGATGAGGGGCCGGGTATGCGTTCACCACTGTTCCGCGACCGTTCCACCACCCTTCAACCAACCCTCCGCCAACCACTCCACCACCCGTTCGTGCTGAGCTTGTCGAAGCACGGGGTTCCACAAGCGGCGCGTGTGCTTGCGGCACCGCCCTTCGACAGGCTCAGGGCTAACGGGGACGAGGTTCCGGCGCCCCCGAACTTACCATTCGATGCCGATCTTGCCGAAATGGCTGCCGTCCATCTCATACTGGAACGCCTCGGCGAGCCGGTCGAGCGGGAAGCGGCGGTCGATCACCGGGCGGATGCCGGTCGCCTCCAGCGCGCGGACGAACTCCTGCTGCTCGCGGCGGCTGCCGACGATCAGGCCCTGAAGCCGCGCCTGCTTGCCCATCAAAGCCGCGGTCGGCACCTCGCCCGATATGCCGGTGAGCACGCCGATCAGCGAGATATGCCCGCCGACACGCACCGCCTCGATCGACTGGGCGAGCGTGCCCGGGCCGCCGACCTCGACGACGTGATCGACGCCGCGCCCACCGGTCCAGTCGCGCACCGTCCGGCCCCACTTCTCGTCGCTGCGATAGTTGAGCATGAAGTCGGCGCCGAGCGCCTCGGCGCGCGCGAGCTTCTCGTCGGACGACGAGCTGATCGCGACGCGCGCACCCATCGCCTTGGCGATCTGCAACGCCCAGATCGATACGCCGCCGGTGCCGAGCAGCAGCAGGGTGTCGCCCGCCTTGATCTGCGCATCGACGACGAGCGCGCGCCACGCGGTCAGCCCCGCGGTGGTGATCGTCGCCGCCTCGACCGCGTCATAGCCCTTGGGCGCATGGGTGAAGGCGGTGGCGGGCAGGACGACATGCTCCTGCGCGAAGCCGTCGATGCCGTCGCCCGGCGTGCGGCTGAAGTCGCCGACGGTCGGGGTGCCGTCCTGCCAGTCGGGGAAGAAGCAGGAGACGACCATGTCGCCCACGGCGAACTCGCTCACGCCCTCGCCGACCGCCTCGACGATCCCGGCGCCGTCGGCGAGCGGGATGCGGCCGTCGGCGCTCGGCATCCGGCCGGTGGCGATGCCGAGATCGTGATAGTTGAGCGAGCTGCCGTGCAGCGCGACGCGGATCTGCTGCGGGCCGGGCGCGCCGGGATCGGCGCGCTCCGCGAAGGCCAGCCGGTCGAGGCCGCCGGGGGCGGGCAATGTCATCGCTTTCATCGGGAATTCCTTATGCTCGATGACCCGAACGCGTCAGATCGCATCGCTTTCCCAAAAAGCCGACGGCTGCGTTGCCGGCCCGCAGCGCCTCGGCTAAGTTGGCCAAAATATTGGGAGAAATCGCGATGCCCATCACCGTCAACGGATCTTCGGTGCCGCTGCCCGACGACCCCCGCGTCTCAATGCTCGACCTGCTGCGCGAACGCCTCCACCTCTCCGGCACCAAGCTCGGCTGCAATCAGGGCGCGTGCGGCGCCTGCACCGTGCTGGTCGACGGCGAGCGGATCGTCTCGTGCCTCGCGCTTGCGGTGCAATATGACGGCCGGTCGGTGACGACGATCGAGGGGCTTGCCGATGGCGAGACGCTGCATCCGCTGCAAGCCGCCTTCATCGCGCATGACGGCTTCCAATGCGGCTATTGCACGCCCGGACAGATCTGTTCGGCGATCGGCATGGCCGCCGAGCTGGAACGCGGCATGCCGAGCCACGTCACCGCCGATCTCGACGCCGCGATCACGCTCGACCGCGACGAATTGCGCGAGCGGATGAGCGGCAATCTGTGCCGCTGCGGCGCGCATAACGGCATCGTCGATGCGATCCTCGACGTCTACGCCCCCGCGGCGGACGACCGGGCGGTGGCGGCATGACCCCCTTCACCTTCGCCCGCGCGACCGCCACCGACGAGGCGCTCCGCCTCGCCGCGGCGCCCGACGCCCGCTATCTCGGCGGCGGCACCAATCTGGTCGACCTGATGCGCGAGACGATCGAGCGTCCCGCCGCGCTGGTCGACGTCACCGCGCTGTCGACCACGATCGAGGAGACCGAGCGGGGCGGGCTGCGCATCGGCGCGGGCGTGCGCAACGGCACGCTCGCCGCGCATCCGATCGTGCGCAGCCGCTACCCGATGCTCAGCCGGGCGATCCTCGCCGGCGCCAGCGCGCAGATCCGCAACATGGCGACGATCGGCGGCAATCTGCTCCAGCGCACCCGCTGCACCTATTTCTACGACGTCGAGGGCTCGCGCTGCAACAAGCGCCAGCCCGGCCAGGGCTGCGACGCGATCCATGGCTTCAACCGCATCCATGCGATCCTCGGCGCGTCGTCCGCTTGCGTCGCGACGCATCCGTCCGACATGGCGGTGGCGCTCGCCGCGCTCGACGCGACCGTCCATCTCGCCGCGCCGGGCGGCACCCGCACGCTGCCGCTGACCGAGCTGCATCACCTGCCCGGCGATCATCCCGAGATCGAGACTTTGCTCGAACCCGGCGAGCTGATCACCGCGATCGAGCTGCCCGCGCTGCCGCTCGCCGCACACTCGACCTATCGCAAGGTCCGCGACCGCGCGAGCTACGCCTTCGCGCTGATCTCGGTCGCCGCGGCGATCGAGGTGCGGGACGGGCGGGTCGCCGACGTCCGCCTCGCGCTCGGCGGCGTCGCGCACAAGCCGTGGCGCGCGACGCAGGCGGAGGCCGCGCTGCGCGACGGCCCGGCGACGCGGGCCGCCTTCGAGGCGGCGGCGGCGGCGGAACTCGCGGCGGCGCAGCCGCTGCGCGACAATGGCTTCAAGATCGAACTGGCGCGGCGGACGATCGTCGCCGTGCTCGCCGACCTCGCGGGAGTGGATTCATGAGCATCGTCGAAGACGCCAAACAGGCGGTAAAGGGCGCCGCGCAGGCCGCGATGCAGACCGCGGTGCAGATGGCGCCGGACAGCTGGATGCCCGGCGGCCGCCCCGATCCGCTGATCCGCCAGCAGCACGGCTTCGTCGGCAAGCCGATCTCGCGGCTCGACGGCGCCATCAAGGTGCGCGGCATCGCGCCTTATGCCGCCGAATTCCCGCTCGATCGCATGGCCTATGCCGCGTTGGTGTTCAGCACCGTCGCCAAGGGCCGCATCGCCACGCTCGACACCGCGGCGGCGGAGGCCGCGCCCGGCGTCGCGCTGGTGATGACCTATCGCAACGCGCCGCGGATGGCGCCGATGCCGCTGTTCATGACCTCGGAGAAGGCGTGCGGCGGCAACGACCTGCCGATCATGCAGGACGACCGCGTCTATTGGAACGGCGAGCCGGTCGCGCTGGTGCTCGCCGAGACGCAGGACGAGGCCGATCATGCCGCCTCGCTGATCCACGTCGATTACGTCGCCGAAGCCTCGGTCACCGCGCTCGACGAGGCCAAGGCCAACGGCACCGAGCCCGGCCAGTTCATGGGCCAGCCGCTCAAATACGAGAGCGGCGACGCCGACGCGGCGCTCGCCGCCGCACCGCATCGCGTCGATGCGACCTATACGACGCCGCGCCACAGCCACAATGCGATCGAGCTGCATGCGGTCACCGTCGTCTGGGAGGGCGAGACGCTGCGCGTCCACGACGCGTCGCAGATGGTCGCGCACATGGCGTGGTCGCTCGGTCACGTCTTCGGGCTCGACGAGGATCAGGTCCACGTCACCTCGCCGTTCGTCGGCGGCGGCTTCGGCGGCAAGGGGCTGTGGCAGCATCAGGTGCTCGCCGCCGCCGCCGCAAAGCTGTCCGGCCGGCCGGTGCGGCTGATGCTGTCGCGCGAGGGCGTCTATCGCATCGTCGGCGGCCGCACGATCACCGAGCAGCGCGTCGCGATCGGCGCGCAGGCGGATGGCGGCTTCGACGCGCTGGTCCACACCGGCACCGTGGCGATGAGCCACCACAACGTGCTGCCCGAACCGTTCATCCTGCCGACGCGCAGCGCCTATGCGAGCAAGACGATGAAGCTCGACGTCGAGGTCGCCTATCTCGACATGGTCGCCAACACCTTCATGCGCGCGCCCGGCGAGGCGGTCGGCACCTTCGCGCTGGAGAGCGCGATCGACGAACTCGCCGTGGCGATGGATATCGACCCGATCGAGCTGCGGATGCGCAACGAGCCCGAGAAGGACCCGACCACCGGCGCGCCCTTCTCGTCGCGCGAGGTCGAGAAGGCCTATCGCGACGGCGCCGCCCGCTTCGGCTGGGCGCAGCGCGGCAAGCCCGGGGCGCGGCGCGAAAGCGAATGGCTGGTCGGCATGGGCGTCGCCACCGCCACGTATCCCTATTACCGGATGCCCGGCGGCGCGGCGCGGATCACGCTGACCCGCCACGGCCATGCCACGGTCGACATCGCCGCGCACGACATGGGGATGGGCACCGCCACCGCGCAGACGCAGGTCGCCGCCGACCGGCTCGGGCTGGAGATGGATCAGGTGACCTTCCGCTACGGCGACAGCAGCCTGCCCGGCGTCGTCATGGCCGGCGGGTCACAGCAGACCGCGGCGATCGGCGCCTCGGTGATCGCCGCGCATCGCGCGCTGGTCGGCGAGTTGCTCAAGCTCGCCGGCAACGATTCGCCGCTCGCCGGGCTCGATGCCGACGAGGTCGGCGGGATCGACGGCGGCCTCGCCAAGCTCGACGAGCCGACGCGGCACGAAAGCTACGCCTCGATCCTCGCGCGCGCGCAGCGCGACACGGTCGTGGTCGAGGCGACGCCGCCGATGCCGCTCGAGACGATGCATTGGTCGATGCACTCGCACGGCGCGATGTTCTGCGAGGTGCGGGTCAATACGGTGACCGGCGAGGTGCGGGTCAGCCGCTTCCTCGGCTCGTTCGACTGCGGCCGCATCCTCAACCCCAAGACCGCGGCGAGCCAGTTCCGCGGCGGCATCATCATGGGGCTCGGCCTCGCGCTGATGGAGGAGACGCAATATGACGAGCGCAACGGCCGGATCATGAACCCCAGCCTCGCCGAATATCACGTGCCGGTGCACATGGACGTGCCCGAGATCGAGGTGATGTGGACCGACATCCCCGATCCCCACACGCCGATGGGCGCGCGCGGGGTGGGCGAGATCGGCATCACCGGCGTCGGCGCGGCGGTGGCGAATGCGGTCTTCAACGCCACCGGCAAGCGCATCCGCGACCTGCCGATCACGCTGGACAAATTGCTGTAGGATTCGGGCATCCGGCCCGACGCGAGACTCCCTGATGTACCCCGGCGAAGGCCGGGGCCCAGTTGGGAAGGCCCCTGTAAGTTATTACAAACCTTCCCCAACTGGGCCCCGGCCTCCGCCGGGGTACAGCGTATCGAGGATCGCAAGGTCTGGCCGACGCCGGGATCACCCGAACGTACGATCGCAGATACCGCTAACCCGCCATCCGCGGCCGGAACAGCTCGCCCTTCTCCACCACCCAGATCAGCGCGAGCACCGCAACGCCGATCAGCAGATAGCCGATCGCCAGCGGCAGCGTCGTGCCGGCATAGGACTGGCCGATCGCCGAGCCGACCAGCACCGCACCGATGCTGGTGATGAAGCCCTGCACCGACGAGGCGGTGCCGGCGATATGGCCGACCGGCTCCATCGCCATCGCGCCGAAGTTCGATCCGCACAGGCCGATGCAGGTCATGCTGAGCGCCTGCAGGATCATATAGCTGGTCAGCGTCTCCTGCCCCGCCTGGATGACGATCAGGTGGACGACCGACAGCGCGATCAGCGCCAGCACCGCCGTCTGCGAGATCAGCCGCGTCCCCAGCCGCTCGACCAGCCGGCTGTTGGCGAAGGAGGCGACGCCCATCGAAAAGGCGCAGATCGCGAACAACAAGGTGAACCGCCGGCCTGCGCCGAATTCGTCGACGAAGATCTGCTGCGCCGAGGAGACGAAGGCGATGATGCCGCCGAAGGTCAGCGCCGCGGCGATCGCATAGCCGATCGAATAGCGGTTGGTCAGCGTCAGGCGATAGCTCTGCCGCAGGTTGGCGAGCGACAGCGGCCGCCGCCGCGCCACCGGCAGCGTCTCGGGCAGGCGGACCAGCGACCAGGCAAGCACGAAGGCGGCGAACCCGCCCAGCGCGTAGAAGATGAACCGCCACGGCCCGAAGGCGAGCAGCCCCTGGCCGAGCGTCGGCGCAAGGATCGGCACGATGAAGAAGATCATCTGCGCGATCGACATGGTCCGCGCCATCTGCCGGCCCGAGGCGCCGTCGCGGACGATCGCGACCGCGAGCACGCGCGTCGAGGCCGACATCAGCCCCTGCAACAGCCGCGCGCCGAGCAGCGCGGCGAAGGTCACCGAACTCGCCGCGAAGACGCTCGCCGCGATGAAGCCGAGCAGCGTCGCGATCAGCACCGGCCGCCGCCCCAGCCGGTCGGCGAGCGGCCCGTAGACGAGCTGGCCGGCGCCGAAGCCGACCATATAGACGGTCACCACCCATTGCCGGTGGTTGGCCGCGCTCACCAGCAGGTCGCGGCCGATGTCGGCGAGCGCCGGCAGCATCAGGTCGACGCCCAATGCGTTGACCGCCATCACGGCGGCGATGAACGCGACGAACTCGCGCGGGTGCATGCCGGGTGGCGCGGGATGATCGGTCATGGCCGCGCCTATCGGCGGCATCGTGCCGCATCACAAGGCAGGGACCGGGCAAACTGCTGTAAATCTATGCATTATGCGTTCCGGCCTGTTACCGCGCAGCAACATCGTTACCGAAATATTGCCATCATGGTTCTTACCCGGCGCTGCGATATGGCCGCGCGGCAACAATCCTGCATATTCCTCCTGCGACGCCGCAAAGGGCGCAAGACAAGGGGAATGAGCAATGCGTGCAACGACGTGGATGATGCGATCGTCGAGCTTGGCGATGATGGCCGGGCTGGCGCTGTCGGCGCAGGTCGCCGCCGCGCAGCTGGCGACCGACCCGCAGACGCCGACCGCCCCCGCCGCGACCGAGGCCCCCGCCGAGGACATCGTCGTGACCGGATCGCGCATCCGCCGCGATCCGCTCGACCAGCCCTCCCCCGTCGTCACCATCGACGATAGCGCGATCGCGCGCACCGGCCTGTCCTCAATCGCCGACGTGCTGCAGCGACTGCCGGCCTCGTCGGGCGGGCTCAACTCCAAGTTCAACAGCTCGGGCAATTTCGGCAACCCGCCCGACGGCGGCGGCGTCGGTGCCGGCTCGGCGGTGCTCGACCTGCGCTATCTCGGTGCCAAGCGCACCCTGGTGCTGGTCGACGGGCTGCGCTTCGTCAACGGCGCCTCCGCGAGCGGCATCCCCGCCACCGTCGATCTCAATTCGATCCCCTCGTCGATGATCGAACGCGTCGAGGTGCTGCAATCGGGCGCCTCGCCGCAATATGGTTCGGACGCGATCGCCGGCGTCGTCAACATCATCACCAAACAGAGCCAGAAGGGCTTCAAGGGCTCGGCGCAATACGGCCAGTTCCTCGGCGACAATGACGGCAAGACGCAGGATTACCAGCTCAGCTACGGCGTCGGCGGCGACGACGTCCATGTCGTCGCGGGCGGCTATTACACCAAGCAGGAATCGGTCAGCGCCGCGAACCGCAGCATCTCGCAATTCCCCAATCCCGGCCAGACGAGCTGTGCGGACCCGATCGGCGGCTGTTCCAGCTTCACCCCGCTCGGCCGCTTCCTGGTCAACGGCCAGAACATCACGTTGCGCGGCCCCGTCGCCAGCGGCCGCCCGGTCTACGACCCGACGCTGGCGACCGGCGACTTCAAGGCGTTCACCGCCGCCGACCGCTACAATTTCGCGCCGTTCAATTACTTCCTGACCCCGGTCGAGCGCTTCGGCGGCTTCGTCAACGCCCGCGCGCGCTTCTCCGACGCGATCAACCTCAGCGTGAAGGCGGTCTACAATCGGCGCAATTCGCAAAATCAGGCGGCCTTCCTGCCGCTCGGCATCGGTCCCGACGTCGGCAACGGCAACATGCTCGACGGATTGTCCGTGGATGCCACCAATCCGTACAATCCGTTCGGCGTCACGCTGACCCCCGGCCAGAATTATACCGCGATCTTCCGCCGCCTCGTTGAGGCGGGGCAGCGCACCTACAGCCAGCAGGTCGACACCATGTCGCTGACCGGCACGCTCGACGGCAAGTTCCGGATGTTCGACCGCAACTGGTATTGGGACGTCAATGCGGTGCTCGGCTATAACGACGCCAAGCAGCTGTTCACCGGCAACATCAACGCCGCCCGCCTCGCCCGCGCGATCGGCCCGGTTAGCCAGTGTACCGACGAATGCGTGCCGTTCAACTTCTTCGGCGGTGTCGGCTCGATCACCCCGGCAATGCTCGGCTATATCGGATTCGACGAGCGCGATCGCAGTCGCCAGACGCTCAACGACTATACCGCCAACCTGTCGGGCGAATTGTTCGACCTGCCCGGCGGCCCGGTCGGCATCGCCGTCGGCTACGAGCATCGCTACCAGTTCGGCAGCTTCACCCCCGATCCGATCATCCAGGCGGGCCTGGGCGCCGACATCCCCGCGCAGGCGGCGAGCGGCCGCTTCAACGTCGACGAGGTCTATGGCGAAATCCGCCTGCCGCTGCTCCGCGACCTGCCCGCCATCGCCTCGTTCGAGCTGAACGGCGCAGTCCGCCATTCGAATTATTCGACCTTCGGCAGCAACACGACGTTTAGTGGCGGCGCGTTGTGGAAGCCGTTCAACGACTTGCTGCTGCGCGGCCAATATGCCGAATCGCTGCGCGCGCCGTCGATCGGCGAACTTTATGGCGCGCAGTCGCGCTTCGACGCGACGATCGACGATCCCTGCACCAGCGCGGCGGGTGGCCTGTTCCCGTCGAACGCCACGGTGCGCGCCAATTGCGTCGCCAATGGCGTTCCCGCCAGCGGCAGCTATGCCGAACCGTCGGGCCAGTTGCCGGTGCTGACCGGGGGCAACCCCGACCTGCGCCCCGAAACCGCACGTACGTTGCTGTTCGGCGGCGTCTACAGCCCGCGCTGGGCGCGCAACGGCACGCTCTCGGCGCTCAGCCTCGAGGTCAATTATTACGACATCAAGGTCGATGGCGCGATCGCGTCGATCCCGGCGCAGGTGCTGCTCAGCCGCTGCGCCGAGACCGGCGACGCGCTCAGCTGCACCGCGATCCGCCGCGCGCCGAGCGGCATCGTCACCGCGATCAACGGCCTGCTGCTCAACACCGGCGGCGTCCGCACCAAGGGCATCGACGCGACGCTGACCGTCCGCTCGGGCGAGACCGGCGCCGGCCGCTTCGGCCTCTACGTCTCGGGCAATTACCTGCTCAAATATGCCGAGCGCACGCCGGCGACCGACGGCTTCACCACCACCGACTATG
Organism: Sphingomonas sp. GW821-FHT02B09; assembly: GCF_059421875.1. Taxonomy (NCBI): domain Bacteria; kingdom Pseudomonadati; phylum Pseudomonadota; class Alphaproteobacteria; order Sphingomonadales; family Sphingomonadaceae; genus Sphingomonas; species Sphingomonas sp. GW821-FHT02B09. Next base: position 166,060 of record NZ_JBWKVV010000003.1, read on the forward strand.
TCGGCACCGAGCGTGGATCGCCCGATCAGGCCTATCCGCACTTCAAGGGGCTGGGCACGATCGACTGGACGCTCGGCCCGGTCACCGCGAGCATCACCGCACGCTATATCGACAACGTCCAGGAGATCGCGGCGGAGAACGAGCTGAAGAGCCGGCTGTACGGCGACGCGCAGCTGCAATTCCGCCCGAGCTGGCTCGATGCGAAATTCGCCTTCACATTCGGCGTCAACAACGTCTTCGACAAGGATCCGCCGGCCTGCTTCAGCTGCAGCCTCAACAATTTCGACCCGACCACCTACGATATCCCCGGTCGGTTCGGTTATCTGCGCCTCTCCTACGGTCTGTAACCGTACCGGGCTGCCGATCGGGGGGTCGGCAGCCCGAAAGGTTCGGAACGGAACCGATCGGTCGACGCTTCTGGTCGTGATCTTTCCGGGAGTAACGATCATGACCGATACCACACGCCGCACCTTCGTGGCGGGGGCAGCGCTGGCTGCCGGCACCGCCGCCACCGCCACTGCCGCCGCCGCCGCGCAGGCCGGCGGCAGCGCCGCCGCCAGGACGCCCGCCGCCGCCGCCTACCCCAAGCCGCCCTATCCGGTGCAGCGCCAGCCCTGGCCCGGCCTCGCCAGCAAGATGACGCCGCGCCCCGATCATGGCGAGACCAGCTACAAGGGATCGGGCAAGCTCGCCGGCAAGAAGGCGCTGATCACCGGCGGCGACAGCGGCATCGGCCGCGCCGCGGCGATCGCCTACGCCCGCGAAGGCGCCGACGTGGCGATCAACTATCTGCCGGCGGAGGAGCCCGATGCGCGCGAGGTCGTCGCGCTGATCCGCGCGGAGGGCCGCAAGGCGGTCGCCATCCCCGGCGATCTGCGCGACGAACGCTTCTGCCGCAAGCTGGTGCAGCAGGCGGCCGAGCAGCTCGGCGGGCTCGACATCCTCGTCAACAACGCCGCGCGGCAGCAGACCCGCCCCGGCATCGCCGATATCTCCAGCGAGGATTTCGACGATACGATGAAGACCAACGTCTACGCGCCCTTCTGGCTGACCAAGGCGGCGGTCGAGCGGATGGGCGCGGGTGCGGTGATCGTCAACACCTCGTCCGAGCAGGCGGGCAACCCCTCGCCCGACATCGTCGATTATGCGCTGACCCGCGCCGCGGTGCTCAACTTCACCAAAAGCATGGCCAAGCAACTCGCCAGCCGCGGCATCCGCGTCAACGCAGTGGCGCCGGGGCCGTTCTGGACGCCGTTGCAGGTGAGCGGCGGCGCGACGCCCGACAAGCTCAAGAGCTTCGGCGGCGATTCGCCGCTGGCGCGCGCGGGGCAGCCGGCCGAGATCGCCGGCCTGTACGTCGCCGCCGCCGATCCGGCGCTGAGCTATTCGACCGGCCAGATCTTCGGCTCGACCGGCGGCAACGGCCAGCCGGCGTAACCGCCGGGTGGGACGGCAGGCCGGATCACGCCATGCCGTCCCACCCTCCCGGCACCGTCAGCGATCTGTAACCTGCTTGCGGCAGGATCCGCGCCATCGTGGCAATCGCAGGCGAAAGGCGGCCCCGGCATGAGCGACGGAAGCAAGCGTCCGGAAAAGGTGCGGCCCGGGCCGATCGCTTATACCGCGATCGCGCTGCTGGTCGTCGCCTGCCTGATCGCGATCGGCGGCATGTATCAGGGCTGGTTCCGCTTCCTGTTCGACCGGTAGCAGGAGCGGGTCGAGGCTCCCCTGTTGCCTCGACCACCGACGCCGGTCACGGACGGGTCTGGCGGCGGATCGCGCGCAGGTCGATCCCGAGCCGGTTGACGCGATAATAGAAGGTCTTGCGCGGCAGTTTGAGCGCCTGGATCGCGGCGGCGATCTCGCCGTCCGCAGCGGCGATGGCATCGATGATCGTCGCCCGCTCGAATGCATCGAGCCGTTCGGGCAGCGACGCGGGTTCGCCGCTGCTCGGCGCGCCGTCGTCGAGGCCGAGGCAGATGCGCTCCGCCGCTTTCTCCAGTTCGAGCACGTTGCCCGGCCATGGTCGCGCCGCCAGCCGCATCGCGTGATCGGCCAGCGCCGGCACCGCGCAGCGATGGCGCTCGGCGGCGCGCGCGGCGAAATGCGCGAACAGCATCGGAATATCCTCCTTGCGCTCGGACAGCGGCGGCAGGCGCAGCGGCACGCCGGCGAGCAGGTGGAACAGGCCGGGCAGGATGCGGTCGCGCCGCCCCTCCTCCAGCGCGGCGACGATTCGCACGTCGACCGCATGCGGATCGCGCCCGTCGAGCGGCAGCGCGCGCTTCTCGGCGAAATGCGTCAGCCGGTTTTGCAATTCGGGTCCGGCGGCTTCGAGATGATCGAGGAACAACGTGCCGCGATGCGCACGGTCGATCGGGCCGTTGCGCGCGAACACTTCGCGTTCGACCAGCGCCACCGGCACCGTCGCGCAGTCGATGACGAGGAAGCGGTGGCGCGCACGCCGCCCGGCGCGATGCACCAGCCGCGCGAAATGTTCGCGCCCCGTCCCCACCTCGCCCTCGATCACCAGATCGAGCGGCGCATCGGCGAGCAGCGGGATCATGCCGCGCAGCTGCCGGATCGCGAGGCTGTCGCCGATCAGCGTCTCGCCCTGCTGTTCGTCGGCGAGCGCGCGCAGCCGCCGGTTCTCCAGCGTCAGCCCGCGTGCGGTCGCGGCGCGCACCGCCGCGGCGACCAGCGCCTCGGGATCGAACGGCTTGGACAGGAAGTCCCATGCGCCGTTCCTGATCGCCTCCACCGCCATGCCGATGTCGCCATGGCCGGTGAGCAGCAGCACCGGCAGGTCGGCGTCGCGGCCACGCACCGCGTCCATCAATTCCAGCCCCGACATGCCCGGCATGCGGACGTCGGTGATGAGGATACCGGGAAAGTCGGCGGTGAGTTCGGGCAGCGCGCTGCGCGCGTCGGCGAACGGTCGCACCTCGAAACCGTGCAGCTTGAGCAATTGCGACGCCGCCGCGCGGAGATCCGGCTCGTCGTCGACCAGCGCGACGACCGGTGTCCTGTCGATCGTCGTCATGCCCGCCGCATCCCGATCTCGAACACCGCCCCGCCCGCCGAGGGGAGATGATGCAGCCAGCCGCCGAGGTCGGTCATGATATCCTGCGCGATGACGAGGCCGAGACCGAGACCCGCCGCGCGGCTGGTGTTGAACGGCTTGAACAGGCCGGCGGCGATCGCCGGATCGATGCCCGGCCCGTTATCCGCGACGCGCAGCCGCACACGGGACTCCTCCTCGACCAGGGTCAGCGTGATGCGCCGCTCGGCGCGGCCGGCGAGTGCGTCGAGCGCATTCTGGACGAGATTGACCAGCACCTGTTCGAGGCGGACCTTGCCGCCGACCACCATCAGCGCCGGATCGATCGCGGGCCGGTCGAGCACCGCATCCTCGAGCTGTTCGCGTACGATCAGCAGCGCGCCATCGATCACCTCGGCGAGCGATACCGGGCGGAGTTCGTCCGTCTGGCGGCGTGAAAAGGCGCGAAGCTGCGCGGTCACCACGCCGACCCGGTCCGCGAGCTGCGCGATCGTGCGGAGATTGGCGCGCACCTCGTCGGGCTCGTCGCGGTCGAGCAGCATGCGGCTGGTTTCAGCATAGGTGCGGATCGCCGCGACCGGCTGCGCGGTCTCGTGCGCGACGCTGGCGGTGATCTGGCCGAGCGACGCCAGCCGGTTGGCCTGGCGCAGCGCCTCGCGCAATTCGGCGCCGCGCGCATCGGACAGCGCGCGCTCGGCCGCCTCGCGACGCAGGTCGGCGGTGCGGTCGGCAACCGCCGCCTCCAGCTCGGCGGTGCGGCGACGCGTCGCCAGCACACGCTGGCGCATGGCCCAGGCGATGACGCCGAGCGCGAGGACGCTCGCCCCCGCCGCCGCCGCGGCGAACAGCCGCGCCGCCGCGACCGCGCGATCGACGGGTCGCATCTGCACCAATTGCCAGCCCGGCTGGCTGACCGGCACCATCTGCGCGACGTAGGACGCCGGCGCACCGCCGATCCGCACGCGGCCGTCGCCGAGCGGCACCAGCGCCACCGTGCCGGCCGCCGGCGCCGTTGCCCGCGTCACGGTGGCGAAGCGCCAGCCGGGGCGGCTGGTGACGAGGATGCGCTGCCGGGCGTCCTGCACGAAGCTGATCCCGCCGTTGCGCGCCCAGGCCCGTTCGATCCGGTCGAACTCCAGCTTGATGACGGTGACGCCGCCGGTCGCGGTCCGCGCGGCGAGATACAGGCCGGGGCGCTGGCTGACGCTGCCGATCGCGAAATGGCTGCCCTCGCCGCGGGCTTCCGCCTGCCGGACGTAGGGACGGCTCTGATAATCGATGCCGACGAAGGCCCGCGGGCTGCGCCAGTTGCTCGCGGCGATCGACCAGCCGTCCGGGCCGACCACGTAGATCGCCGGCGCGCCGGTGACGCGGGCCAGCGCCTCCAGCTTGCGGTTGAGCGCCGGTCGCGCTGCGCCGGTGCCGGCGATCGCCGCCGAAATGTCGCGATCGTTGGCAAGCGTGAGCGGCAGCAGCCGGAAACGGGCGATCTCGCTGTCGAGCAGCGCCGCGCGCAGCCGCGCATCCTGTGTCACCTCGATCTGCTGCTGCGCGATCGTGCGCCGTTGCGCGAGCGCACCGGCGAGGATTGCGGCGGCGATCGCGAGCAACAGCACGCCCGCCAGCCAGGGCCAGCCGCGGATCAGAGGGCGGAGACTCACGGTCGAATACCTACCCGCCCGCCTGCCGTGTGGCAAGAAGTTGCACTTTCACCGCAAGGGATGTGTCACTTCTTGCCCTCTACGAACCATTCCCGCACGACAGATCGTCGCTAAATCATTGTTTATGCTCGATTATATCGAAGTGTCATTTTCTGCGCGGGCCGCATCCGCGGGTCGGGCACAAGCGGGTCGATACGGTCGCATGGCTCCGCCGGAGCGATGCGGCATCGGCCGTCCGGATTCGCCGGTCGCGGCCGTGGACACGCCCCGCTGCGATCCGCGTCCTGCCGCGACGTCGTACCGCAAGCGGCTGCAGAAGGATCATGCGATGCACTCCGACCCCCGCGAGCTGGCCCCGACCGCCGACACGTCGACCCTCCCGGCTGCCGCCGTCACCCGCCGCGGGCTGATCGGCGCGGTCGCCGCCGCGGGGGGCGCCTCGCTGCTGCCGGCGGCGGCGCGTGCGCAGGCGCGCAGCGAACAGAGCGTCGACGTGCTGCTGATCGGCGGCGGCATCATGAGCGCGACGCTCGGCGTGCTGCTGCGCCAGCTCGAACCGACGTGGACGATCGAGATGGTCGAGCGGCTCGACCGCGCCGCCGGCGAGAGTTCCGATGGCTGGAACAACGCCGGCACCGGCCATTCGGCGCTGTGCGAGCTCAACTATACGCCGGTCAACGCCGCCGACGGCCGCGTCGAGATCGCCAAGGCGATCGAGATCAACGAGCAATGGCAGATCACCCGCCAGTTCCTCAGCCACCAGCTCCGCGCCGGGGTGCTCAGCGACCCGCGCGCCTTCATCAACTCGACGCCGCACATGAATCTGGTGTGGGGCCGCGAGAACGTCGAATTCCTGCGCAAGCGGCATGCGGCGCTCGGCGCCAGCCCGTTGTTCTCGGGGATGGAGTTCACCACCGATCCGCATCAGATCGGCCAATGGGTGCCACTGATGATGGAGGGGCGCAGCGGCGGCCTGCCGCTGGCGGCGACGCGCTCGCCGCTCGGCACCGATTGCGACTGGGGCGAGGTGACGCGGCAATATATCACGTCGCTCAGCCGCCAGCCGGGCGTGACGCTGACCAGCGGCCACGAGGTGCGCAAGCTCGAACGCAATGCGGACAAGAGCTGGCGCGTCACCGCCGAGGCGACCAACGGCGGCGGCAAAAGGATCATCAACGCGCGCTTCGTCTTCGCCGGCGCCGGTGGCGGTGCGCTGCCGATCCTGCAGGCCTCGGGGATTCCCGAAGCCGACAATTACGCCGGTTTCCCGGTCGGCGGCTCGTTCCTCGTCTCCGAAAAGCCCGAGATCGCCGACCGTCACCTCGCCAAGGTCTATGGCAAGGCCGCGGTCGGCTCGCCGCCGATGTCGGTGCCGCATCTCGACACGCGCTATTTCGACAAGCGCCGCGCCTTGCTGTTCGGGCCGTTCGCCACCTTCTCGACCAAGTTCCTCAAGCACGGCTCCTATTTCGACCTGCCGGCGTCGGTGACGCTCGACAATTTCCGCCCGATGATGGCGGTCGGCTGGGACAATTTCGACCTCGTCGAATATCTCGCCGGCCAGTTGATGATGTCCGACGAGGACCGGCTGAAGGCGCTGCGCGAATATCTGCCCGGTGCGCGCGCGGAAGACTGGAAGCTGTGGCAGGCCGGCCAGCGCGTGCAGATCATCAAGCGCGATCCCGAGAAGGGCGGCGTGCTCAAGCTGGGGACGGAGATCGTCGCTTCGAAGGACGGCTCGATCGCGGCGCTGCTCGGCGCGTCGCCGGGGGCGTCGACCGCGCCGGCGATCATGCTGAACCTGCTCAAGACGGTCTTCCCCAAGCGGCTCGCGACTCCGGCGTGGCAGGACGGCCTGCGCAAGATCGTGCCGTCCTACGGGATCGCGCTCAACGATCATCCCGACCTGCTCGCGCAGGAATGGGCGCAGACCAGCGACGCGCTGCAACTGACGACGCCGCCGCCTGCGGTCCATGTCGCCACCCGGCCGCGCCCCGCCGCCACCCGCGTCAAGGCCGACCGCCACCCCGATCTGGCGCTGTAATCGAGCCCCCTATCGCTACCCCGCGGGATCGCCTAAGCCGGGCCATCCCCGGGGGGCCGCTGACGCGCGGCTGAGAAATGGGCAGCAGCCCATGACCCGCTGAACCTGATCCGGGTGATACCGGCGTAGGGAGGGTCTGCGGTGCGCCGTCGTTCCTCCGATGAAGTGGATGCGAACGATTTCGGCTCTTGTTTCCCGTTCCGACATGCGACCCGCGCGATCCTGGCTCGCGCTGGGGGTGCCGGTGCTGCTGCTGGCGGCACCCGCCGCGGCGCAGACCGCCGAACCCGCCGAGATCCGCGTCGTCGGCCATCCCGATCCCGCCGGGCTGCTGCCCGACCAACAGGCGCCGAAGAGCCAGAGCGCGATCTCGGCCGACTTCATCGTCAAACAGGCGCCGACGCTCAACGCCTTCCAGCTCGTCACCTTGCTGCCCGGCGCCAATGTCGCGTCGAGCGATCCCTACGGCCTGTCGACCAGTTCCAGCCTGACGCTGCGCGGGCTGGGGCAGGACGAGATCGGCGTGCTGATGGAAGGCGCGCCGCAGAACGACATCGGTTATTATTACGCGTACCCGTCACAGTTCGCCGACCCCGGCAACCTCCGGCGGATATCGATCGCGCAGGGGTCGGTCGACATCGATTCGCCGACGCTGGGCGGTGCCGGCGGATTGCTGTCGCTGGCGCTCGACGATCCCAAGGCCCGGGCGGGTGGTCTCGTCGATCTGTCGCTCGGCAGCTATGCGGCGCGGCGCGGCTTCGTGCGGATCGACAGCGGGACGATCGGCGGCACCGGACTCAAGGCCTTCCTGTCCTATTCCAACACGCGTGCGGACAATTGGCGCGGCGCCGGCTTCGACACGCGCCAGCATATCGACGCGAAGCTGCTCAACGAATGGGGCGCGGGCAATCGCGCCAGCCTCGCGCTGTCGTTCAACGACGCCAATTCCTCGAGTTACCCCAGCCCGACGCTCGCCGAATGGCAGGCGCAGGGCCGCGGCTTCAACTACGCCAAGCGCTACACGCCGGGCGCCACCGATTACTGGCGGCTCTATCGCGCGCCGTTCCGCAATCTTTACGCCTCGGCGCCGGTGCATCTCGTGCTCGGCGAGCGCCTGACGTTCGACAGCACCAGTTATGCGCAATTCGGCTACGGCAATTCGCCTTATGGCACGCAGCTCACCACCACCGGCAATTTCCTCGGCACCGAGGAGCTGGCGCAGCCGATCGCGCTGCCCGGCGCAGTCGACGGCGTCGCGACGGTGCTCGGCAATTATACCGGCGACCAGTTCCGCGCCGGCAGCGTCGCCAAGCTGACGCTGCAGGCCGGCAGCCACCGGATCACCGCCGGGCTGTGGTTCGATTACGGCACCGATCGCGTCACCCAATCCTATACCAGCATCGATGCCGATGGTCGGCCGACCGACCGCTGGGGCTATCGCGCCAAAGCGATCCGCACCGCCGACGGCCGCCTGCTCGCCTATGAGAACCAGCGCACCGTCACCGTCACCAAGAGCTTTTTCCTCGCCGACAGCGTCGCCGTCGCGCCGCGGCTGACGGTCGACGTCGGGTTCAAGGGCGTCGACGTGCTGCGCAACGGCCGCAACTATCTGCCCGGGCCGCAGGACAAGGTGCGGATCGACAGTTTCGCCGCGCTGCCGCGCGCCGCGATCCATTACCGGCTCGACGACCGGCAACAGCTCTTCGCCAACGTCACCACCAACTTCCGCACGCCCAACGAATTCACGCTGTACAACAGCTATGCCGGCGGAGCGCTGGTCGTGCAGGGCAGCAACGCGCTCAAGAACGAATATTCGGTGTCGGAAGAGATTGGCTATCGCTTCATCGGCGAAGCGGTCTCGGCCTCGGTGACTGGCTTCCACTATAAATTCCGCAACCGACAGCTCGCGACGGTGGTCGATCAGGGCGGCGCGCAGGTCAATGCGACGCTCAACGCCGGCGGACAGACCTCTTATGGCGTCGATGCCGAGATCGACTATCGCCCGGTCGCCGCGGTCAGCCTCTATGTGTCGGGCGAGTATCTGCATGCGCGGCTCGACGACGATCTGCCGGTCGGCGGCGACTTCCTGCCGACGCGCGGCCGGCATGCGGTGTCGAGCCCGACGGTGCAGTTCGGCGCGGGCGGTACCTATGACGACGGTCGCGTCTTCGGCAGCATCGCGTCGAAATATCTCGGCCGGCAATATGCCACCTTCATGAACGACGAGCGCATCAAGGGCTATGCGACGCTCGACCTGTCGATCGGCGTGCATCTGGCCGAGTGGCTCGACGGCAAGCGCACCGACCTGCGCGTCAACGCGATCAACGTCACCGATCCGCACGTGCTCGCCGGCGTTCAGGCGGTGACGACCAATGCGCAGGACACCATCGGCCGCAACGGCACCGTCATCGCCGGTCAGGCACCCGCTTATTATATCGGCAGCGGCGCCGCGGTGATGGCGACCCTCTCGCGCGCGTTCTGAGGCGATGACGCCCGCCGGTCATCTGGTGCACGGCATGGGGCAGGCGCTGGAGGCGCCGACCTGGCCGGCGATCACCACCGGCGAGGCCGCCGCGGTACTGGCGCGCTTTCCGGCGGCGGGGCCGCCGACCGGGCTGCACTGGCATTCGCCGCGCCCCTTCTCGGCGGCAGCCTTGGTCCGGACCGGGACGGGCACCGTCCTGCTCAAGCGGCATCACCACCGGCTGCGGTCGATCGCGGGGCTGGCCGAGGAACATGCGTTCATCGCGCATCTCGCCGCGGCCGGCCTATCGGTGCCGGAGGTCCTCGCGACGGCCGACGGTGCGACCGCAATCGCGATCGACGCGTGGCGCTACGAAGCGCACCGGCAGGCGCCGGGCGCCGATCTCTACCGCGACCGCCTGTCGTGGACGCCGTTCTTCTCGCACGCGCAGGCGCATGCCGCCGGCGTCGCGCTGGCGCGGCTGCACCTCGCCGCGGCCGGATTCGCCGCCCCTGCGCGCCGGGCGCAGCCGCTGGTCGCCAGCCTGACCATCCTGCCGGCACGCGATCCGCTCGCCGCGGCCGAGGCCTATGTCGCCGCCCGGCCGGCGCTCGCCGCCTTCCTGACGACGCGGCCGTGGCGGGCGCAGCTCGGCGCGCTGTTCGCGACGCTCGGCGATGGCCTGCCCGCGGTGCTGGCGGATCAGCCGCCGCTGTGGACGCATAACGACTGGCATCCGTCGAACCTGCTCTGGACGGACGACGGCAGCGTGCGGACGGTGATCGACTTCGGCCTCGCCGATCGCACCTGCGCGGTGCACGATATTGCAACCGCGATCGAACGCAGCGCGATCCGCTGGCTCGACCTGCCGCAGGGCGACGACATCGCCGATTCCGCGGCGGCGCTGGCGCTGCTCGCCGGCTATGCATCGCGCGTCCCGCTCGCCGCCGCCGATATCGCCGCGATCGTCCGGCTGCTGCCGCTCGTCCACCTCGAATTCGCTTTGTCGGAGATCGACTATTTCACCGCGGTGGTCGCCGATCCCGCCGCCGCGGCGCTGACCTGGGACGGCTATGCCATCGGCCATGCCGCGTGGTTCTTCTCCGCCGCGGGGCAGGCTTTGCTGCGCCGGATCGGCGAGGCCAAGCCATGACGCCGCTGGAGATCGTCGCGGTGGTCGTCAGCTTCGCCGGAATCTGGCTGACCGCGCGGCGGCGCATGCTGTGCTGGCCGGTCAATCTGCTCGCCTGCGCGCTATACGCGAAGCTGTTCCTCGACGTGCGGCTGTACGCCGACATGGTGCTGCAACTGCTGTTCGCGATCGCGATCGTCTACGGCTGGGTCGCCTGGGCGCGGGGGACCGATAGCGAGGGCGAGGTGGTGGTGGCGCCGCTGCGGCCGGCGCAGGTGCTGGCGGGGCTGGCGGCGGGCGCGGTGGGGGCGGTGAGCATCGGCTGGCTGACCAGCCACCATACCGACGCGGCGCTGCCCTGGATGGACGCGACACTGAGCAGCTTCAGCCTCGTCGCGCAATATTGGACCGGGCGCCGCCACGCCGCGAGCTGGCTGCTGTGGATCGTGGTCGACGTCTGTTACGTCGGCATGTTCGTCTGGAAGGATTTGCTGCCGACCGCCGGCCTCTATGCGGCGATGGTCGGGCTCGCCGTCCTCGGCTATCGGCAATGGCGCCGGGCGGGCGGCCACCGGCAGGGCTGACCCCGCCGGCGAACGCGCATACGCCTACTTCTTCCTGGCGTCGGCCTGCTGCTTGGTGCCGCGCGCTTCCTGTTCGGCGCCCTCTTCGTGCAGCGACGGATCGTCGGCATTCTGCTTGGCCTTGCCGACGGCGGTGTTGATCGCGCTTACGATGCCGGAGATCGATTTTACCATGAGACGTCCTTCGCGGTTCGGGAGCGCGGAAGCGCCCCGTCGTCCACGGCTCAACCCCTCAGCCGCCAACAATGGCCCCGGCAGCGTCGTCGAGCAGGCCCGGCGTCCGCGCCGACACGATTCGGATCGCCCGGCCGGCCCGCCGCGCCGCCGCGGCCTTGTCCATCTCGGCGCTCGCGCGCGGCGCGCGCGCATCGGGCAGATGATCGGCGACGACCACCATCGTCGTCGTCAGCCCGACCGCCGACATGATCGTGCCGCCCTGCGCGGCGAGCGCCTGCGCGATTGCCCCGTCGCGCGCCTCGCCGACGACGACGATCCGCTCGCCCTTCAGCGGCCCCGCCGGCGCGGCGCGGGGCGGCGGCTGCGGCTTGCGCGGCGGGGCCAGCCAGTCGGCGAGCGACAGGCCGGTATGGTCGATCGCCTTGACGATCACCCAGCCGGCGGCGCGCGCGTCGCTCAGCGCGTCATGGTGGCGGTGGGCGATGCCGAGATAGCGCGCGAGGCCGCCGAGCTTGTGGTTGGGCAGTTCGGGCCAGGCGCGTTTGGCGACCCGCACGCTGTCCAGCCAGACCGTCTCGATCATCGCCCGGTCATGGACGCGGCAAGCCGCGGCGAGCGCGCCCTTGTCGAAATAGGAATGGGCGACGGTGACGCGGCCGGTCAGATGGCGGTCGATGTCGGCGTGGACGTGCGCGAAGGTCGGCTGGCCGATCACGTGATGCGCGGCGATGCCGTGGATGCGCGTGTTCATCGCATGAAAATCGTCGCACGGATCGAGCAAGGTCTCATAGGCGAAGACCTCGCGGCCGTCGCGGAAGCCGACGATGCCGATCTGGCAGATGCTGCTCACCCGCGAACAGGCGGTCTCGACGTCGATCACGACGAAATCGGGGGTCGTCACGCGCCATCCCCGGCGGCGAGCATCCGGCGCCCGCGCTCGGACAGGCTGCGCAGCGTGATCGACCAGCGCGTCTCGGTCATCGCGGCGATGCTATGCTCCCAGTCGTGGCGCGCCTCGCCGTGGAGGTGGTAGATGCCGCGCGGCGGCAGCGGTGCAGCGACCCGCGCGAACCGCTCGCCCGTCCGGCGGCGGAAGCGCATCGCCGCCGCCGCTCCTAGCGAAATGCCGACGACATGATCGAAATGCGGCCGGTCGCGATGCCAGCCGATCCCCGCACCCGGATCGTAGCGGATCAGCAGTGCCTGCACGAAGCTCCCCGAGGCGACCCCGGCGAACGCCTCGGCCCGCGCACGGATCGCCGCCAGCCATGCCGGCATCGGCGCCGCCGGTGCGAGCGACCCGCGCTCGAAATCGTAATGCAGCCCGAAACTGTGGGTCAGCCGCTTGCCGGTCCAGCCCTGGAACCGGAACGGCGTCAGCGCGAGCGCATCGATCGCCGCGATCAGCGCGCGTTCGTCGTCGGCGGTGACGAACCCCTCCTCGCTGCGCAGCCCGGGCAGCAGCGGTCGGTCGAACAGGTCGCGCATCACGACCGGCCTGCGCCGGCCCCGAGACCGTACGCCGGCAGCATCGCAAGAGAGATCAAGGGGATAGCCACGCCGTCGCCGATGTAGGCCCGGCCACCGCCGGCCGCAAGCAAGCCCGCCGCCCCGCCATCCGCCCGGCAAACCGTCCGTCCGCCGGGACAGGCCGGTGGACGCACGCCGGTTGACGCTGCCCGGCAAAGCGCCAATGCGCGGGGCCTTCGCATCGGCCAACGGCCGGTGCCACTCCCAACAAGGTAGGCTGCGCTGCGACTGTCCCTCAATTTCGGTCTTGCCTCGCATGACATGGCGATCGACCTCGGCACCGTGAACACGTTGGTGTTCGTCGCCGGTCGCGGCATCGTGCTGGACGAACCCTCCGTCGTCGCGATCGAGACGCGCGACGGCATCCCCAAGGTTCTCGCGGTCGGTGCCGATGCCAAGCTGATGATGGGCAAGACGCCGCAGGGCGTCGAGACGATCCGGCCGTTGCGCGACGGCGTCATTGCCGACATCGACGTCGCCGAGCAGATGATCAAGCATTTCATCAAGAAGGTGCATGGCGACGCCGGCCGATTGCAGCGCAATCCCAAGATGGTGATCTGCGTGCCGGCGGGATCGACGCAGGTCGAGCGGCGCGCGATCCGCCAGGCGGCGACCAGCGCCGGCGCGTCGAAGGTGCTGCTGATCGAGGAATCGCTCGCCGCCGCGATCGGCGCCGGGCTGCCGATCACCGCACCGATCGGGTTCATGGTCGTCGACATCGGCGGCGGCACCACCGAGGTGGCGGTACTCTCGCTCGGCGGCCTCGCCTACAGCAATTCGGTGCGCGTCGGCGGCGACAAGCTCGACGAGGCGATCGCCTCGCACATCCGCCGCAAGCACAATCTGATGATCGGCGAGGCGACCGCTGAGCGGATCAAGCAACAGATCGGTGCCGCCAGCCGGCCCACGGGCGAGCCGGAGCCGGACATGCGCGTGCGCGGGCGCGACCTGATGAACGGCATCCCCAAGGAGATCAGCATCAGCCAGACCGAGATCGCCGATGCGCTCGCCGATCTCGTCGCGCAGATCGTCGAGGTGGTGATGAAGACGCTCGAACAGGTCGAGCCGGAACTCGCCGCCGATATCGTCGAACAGGGTATCGTGATGACCGGCGGCGGGGCGTTGCTGCGCCGGCTGGACGAGGTGCTCAGCCGCTCGACCGGGCTGCCGGTGATCGTCGCCGAAGCGCCGCTGATGTGCGTCGCGCTCGGCGCCGGGCGCGCGCTGGAGGATGCGGCGTTCAGCGGCGTGCTGCACACCCAGTGACGCGCCGCCGGACATTAAAGGGGGCCGGACATAAAAGGGGCCGCCGGAGCGGCCCCAGTAATCCTGTTGGGGAGGATGCCTAACGGCTTGATTTTCATGACGATCCGAAAGCGCAACGTCAAATATAAAAGTGTGTTTTACGACTAAAGGCGTGGCGTCACCCGGCGGCCAGCGTCGTCAGCGCGGCGCTCAGGGCGATACCCGCCGCCGGCCCGCTTACGCGATCGTGCGACGCGGTGGCGGGTGCCGAGGCGATCGCGCCCAGCGTCGTCGCGGTCAGCACCAGCCCCAGCGCATAGGCGGAGCGACCGCCGAAGGCGGCGTTGAGGATACAGCCGGCGAGGGCCGCCGCCAGCCCGACCGCCACCGCGATCGATGCCCAAGCCAGCATCGGCGCCGGAAGATGCGACAGGTGGCCGGCGAGCAATCCGCCCACCGCCATGGCGAGCGCCGCGGAGCCATCGCGCCGCAGCAGCGCGATCGGAACCGACGCCGCGAAGCCGCCGGTCAATATCATCCACAGGGTCGCCGCCGTAATCTGCGCCATGATCCGCCTCCTGGCCGGATCGATAGACGATCTGTGCGGAGAAGGTCGGACCAGTCTAGGGTTAACGAAGTCCTAATCTGGTGCATCGGCTTGGCGTGCGGCAGATCCGGCGTCGCGACACCGGACCTACCGCCGCCCGTGCCGGCTCAGCCCTCGACGAAGGCGAGCAGATCGGCGTTGATCCGGTCGGCGTGCGTCGTCGGCATGCCGTGCGGATAACCGGGATAGGAGATGAGCCTGGCGCCTGGTACGATCTCCGCCGATTTCCTGCCGGTGATGGCGAACGGCACGATCTGGTCGTCCTCGCCGTGCAGCACCAGCGTCGGCACCGTGATCGCCTTGAGATCTTCGGTGAAGTCGGTTTCCGAGAAGGCCTTGATGCCGAGCGTATGGGCGAGCACGCTGCCGGTCATGCCCTGCCGCCACCAGTTGCGCCGCACGCCCTCCTTCACCTCCGCGCCGTCGCGATTGTAGCCGAAGAAGGGCAGCGTGAAGTCGTAGAAATATTGCGCGCGATTGGTCGCAGTCTGTTCGCGGATCTCGTCGAACACCGACAACGGCACGCCGTCGGGATTGGCATCGCTCTGGATCATGATCGGCGCGACCGCGCTGATCAGCACCGCCTTGGCGACCCGCCCCGGCTTGGCGCGGGCGACGTAGCGCGCCACTTCGCCGCCACCGGTCGAATGGCCGATGTGGACGGCGCCGCGCAGGTCGAGCGCGTCGGCGAGCGCAACGACGTCGGCGACATAGCCATCCATGTCGTGGCCGGTCGCCGCCTGGCTCGATCGGCCATGGCCGCGGCGGTCGTGGGCGACGACGCGATAGCCCTTGGCGACGAAGGCCATCATCTGCCCGTCCCAATCGTCCGAACTCAGCGGCCAGCCATGATGGAACATGACGACCTGCGCGTCGCGCGGCCCCCAGTCCTTGTAGAAGATCTCGGTCCCGTCCGTGGTGGTGATCGTCGGCATTGTCTTGCTCCCTTATGCAGTCCGCACCGATCCGCTGCCGTCGTCACGGCGGCGGCACCGGCAGCTTATCGGGGTCGCGATCGGCATACAAACATTTGGCCACCCTCGATTTTTTCGCCGACGACGGTCTTCCGCCCGGCGATGCGCCTACGACTGCAAGGGGTTTGACGCGGCGGCCGATAGTCCGGAATACCTCCGGCGGTCGGACCGTTCGCGTCGGACGCGGTATCGACTCGGAGGCTTCGACCATGCGCGCTTTGCTACTCGCCACGACAATGCTGGTCGGCGCCCTCGCCGGCCCCTCGGGCCCCGTCACCGCTGCGGCGCCGGTCGCGGCCAGCGCTTGGCAGGACAAGACCCTGTCCGCGGACCGGCGCGCCGAGCTGCTGGTCCAGGCGATGACCGAGGACGAGAAACTCGCGGTCGTGACGGGCTTCTTCGGCACCCAGCAGGATTGGAACAGCTTCCGCGATCCGCAGGCGCGACCGCAATCGGCGGGCTTCGTGCCGGGCGTCCCCCGGCTGGGGTTCACGCCGCAATGGCAGGCGGATGCGGGCAGCGGCGTCGCGACGCAGGGCGAAGCGCCACCGGCCCTGGAGCGCACCGCTTTGCCGTCGGGCATCCTCAGCGCGGCGACGTGGGACCCGGCGGTGGCGATGGCGGGCGGCACGATGGTCGGCGCCGAGGCGCGGGCGTCGGGCTTCAACGTGCAGCTCGCCGGCGGCGTCAACCTCGCCCGCGAGCCCGGCAACGGCCGCAATTTCGAATATGGCGGCGAGGACCCGTGGCTGGCGGGGACGATGGTCGGCGCGTTCATGAAGGGCATCCAGTCGAACCGGATCGTCACGACGGTCAAGCATTTCGCGCTCAACGACCAAGAGACCGGACGCAGCACCGTCGACGTCGCGATCGACGAAGGCGCCGCCCGCACCTCGGACCTGCTCGCCTTCCAGATCGCGATCGAGCGGGGCGATCCCGGCTCGGTGATGTGTTCGTACAATCTCGTCAACGGCAAGCACGCCTGCCAGAACGACTGGCTGCTCAACCGCGTGCTGAAGGGCGATTGGGGGTATAAAGGCTATGTGATGTCCGACTGGGGCGCGCAGCACGACACGGTCGAGAATGCGCTGGGCGGGCTCGATCAGGAAACCGGCGTGTCCAACAAGGACAATTACGTCTGGCGCGACAAGTTGAAGGCGGCGATCGCGAGCGGCAAGGTGCCGATCGCGGCGCTCGACGACAAGGTCCGCCGGATTGCGCGCGCGCTGATCGTCAGCGGCACGGTCGACGATCCCGTGACGCCCGGCCCGATCGATTTCGCCGCGCATGCGGTCGTCGCGCAGACCGCGGCGGAGAATGGCATCGTCCTGCTCAAGAACGAGGGCGGCATCTTGCCGTTGACGCGCGCGGCGAAGCGCATCCTCGTCGTCGGCGGCCATGCCGACGTCGGGGTGCTGTCGGGCGGCGGCTCGGCGCAGGTCTATGCCCCCGGCGGCAATGCGGTGCGCGGGCTCGGCCCCAAATCGTGGCCCGGGCCGATCGTCTACGACAAATCGTCGCCGCTCGCGGCGATCAAGGCCGAACGCCCCGACGCAACGGTCGATTACGACCCGGGCTCCGACCCGGCCGCCAGCGCCGCAAAGGCCAGGAACGCCGACGTGGTGATCGTGTTCGCGACGCAATGGACCGCCGAATCGCTGGATTTCCCGCTGTCGCTGCCCGACGATCAGGACCGGCTGATCGACACGGTCGCCAAGGCCAATCGCAACACGATCGTCGTGCTGGAAACCGGCGGCGCGGTCGCCATGCCGTGGATCGCCGACGTGCGCGGCGTCGTCGAAAGCTGGTATCCCGGCAGCCGCGGCGGCCCCGCGATCGCTCGCATCCTGTCGGGCGCGGTCAACCCGTCGGGCCATCTGCCGATCACCTTCCCGGCGACGCCGGACCAGTATCCGCGGCCGACGATCGCCGGCAAGGGCCTGCCCGAAAAACAGATCTTCGGCGTCCGCTACGCCGAGGGAGCGGCGGTCGGCTATAAATGGCTCGACCGCACCGGCGCGCGTCCGCTGTTCCCGTTCGGCTTCGGGCTCAGCTACGGGCGCTTCGACCACGGCGGGCTCACCGCGCGCGAAGTCGCGGGTGACCTTCAGGTCGGCTTCACGCTGCGCAACACCGGCACGATCCCCGGTCAGGCGCTGGGTCAGGTCTATGTCGCGTCGCCCGACGGCACATGGGAAGCGCCGAAGCGACTGGCGGGCTATGCCAAGGCGGCGCTGCGTCCCGGACAGTCGGAGCAGCGCACCGTGACCGTCGACCCGCGGCTGCTCGCCACCTGGGACGAGACGCGACACCAATGGCATGTCGCGCCCGGCCGCTACACGGTGATGCTCGCGACCTCGGCAGCCGATATCAAGCAGCAGGTCACGGTGACCCTGCCCGAACGCTGGCTGCCGGTGGGACCGGCGACCAGCGCGCGATAGGCAGCGCCCCTCCCCGCGATGGTCGTGACGCCGGGCTCAGCCCCCCGTCTTGCCCGTCGCGGGCTTGGCGGACGGGGCGGCCGGCACCGTGCCATCGCTGACCGGCGGCGTCGCCGCGTCCGCGGCGATGCGCGAACCGTCGGCGTTGAGGCCGAGATCGTTCAGCAGCGGCCCGACCTGCGGGTCGGCACCGTTGAAGGTGCGGAACATCGGCGCGTAATCCTCGGTATGGCCCTTCGACAGGATCAGGTCGCGGAAGCGCTGGCCGTTGGCGCGCGTCATCCCGCCGTGCTGCTCGAACCAGTTGAACGCGTTCGCGCTCAGCATCTTGGTCCAGCTATAGGCGTAATAGCCCGCCGAATAGCCGTTGCCCCAGATGTGGAGGAAATAGCTCGACCGATAGCGCGGCGGCACGTCGGCGACGTCGAGCCCGGTGGCGGCGAGCGCCTGCGTCTCGAACGCGTCGGGGTTCTGCTTGCCCTGTGCCGCGGTCAGTGAATGCCAGCTCATGTCCATCTCCGCCGCGGCGAGCGCCTCGCCGAAGGAATAGCCCGAGTTGAACGTGCCGGCGCGCTTGATCTTGTCGACCAGCGCCTGCGGGATGACCTGTCCGCTGCGGTAATCGACCGCATAATGCGGCAGCACCTTGGGATCGAGCGCCCAATGTTCATTGAACTGCGACGGGAATTCGACGAAGTCGCGCGCGGTATTGGTGCCCGAGACGCTGGGATAGGTCTGGTTGGCGAACAGGCCGTGCAGCGCATGGCCGAATTCGTGGAACATCGTCGTCACATCGTCGAAGCTGATCAGCGCCGGCTGCCCCGCCGAGGGCTTGGTGAAATTGCCGACGTTATAGATGACCGGCTTCGTACCTAGCAGCTTCGACTGGTTGACGAAGTTCGACATCCACGCGCCGCCGTTCTTGTTGTCGCGCTTCCAATAATCGAAATACATCAGGCCGACCGGCGTGCCGTCGGCCTCGTTGACTTCGTAGACCATGACGTCGGGCTGATAGACCGGAATGTCGGTGCGGCGCTTGAAGGTCAGGCCGTACAGCTGGTTGGCGGCGTAGAAGACGCCGTCGGTGAGCACCTTGTTGATCTCGAAATAGGGCTTCAGCTGGTCCTGGTTGAGATCGTATTTCGCCTTGCGGACCTGTTCGGAATAAAAGTCCCAGTCCCACGGCTTGAGCGCGAACGTGCCGCCGGTCGCCTTGATCTGCGCCTGCAATTCGGCCGTCTCGCGGCGCTGCTCGGCGGCCACCGGCGTGCCGAGCTGCTGCATGAAGCCGAGCGCGGTCTTCGGCGTCTTCGCCATCTGGTCCTGCAGCACGTAATCGGCCCAGGTCGGGAAGCCGAGCAGCTTTGCCTTCTGCGCGCGCAGCAGCGCAATCTGCGCGATCGTGTCGCGCGTGTCGTTGGCGTCGCCCTTCGCCGCCCGGGTCCAGCTCGCGTTGAACAGCGCCTCGCGCGTCGCGCGATCCGTCAGCGTGGCGAGTTCGGGCTGCTGCGTCGTGTTCTGGAGCGTCAGCACGTATTTGCCCGCCATCCCGCGCGCCTTGGCGGCGTCGGCCGCGGCGGCGATCTCGCCATCGGACAGGCCGGCGAGCTTCGCCTTGTCGTCGACCACCAAGGCGCCCGCCTTGGCGGCGGCGAGCAGCTTCTGCTGAAACGCGGTCTCCAGCGTCGAGAGCTGGCTGTTGTAGCGGCTGAGCGTCAGCTTGTCGGCCGGCGACAGCTGCGCACCGGCGCGGACCATGTTCTGATAGGTGAGCGTGAGGACCTGCAGCTGCTCCGCGTCGAGGCGAAGCGACTGGCGCTGGTCGTAGATCGTCTTGACGCGCGCGAACAGCGCCGGGTCGAGGTTGATCGCGTCCTGATGCGCGGCGAAGGCGGGCGCGAGGTCGGCCTGGGTCTTCTGGAGCGTGTCGTCGGTATTGGCGCCGACCACGCCCGAGAAAGCGAGGCTCGCGCGCTCGAGCAGGCGACCCGACCGCTCCATCGCGGCGATCGTGTTCTCGAACGTGGGGGCGCTGCGGGCGCGGGTGATCGCGTTGATCTCCGCCCGCTGCGCGGCCATGCCGGCGAGCAGGGCCGGCGCGTAGTCGGTGCTCTTGATCCGGTCGAACGGCGGCGCCTCGAACGGCCGCGTGCTCGGCTGCGCGAACGGGTTGGTCGCGGGCAGAGCGGCGGATGCGGCGGCGGGTGCATTGGTCTGGGCGTAGGCCGTCGTCGACAGCAACATCATCGTGGCAGTGGCAAACAGGCGCATGGATGGTCCGATCAACAGGGTATGGCGCGCGTGATGCATCCGCCGTCATCGCCGATCAATGGGGCGGTGGCCAAACGCGTTGCCGGGGGTGCGTATTTTGCGTTTTCTCGGCCGCGAGGTTCGCTTAGTGGCTCCGTCACCCCGGTGCAGTGTTCCTGCGGACGCAGGAACCCAGGGCCAAGCAGACCAACATCTTGCGGTGTCCGGTACCCTGGGCTCCTGCTTTCGCAGGAGCACTGGTGGGACGGCGCGGGCGGTGTCCTGACCAACCAGCGCCCCTCCCCCCTCCAGCCCGTTCGCCCTGAGCCTGTCGAAGGGCAGGTGAGTCTCACCGTGCTTCGACAGGCTCAGCACGAACGGTTGCGGGGGGACGGGGGGACGGGGGGACGGGGGGACGGGGGAGATCAAGAAGCGCGAGGCCGACACCAATGCCCACATGCTCTAGCCGCCCCGTCCGTGGCCGGGTAACCGTCCGTGCCGATGCTCATCGAAATCCACGACGCCGACGATCCCAGGATCGAACCCTATCGCGACATCCGCGAGCGCGACCTCGTCGGGCGGGCCGGGCTGTTCGTGGCGGAAGGCAAGGTGGTCGTCGAGAAACTGGTCGGGAGTGCGCTGCACCGCCCGCTCTCGCTGCTGATCGCGGCGAAGCGGCTCGACGCGCTGCGGCCGCTCGTCGCGCAGCTTGGCGACGACGTGCCGGTGTTCGTCGCCGCGCAGCCGGTGCTCGACGCCATCGCCGGTTTCGCGATGCACCGCGGCATCCTGGCGATCGGCCGGCGCACCGACGTGCCCGACGCCGACACGCTGCTCGCCCGCCTGCCCGGCGACGGCGACGTCCTGCTGCTGTCGGGCATCGCCAACCACGACAATATCGGCGGCATCTTCCGCAACGCCGCCGCTTTCGGGGCGGCGGCGGTGCTGCTCGACGCGGACTGCTGCGACCCGCTGTACCGCAAGGCGATCCGGGTGTCGGTCGGCGCGACGCTGCTGGTCCCCACCGCCCGGCTGGCGCGCGACGAGGACGCGCTCGCGCTGCTCGACCGCCACGGCTTCGCCCCGGTCGCGCTCAGTCCCGCCGGGGCGATGCAACTCGCCGACTGGCGACCGGGTCCGCGCAACGCCATGCTGCTCGGCGCCGAGGGGCCGGGCCTGTCGCCGGACATCCTCGCCCGCGCGCGCAGCCTGCGTATCGCGATGGCGGCGGGGTTCGATTCGCTGAACGTCGCGACGACGTCGGGGATCGTGCTGCACCATCTGGCGACGGCGCGGCGCTGACCTCGCCGGCGGCGATCACCTCACGCCGTGCCCATCACCTGCACCGCGAACCGCTCCATCTCCTCGGCCTGCGGGCTCATCTGGAGCAGCAGCAGGTCGAGCCCCGCCGCCTCATATTCGGCGATCCGCTCCTTGAGCTGTTCGGGCGTGCCGACCAGATTGGGCCGCAGCCCGCGGTTGGACACCGAATATTCCTGGACCTGCAAGTCGCGCTCCAGCTGCGTGCCCGACAGCCATTGGTCGAAATTGTCATATCCCGCGGGCAAATCGGTGACGGTGGTGATCCGCTCCAGCTCGCGCTTCGCCTCCGCCTCGCTGTCGCGGACGATCGCATAGGCGGCCATCCCGAATTGCATCGGCGGTCCGCCCGCACGCTGGCGGCGCGCGCGCATGTCGGCGATCTTCGGCGCGACCGCCGCGACGGGATCGCCGTGCATGACATAGGCGTCGCAGCGCGCCGCGATCATCGTCTTGGCCGCCTCGCTCTCGCCGCCGGCATAGACGACCGGCCGCCGGACCGGCTTGGGCGCGCAGATCGCGTTCTCCGTCCGGTAGAACCGCCCCTCGAAGCTGAACCGCGGCTCGGTCCACAGTCCGTCGACGACGCGCAGCCATTCGTCGGTGCGCGCATAACGGTCGTCGTGCTGGTCGAACTGCAATCCGTATTGCCGTGCCTCGTCCGCCCACCAGCTCGACACGACGTTGAGCGCCAGTCGGCCGCCGGCGATCTGGTCGATGTTCGCCGCGGCCTTGGCGAACAGCGCCGGATGATGGAAATTGGGGCGCACCGCGACCATCAGCTCGATCCGTTCGGTGACCGCCGCCAGCGCCGCCGCGGTCGACCAGGCGTCGAGCGCGGGCTGCTCGATCCCCTTGATGTCATTGAGGTTGAGCTCCGCGATCAGGGTGAGGTCATAGCCCCAGCGCTCCGACGCCTGGGTCAGCCGCTTGGCATAGTCCCAGCTCGCCGCCATGCCCTCGTCGGGGACGTTGCGCAGCCAGCCGCCGAAGACGGGCATCCAATATCCGTATCTCACTTGCTCGTCTCCGCGATGATCCCGGCCAACCAATCCACGAGCCGCGCATGCGGGTCCCAGCCGAGTATCCCGAGCGGGTTGGCGACGAAATTGGACAGCGCGTTGATGTCGTAGAAGCGCGCGACGCCGTCGCGATCGTCGATGAGCACCTCCACCCCGCCGACGTCGATCCCGGCGCGCCGCACGATCGCCTCCGCCGCCTCGATCAGCGCGGGATCGGGATCGACCCGCGTCATCGTGATCGTCGGGCGGCCGGGAACCGCGCAGGCGTCGGCGGGGCACAGGTCGAAGCTGCCGCCGCCGTCGACCTCGATCGCATAGAGGAAGCGGCCGCCGAGCGTCTCGATCCGCGTGATCGTGCCACCGCGCGCCGGCACATATTCCTGGACCAGCAGGACGCGATCGATGCTGTCGGGCACCGCGCCGTCGGCGACCGCCGCGGCGAGCGCTTCGGCATCGTCATAGCGCACGATCCCGGCGCCCGATCCGCCGATGTTCGCCTTGACGACGATCGGGAAGCGCAGCGCCGCCGCGGCGGCGGTCAGATCGGCGGCGCGATGGACGACGCGGGTCGCCGGAATGGCGAGGCCCAGCCCCGCGATCAGCGACAATTGCCGCGCCTTGGAAGCGTCGATCGCCAGCGCGCCGGCGCCGTTCAGCACGCGCGCGCCGCGCTCCTGCCAATGCGCCAGCGCCGCCGCCGCGTGGAAGATCGGGTGTTCCGGCTCGCGCAGGAAGCTCGACATGGCGATACGGTTGAACACGACGCGGGCCGGCGGCGCGGTCGCCGCGGGATCGAAGGCGAAGCCGTCGGCATGGATCGCGCGATACGCCACGCCGCTGGCGTCCAGCGCGGCGAATAACGGCGCAAACCATTGCGGATGCTCGAAAAGGATGGCGAGATCGGTCATGCCGCCGCGAATAGCGCAGAAACCATCACGGCGTTCGGCCAAAATTGTTCGTGCCGCACTAGCTATGCTTGCGACGCATCGGGCTCGATGCGTCTTCGCCTTAGTAGGAACGCCATTATCCAAATCCTCCCCCGCCAGGGGGAGGTGGCGCGGCGGAGCCGTGACGGAGGGGGAGGACACGGAACCGAAGTCGTCGCTTACCTCCCCCTCCGTCATGCCTTCGGCATGCCACCTCCCCCTGGCGGGGGAGGAATTACGCGACGCCGGTGACTGTCGGTCGGCCCTAAGCGTCGCGTGACGCGCGTGCGATCACCGCCTGCGCGGTCCGCAGGCGCGCCTTCCACGTCTTCACCGAGGGATGGCCGGCGGCGAGGCCGACTAGACGCCCCTCGATCTGCGCAACCTCGCGCTGCGCGGCGTCGAGCTCGGCAGCGGTCGGCGGCGGCTGGATGTTGGCGCGCGCATGTGCGCCGGTGCGTCCCTTGCTCTTGGTCATCGCCGGCCAGATGGTCCGGGAGGACGGGCCCGGTCAATATACATCGCGCGAACGGAACAGACGTTACATCAGTATCAGATCATTAACCGTAAAGTAGATTATTGAACCGATATGGGTGCAACAGGCTTTCGAAAGGCCGAATCCACTTCAAGTCGGATCTTTATGGCGAACCAGGGCAGCGTCACGCGAGCAATCAGATCCTTCGTCGAGCATCGACAGGGAAACGTCGCCATTCTCGGCGCCGCCAGCATTCTGCCGCTGATCGGTATGCTGGGCGGGGCCATGGAGGTGAGCAGGCTTTATCTGGTCAAGGCCCGGCTTCAGCAGGCGTGCGATACGGGTGTACTTGGCGGTCGCCGGGCGATGGGGGGCGGTACTTGGACCCCGGCCGCCGACCAGCTCGGCCATCAATATTTCGCCGTGAACTTCCCCGAGGGGCGATACGGCGCCAGGAATGTCGGCGTCAACTTCAGGGTCGGCACGGATCAGGTCGTCCATGGCGCCGCGCAACTGACGCTGCCGATGGTCATCATGCAGGTCTTCGGCTTCGGCAGCAAACTCATGGCCGCCGAATGCGCGGCGAAGCTGGAACTGCCCAATGCCGATGTGATGTTCGTCCTCGATACCACCTTGTCGATGACCGAGGCGAACGACGGCGACACGCTCCCGCGCATCCAGGTCTTGCGCAACAGCGTATCCAGCTTCTTCTCCACGCTCGAAAGCGCGCGGGGACCCGGCACGCGCGTGCGGTACGGCTTCGTGCCTTATGCCTCGACGGTGAACGTCGGCGCGTTGCTGAAGCCGGCGTGGGTGGCGGATCGCTGGACGTACCAGTCGCGCGAGGCCGCCGGCACCGGTACGACGACGAACACCGACACCGCGAAATACCGCTACGAATCGGGCCCCAACACGACCACCGGCAGCCTGCAGACGCGCAAATACACGATCCCGCCGGAGAATTGCACCGCGCCCGCGAACATCAAATATACGTCGAAGACCACGACCGATCCGTCGCCGGTCCCGGCCGACGGCGAGGTCACCTATACCGAGACCGTCACCCGGAACGGCACGACCTATTCGGCGTCGCTGTCGGGCTCGACCTGCACCGTGACCGAGAACGTCTATCAGGATTATGCCCAGACGAAGACGGTGCATCGGCTCTACAATCCGAATTACGGCAACACGTCGCAGTCGACGGTCTATTACTGGAATTATCTGGCACGAAGCTACGATCTGACGCCGCTGAAGACGATGGCGAGCGAGTCGGCGATGACCCTCGGGTCGCTCCCCGACCAGCTGATCGGCGCGAACCACGCCGCCAAGAAAATCCCTTGGCGCGGCTGTATCGAGGAGCGCCAGACGAGCGCCGCCAACGACGCGCTGAAGCCGACCGCCTTGTCCGACCTCGACGTCGACGGCGAGCCGGTGACGGGCGACCCCGGATCGCAATGGCGCCCCGCCCTGCCCGACCTGATCTATGCGCGGAAGTGGAACGACCTCAACAGCGCGACCAACGGCACCTGGACCGTGCCGACGGTATCGAACGTCACCAACAATTACGATTCACCCACCGCGAGCGCCGCCAAGGCGGCGTTACGCGCGGCGTGCCCCACCGCGGCGCGCAAGCTCGCCGCGATCAGCAAATCCGAACTGGACTCCTATCTGGCCTCGCTCGCGCCCGCCGGGCTGACCTATCACGATATCGGCTTCCTCTGGGGTCTGCGGCTGTTGTCGGCGCAGGGCATCTTCAGGAACGAGAACGTCGCACCCTCCGGCGGCAAGGTCTCGCGTCACCTCATCTTCATGACCGACGGCAAGACCGAAACGAACGTCAACGACTATGATGCCTATGGCCTGGCCGCGCTGGACCGGCGTCGCTCGACCGCCGGCGGCCTGCCGACGAACGGCGACCAGAATGCGCTGGTCGAGCGTCGGCTCGGCGGCCTGTGCACCGTCGCCAAGAACAAGGGCATCACGGTGTGGGTGATCGCCTTCGGCACCGATCTGATCCCGCTCCTGACCAATTGTGCCAGCGACGGGCGCGCCTATCAGGCCAAGAGCGCGAGCGAGCTCGACCAGGCCTTCGCCCAGATCGCCGCCCAGATCTCACAGCTCCGGCTGACGCGATGACCGCGCGGCGATCGTTCGGCGCCGACGCGCGCGGCGTCACGCTGGTGGAATTCGCACTCGTCGCGCCCCTGCTCCTGCTGCTCCTGATGGGCGGCCTGGAGGTGGGACATCGCGCCTATATCGCGGCGCTGCTCAGGGGAGAGATCAACAAGGCGGGACGCGACCTGACGCTGGAGGACGCGCAAGCCCCGGCACGACGGACGGAGATCGAGAACCGGGTGCGCGCGGCGATGCGCCCGTTGGCGCACTCCGGCACCGTCGCCTTCTCGCGGACGTCCTATCGCGACTATGCGAACGTCGCATCGACCGCGGAAGATTACATCGATGCCAATCACGACGGGCGATGCAACGCCAATGAGGTCTTTTCCGACACCAACGACAACGGCATCTGGGACGTCGACGGGGGCCGCGCGGGCGACGGCGGCGGCGCCAAGGACGTCGTCGTGTTCAAGGCGGACTTCACCTACGATCGCCTGCCGCTGGGCAAGCTGCTCGGTCTCCCGCGACAGACCAAGGTCTCGGCGACGACCTATCTGCGCAACCAACCCTTCGACAACCAGGCCCCGGTGGCGGAAAGGACCTGCCCATGAGGCGGCTCGCCCAAGACGAACGCGGCGTCGCCGTCATCGAGATGGCCTTCACCGCCCCCCTGCTGCTGCTGCTCATTCTCGGGCTCGTCGAATACGCCCGCTACGCGATCGTTCGCGAAGGGCTCAGCCAGGCGGCCTTTCAGATCGCGGACAATGCCGCGCGGCTCGGCGAGGCGCGCCTGACCGGGCCGATGCCGATCAGCGAAAGGCAGATCAACGACGTCCTGCTGGGAGGACAGATCCAGGGCAGTCCGTCGGATCTCCGCCAGCGCGGCCGGATCATCCTGACCAGCCTCGAACGCAACACGGCGAAGGGGCAGTGGCTCCACTGGCAGCGCTGCACCGGCGCGCTCAACCATCCATCCTCCTGGGGCGTCGAAGGCGACGGACAGAGCGGCCAGGGCACCAACGGCATGGGGCCCCCGACGGCCCGCATCCAGGCGCAGGACGGCATTCCCGTGCAGTTCGTCGAACTCGCCTACGACTACAAGCCGATGGTGTTCACCGTCCCGCTCGTCACCGGCAAGATCGTCGAAAACGCGGCGGTGCCGGTCCGGTCGGACCGCAATCTGCAATTCGTCTCGAACGACGAGAAGGTCGCCGTCGCACGCTGTTCGTAGCGACGACGCGACATACGCGACGCCTGCCGTCCGGGTACGCGATCAGCCCGGCGCGTCAGCAGAGGTGCCGCGGTCCATTTCCTTCGACCTTCCCCCGTATCGCGCTAGGGTGGACGGCCGACGTTTCGAGGTGCCGATGTCCGATCGCGTGAAGATCCTTCTCCAGCATATGCTGCCCAAGCGGCGCCTGACCGCCCTCGCCGGGCGCATCGCCGGCGCGGAGGGCGGACCGGTGACGACCCGGCTGATCCGCTGGTTCGTGCGCACCTATGCCGTCGACATGAACGAGGCCGCGGATGCGGACGTCCGCAGCTACGCGAGCTTCAACGCCTTCTTCACCCGCCCGCTCAAGGCGGGGGCGCGGCCGATCACCGGCGCCGATTTCGCCTGCCCGGTCGACGGCGCGATCAGCCAGTTCGGCGCGATCGACGATCATCACATCGTCCAGGCCAAGGGGCATCGCTTCACCACGACCGAGCTGGTCGGCGGCGACGCGGCACTCGCCGCGCGGTTCCGCCATGGCAGCTTCGCCAATCTGTACCTCTCCCCGAAAGACTATCACCGCATCCACATGCCCTGCGACGGCACGCTGCTGCGGATGATCTACGTGCCGGGGACGCTGTTCTCGGTGAACCCGACCACCGCGCGCGGCGTGCCCAATCTGTTCGCGCGCAACGAGCGGGTGGTGTGCGTCTTCGACTCGCCGGACCACGGGCCGTTCGTCATGGTGCTGGTCGGCGCGACCATCGTCGGCAGCATGGCGACCGTCTGGCACGGCGTCGTCAATCCGCGGCGCGCGCATGGTGCATCGGAATGGGACTATGCCGGCCGGGACATCGTGTTGCGCAAGGGCGAGGAGATGGGCCGCTTCCTGCTCGGCTCGACCGTCGTGATGCTGTTCGGACGCGGCGTGATCGCATTCGACGATAGCTGGCAGCCCGAACGATCCGTGCGCCTCGGCGAGCCGATGGGCGTCGCGCCGACCAGCTGAGCGTTTCGCGCCGGACGGCTTCAGCCCGTGCAGGTCGCGACGCAGACCTGCCACCGGCGGCGCGCACGCACGCGCCGGACGTGCCAGTGCCGCCCGGTCTGGCGGAGGAAACGCGCGTGAATGCCGTCGGCATGCTGGGCGAAATCGTAGAAGTCGATCCGGTGGTGCGCCAGCACCAGCCGCCCGCCGCGCCGCAGTGCGGCCGCGACGTCGACCGCGACCCGCGCCATATCGCGCTCCGACAGATAATAGAGCAGCTCCGCCACCACGACGGCATCGTACACGCCGCGCGGGAAGGCCGCCGGCAGCGCGAGCACGGACGCCCGCGCCCGCGGATAGCGCGCGATCGCCGCCGCGGTCAGCCGCGTGCCCTCCGCCGTCCCCTCGGTCGCGTCGAGATGCAGGGCGCGCGGCGCGATCGCGGCGCTGTTCGATCCGTTGCCGCTGGCGAGCTCCAGCACCCGGCCGATCGGCCCCGGCCCCAGCGCGTGCAGGATCGCACCGCGCTTGACCGCCTCGTCGCGGTTGCTGAACGTGCCCCAGGGATCGTCGTCGCCGGCGAATTTGCCGGCGAATCCGCCGAGATCGATCGCGGTCATCGCCGCACCTCCAGATAGGCTTCGAGGGGATGCGAGAAGGCGTCGAGTTCGTGCCGCGCGATCGTGAAGCCGGCTGGATCGTCGCCGATCGCGCCGAGCTGCGTGCGATGGACGCGGATCAGCGATCGCTTGGCCGCCGCGCCGCCGGGCATCGCGACGAGGCGCGATCCGCGCCGCAGCGGCGATTGCGGCGGCCACACCTGATAGGACAGCCGTCGCGCCCGCCCGCCGAGCCGGTGCAGCGCCGCGGCGACCGCCCGATGGTCGGGATGCGCGTCGGCGGCGGCAGGCGCGACGATGAGGTCGACGCCCGACCGCACGAGGCGGCGGAGCGTCCGCGTGAGGGCGACGCGATGTGCCGCGACCGCGCTGTCCGGCAGGCCGAGACAGCGCACCGCCCCCGCCGGCACGCCGAGGCGACGAAGCGCACGCCGCGATTCGCGATAGCGTTCCGCGATCAGGCGTGCGCGCGGCCAGCGCCGGCTGCCGGGATGCGAGGCGGCGCCGTCGCTGACGATCACCACCGACACCCGCGTACCGCGTCGCACCAGCGTCGCGATCAGCGCCGCCGCGCCGATGATCTCGTCATCGGGATGCGGCGCGACCACGACGGCATGGCGCGGCCGGCCCGGACTCAGCCTCACAGCGATGGGACGAGCGCTCCGCTCGCGACCGCGGCACCGACCCGCAGCCGCTGCGCATCCGGGGCCGGCTGGCGCAGATAGACCGCCAGATCGGTCAGCATCGCGGCCAGCGGGTGATCGCGGAAATGGCCGGCTAGCCCGACCGACTGCTGCGCGAGCACGATCGCGCGTTCGGCCGCGTCGGCGACCGCCAGCCGCGCCGCCGCCACCCGCATCAGCCGCGCGTCGTTGCCGGGAGCGAACCAGTCGTTCGCGACCCGGCGGACGACGCCCGCCGCCGCCTCCGCCAGGCCATAGAGATCGGCGAGCCGCGCCGCCTGGAACGGATCGCCGGCACGATCGGTCGCGACCAGATGGTCGCGCGTCCGGTCGCACAGGCCCGCGACGCCGCCGGCATGGACCGCGACGAAGCGCAGCGCGCCACCGCTGAAGAACGGCTCGCGCACGTACTCCTCCGGATGACCGATGGCCGCCGCCGCGTCGATCGCCGCGCCCGCCCAGCGCACCTGATGCGTCTCGGACCGCTGCATGCCGGTCATCCGCCACCAGTCGCGATCGATCGCCGGCGGCACCGCCGCCAGATCGACCAGCAGCAGGCGGTTGCCCTCGTCCGTCTGCGCGGTCACCAGCGCATGGGTCAGCACCCCCGCCCCCGACGCATAGCTCTTGCCCCCGCTCAGCCGGCCGTCGGCGAGGATCAACGGTTCGCCCGCCAGCCCCGCATTCCACACGCCGAGCATCGCGCCCGCCGCCAGCGCCGCATGCAGCCGCTCGACCTGCGCGGCGGTGCCGTAGCGCCCGACGATCTGCACCGCGTCGACATGCCCCTCCAGCAAGCGCCCGAGCGGCAGATCGCGCCGACCCGTGGCGTAGAGCGTGGCGAGCAGCGCCAGATACGCCTCCGCCGTCGCCGGATCGCGGGGCGGGTCGCGATCCCATCCCGCGCGTGCGATCGCCGCGCGCAACGCGTCTTGCATGGCGATCATGCCGCCGCCTCGCACCAGCTCGCCTCGAGCCGGGCCAGCGCATCCTCGGCTTCGTCCAGCGTCACCAGATCGGCCGCCCCCGGCGCCGCCGGCACGATCCGCATCGCGAACGCCTCCGCATTCGGGCAATCGCGCGCGACGCCGCGCACATGGTCGTCGCTCAGCCCCAGCCGCGCACCGAGAGCGGCGCAGGTCCTGCCATGATCGATCGTCGGGAAGCCGAAGCGCATCGCGGCATGCTGGCGCCACTGCCACGCCATCTGCGCGGGATGCGCGACCCGTGGCACCTCGCCGACATCCGCGGCGCGCAACGCGCTGGCGAGGCCCTGCGGCGCCCGCCCGTGCCGGCGCGACGAGGTCTCGACCAGCATCGCGCCGTCGCGCCGCACCCGGAAACCGGCCCGCGCCGCATCGTCGAGCAGGGTCGCATCCTCGGCGAACGGCAGCGGGCGGAAGCCGCCGATCGCGCGATACGCCGATGCCCGGACCGCGAGATTGGCGCCTCCGCTGAAATGATGCGTGTCGTGCGCCTCCCAGCTCACCGGGTCGATCAGCCGCCGATAGGCGTGCAGCCGGTTGTAATATCCCTCCAGCCGCGTCTGCGCGCCGTCGCGTGCGCCGTGGCGGCGGACGATCCGGCCCGCGACGACATCGGCATGGTCCAGCGCCGCACGGCCGGCGGCGATCCAGTCCCGCTGCGGCCGGCTGTCGGCATCGGTGGTGAACAGCAGGCCGTCGGCGCCGGCCAGATGCGCCAGTCCCATCGCCATCGCCGCGCGCCGCGCGACGCCGGCGTTGGATGCCGTGCTGCCCGGTCCCACCTGCAGCAGCAACGC
Organism: Sphingomonas sp. GW821-FHT02B09; assembly: GCF_059421875.1. Lineage (NCBI taxonomy): Bacteria > Pseudomonadati > Pseudomonadota > Alphaproteobacteria > Sphingomonadales > Sphingomonadaceae > Sphingomonas > Sphingomonas sp. GW821-FHT02B09. The sequence continues at coordinate 197,372 of NZ_JBWKVV010000003.1, forward strand.
GAACGGCACGCTGGCGGCGGCGTGCCGCACCACCGTCTCGCTGCCGTCGACGCACCCGTCGAGATACAGGCACACGGTCGCCCCGCCCACCGCATCGAGACGGCCGAGCGCGGCGAGCAGGCCGGGCAGGGCCTGCTCCTCGTTGCGCGCGGGTACGCAAATCACCACGGACGCGGCATCAGTCAGGGATCGTCTCCAGCCAGCCGCGCGTGTCTCGGCGGGGATGCAGCGGCGGGGCGCCGCGTTGCGAAGGACATTAACCGAAAGAAATCAGACGTCTACAACCGCGATGGTCGATCCGGGGAGCCCCCCGTGAGACTCGATCGCCTTCCTCGCCAGATCCGTCACCCCGGCCCTGCGCCGGGGTCCCGCTTCTTCCCACGGGACGAAGCGGGACCCCGGATCAAGTCCGGGGTGACGGGATATGAGTGTTGCCGCAACACCTCGATCGTTCATCTGCAATAGTCCCGCCTTTTGCGGAGAAGGCGCTTCCTCCCGAACCCTGACCATCGATCCATCCTAGACGAGCACCGAGGCATCGGGCGCCGCCCCCGTCGCGAACCCGCCGGCGAGCGCCCAGCGGCGCGTATCGACGATCGCCACCCGATCGTTTTCGAGCGCGGCGTACAGCGTCTCGCCGGCGAGGTTGAGCCCCGGCGCCGCAGCGTCGAGCGACAGGCGATCCTGCTCGACCAGCGTCGTCGGATCGAGCCGCGACAGGCTCTTGTCCGCGGTGTTCGAGACGATCAGCCGGCCGTCGGCCTGCGTGACGATGCGCACCGCCTCGCCGCGCAGCGGCCGGCGCGCGCGTTCCTCCAGCGTCGCCGCGTCGAGCGCATGGATCGTCCCGCTCGGCCGGTCGATCACGTAGAGCGTCCGTTCGTCGGCGCTCAGCGTCATCCCTTCGGGCGCGGCGCCGATCCGCCGGCGGATCGGGGCAACGCCCATATCCTCGGGATCGACCATGATGACCGCGCCGCTCAACGTGTCGGCGACATAGGCGCGGGCACCGTCGCGCCGGACGACCAGATAATGGCTGCGCGCGCCGGTGACCGGGATCAGCCGTGACGGCGCGGCGTCGTTGGCGGGATCGTCGAAGCGGGCCAGCATGCTGTCCTGCTCCGACAGGACGTACAGCCGTCCCCGCGCATCGACACGGACGGCGTGGAGACGGCCGAACGGCGCCATGTCGATCGTCCGCGCCAGCGCGCGCTTGTGCAGGTCGATGACCCAGATCTGGCTGCCGCCCGCGCCGGGCGCCTTCCAGCTCGCGACGCCGTAATGGCCGACATAGGCAAACCGCCCCGCCGCATCGGCAGCGATCTCATGCGGTTGCGTCCCCAACGCGACCGTGCCGAGCCGCCTGCCGTCGGGCAGCGCGTAGAAGGCGACGCGGCCGGCGCTCTTCTCGACCAGCGCGAGCGTCCGCCCCGGCGCGGCCAGGGCCTCCTGCGCCATCGCCCGTGCGCCGAGCGCGGTCACGGCGACCGCGCTCCCCGCGAGCATCCACAATCCCTGGCGACGATCGATCGACTTCATATCCTGTCTCCCCCGGCTGAAGGATCGGACCGCTCGGCCGGTTCCCGACCGCCGGGAGAAATTGCCACACGGCGGTCGGTCACGCCGGCGCGGTTGCCGAATAGTCCATCGCCGCGAGGTCGGTCAGCAGATCGGGGCCACTCGGCGTCCACCCCAACCGGGCGCGCGTCCAGGCGTTCGACGCGATCATGTCGAGGCCGGCGAACGGCGCCATCCAGCCGAAATACAGCTCGACCTCCTCCCGCCCGATCGAGCGGACGGGCAGGCCCGTCCCCGCCCCGATCGCTTCGGCGATGGCGCGGGCGGAGACGCCGTCCTCCACCGACGCATGATAGCGCGCGCCCGGCTCGCCCTTTTCCAGCGCCAGCACGTACAGCTTCGCCACGTCGCTGATGTGCGCCGCGGCCCAGCGCGTCCGCCCCTCTTCCAGATACGCCACCGCCCCGGCGCGGCGCGCCTCGGCGACCAGCGGCGTGATCAGCCCCGCCTTGGTCGTGTCGTGGACCTGCGGCAGGCGAATGGTGCGGACGTCGATGCGCCGCGCGATCAGCGCCGCGCCGGCCAATTCGGTGGCGATGCGCGGATTGGCGTGGTGCGGGTTCAGCACGTCTTCGGTCGCCGGGCCGCCGTTCACCGGCGTGCCGATGCCGACGCCCGAGGTGATCAGGATCGGCTTGCCCGTTCCTTCCAGCGCCTCGCCCATCGCGGTGATGTTGCGCTCGTCCTTCCTGGTATTCTCGAAGAAGGTCGCGAAATTGTGATCGAACGCGCAATGGATCACCGCATCCGCCGCCGCCGCGCCGCTGGCGAGCGTCTCGGGGCGATCCAGATCGCCGCGATGCACCTCGACGCCGGCCGCCTCGAGCTGCCGTGCGCCGGCATCGGAGCGGGTCAGGCCGAGCACGCGATGACCGCCGGCGAGCAGTTCGGGGATGACGTGTGAGCCGATGAAACCGGTCGCGCCGGTCAGGAATACGCGCATGGGTGATCTCCTTCTTACCCATACGGTATCGCGAACCTTTCCAACGTGTTAAAGTAGTGACCTTATCGTGGTATACCGTTCAACAGGATCGACCATGGCCAGTGACGCGTCCAACCCGCTCGGTACCTATCTGCGCGACCGGCGCACCCGGCTCGACCCGGCGGCGTTCGGCTTCGCCGGCAGCCGGCGGCGCACGCCCGGCCTGCGCCGCGAAGAGGTGGCGAGCCGCGCCAACATCAGCCCGACCTGGTATACCTGGCTGGAGCAGGGGCGCGGCGGCGCGCCGTCGGCCGACGTGCTCGACCGCATCGCCAAGGGGCTGATGCTGACCGAGCCGGAGCGCGAGCACCTCTACATGCTCGGCCTCGGCCGCCTGCCGGAGGCGCGCTACCGGCCGGTCGACGGCATCTCGCCGCGGCTGCAGCGCGTGCTCGACGGAATGGTGCTCAGCCCGGCGATCATCAAGACCGCGATGTGGGACGTGGTCGGCTGGAACCGCGCCGCGGCGGTGCTGCTGACCGATTACGCCAAGCTGCCGCGCGAGGGCCGCAACATCCTGCGGCTGATGTTCGCCAGCGACCATGTCCGCGCGCGCAACGCGGATTTCGCCGACATCGCCCGCTTCGTCGTCGGCGCCTTCCGCGCCGACGTGGCCCGCGCGGGTGCCAGCAGCAGCGCCGAGGTCATGGCGCTGGTCGCCGAACTGTCCCGCCTCAGCCCCGATTTCGCGGCGCTGTGGCAGGATAACGACGTCGTCGCGCACGGCGAGGGCACGAAGCGCATCCATCACCCCGACGCGGGGCTGCTCGCGATGGAATTCTCGTCCTTCTCGGTCGAAGGACGGCCGGAACTCGGCATGATCATCTACAACCCCGCCACCCCCGCCGACGCCAAGCGCCTCGAACGGCTGCTATTTACGCGCAGCGATCCAGCCATCGACCTGCCGTTCGAGGATCGGTAGCGGATCATCGCGGGGAGATTTGACTTGGCGGACAACGGGTTGACCTCGAAGACGACACGGCGCGGCATATTGGCCGGCATCGCCGCCATCGGCCTCGCCCCTGCCGGCGCGAGACCGCGTGCGCCGATGGGCGATCCCGATTTCGGTCCCAACGTGCTCGTCGTCGATCCGGGCATGCCGGACGCGCAGCGCCGGATCGACGGCTGGTTCGCGCAGCAGGAACGCGCGCATTTCACCGACCGTCGTTATGCCGTGCTGCTCAAACCGGGCGCGCACCGGCTCGACATCAACGTCGGCTTCTTCACCCAGGTAGCCGGTCTCGGCCTGCGCCCCGGCGACGTGACCGTCACCGGCCACGTCCATGCTGAGGCCGATTGGGCCAAGGGCATGGCGTTGGTCAATTTCTGGCGTGCGGTCGAGAACCTCGCCGTCCGCCCGCCCGATGGCGCCGACCGCTGGGCGGTCTCGCAGGCCGCGCCCTATCGCCGCGTCCACCTCGCGGGGGATCTCACGTTGGACGACGGCGGCTGGTCGAGCGGCGGCTTCATGGCCGATTGCCGCATCGACGGCACGATCCGGTCGGGCACGCAGCAGCAATGGTTCACCCGCAGTTCGCAGATCGGCGGCTGGCAGGGCGCCAATTGGAACATGATGTTCATGGGCGTCGTCGGCGCGCCGGCCAGCAGCTTTCCCGAACCGCCGATCACCACGCTGCCGTCGGTGCCGCGCATGCGCGAAAAGCCGTTCCTCCACGTCGCCGCCGACGGCCGCTGGGCGGTGTTCGTGCCGGCGCTGCGTCGCGATGCGACCGGCATCTCCTGGCAGGGCCGGCCCGACGGCCGGGTCGTGGGGTTGGACGACTTCCTCATCGCCACCCCCGCGACGCCGATCGCGGCGATCAACCGCGCGCTGGCGGCGGGGCGCCACCTGCTGCTCACCCCGGGCGTGTACCGGCTGCGCCAGCCCATCCGCGTCGTCCGGGCGGACACGATCGTCCTCGGACTGGGCCTCGCGACGCTGCTCAGCGAGGCGGGCAATGCCGCGATGACGGTCGCCGATGTGCCGGGCGTGTCGATCGCCGGCCTGCTGATCGACGCCGGGCCGCAATCCTCGCCGGTGTTGATGGAGGTCGGGCCGCGGGGCGCCGTACGCGACCACCGGGCCAATCCGACGCTGCTCGCCGACCTCTTCTTCCGGGTCGGCGGCGCCGCGATCGGCAACGCCGGCACGTGCCTGGAGATCAACAGCCATCATGTGATCGCCGACCATCTGTGGATCTGGCGCGCCGACCACGGCGATCGGGACGGTGGTCGCGTCCATGTCGGCTGGACCGAGAGCCGCGGTGAGCACGGGCTGGTCGTCAACGGCGACGACATATGCTGTTACGGGCTGTTCGTGGAGCATTTCCAAGGCTGGCAGACGGTATGGAACGGCGAGAACGGCCGCACCTTCTTCTACCAGAACGAACTGCCCTACGATCCGCCGAGCCAGCGTGCCTGGCGGCCGGAGTCGCCGCGCGGCTGGGCCGCGTACAAGGTCGCCGACCGGGTCCGCCGTCACGAGGCGATCGGCATGGGCGTCTATGCGAACTTCACCGCGGACCCGACGATCGTCCTGGCGAGCGCGGTCGAGGTGCCCGACACCCCCGGCGTGCGCATCGCGAATGTGACCACCATCTCGCTCGGGGACGATAAGGGCACGATCGCCCATCTGGTGAACGATACCGGCGCCGCCGCGCGGCCCGGCAGCATACGCCAGACGCTGCGGCGCTATCCGGACTGACGCCCGTCCGGACGCAGGCGCGGGCGCAGGCGCGGCCGGGGGCAAACGGAACGATGCCCGCGAACGTTCGTCCTGCCCTCGCCCTCCCGCGAAAGGCCGCCATCGTGACAGTCCATTCCGTGACCCCGGCGGCATGATCCGCTCGCGGGCCGTCCGCCGCCACGTCGGCGTCCTCGCCCTGCTGGGCTCGCTCGCCGCGGCGTGTTCGCCACTGACCACCTTCGACAGGCTGGTGCCGAAGGACCGGGGCGGCGTCCGCGTCGCGAAGGACCTCGCTTATGGCGACGCGCCGCGCCAACGTCTGGATGTCTACGCGCCGCGCGAAGCCTGCGGCCGGTCACGACCCGTCGTGGTGTTCTTCTACGGCGGCAGCTGGAACAGCGGCACGCGTGCGGGCTATGCCTTCGTCGGCCGCGCCTTGGCCGCGCGCGGCTTCGTGACGGTCGTGCCGGATTATCGGCTGGTCCCCGACGTGCACTATCCCGCCTTCGTCGAGGACGGCGCGGCGGCGGTGCGCTGGGCCATCTCGCATGCCGACGCCTATTGCGGCGACGGTGGATCGGTGGTGCTGATGGGCCATTCGGCCGGCGCCTATATCGCCGCGATGCTGGCGGTGGACCCTCGCTGGCTCGGTGCTTCGCGACCTGCGGTCAAGGGCCTGGTCGGGCTCGCCGGCCCTTACGACTTCGCCCCCTTCGACGTGGCGGCCAGCCGCGCCGCCTTCGGCCAGTCCCCCGATCCCGCCGCGACGCAGCCGGTCACCTGGGCCGGCGCCGGCGATCCGCCCGCATTGCTCCTCTACGGCAGCGACGACACCGTCGTGCGCCCGCGCAACAGCCAGGCATTGGCCGCGAAGTTGCGCGCCGGCGGCGTGGCGGTGGACGAACGTGCCTACGCCAAGCTGGGGCATATCGGCATCCTGCTGGCGCTCGCTCGCCCGTTTCGCGGTCGTGCCCCGGTGCTCGACGACGTCGCGGGCTTCGTCCAGCGGACCGTCGATACGGATCGGCGGTGATGGCGCCCGCACGGCGGAAGTCGATCGCCGGCCTACGACGGCCGCGTCGCGCGACCGATGCGATAAGGTCCGTCGCGGACGACCAGAGGCCGCCCTTTCCAGCTGAGCCGCACCTGGCCCTCCTCGACGAGACCATCGATCGCGGCATGGACCAGCGGCATCGCGTCTCGCCAAGCCTCCTTGGGCGCGATCGCGCGCGCCACCTCGCTCGGACACACCGTCGCATCCGGGGATCGCGATGCCAGCAGCGCAAGCGTCGTCTCGCGGGCGGCTACCGTCATGCGCGGCGATCGCGATCCAAGCGGCCAGACGTCGTCGTCCGCCTCGCGCGCATTCCGCAAAGCATCGTCGCAGGATCGATCGGTACCGGCACAAGCACCGAACGCACGACGACACTTGCCGGCCTCACGCTGCGTCCCGACACCGCGCCGATGCGCGCGGTTCGTTCGTCTCAAGAACAATAGCGGCCTCGATACGCCGTCCGCGCGACATCGGGTTGGCGTCGATCGCCGGCCTTGCATATAGCCGGGTCCATGCCATTCCTTTCGCACGCTTCATCCCGCCTGATCCTCGCGGCACTCCTGCCGTTGCTCGCCGCGCCGCTGCCGGCGGACGCGGCGGCGACCCGCCGCGCCAAGCCACGGGCCGCGGCACCCGCACCGGCCAAGCCGGACAATGCGATCGTCGCGCTGCCGCTCAATCCAATCGTCCCGGCGGGGCAGCGGCTGTGTTCGGTGACGGCACCGTCCGGCCTGGGATCGACGGTGCTGCGCGCCGGCGCCGGGACCAAACCCGCGGCAGGGGACGTCGTGCTGGTCAATTACATCGGCTATCTTGCGGCGACGGGGGCGGTGTTCGATCAGGGCATGCGCTCGCCGCTGCCGGTCAACGGCGTGATCCCCGGCTTTTCGCAGGGCCTGCAGACGATGGCCCGGTCGGGCGTCGCCCGGTTCTGCATCCCCGCCGCGCTGGGCTATGGCACGCAGGCGTCGGGGCCGATCCCGGCCAATGCCGATCTCGTCTTCCAGGTCGAATTGCTGGACTTCAAGACCGCGGCAGAGGTCGAGAGCATGAACCGCGCGCAAGCCGCCGAACCGCCGGCGCCGAAAGACGCACCGCCGCAGCCCTGATCCCGTCCGGTCCGCGCGATCGATCGGCACGCACAGCCGCCAAGCGCTTCGGCACAGCGAAACCGGTTGTCGATCCGCGCGCTTCCGACGCAGCGTGCGGCATGACGCGACTCGAACGGGCGAACAACGTGGCCGACCTGCGGCTGATGGCGCGTCGCCGGCTGCCGCGGCCAATCTTCGACTATATCGATGGCGGTGCGGACGACGAAGTGTCGCTGCGGCGGAACGCCACCGCCTTTGCGGACTATGAACTGGTTCCAGACGTCCTCAACGACGTGTCGACGATCCGGACGGAGACCCGTATCTTCGGCCAACCCGCGCGGTGGCCGCTGATGCTGTCGCCCACCGGCCTCACCCGCATGTTCCACGGCCACGCCGAACACGCCGTCGCCCGCGCCGCCGCGCGACACGGGCTCCTCTACAGCCTCTCGACGATGGGCACGACGCGGCTGGAGGATCTCGCGCAGGCCTTCGCCGGGCCAAAGGTCTTCCAGATCTATATCTTCAAGGATCGCGGCCTCACCGCCGAATTCGTCGCGCGCTGTCGGGCGGCGGGATTCCACGGCCTCGCGCTGACGGTCGATACGCCGGTCGCCGGCAATCGCGAGCGCGACCGGGTCAGCGGCCTGTCGCTGCCGCCGAAACTGACGCTCCGCTCGTTGCTCAGCTTCGCGCTCCATCCCTCCTGGTCGCTGCCCGCGCTGACCGGGTCGAGGTTCGATCTCGCCAACGTCAGCCACAAGGTCGATGCGCTGGCGGCGGGACCGATGAGCCTGTTCGATTATATCGGCGGTCAGTTCGACCGCTCGGTCGGCTGGCGCGACGTCGAATGGCTCGCCCGCGAATGGAACGGACCGCTGGCGATCAAGGGCGTGATGACGCCCGCGGATGCGCGCCGCGCGATCGGCTCGGGCGCGACCGGCGTCATGATCTCCAACCACGGCGGGCGTCAGCTGGACGGCGCGCCCGCCCCGGTCGACCAGATCGAGGCGGTGCGCGACGCCGTCGGCGACGCACCGGACGTGATCTGCGACGGTGGCATCCGGCGCGGCTCGGACGTGGTGAAGGCGCTCGCCCTGGGCGCGACCGCCTGCTCGATCGGCCGCCCCTATCTGTACGGCCTCGCCGCGGGCGGCGAGCCGGGCGTCGATCGTCTCCTGACGCTGCTGCACGAGGAATTCCGCCGCACGCTGACGCTGGCGGGGATCAACGATATCGACGTGCTATCCCGCCGTCACGTCCGCCATCGGTCGGTTGCGGTGTCGTCCGGGTCACCCCGCCCGTAGAAGCTTCAGGTCGGCGATCGCCATGTGATGCGCCGAGGACGCCAGGCCGATGAAGCTGAAGCGAACATAAGCGCAGGGCGAGACGGTCGTGAAAGCGATCCGCTGGGGCGAGAGGGCATTGGCGATGTTCGAAAATTCGCCGGCGCCGAGATCGCTCCAGGTCTCGCCGTCCACGCTGGCCTCGACACGATACCGCCGTGGAGGAGCGGCATCGGTCATCACCGCGCGCGATGGGGTCAGAACGAAGCCGCCGAGCCGTTGCCGAGGGTCGAATTTGAGCACCACCATCACCGCCATCGACCAATCCGCCACCGGGACCCGCCAGGACGTGCCGACATCGTCGTCGAACAAAGCCTCCACGCCCGGTCCCGACGACGAAGCAATCGACCAGGCCGACGGCGGGACGGTATCGGCCGCGCGCTGGCTCGGCAGTGCGACCACCACCGGGGCGGTCTGGCGGAACAAAGCGATCTCGCTGATCGCCGGACAGACGGGTGCATCGGTGATCCGCAACCGCAATCGTCGTGCCTGGACGGGAGCGGCGAGGCGGACGATTCGCTGCGCTGCGATACAGGCGCCTGACGCCACCTCACGCCAGCCCGATCCCGTATCGAGATCGACGGCGAAGCGCGTGACGCGAACACCGAGCGGCAGATATTCGCGGATGCGGATGATGTCGAAGCTGCGGCCGGGCGGAATGTCGAGCACGAGTTGCGGCGTGTGTACGCCATCCGGTGTCGACCAATAGCTGTCGGGATCGCCGTCCAGCACCTTGGCCGCAGCGAAGCGCGCGCCGCGTTCATGATCGGCATGCGCGATCGTCCCCTTGGCCAGATCGACCTTATAGGTCGCGCGCTGAGCATCGCCGAAGGCGCGGAGCACCGCGGTATCGACGTCCGCCAGCCGGCCGCGGCGGTCGGGCGGCAGGTTGAGGATCAGATTGGTGCCGCGGGCGACCGATTCGTCATAGAGTCTGACCAGCCGCTGCGGGTCCTTGACCTTGGCGTCTTCGTCGGCGTGATAGAACCAGCCGGGGCGGATCGAGGTATTGGTTTCCGCCGGCCACCATAACGGACCATCGCGCAGTCCGGCATTGCCCTCCGCCTGGCTGGGCTTGTGGTCGGGCATCGTCGGCCAGCAGGGATCGCCGGCGACGCCGTCCTCGTTGCCGACCCAGCGCGCATCGGAGCCGAGCGGTTCGAAGGTACAGGCGAGCGGCTGGTAGCGGTGCACCAGCGCCAACATCGACGGCCAGTCGTAATAAGCGGCCGCGTCGATCGTGCGCGTCTCGCGTGCGCCGCCGTAATAGCCATCGCCGCCATTGGCGCCATCGAACCAGAATTCGAACAATCGGCCGTAGCGGGTACACAATTCGACGATCTGCTTGCGGTAGTAATCGATATAGGCGGGGCGGCCATAATCGGCGTGGTTGCGATCCCAAGGCGACAGATACAGGCCGAAGGCGAGGCCGGCGCGACGACAGGCCTGTTCGAATTCGCGCACGACGTCGCCCTTGCCACTGCGGAACGGGCTGTTGCGCACGCAATGCTCGGTCAGCATCGTCGGCCACAGGCAGAAGCCGTCGTGATGCTTGGCGGTCAGCACGATGCCGCGCAGCCCGCCCGCCTTGGCCGCGTCGACGATCTGCTCGGCGGAAAAGTCGGTCGGATCGAACAGCGCGGGGCTTTCGTCGCCATAGCCCCATTCGCGATCGGTGAAGGTGTTGATCGAGAAATGGACGAAGGCATATTGCTCGCGCCGATGCCAGGCGAGCTGCCGCGGCGACGGCGTCGCGCCATAGGCCGCGGGGGGAGCGTCCGCCGTGGCGCGGGGTACCGCGCGGGCGGCGCCGACGCCGGCGGTGGCGAGACCGGAGGCGAGAAGGGTTCGGCGGGAGAGCGACGACATGGCTGGTCCTGATGCAAGAGGGCAGGCTCGGGACGATCAGGCCGCCCCGACGGGAATCCGGCGCAGCGTGATGCGATAGCGTCGGCCCGGCCGGGTGTGGATTTGCGTCACGCCCTGAATCGGCGCGAAGCGGAGTGCGCGGCGGTCCTGCCGTATCGCCGTCACGACGAACCCGGCCGGCGGTCGCACCGCGAGCCGGTCGCCGCCCGCGGTCACCGTCGCACGGACCACCGCCGGTCGCCACGCGATGTCCACCGCATGGCCGCCCCGCGCGCGCAGCCCGCTTATCGTGCCGCTCGCCCAGTGCGCCGGCACCGCCGGCAGCAGCGCGATGGCGTCACCGTGGCTCTGCAGCAGCATCTCCGCGATCGCGGCGGTGATGCCGAAATTGCCGTCGATCTGGAAGACGGGGCGCGGTTGCGCCGGGTGCGTGTCGAGCAGGTTGGCGGCGACGCTATGCGCCAGAAAGGCCGCCAGCGACCGTGCGGTATCGGCCGGGCGTCCGAGTCGCGCCCAGATCGCCGTCGCCCAGGCCCGGCTCCAGCCCGTGCTCGACCCGCCATGCGCCTCGCGCCGCGCCAGCGAGACCGCGCCGGCCTGCGCCAGCTGCGGCGTGCGCTGCGGATCGATCGCGGTACCGGGATAAAGCGGATAGAGGTGCGAGACGTGGCGGTGGCCGGGGTCCTGCTCGTCATAGTCCGCCGACCATTCCTGCAACTGGCCGAAGCGCCCGACCCGATAGGGCGCAAGCCGGTCCAGCAGGCGGGACAGGCGCGCGGCGAGATCGCTGGTATCGCCGACCAGCGTCGCCGCCTCGATACAATGCGCGAACAGCTCGCGGATCAGCGCGAGGTCCATCGTGCAGCCTGCGCCGACCGCCGCGGCCTTGCCCGGCGCGGCCATGAACAGGTTCTCGGGCGAGATCGACGGTGCGGTGGTCAGTCCGTCGCCCGCCGGATCGGCGACCAGCCAGGCGGCGCAGAATTCGGCACAGCCGCGCAGCAGCGGGAAGCCGCGATCGATGAGGAAGCGCCGATCGCCGGTGAAGCGGTAATGGTCCCAGACGTGCTGCGCCAGCCACGGCCCGCCCATCGGCCAGTTCGCCCAATTCGGGTCGCCCTCGCGCGCGCCGACCGGATGCGTCATCGCCCACAGGTCGCTGTTGTGGTGCACGCACCAGCCCGGCATGCCGTACAGCGTCCGCGCGGTCCGGGCACCGTTCGCCGCCAGCCGCTCGATATGGTCGATCAGCGGCAGATGGCATTCCGACAGGTTGCAGCTTTCCACCGGCCAATAGTTCATCTGCAGGTTGATGTTGGTCGTGTAATTGCAGCTCCACGGCGGGCGCACCGTGGCATTCCACAGCCCCTGCAGATTGGCGGGCATGGTTCCCGCGCGCGAGCAGGCGATCATCAGATACCGGCCGAGATGGAACAGCCGCTCGGCCTGCGCTGCGTCGGTATCCGCGGCGGAGAGCGACAGCGCGGTGCGGCGATAGAGCGCGCGATGATCGCGGATATGGCGATCGAGCAGCAGCGCGAACGGCCGGCCCGCGCTCGCGGCGAGGTCGCGCCCCGCCGCCACCACCACCGCGGCCGGTGGTGTATCGGGCAGCCGATCGAAGCCCCGGAACCCGGTCGCCGCGGCGATCCGCACGACGATCTCGTCGGCACCGCGGACGGAAACGGTATCGCCGTGCGCGACGACGATGCCGCCCCGCGCTTCGACGGAGAGGACGGTCGCGAACGCCATGCCGTGACCGGGCTCGTCCGAATAGGCGATCGGATCGGGCAGGTTGCGATAATCGGGTTCGCAGCGCGTCGGCGCCTTGCCGGTCAGCGTGAGGGTCGTGCCGTCGGCGACGGTATCGCCGCGCAGCGACGTCGTCAGGCCGATCCGGCCATGCAGCGCACCCGGACGATCGGCGCTGAGGCGAAGCACGATGATCCCGTCGGGATGCGAGGCGAACAGCTCGCGACGAAAGCCGATGCCGTCGCAGCGATAGGCGACCGACGCCACCGCGCGGTCGAGGTCGAGCTCGCGCTGGTACGCGCGCGGTGGCGTGCCATGGGTCATCGCGAGCACGAGGTTCGCCATCGGCGCGTAGCTCTGGCTATAGGCGCCTTGCAGCCCTTTGCTCAGCCGATCCGCGGCGGGCGGGTCGCCGGCGAACACCGCGGCACGCACCGCCGCCAACTCGGCGCGCCCGTCGTGGTCGGGCGACGTCGCGGGCTGCCCCGTCCACAACGTGTCGTGATTGAGCGAGATCGTATCGCTGGCGACGCCGCCACCCATCATCGCGCCGATCCGGCCGTTGCCGACGGGATGGCCGAGCAGCCACTCGGTGGCAGGCGCGGTCGCGACGAGACGATGGCCGCGGGTCGGCGCGGTTTCCTGCGCAAGCGCCGCGTCACCGCTGGCGAGCAGGCCCAGGATCACCGCGCCGCTTCCCCCGGCGAGCAGGTCGCGACGCGAGACCGCCGGCGATCCGTCGTCGTCGATCGGAGAGGTCGGCCTAGAAATTGAGCGTTGCTCCCATGTTGATCGAGCGGCCGAGCGCATCATACACCGATGGCGACGTATTGACCCGCTCCGCCGCCTCGAGCGGCGGGCTGGGGCGGACTGGCGCATTGGCGTTGAGCAGATTGTTGACGACGACCCGCAGCGTCAGGCTGCGCGATACGGTGACGCTGGTGCTGAGGTCGAACACGTCATAGGCCGGCAGATATTTGTACTGGTCGGGCAGGTTGGGATCGTCCGCACCGAAGATCGGATTGCCGTCGAGCCGCGAATTCTTCAGCCCCGAATTGTGCCGCCAGTTGAGCGACACCAGACCCTGCGTCCGCGCGCTGTCCGGCGAGGCGAGGGTGAAGCGGAAATTATGCTGGTAGCGGCGATAGCCCTGCCCCGCATAGGGTCCGAACAGGCCGACGACGTTGAAGTCGGTGTCGGGCAGGCCGAGGTCGCCACCCTTCGCGGTCTGCAGCGTCGCGACGTAGCTCGTCGAGAAATGCGCCCAATTTCCGACACGCGTATCGTAATTCGCCGAGAAGTTGAACCCGCGCGCATTCGTCTTGCCGAGGTTGCTGTAACCCTGGTTGATGTAGCCGCTCGACGATCCGGCATTGCTGAACAGGCTGCCGTCCGGGTTGCGGACCAGCTGGCCGCAGAAGAAGTCATAGCCGGTGTTGGCGCAGGTCTGCAGGAAGTCGATGGCGCGGTAATAGCCGATGCCGTTCTCGATCTCGATGCTGTAATAATCGGCGGTGATCGACAGGCCGCGCAGCATCCGCGGCGTCAGCACCAGGCCATAGGTATAGGTATGCGCGATCTCCGGCGTCACCAGGCCCTGCGATCCGTTGCGCACGGTGCACAGATTGTCCGGGCATTGCGGGATCGCGCCATATTGCGCCTGGGTGACACCCGTCTTCTGGCACACCGCGAGGCTCGCCGACGGGCTGGCGCCGGCACAGGGATCGCCCAGCGTGTTGCTGTCGAGCGTGCCGTAACTGACCGCGGCGTTGGACGACAATTCGTAGATGCTCGGCGCGCGCGTCGCCTTGTTGTAGCTGGCGCGCAGCAGCAGATCCTCGATCGGACGCCAGCTGCCGTCGATCTTGTAGGTCGAGCGCATCTTGTCGACGCCCGAATAGTTCGAGCCGCGGATCGCCGCGCCGAAGCTCAGATCGCGGACGAACGGGCGGTCGCTGACCAGCGGCACGTTGATCTCGCCGTAGACGTCGAACGCATGGTTCGACAGCCGGTTCGGCGTCGATCCGAACGCCGCCTGATAGGCCGCGTCGGGATTGGAGCGATAGGTGTTGGCGCGATATTCGGTGCCGAGCGCGATGTTGATCCCCTTGGTCGAAAGCGGGCTGCGGATGCCGTACTCGCCGAGATCGCCGGTGACGTTGGCATTGCCGACCCATTGTTCGTAGCGTTCGCGGAACAGGCCGCCGCCCTCGCCGTAGGACAGATAGTCGATCGCCGCCTGGCTGGGGCCGGCGGTGGAGAAGATATCGAGCGGCACGCAGCCGGGGTTGGTCGCCACCGACGCACAGGTCGCGACGCCGTTGACGTCGACGACCTGCAACGCATTGGCGACCTTGGCCGGATCGACGCGGTTGAGCTGGCGCTGCCGGTAGAGCGTGGTCGAATAGACGCCGCCGACGTCGTAATGCCAGGCGCTGCCGAGATCGCCGCGAACACCGGCGACGCCGCGGTAGATTTCGTTCGACGAACGCGTCACCTGCGGCTGGGTGAAGCGATAGCGCACGTCGGTGGTGACGTTGGTCGCGGTCCCCGCCGCGGTGCCGCACAGCGACTGCGCCTGTTGCGCGGACAGCAGGGGATTGTCGCAATTGATGTTATAGGCCACCGACCCGGGCTGGATCGTCGCCGGGTCCGACTGGCTGGTCGCGTTCGACTTGAGGTAGAGACCGTTGGCGTAGAGCTGGATCGCCGGCGACACTTCGTAATTGAGGAACGCCGCGCCGTTGTAGCGGGTGTTCTGGCGCTGGAAGTAGAAGGTCTCGTTGTAATTGTAGCCGTTGGCGCCGGTGTAGGGCACGAAGGCGCGCGAGCCGTCGGCCGCGTTACTGAAGATCGTCCCGTTCTGCGCCGGCCCCGACAGCGCCTGGAAATAGCCCGCCGGCGTCGCCGAGGAGGGCGAGGCGCAGACCACCGTCTGCGCGGACAAGGTGATCGGACAGACCGAGAAGGACCGCGACGAGGCGAGCACCGGCTCGACCTGGCTATAGGCGCCGAAGACCGAGATATTGCCGCGCCCGTCGGCGAAATTGTGGCCGATGCTGATGTTGGCGTCGAACCGGCCGCCGTCGTTGCGCGACCCGCTGGGGACGGCGAAGCCGGCGTTGCGGGCGGCCTGCGCGGCGATATTGTCGCTGTTGTCGGCGTTGTAGAAACCGTAATTGACGTTGGCGTTGACGCCTTCGAAATTCTTGCGGAGCACGAAATTGACGACGCCGCCGATCGCGTCGGAGCCGTAGACGGCGGAGGCGCCACCGGTCAGCAGGTCGACGCGCTCGATCAGCCCGACCGGGATCACCGAAGCGTCGATCCCTTCGGTAACGCCGATCCGCTGACCGTCGATCAGCGTCAGCGTCCGGTTGGTGCCGAGCCCGTGGAAGTCGAATTGCTGGCGGCCGTTGCCGTTCGACAGGTTGGTGTCGCTGTTCTTGATCGCCGGAACGCGGTTGAGCACCTCCTGCACGCTGAATGCGGATTGCAGCTTGATCTCCGCCTGCCCGACGCTCGTCACCGGCGCGGTCTCGACGAGGTTCTTGGAGCGGATGCGCGAGCCGGTGACGATCACGTCGGCGCCATCGGGCGTCACCGGGTCGGACGGCACGGCGGCCTGCGGCGCAGCGGTCGCGGCGCCCGCCTGCGTCGTCATCGCGACCGGCGTGTACGCCGCACCGCGGTTGATGACGTACACGCCCTGCGATGTCCGCGCGACGGTCAGCCCGCTGCCCTGCAACAGGCGGTCGAGTCCGGCGTCGACCGTCATGCTGCCCGCCACGGCCGGCGCGATGCGATTGCCGAGCAGGGCCTCGTCGAACACCAACTGGATACGCGCCTGACGACCGAAGGTGCGCAACGCCTGACCCAGCGATTGCGCCTTGATATCGACCTGCACGGGTCGTTGCTGGGCCAGCGCCGGCGAGGCGATCATCACGATGGCGATTGCCGCGCTGCTGACGGCGGCACCGATGCGTCGAGTCCCGATCATGTCACACCCCTCTTTTATGTTGTGGTTTTATGACGGACGACCGGACGGAATGCTCAGCAGCTTTCCAACATTTTTATAACCATTGCCGCAATTTGGTATCAGATTGGCCGGTCAGGGCGCGACTATCCGCAACGTGTCGCCATCGCGCGTGACGCGTACCGGAAAGGTGGCGGCGATGGCCTGGGCGAAGGCGTCGCTGTCGCCGGCATTGAAGACGCCGCTGATGCGCAGCGCCGCGACATCGGGCGCAACCGCGATCCGGTGGGCGCCGGCATAGCGGTTCATCCGCTCGGCCGCGACGCCCAGCGCCTCGGCAGTGAAGCTCATCTGCCCCTCCTCCATGCCGTCGTTGAGACCGATCGGCGCGATCCCGCCGATCGTCTTGCCGAACGGCATCCGCAGCTCCGAGCCCGGCGCGAGCGCCCGTTCGGCAGCGACGATCGCGCCGTCGCGTCGGGTCAGCGCGGCGACCGGACCGTGCCGGCCGTCGTGCAGGACCGCGACGCGCCCCTCGAACAGCGCGACGCGCATCTCGCCGGCGAGACGCTCGACCGAGAATTCGGTCCCGGTGGCGACAACGACATCGTCGCCGATATGGACGGCGAAGGGGCGGAGCGGGTTCTTCGCCACCTTGAAGCGTGCACGCCCGCGTTCGAGGGTAAGATCGCGGCGCTGGTCGCTGAAGGCGACCGAGACCGCGCTGTCCGCGTCGAGCGACAGCCGCGACCCGTCCGCCAAAGCGATCACGCGGCGCTCGCCGATGCCGGTGCGATAGGAGGTGCCGCCGTGTCGCTGCCAGACCATCGTGGCGAGCGCCACCGCGACGAGCGCGACGACCGCCGCCAGCACGCGCCAGCCTGCCGGCAGCACGGCACCGCGCATCCAGCGCCGTCGTTCCGCCCGATGCATCGCACCCAGCGCCTCGCGACGCAGGCCGAGCAGCTCCGGCGCCTCGGCATCCGCCTCCAGCCCCGTCCAGACCGCCAGGGCCAGATCGAGCTGCTCCTGACGCGCGGCGTCGCCCGCGAGCCAGTCACGCAGGTCCTGCTGCTCCGCGGCGGTCAGAGCGCCCTCGCTCAGGCGCATGCACCAGATGATCGCATTGTCCTGGTCGCTCGACCCGAGGCTGCCGGTCATCGTATATCCTCAAGATTCGCCAGCAGCGCCTGCATCGCCTTCGCGATATGCTTTTCGACAGCGCTGACCGAAATGCCAAAGGCCGCGGCGATCGCCTTACGCGGCATGGCCTCCAGCCGATACAGGATGAAGATCTGCCGGGTCCGGTCGGGCAGCATGCCGAGCGTGCTGGCGACGCAGCCGACGCTCTGCCGTGCCGCGAGCAGCCGCTCGGCGTCGAACGTGTCGATGCCGAGCGTGCCGTCCTCCATCCACGCCTGGGCGTAGCGGGACCGCGTCGCCTCGCGGCGGACATGGTCGCGCAGCAGGTTGGCGGCGGTCTGGAAGATATAGCCTTCGGGATTGCCGGCGGTTCGACCGCCCATGTCGGCGATCCGGACGAACATGTCCTGGACCAGATCCTCGGCCAGGGTCCGATCGTGCAGCCGCCGGAGAAAGAAGGCCATCAATGCCGGACGCATCCGGCGCATCACCGTCAGAAGCTCGCTCGGGTCCTGCGCTGGGTCGGATCTTACCACGTGCATCTTCTTGAGACGTTTGTCCCGGCCAGATGCTCATCATCCGCCAGGCGGAGCGGTCGCGGCAAGAGCGTCAGGCGCCGCCACGGCGACGGCTCGATCAAGGGTCGCCGGGTTGCGCACAGGATCCCGACTTCCCTTCAGATCGCTAACAGCCGCCGTTCGTCGCGAGATCGCAGGCGACGACCGGCATAAACAGATAGCCGCCGCTGCGCACCGTGCGGATCAGTTCGTCCGCCGTGTGATCGGCGAGCTTGCGGCGCAACCGACTGACGTTGACGTCGATCGTCCGGTCGCGCTGCCCGCCGGCCGGCTTGCCGCTGGCCACCGCAAGCCGCTCGCGAGACTGTACCGTGCGGGGCTGGGCGACGAACCTCAGCAGCATGCCATATTCGCCGTTGGTCAGCGGCACCACCGCGCCGGCGGGCGAGGTAAGCGTGCGCGTCTCGACTTCGAAGGTCCAACCCGCGAACCGCGCGACCGCGATCCTTTTGTCCCGATCCAGCCCGGCCTCGCCGATATCGACCGCCGCAACCGGCGGCGTCCGGCTGCGGCGGCGCACCACCGACCGGACCCGCGCCAGCATCTCGCGCGGGCTGGTCGGCTTCGCGACGCAATCGTCGGCCCCCATTTCGAGCGCGACGATCCGGTCGACTTCGCTGGCATGGCGGCTGAGCATGATGACGCCTGGGCAATGCCGCCGCTGCGTCAACATCCGCAGCATCGCCAGGCCGCCATCCTCACAGACCATCATGTCGAGGATGACGAGATCGCAATCCTGACCGCCGGCGCCATTGCGCAAGGCCGTCACGCCGACCGCCTCGGCGAGGAACCCATGATCGCACAGCATCGCCACCAGCACCGACGCCGCCTGTGAATCGCGGTTGACGACGAGCACGCGTACGGGTGCGTCGTCGCCTGCGACCGGGAGGTGCGCCGCCACCGGGCCGTGCGCGACGTTTCGCAGGACGTCCTGGGTCATCCTTCCGTTTCCTTTGCTGGACCCCGGGCGGGGCGGAAACGGCTTTCCTGCCAGCAATGATTTTCCCTGATGTTTCCACACGTTGCAAATGACAAACTTGGCGGCGGAGCAACGATGCGCCTTCCTCATTCCGGCAGCACCCCGTTAACATTTTGATATATATCCATCGGGAAACAATGTTTCTCCATGTATCATTCGACTTGATACTGAAGCAAACCGTGGCTGTCCGACAACTCATCCAAGAAATGCTGCGCCTCTTCCAGATTACGACATTGTCATGATGGCGTTTGGCCGCCACCCAAGGCCTGCGGACTGACTCCGCAACATTCGATCGCCGAAAAATCAGTTGAATTTCTGGGAGTGAAGACATGCGTCTGGTCGTTCGCAAACGCCTGCTGGCGTCCACCTTGTTGCTGGGCGTCGCCCAGCCCGCCTGGGCGCAAACCGATCCCGCCGCGACCGCCGCCGCGCAGGACAGCGCCGAGGAGAATGGCGAGGGACAGGAAATCGTCGTCACCGGATCGCGCCTCGGTGGGCAGCAGCTCGAACAGGCCTCGCCGATCGCGGTGGTCAGCGCACGCGAGATCGCGCTGTCCGGGCAGGTCAACGTCGAGAATATCATCAAGGACCTGCCACAGCTCGTCCCCAGCGTCACCAGCGCGTCGAACAATCCCGGCGGCGGCGTCGCCACCACCGATCTGCGCGGCCTCGGCGCGACGCGCACGCTCGTGCTGGTCAATGGCCGGCGCTATGTTTCGTACGATTCCAGCCAGATCGTCGATCTGAACACGATCCCCGCGGGCCTGATCGAACGCGTCGACATCGTCACCGGCGGCCGCTCCGCCGTCTACGGCTCGGATGCGATCGCGGGCGTCGTCAATTTCGTGACGAAGAAGGATTTCAGCGGCGCGCAGGCGAACGCCAGTTATCGCATCAACGGCGCGGGCGACGGCGGTACGTTCAATTCCAATCTGCTGCTCGGCGGCAATTTTGCCGACGGCCGCGGCAATGCGACCTTCTACGTCGATTACACCAAGCGCGACGGCATCCTGCAGGCGGATCGCAGCTATGCGCGGCAGGCGCTGGTCGACGATGGATCGGGCGGCCTGATCGCCGGCGGCTCCGGCTCGATCCCCGGCACACGCTTCGCGATCGGCGGGGTCAACCGCAAGTTCGCCGCCGACGGCAGCTACAGCGCCTATAACTCTGCGACCGACGCCTATAACTATGCCCCCTACAATTACCTGCAGGTGCCGCAGAAGCGCCTGCTGATCAGCGCGCAGACGCATTACGAGGTGAGCCCGGCGCTCAACGTCTATGCCGAGGGCCAGTTCATCAACAATCGCGTCAAGAACCAGCTCGCGCCGACGCCGTTCACCGGCTCGGTCGCGCTCGACGTCGATTCCTCGTTCCTGTCCGCCGGTTCGCAGGCGCTGCTGCGCGGACTCGATACCGACGGCGACGGCTATGTCACCTCGACCATCTACCGCCGCCTCAGCGAGGTCGGCAATCGCGTGTCCAGCAACGACAACACCGCCTATCGCACGGTGATCGGCGCCAATGGCGACATCGGCCGCGGCTGGGCCTACGACGCCTATTACAGTTACGCCCGCACCCGCTCGACCGAGACGCAGACCGGCAATGTCTCGCGCAGCCGCGTGCTTCAGGCGCTGCGCACCACCTATGACGCCGGCGGCAATCTGGTCTGCGCCAACACCAGCAACGGCTGCGTCCCGCTCAACATCTTCGGCGAGGGCAATATCGGCGCGGATGCGGCATCGTTCATCAGCATTCCGGTGCAGAACGGCAGCACGATCACCGAACAGGTCGCCAGCGCGTCGATCACCAACAACCATCTGTTCGACCTCGGCGCGGGGCCGGCGGGGATCGTCTTCGGCACCGAATATCGCAAGGAGAAGGGCAGCTACAGTCCCGATTTCTCGCTGTCGTCGGGCGACGTCGTCGGCTTCAACGCCGGCGAGGGGCTGAGCGGCGGCTATGACGTCAAGGAAGCCTATACCGAGATCGCGGTGCCGCTGCTCGCCGACAAGCCGTTCGTCAAGCGGCTCGAGGTCAACGGCGCTTATCGCTATTCCTATTATTCGACCGCGGCCAAGTCGGTGAACACCTATTCGGGCGGCGTCGTCTGGGGGATCGTCCAGGACCTTTCGCTGCGCGGCCAATATGCGCGTGCGGTGCGGGCGCCGACGGTCAGCAACCTGTTCAGCGGTTCCGCACAGGATTTCCCGACCGCGACCGACCTCTGCACGACGGCGACGGCGGTGAGCAACGCCAATCTGCGCGCAAGCTGCCTCTCGTCCGGGGTCCCGGCGGCACTGCTCGGCACCGCCTATGACGGCGGCAGCACGCAGATCCAGAGCATCACCGGCGGCAATCCCAATCTGCGCGAGGAAACGTCGGACACCTATACCGCCGGCATCGTCCTGCAGCCGCGCGTCCTGCGCAATTTCTCGCTCACCGTCGATTATTACAAGATCAAGATCGCCAATTACATCGCCTCAGCCGGCACCTCGAACCTCATCCGCGCCTGCTACGGCGATGCCGGCAACGGCTATACGCCGTACGACACCGGCTATTGCGCCGCCCTGCCGCGCGACGCCAACAGCTATGCGATCACCGATGCGGTCAACACGCTGTCGAACACCGGCGGGGTGAGCACGCGCGGCGTCGATTTCGAGGCGCGCTATCGCACGCAGCTGGGTTTCGGGCTGTTCGGCGAGCAGACCAGCCGGCTCGACCTGCGGTTCAGCGGCACGCGCCTGATCGCGTTCGATTACAATCCGCTCGCGGCGATCGCCGACCTGACGATCGACTGCGCGGGCAAGTTCGGCGTCACCTGTGGCAACCCTTATGCCAAATGGCGCCTGTCGGGCCGCACGACCTGGGCAAGCGGGCCGGTGACGGTGTCGCTGCTCTATCGCTACCTTTCGCCGGTCGACGACGATTCAGGCGAATATTCGGTCAACCACATCAAGGCGTACAATTACTTCGATCTGACCACCGCCTTCGAGGTCAAGCCCGGCTTCACCTGGTCGGTCGGCGTCAACAATCTGTTCGACAAGCAGCCGCCGATCCTCGGCGACAATCAGGAACAGGCCAACACCTATCCGTCGACCTACGACCCTTATGGACGTGCCTTCTTCGTGAGCACGACGCTGAAGTTCTAGGGTGGATCGAACGCCCCCACCAGGCAGGGCTCGATCGGGGTGTTGCAGTCGCACTTCCCGTCGTGCCGGCATCCCGCTTCTTCGCACCGTCCGAAGAAGCGGGACCCGCGTGGGCCGATCGATCAGGCAGGAGATACGTCAGGCGGACCGATCGGCATAGCGACTTGCCGGACACTTCAATTATGGAAAGGAACCTGTCACCTTAGACAAGGGCGACCCTAGTTCCGGATTGCAATCCACGCAATGTCATCTCCGTACCAATTCTTTTGAAACACAGTTCGACATTTCGACAAGGCCAGATCATGCTTGATAAATCGTCCGCATCAATCGGGCATGCGCTTTCCACGATCGAGGATAACGCGACGATCATGATCGGCGGCTTCGGCACTGCCGGCATCCCGAACGAACTCATCGATGGTCTGATCGACACGGGCGCTCGCGATCTCACGATCATCAACAACAACGCGGGCAATGGCGATACGGGTGTGGCCGCGCTCATTGCCGCGGGGCGGGTCCGCAAGATCATCTGCTCCTTCCCGCGACAATCCGACTCGCATCATTTCGACGCCGCCTATCGCGCCGGGCGCATCGCGCTGGAGCTGATACCCCAGGGCAATCTCGCCGCCCGGATCCATGCGGCGGGCACGGGCATCGGCGCATTCTATACGCCGACCGGCTACGGAACGCTGCTCGCCGAAGGCAAGGAGACGCGGACGATCGACGGACGCGACTATATCCTCGAATATCCGTTGCGCGCCGATTTCGCGCTCATCAAGGCGCATCGCGGCGATCCGTGGGGCAATCTGGTCTATCGCAAGACCGCGCGCAATTTCGGGCCGATCATGGCGATGGCGGCGACCTGCACGATCGCGCAGGTGGCCGAACTCGTCCCGCTCGGAACGCTCGATCCGGAAGCGATCGTCACGCCCGGGATCTTCGTGCAATATGTCGTCGAAGTGCCGTCCGCGCAGAAAGGAGCCATCGTATGAACCGCTGGAGCCGCGACGACATGGCGCGACTGGTCGCCGAAGACATTCCCGATGGCGCCTATGTCAATCTCGGCATCGGGGTGCCGACCAGGGTCGCCAATCACCTCGGCGCGGATCGCGACGTGTTGCTGCACAGCGAGAATGGCGTGCTCGGCATGGGGCCGGCGCCGGCGGCGGGCGACGAGGATCCCGAACTTATCAATGCGGGCAAGCAGCCGGTCACGCTGCTGACCGGCGGCAGTTTCTTCCATCACGCCGACAGCTTCGCGATGATGCGCGGCGGCCACCTCGATTTCTGCGTGCTCGGCGCCTTCCAGGTGTCGGTGACGGGCGATCTCGCCAACTGGCATACGGGCGAGCCCGATGCGATCCCGGCGGTCGGTGGCGCGATGGATCTGGCGATCGGTGCCAAGCGTACGTTCGTGATGATGGATCTGCTCACCAAACAGGGAAGCAGCAAGCTGGTCGATCGCTGCAGCTATCCGCTGACCGGGATCGGCTGCGTCTCGCGCCTGTATACCGATCTGGCGATCTTCGACCTCGGTCCCGACGGCGCGCGCGTTCGCCGGGTCGTCGACGGTCTCGACGCGGACGAATTGCGCCGCCTGTGCGGCGTCCCCCTCACCTTTGCGGACGATACCGCCGGGAGATCAGCATGACCCACGCCTATATCTGCGACGCGGTGCGGACGCCGATCGGGCGTTACGGCGGCGCGCTGGCGAAGGTCCGTGCCGACGATCTCGGCGCCGTGCCGATCCGCGCGTTGCTCGCCCGCCGGCCGTCGCTCGATCCGGCGCGGATCGACGAGGTCTATCTCGGCTGCGCCAACCAGGCCGGCGAGGACAATCGCAACGTCGCGCGGATGAGCCTGTTGCTCGCCGGTCTGCCGCATACGGTGCCGGGGGTCACGCTCAACCGGCTGTGCGCCTCGGGTCTCGACGCCGTCGGCAGCGCGGCGCGCGCGATCCGCGCCGGCGAGATCGGCCTCGCGATCGCCGGCGGGGTCGAAAGCATGACGCGTGCGCCGTTCGTGGTCGGCAAGGCGGACGGGGCGTTCGGGCGCGGCCAGACGCTGGAGGACACGACGATGGGCTGGCGCTTCGTCAATCCGCTGCTTGAGGCGCTGTACGGCACCGAGACGATGCCGCGCACCGGCGAGAATGTCGCGGAGGACCACCGGATCAGCCGCGCCGATCAGGATACGTTCGCGCTGCGCAGCCAGCAGCGCGCGGCGGCGGCGCATCAGGCGGGCTTCTTCGCCGAGGAGATCGTCGCGGTACCGCTGCCGCAACGGCGCGGCGCGCCGCCGGCGGAGGCGCGCGTCGACGAACATCCGCGCGCCGACACGACGATCGAAGCGCTGGCGGCGCTGCGGCCGCTGTTCGCGGGCGGCACGGTGACCGCGGGCAATGCCTCGGGAATCAACGACGGTGCGGCGGCGCTGCTGATCGCGGACGACGCGGCGATCGCGCGCGAGGGCCTGACGCCGCGTGCGCGCATTCTCGGTTTCGCCGCGGCCGGGGTCGAACCACGGGTGATGGGCATGGGGCCAGTGCCGGCGATCGAGAAGCTGCTCGCGCGGCTGAACCTCGGCATCGACGCATTCGACGCGATCGAACTCAACGAGGCGTTCGCCAGCCAGGCGCTCGCCGTGCTCCGCCATTTCGGCGTCGCCGACGATGCCGCCCACGTCAATCCGAACGGCGGCGCGATCGCGCTCGGCCACCCGCTCGGCATGAGCGGTGCGCGGCTCGCGCTCACGCTGGTACACCAATTGGAGAAACGCGGCGGCCGGCTGGGACTGGCCGCGATGTGCGTCGGCGTCGGCATGGGTGTCGCGCTCGCGGTCGAGCGGGTCTGACCGGTCAGGCGATCGCGCCGAGCCCGATCGTCCAGGGCCGGACGTCGATCCGTTCGAACAGGCCATACAGCAAATAAGGGTCGCTCGCCATGAAGGCGTGGACCGCGGCGACGTCGACCGCCGCGAACACCAGCGCGGAGCCGGTCATCGTGCCGGCCGCGTCGAGCAACGGCCCGCCGAGGATGCAGCGGCATTCGGGGTCGGATCGCCGGATCGACGCGCGATGCGCCTCGCGCAGCCGCTGCCGCAAGGCGGCGGTGCCGGGGCGATCGACCGCGTGGAACAGGAACCGGTCCATCACGCGATCGCCAGCTGGCCGTCCGGCGTCACGATCACCGGAATGCGCCACAGCCCCTCCCCCTCGCACGCCCCGGACAGGCAGCGGCCGTCCTCGATCGCGAACCGGGCGAAATGCTGGACGCATTCGATCTGTCCGTCATTCAGGAACCGGTCGGCCTGGTGGTTCAGCGGCAGCGAATAATGCGGGCAGAGGTTGAAATAGCCGAAATAGCGGCCGTCGCGGCGCACGACGAACATGCCGAAGGCGCTGCGCCCGCGACCGAACACGAACTGTCGCGCCTGCCCCTCTGCGACGAGTGCCGCATCGCCCAGCACGCTTCCCGATGCCGGCGCATTGGGCCGCAGCCGCCAGCTGTCGTCGGTTGGGGTGGCCATCGCTGCGTCTCAGGCTGCCGGCGGGTCGCCGGCATAGGCACGCGCGATCAGCGCGCGCACCCCGTCGCGCTCGACGGCCCGCGGGTTCCAATAGGGATTGCGCAACGCCTCGTCGGCGGCGTGGTCGATCCCGTCCGCCGGCATGCCGATATCGCGCAATGCGGTCGGTGCCCCGATCCGCCGCGCCAGCGCGACCAGCGCCGTCACGGGATCCTCGCCACCGAACGCACGGCGCAGCGCGGCCATCGCGCCGGGCGCGGCGGGTGCGTTATAGGCGAGCGCATGGGGCAGGACCACGCTGTGCGTCTCGGCATGCGGCAGGTTGAACGCGCCGCCCAGCGTGTGGCACAATTTGTGATGCAACGACATCGACGTCGTCGCGAGGACCATGCCGCACAACCACGCCGCCCGCAACGCCTGCGCTCGTGCCTCCGGATCGCGCGGCGTGCCGATCAACCGGGGGAGCGCCGCGGCGAAGGCGCCGACCGCCTCCTCCGCGAACAGACCGATCACCGGATTGGTGTCGCGCGCGTACAGCCCCTCGACCGCATGCGCGATCGCGTTCAGCCCGCTGGTCGCCGTCATCGCGACCGGGAGGTCGAGCGTCAGGTCGACGTCGTAGATCACCGCCTCCGGCAAGACGTTGAGCGTGCGTTGCGTCGTCTTGCGCTCGCCCGCCGTCTCGCCGAGGATCGGGGTCATTTCCGACCCCGCGTAGGTGGTGGCGACCGCGACCTGCGGCACGTCGGTACGCAGCGCCAGTGCCTTGCCGAGCCCGATCGTCGAACCGCCGCCGATCGCGACGACGCAATCGGCATCCAGGTCGTTCAGCATCGCCAGCGCGCGCGCGGTCACCTCCACCGGCGTATGCATCGTCGCCTCGGCGAAATGCCCGACGATCAGCGCGCCGGCGTGCATGGCCAGCGTCCGCGCCTGATCCGCCTGCTGTGCGGTGGAGAGCAGCAGCGCGCGCGTACCGCCGACCTGACCGATGACGTCGGCCAGTTGCGCGGTCACCCCCCGCCCGAACAGCACGCGCCCGGGCAGGCCCTCATAGCGGAAGGTCTGGACGCTCATCGCCGGTAGAAGGGCGGGATCTGGGCGTCGACATTGACCCATACCGATTTCGGCACGGTATATTCGCGCATCGCCTCGAAACCCATTTCGCGGCCATAGCCCGACTGGCCCATGCCGCCGAACGGCGAAGCGGGGTGGACGCGCTTGTAGCAATTGATCCAGACCATGCCGGCATGCAGCCGCCTGGCGATACGGTGCGCCCGCGTCAGGTCGCTGGTCCACAGGCCGGCGCCGAGGCCATATTCGGTGCCGTTGGCGATCGCGAGCGCCTCCTCGTCGGTGCGGAAGGTCAGCACGGTGACGAACGGGCCGAACACCTCCTCCTGCGCGACGCGGTCGCCGGGCCGGGCGCGCACGATCGTCGGTTCGACGAAACACCCCCTGGCATAGTCCTCGCCGTCGGGTTGGCGACCGCCGGTGACGATCTCGCCGCCCTGTTCGCGCGCGACCTCGACATAGGACAGGACGCGCTGCTGATGCAGGCGGGAGGTCAGCGGCCCCATCTCCGTCTCCGGATCGAGCGGATCGCCCAGTCGGATCGATCGGGCAAGCGTCGCGAACCGGTCGAGAAAGTCGTCGACCACGTCTTCGTGGATGATGAGCCGCGAACCGGCGATACAGGCCTGCCCCTGATTGTGGAAGATCGCGAAGGCCGCGCCGCCGACCGCCGCGGGGATATTGGCGTCGGCGAAGACGATGTTCGCCCCCTTGCCGCCCAGCTCCAGTTGCACCTTCTTCAGATTGCCGGCGGAGGCATGGACGATCGTCCGCCCGGTATTGGTCGATCCGGTGAACGCCACCTTGCCGATGCCGGGATGCTCGGCGATCCGCTGCCCCGCGGTGTGGCCGTAGCCGGTGACGATGTTCACCACGCCGTCGGGGATGCCGACCTGCTGCATCAGCTCGCCGATGCGCAGCGTCGACAGCGGCGTGATCTCGGACGGCTTGATGACGATCGTATTCCCGGCGGCGAGCGCCGGTCCCATTTTCCAGCTGGTGAACATCAGCGGGAAATTCCACGGTACGATCGCGCCGACCACGCCGATCGCCTCGCGCTCGACATAGTTCAGGAAGCCAGCGTCGACCGGGATCACCGATCCTTCCAGCTTGTCCGCCATGCCGCCGAAGTAGCGATAGCACAGCACCGTGCGCGGCACGTCGAGCGACAGGCAGTCGCGGATCGGATGGCCGGTGTCCATCGCCTCGAGCCGTGCGAGGTTGGCGGCATCCGCCTCGATCGCGTCGGCCAGTTTCAGCAGCAGCCGGCCGCGCTCATGCGCGGCCAGTGCGCTCCACGCCGGGAAGGCGGCACGGGCAGCCTCCACGGCGAGATCGACGTCGGCCGCCG
Source organism: Sphingomonas sp. GW821-FHT02B09 (assembly GCF_059421875.1). Lineage (NCBI taxonomy): Bacteria > Pseudomonadati > Pseudomonadota > Alphaproteobacteria > Sphingomonadales > Sphingomonadaceae > Sphingomonas > Sphingomonas sp. GW821-FHT02B09. The sequence goes on from NZ_JBWKVV010000003.1 coordinate 225,502, forward strand.
TCGCTTCGGCGACCTCGGCCAGCAGCGCGCCGTCGTACGGATTGTCGACGCGGATCGTCCCGCCCTCGACGCCGTCGACCCATTTGCCGCCGATCAGCAGCTTCGTCTGTAGACCCGTCACGCAAATACCTTCAGAAATCGACGGCGACGACGGGCGCCGTACCGTTGGCGATCATCTGGGGAATCCTGCTCGACCCGTTCTCCCACACCAGCAGCATCGACCGCTTGGTCGAATAGCCCTGATGGCGGATGTCGGCGGGCATGCAGCAGATGTCGCCGGCACGGGCGAGGACGCGCGCCCGCGGCTTGCCGGTATCCTTGTCCTTCACGTCCCAGGTGATCTCGTCGGACAGTTGCAGGAACCATTCGCAGCGGTCGTTGCCATGTTCGACCGGCAGGATGAACTCCTCCGACGTCGGGCAGAACAGGCTGTCGCCCACCACCGAACAGACGCTGGGATTCCACGTCACGTCGCTGCGCGAGAGATAGCCGAACAGATTGTAGGCGCTCACCTCATGCTCGAAGCCGGGTTCGGCCTCGACGAGCGGCTGATCCTGCGCGACGTCGGCGAACTGGCGATTGACCGGAAAGCCGTTGGCATCGGAACGCACCGGCGTATCGCCGGGCAGTCCGACCATGCGGCGCGCGGTGACGCGCTGGCGCGTGATCGCCTCGTCATTGTCGCCGTTCTTGATGCCCCATGGCGTTCCGGTTTCCATCGGCGCGGCGAAGGGATCGAAACCGCTGTTGGTCCAGTCCGACAGGATATCCTTGAACACCCCCATCAGCACGCCGGCGGCGAAGCGTTCCTCGTAATCGCGGCCCGCGGCGGTATAGGCGTCGTTGAAACGACCCGCGAACACGGTGACTTCGCCATAATGGTTGATGGTCCCGAACACGCCGTCGAAATTGACCACGCCGTAGAAGAAGCCCCAGGCGACGTCGCGCATCATCGCGCGCAGGAACACGTCGATCGGCAGGATGTGCGTCCCGCCCGGCCATGCCAGCCGCGCGAAATATTCGTCGCGGCTGAATTCGAAGCTGCCCGCCTTGAAGGCGCGATAGCCGGTCTGGTTGTTGGTCGACAGGACGGCGACATCGGTGCGCAGTCCTTCGGTCGACGGCTGGGTTGCGAACAGCGCTTCGGACATGGCCATTTCGATATTCTCCTCTGAAGCTCAGGCGGCTTCGGTCTGGCAGATCGTCGCCCATTTCTGGACGGTGACGGCACCTTCGATGGTCTGGAACAGGATGACGGACGGCGTGTCCGCCTGGAACCGATAGGCGGCGCCGACCGGCAGCATCGCCATATGGCCGCGGCCGAGCACGACGCGCCCCATCTTTCGCCCTGCGGGGATCGCGTCGCCGAGCGCCACCGCGCCCTCGCCCTCCGGATCGACCACGGCGTCCGGGTCGTCGAGCTTGACGAAATGGACCTCGACCGCGCCGTCCATGCACAGCACGAATTCGTCATGGGCGCAGCCGAACCAGCCGGAGACGCCCTCGGCGCGGGCGGTTTCGATCACATATTCGAAATTCTTGCCGACCGCGACGCGCTCGTACGGCGCCGAGGTGTCGGCGACCTCGAACACGTTCGAAAAGACGTAGTTCTTCGGGTTGTCGTCGATGATCTCGACCCCGCCCTTGCGATAGTCGCGCAAGCTCCCGAACTGGGTTACGACACCGTCCATATCCAACTCCTGCATCTTCGCGTCGCGCGCGATTGATCCGAACAGACGATACCGGGGGATGCCGAGGCCCGTCCTGCACGATACGGGTTTTCCTCTGCATGATCCGGCAGTGTCAGTGCATGGCGGCCGAGCGGAACCGGCCCGGCGTCATCCCGAAGCGGCGGCCGAACATCCGCGTCAGATGCTCCTGATGCGTAAAGCCGGTCTGCACCGCGACCTCGGCGATGGCCGCGCCGCGCAACAGCAGGTCGCGCGCCAGATCCAGTCGCGCGTCCATGACGAACTGATAGGGCGAGCGTCCCGTCGTGTGCTTGAACCGGCGCGCGAACTGCCCCGGCGGGAGACCCGCCGCCAGCGCCAGGGAATCGACCGTGATCGCCTCTTCGATATGCCGATGCACGAGATCGCGGACGGCATCGATCTGGTCGCTGCTCAACCCGGCGGCCGACGCCGATGCCGCGTGCATCGCGCTCGAATGCGCGGAGACGATCCGCGCCGCGAGAATCCGCGCCACCGCGTCGGCGAAGAAGCCCGACTGGCGCTCGGCCAGCATCGTGCAACAGACGATCCCCATCTGCTCGATCACCGGATCGTGGACGCCGAGCCCCGGCATGATCGCGAGCGTGGCGGGATCGACGCCCAGTTCGCGCGCCGCCGCATCGAGCATCGTGCCGCGCACGTAGATGTGGATCGTCTCGAGCGTGCCGTCCAGCGAAACGCCGAAATCGCGCCCGGCAGGCAGGATGAACAGGCCGCCGCGCTGCACCTTCGCACAGGCCTGCTCGCCGCTGAAGTCGCGCTCGATCCGGACCGGGCCGCTGAGATGCATGACGATCAGATGATCCGCGCAGGCCCGGAAATAGCCGGTATAGGGCTGCTCGATCTGCCGCGAGGCGAACAGCGTCCGCCAGCCGAGCCCCTCGCTCGACGCGATGAGCGTCTGGCCGGGCAGCGCCAGGATGCCGTGCGTGTCCTCCACGCCCAACGCGTCGGCGCCGGTCATTTCGGGAAATCGAACGGTTGCTGCCGGACGATCCGCAATCCGAACGCCTCCAGCCCGACGAGTTGCGGCGACGGCGAGCTGGTGAGCAGCACGAGATCGTGCACGCCGAGATCGGCGAGGATCTCCGCGCCGACGCCATAGGATCGCGGGTCGATATCGGGGTCGGATTCGCGCGTCGCGGGCAGCGGCACGCCCCGCTCGGTCCGCGGCACGATCAGGACGATGACGCCCGCCCCGGCCCGCGCGATCTGCTCCATCGCCTGCGGGATGGCACGGGTCCGCGAGCCCTGTTCGCCCAGCAGGTCGGACAGCAGCGACGCGGTATGCATCCGCACCAACGTCTCGCCGTCCGCCGCGACCGCGCCTTTCTGCAGCACCAGCGTCTCCGACCCGTCGACCTTGCTGCGATAGGTCAGGAGCTGCCAATCGCCGCCATAGGCCGAATCGAACGCCTTGCTCGCGACGCGTTCGACGACGCGGTCGAAGCGCCGGCGATAGGCGATGATATCGCGGATCGTGCCGATCTTGAGGTCGTGCCGCTCGGCGAAGGGCAGCAACTGATCGAGCCGCGCCATCGTGCCATCCTCGTTCATGATCTCGCAGATCACGCCCGACGGGTTGAGCCCGGCCAGTCGCGACACGTCGACCGCCGCCTCGGTATGCCCCGCGCGCACCAGCACGCCGCCGTCGCGCGCGACCAGCGGAAAGACGTGGCCGGGGGTCACGATCTCGTCTGCGCCCTTACCCGCATCGATCGCCACCGCCACCGTACGCGCCCGGTCGGCGGCGGAGATGCCCGTCGTCACGCCGTCGCGCGCCTCGATCGAGACGGTGAACGCCGTCTCGTGCCGGGTGCCGTTCTGCCGGGTCATCAGGCCCAGACCGAGATGATCGACGCGCGCCTTGGTGATGGCGAGGCAGATCAGCCCGCGACCGTGACGCGCCATGAAATTGATCTTCTCGGGCGTCGCCATCTGCGCCGGGATGATCAGATCGCCCTCATTCTCGCGATCCTCGTCGTCGACCAGGATGAACATGCGGCCGTTGCGGGCTTCGTCGATGATCTCGTCGGGGGTGGCGACCGGGATGCGCCGGCCCGACCGCATGGCGCCGTCGCCGCGGCGGTCGGGACGCTGGGGTTCGGCCGGCGATGTCATGCGCCGACCGCGTCGATCGCCCGGACGTTGTGATATCCGCCGCGCAGGAAGATCAGCGGATCGCCCGCATCCGCGCAACTGAGGTCGTCGACCGCGCCGACGACCAGATAATGGTCGCCGAGTTCGAACACCGATTCGACCCGGCAGTCGATCCAGGCGAGCGCGCCGTCGATCAGCGGCAACCCCGCCGGGCTCGACCCGTGCGACAGGTCGGCGAACTTGTTTTCCATCTTCGACGCGAAGCGGCGGCAGATATCGAGCTGATCCGCGCCCAGCACGTTGACGCAGAAGCGTCCGCTGTCGGCGATGCTGCGCCAGCTGGATGACGTCTTGCCGGGAAAGAAGCCGACGAGCGGCGGATCGAGCGAGATCGAGGTGAACGACCCGACCGCGAGGCCGAACCGTGTGTCGTCCTTCGCCGAGGTGATCACGCACACGCCGGTCGGATAGGCGCCCAGGACCTTCCGGAAACTCGCAGGATCGATCATCGCTACGGTCGAGGCGGACATCATGCTCTCCTGTACGTCGGAAATCGCGTCTGGACCGATGTCGAGATCGCCCGCCGATCGTCTGGACCCGGGTTATCGCCTGTTCCCGGGCGATCACAATTTCCCCGCCGCCGATGTCCGCCACGTGTCCCCGCCCCCCGCGGGCGGCCGTTCATTCGGGTGCGAGCACGACGTCGGCGCGCAGTTCGTGCCATGGCCCGGTCCGCATCTCGCCGTCCGGTCCCGGCCCGGCGGGATGGACGACGATCGGCCGGATCAGCGACGGCTTGACGCCGAACACCACGTCCGAATCGAGATAGGGATCGCCGGCAGCGAACAGATGCGTCACCAGCTTGCGATAGCCCGGCGCGCTGACCATGAAATGGACGTGCTCGGGCCGGTAGGGGTGGCGCCCCTGCAGCTTCAGCAGGTCGCCGACCGGGCCGTCGTCGGGGATCGGATAGGCGGTCGGCCGAACCGTCCACAGGCTGAACCCGCCATCCGCCGTGCTCCGGAACCGGCCGCGTGCGGCGAGCCCCGGACGGTCGTGCTGCTTCTGCACGTCGTAGAAGCCTTCCGCATCGGCGTGCCAGATGTCGATCGTCGCGTCCGCGATCGGCGATCCGTCGGCGGCACGGACGACGCCCGAGATGAACAGCGACGCGCCCGCCAGGTCGCCGCGCATGTCGGCGCCCGACGGAAAGCTGGGCGGCGGCACGTAGAATGGGCCGAACACCGTCGTCTCGGTCGCCGCGGCCGGCAGGTGGTTGTTGATCGCATCGACGATCATCGACACGCCGAGCACGTCGGACAGCAGGATATATTCCTGTCGGCTGTCGCTGCACATCTGGCCCGTCCGGGTCAGGAAGGCGATCCCCGCCATCCATTCCTGCTCGGTCGGCGCGACCTCGCGCACGAAGGCGTGGAGATGGCGGATGAGCGCCGTGCTGACCTGCCGCGCGCGCGGCGATGCCGCGTCCTCGACGCTGCGCAGCGCGCGGGCGGTGATCGCGTCCATGGCATCGTCGCTCACGTCACTCGATCCCTCTGCCGGGCGTATCCGTCCCGGCGGGCCGGTCGCGCGGCACGGCGCCCATGCCGTCGTTCGAATGTTTGGCCGACAGGATCATCCCGAACAGCACGAACCGCGACTGGATGCGCGAGTGCCGGCCGTCATGTGCCCGTATCGTCGGAGACTGGTCGCGCCAGAACATAGGCCTGCCTTCATGCAAGAGGGGTCATACCGGTTGCCGCTGTCGGGGCCGTGCCGGCGGAGCGGGCGTGTCCGCCAGCCGGTCGACCCGGCGCAGCGGTGCGAACAGGCGCGCGATCGCCGCGGTGGCCGCGATCGTCGCACCACCGCCGAGCAGGATCGCCGGCACCAGCCCGAACCAATAAGCGGTCACTCCCGATTCGAACGCGCCGATCTGGTTCGAGCTGCTGATGAAAAGGCCGTTGACCGCCCCCACCCGGCCGCGCAGCTCGGGCGGCGTGCGCAATTGCACCAGCGCGCTGCGGATATGGATGCTGATCATGTCTGCCGCGCCGATCCCGCACAACAAAGCGCAGGCCGGGACGAGGCTCTGCGTCAGCCCGAAGCCGCAGGTCAGCGCCCCGAACAGCAGCGTCGTCGCGACCAGCACGCGCCCGGCATGGCGTTCGACCGGATGGCGCGCGAGCCACAATCCGGTCAGCACCGCACCGACCGCCGGTGCCGCGCGCAGGATGCCGAGCTCCGCCGCACCGACGTGCAGTACGTCCTTGGCGAACACCGGCAGCAGCGCGGTGGCACCGCCGAGCAGCACGGCAACCATGTCGAGCAGCATCGCCCCGCCCAGCACCCGGTCGCGGCGGATGATCGAGAAACCGGCGAAGGCTGCCCGGAGATCGAGCGCCGGGGCAGTCGCGCTGCGGACGATGGCGGGGATGGTCCCGGCCGCGACGATTCCGAGCAGGAACAGGCCGCAGGCGACGGCGTAATCGGCCGCCGGCGACAGCGCATAGAGCATGCCGCCGAGGATCGGCCCGGCGAGCGTCCCCATCTTGGCGATCGACGTCGTCCAGGCGACGGCGCGCGCGACATGGCGATCGGGCACGACGCTGGGCAGCAGGGCGGTGTTGACGGGATGGTCGAACGCCCGCGTCGCCCCGGTCGCCAGCGCCGCGGCGAAGAGCAGCGCCGTCAGGCCGTCCTTGGACAATCCCGGCACCAGCAGCATCGCGGCGGCGAGCGCGTTCACCGACTGGACGCCGATCGCGACCCGCGCGGGGGCGAACCGGTCGACGAGCTGTCCCGCCGGAATGGCCAGCGCGAAACCCGGCAGGAACTGCACCAGTCCGACCAGCCCGAGGTCGAGCGCCGAGCCGCTCGCCTCGTACAGCCGCAGCGTCACCGCGAACGCCAGCACCTGCCCCCCCAGCGTTGAACATGCACGCAACAGCCAGACCTTCAGGAAGGGGCCGCGCCACGGGGAAAAGGAAGGCGAGCGTGCGTGCATCATGATCCCGGAACGGTGAGGAGGATCGTTCGCGGGGTCAGACGGCGGTCAACGCGCGACCGGTGCGGCACCGGGCGGGGGAGCGCCGACCGGCGCACCGTCCGGACGCGGGCCGCCGGGAGCCGCGCTGTCCGGCGCGATCCGCTCCGCGACCGTCCGGCGGGCCAGCATCACCGCGGTCCGCTCGTAGGCAAGGCCGGGATTGGTCCGCGCCATCGATATGTCGCGGAAGTAGCGCTGCAACCGGTTGCCGTCCTTCGCCGAGGTGCTCGTCCCGGCGGCGGTGTACAACAGATCGATCGCTTCCCCGGCCATGCGTGCGGCCTGCTGCAAACCGGCCTGGATCCGCATGTCGTCGATCTCCGCATAAGCGGCGGCGTCCTCGACGCCGGCCGCACAATAATCGAGGTAGGATTGCGCACCCGAGATGACCGCATTGCGCGCCGCCTCCAGCAGGCCGGCAGCGAGGCCATAGGGCCGCAGCAGGTCGTCCACGCCGCTGCCCGGCGCGCCCGGAGGACCCGCCGGCCCCTCGGCCTTCTTCTTCAGGATCAGCTCGAACTCGTCGAGCGCGGCGAACCCGATGCCGACCAGGATCGAGGTGATCTCGGTCTGGAAAAAGCCGAACATGCGCCCGGAATACATCGCGTTGCCGTGCAGGTGGTAACCGACGGTGCCGCCATCGATGTTGATCGAGAAGAAGTTCTGGCGACTGACCAGCGCATCGGGGACCAGCGCATCCTCGACCCGGATGCTGTTCGACCCGCTGCCGCGCAACCCGATGAAACCGCGCCAATTGTCGAGCATCGCCCATTGTTCGCGCGGGACGGTCACCGTGCCGAACATCGGCGGGCCGACCGGCGCGCCGCCCAGCGGGATCAGCCGCACGCCGAACATCGCATGGCTGCTGTGCGGCGAACCGGAGCAATAATCCCACTGGCCGTTGACGACCCAGCCTTCGGGCGTTTCGGTCGCGGTGCCGCTCGGCACGCCGCGGGCCGATGCGGCGAAATGACCGTCGGCGCCGAACAGAATGTCCTGCCCCGCCTTCGAATAGAGCGCGGCGGCATTGAGCGCATGCGCCGAGGCGAGGCAAAAGCCCCAGCCGGTGCTGGGGCAGCCGCGGGCGATCTCCATCACCACGCGGGCGAACACGGTGAGGTCGAATTCGTAACCGCCATACATCCGGGGCTGGAGGATGCGGTACAGGCCGGCATCGCGGAATCGCTGATGCATCTCGTCCGAATAGGTCCCGCGGGCTTCGACATTGGCCTGGTCGGCCAGCAGGAGCGGGCGAAGCGCGCTGGCGCGCCGGACGATCTCCGCCGACGTAAGGTCAGGCTCGGGCTGCGGCAGGCCGGCAGCGGCCGAGGACACGTCTTTCAGGAGAGTTGCCACGGGATACCCACTTCTAGATGACAGATGCAGCGTGTGTGGATCGACCGGCACCGGCCGGCAACGCGACACCGTCGCCCGTCCGCTCCGCGTACCTCGTTTGGCTTCCCTCGCCGGCGGCCCGAGCGCATGGACATGGCGATACCAAGCGGGAGGGACGGCCATGCGCGACGAGACGACACCACGGATCGCGGCGGTCGATCCGGAGGCGATGACGCCGGCGCAGCGCGACGCCGCGGCCGTCGTCGCCGCGGGACCACGCGGGTCGGTGCGCGGGCCGTTCGCGGTCCTGCTGAACAGTCCGGGGGCGTTTGCGGCGGCACAGGGGCTCGGCGCCTATCTGCGCTTCGAAAGCCCGATCCCGGCCAATCTGCGCGAACTGGCGATCCTGGCGACCGCGCGCCACTGGCGACAGGATTACGAATGGACCGTCCATGCCGCGCTGGCCGCGACGGCGGGCGTCAGCGCCAGCGCGATCGCGACGCTGGCGGCGGGGACGGACGTGGCCGGACTGACGCCAGAGGAAGCGATGGTGCTGGAATTCTGCCGCCAATTGCATCGGTCGGGCAGCGTCGACGACACCATCTATGCGCCGGTCGCCCACCTGCTCGGCGCGGCGGGGGTGATCGATCTGTGTTCGGTATGCGGCTATTATGCGTTGCTGGCGATGGTGATGAATGTCGCGCGCAACCCGCTGCCCGCGACACCCTCACCCTTCGCCGGTTGATCAGGCGGGCGTCTTTGCGGACGCCGCCTCCTCGACCGTGAACAGCTTCATCTTGTTGGTCAGCGGACCGCCCATCGCGATCTGCTTGCCACCCTGATCGATCGGGCCGAGATCGACCGGCTCGGCACCGAGGTCGCGGATCAGTGCGGCGACCGCGGCATTGGCCTCGGCATCGCTACCGGCCAGGAACAGGACCTTGGCATCGTCCTGCGGCGGCAATGCCTTGTCGAACAGGAAGATCGGCTCATGGTTGAAGGCCTTGACCAGACGTGCGCCCGGAACGTGGTCCGCGACGATATCGCTCGACAGCGCGCCGCCGATATCGATCACGTCCAACGGCGTCGGCCCCAGGCGATTGTTGGTCGCGTCGATCACGATCCGGCCCTGCCACGACAGGCCGTCGGTCGCCGCGGCCAGCTGGGGCCAGCGGATCGCCAGCAGCACGATATCGGCCTGTGCGAGCATGTCCGCCGGAGTCGCCGCGACGACGTCGCCATCGATACCGTCGACCAGCGCCTTCAGCGTATCCGGTCCGCGCGAATTCGACAGGATCACCCGCCAGCCGGCCTTGCCGGCTTTGGGCGCCAGCATCTGTGCAAGACGGCCTGCACCTAGAAAACCGAGAGTCTTCACCGAACATATCCTTTGCGTGAGGGTCGGCGACGACCTGTCCATCCGGGGCGCCGGCCAGCAATGGCCACGCCCCGGCCGTCCGGCTGGTGTACGGCGTCAGGCGGCGAGCCGCGCCCAGCCCGGTCCGCCGTCCGGACCGGGGGCGGCGCCGGGGATCAAGTCGCGCAGGCTTTCCTCCACCCGGTCGCGCGCCGCCATGAGCGGTCCGCCGAGCTGGTCGCGCGCCTCGTCGAACGTCAGTTCGGCGGCATGCCAGACGACGTTCATGCAGGCGACGACGTCGCCGCCGACGCGGACCGGCACCGCCATGCTCGCGCACCGGCGATGCGCGAGATCGTGGCAGATGACGAAGCCGTCACGCCGTCCGTCGCCAAGCGCGCGTTCGATCGTCGCCCGGTCCGCGAACGCATCGTCCGCCGTGGCGGTGGCATAGAGATCGTCGAGTATCGCGTCGCGCGCCGCATCGCGGCAATGGCTCAGATAGGCGAGGCCGAGCGGGCTGACGAGCATCGGCCGCGATTGCCCGATCATGCCGATATCGGCGGACATCGAGCTGATCCGGTGCGTCGATTCGACGATCAGCATGGCATGGTCCTGCGGCACGGCGATGTCCGAAGGCCAGACGACCTGCGAGGTCAGCGCGTGCATCGCCGGCCATGCCGCGTGGCGGATGAGGCCGAACTGGTCGCGCGACTGCGCGAGCTCGCGCACCTTCGGCGACACGCGGAATTCGCGCGAGAACGGCCCCTGATAGATCAGGGTGAGCTCGCCGAGCGTTTCGAGGATGCGGTGGACGGTAGGGCGCGGCAGATCGAGGCTGCGGCAGATGTCGCTGGGATGCGCACCGTCGACGGTGTTCAGATAGCGCAAGACCTCGATGCCACGCGAGAGTGACCGGATATGCTTGTATGTCATAACCTCTCCAGGTTCTTTTATGGCGGAGAGACTAGCATGGCGACGGGCGGGCCACAAACGGCGGGCAACCCGCCGTCATCCGCACAATCAGCTTATGACGTTGTTTTAATTGGATAAGATCGATGTACACGGACCGGACGATCGGTCATTCGTCCGATCCGTGTCGCAGCGATGTCAGGCCGTGCCGAACTTGTCGGCGAGCCCCTTGAGCGCGCCGGCGATATCGCCCCCGATGCCCTTCTCGGCCATCTCCTTCATGGCATCGGGGATCTCGACCGCGATGCTGTAGTCGACCTGCGAGCTCTCGCCCGCCGCGTTGACCTTGAACGTCGCGAGGAACCCCTCGAGGCGCGGCACGCCGGGCGGCAGGATCTGGTCGGGCACCATCTCATAGGCGAGGATGCGCTGGTCGTCGTCCAGCGTCGCGATGCGATCGAGCACGGTGTTGCCGCGCGCCATCTTGACGACGCGCTCGCCATCCTTCTCGCCCTTTTCGGTGGAGACGATGTGCGGCTGCCATTCCTCGAAATTGTAGAAATCACGGACGTAGGTCCACACCGTATCGGCCGGCGCCGCGAGCTTGATCGACTGGGATATCTTCACGTCACTTCTCCTTTGGGGATTCGTTCAATCGCGGACCGACGCGGCCCGGGCCGGCGCCATCGGCGCGAACCGGGGCAGCGATGCCTCGTCGCCCGCGTCGTGGAACACGACCTGCACCCGCTGCCCGATCGCGACGTCGGCAGGGTCGATGTCGACGATGTTGGTCAGCACCCTCGGCCCCTCGTCGAGGTCGACGAGGGCGAGAACGAAACTGCCGGCTTCGCGATAGGCGCCCTCGCCGCGATGGACGTGGCTGTAGCTGTAGACGGTGGCGAGGCCCGACGCCTCGCGCCAGTCGACGTGCATCGACCCGCAGGCGCTGCAGAACGCCTTGGGATACCAGATCGCGACGCCGCATTCGGTGCAGAACGGCAGGACCAGCCGGCCCGCCTTCGCCGCCGACCAGAACGGTCTGGTCTCGGGCGAGACATAGGGCGCCGGCGTCGGCAGGCCGGCGCGTGTCGTCGGATCGGCCATCATGCGTCCTCCCGTCCGAGTATCAGCGAGACGCTGGCTTGCCGCGACATCCCGCCGCCGGTGCCGTGCGCGATCGCCAGTTCGCAGTCGCGCACCTGCGTTTCGGCATGGGCCTCGCCGCGCAGCTGCCGCACCGCCTCGACGATCTTGACCATACCGCCCTGATAGCCGGGATGGTTGTTGCACAGGCCGCCGCCGTCGGTGTTGACGGGAATGGCACCGTCGCGGCGCAGCGCGCCGCTGGCGACGAACGCCCCGCCCTCCCCCTTCTTGCAGAAGCCGAGGTCTTCCAGCGTCATGATGACGGTGATCGTGAAGGAATCGTAGATCGAGGCATAATCGATGTCGGCCAGCGCGACGCCCGCCTCGGCCAAGGCGCTCGGCCCCGATATCGTCGCGCCGGTACTGGTGAAGTCGATGGCGCCGCGACCGCCATGCCGGATCGCCTCGCCATGGCCGAGGACCGTCACCGAGCGGCGTTGGAGGCTGCGCGCGATCTCGGGCGCGACGACGACGATCGCGCCACCGCCATCCGTGACGACGCAGCAGTCGAGCCGGTGCAGCGGGTCGGCGATCATCGGCGAATGGACGACGTCGTCGACCGTGACCAGCTTCCTGAGCAGCGCAGCGGGATTGTGTTGCGCATATTCCGAGGCGGTGACCTTGGCGGCGGCGAGCTGCGCCGCGGTCGTGCCATAGTCGTGCATGTGGCGCCGCGCGGCGAGCGCATAGATGCCCGCATTGGTCTCGCCATATACCGTCTCGAACGGAAATTCCGGGGTGTCGGCGGTATGCTTGTTGCCACGGAGGACGCCGCGCACCTTGGCGCCCTGGGTGATGAGCGCGACGCGGCATTTGCCCGCCGCGATCGCCGCCGCCGCATGGCCGACGTGCGACAGATAGGACGAGCCGCCGACGAACGTCGCATCGACATAGCGCGGCGCCAGGCCGAGATATTCGGTCAGCGAGACGCCGCCGAAGCCCAGTTGCCCGGTCGAGAAATAGCCGTCGACATCGCGGATCGACAGCCCGGCATCGGCCAGCGCGCCGATCGCGCATTCGGCATGGATCTGCTGCACCGAATGATCGGGCAGATCGCGCCCGGGATGTTCGAAGACCCCGGCGATATGGGCCTTGCCGCGAATGCTCATCGAAACTCCTCCAGGGGGCGGGTCATGCGGCGAGCCGGCCGAGCGACGGCAGCGGATCGCGGACGCCCGCCTCGCGCAGGCACCACCAGATCATCGCCTGATTGCTGGTCATCACCGGCATGCCGAGGTCGCGTTCGAGGTCAGTGATGATGCCGAAGACCCGGATCGCGGTGCAGCTGAGGAAGCACAGGTCCGCGCCGCTGCCGGCCTGGTCCATCGCCTGCCGATACCATTCGCCGGGCTCGACCGAGGACATCGCGCGCCCCTCCTTCAACCCCATGCCGGAGGCGTGGACGACCTCGACGCCGCAATGCCGGAGGAACGCCACCTCGCGCTCGACGACGGGCGCGATATAGGGCGAGATCATCATGACCCGGCGCGATCCCAGCGCCCTGATCGCTGCGACGATGCCATCGGCGGTGCTGATCGCCGGGCGTCCGGCGACCGCCTCCATGCGCAATCGCAACGCTTCTCCCATCTCCGGGTCGAACGTCGAGACCGCGGTGCAGTTGAACAGCAGCCGATCGATCCCGGCGTCGCTCAGCAGGCTGACCGCCGCCTCGACGCCCTCGGTCATGCCGAGAAGGTCCTCGCGCGTGCTGCCCGCCAGCTTCAACCGCGTCGTGTTGAGCGAGACGCCGGGGGGCAGGATGCGGGTGATCTCGGGCTCGGCGACCGGATTGCTCGACGGCAGCAACATGCCCAGCCGCAGCCGCCAGCCGAAGCCCTTGCCGCGCGAGGGGTCCGAGGCCCGCGAGGGGTCCAAGTTGGTCACGTCGCCCCTCCAATCGAGCCCGTCGTGCCGTGGTCCGACACCTGTTCCCGCTGTGCTGGCGCGCGTGCGGCAACGCCAATGCCTCCGCGGCGACGTCCGCCTGGTGTATCCCGGTTTCGTCTGGTCTCGGCTCGGGCGGAGGCTTACATCCGCGTGATGAACGAGAATATCCGCGCCCTGTTCAGGGGGATAAGCGCGCTGCGCATCGTCAGCGACACCGGCGGCACGACCTGCCAGCAGATCGCCAACGAACTCGGCCTGTCGCGTCCCACCGTCTACCGCATTCTCGAGACGCTGGTCGCCAGCGGCCTGGTCTCCGTCGACGGGGACAAGGTCTATCACCCGACCTTCGCGGTGCGCGCACTGGAGAACGGCCTCACCGATCGCGCCTGGGCGCTGTGGACCGCGACGCCGACGCTGGCCGAGTTGCAGAAGGAAGTCGTCTGGACGTGCGAGATCGCGACGTTCGAGGATTATGCGATGGTCCGTCGCGACTCGATGCACCTCGAAAATCCGTTCCGCATCGACGTGCGCAACTTCGACGATCGACCGCGCTCGATGCTGACGAGCGCGCTGGGACGGGCCTATCTGGCGTTCGCGCCCGATCAGGAGACCGACCTGATCCTGCGCCATATCGAGCGGTTCGGCGATCCGGTCGATCCGGAGGCACGGGTGGGAACGCAGACGCGCGCGCAACTCGCGACGGTGCGCGAGAAGGGCTATGCGCTCGAACAGCGGCTGGCCTATCCGCACGTCACCTCGATCGCCGCCCCCGTCCGCTTCCGCGGTCGCGTGCTCGCCTGTATCGACGTCGCCTGGATCTCGCGCGCGATCAAGGTGCAGGAGGGGATCGACCAGTTCGTCCCGGCACTGATGCGCGCGCAGACCGAGATCGAACGCAATCTCGAACGCGACGCGCGCGACTGACGCCGCCGGATGGCCGCGGTTCACCCCGCGGACGCCATCCCGATGCGGATTTACGGCGCCCTCCCCGCCCGCCTAGCTCGCCGCGATCAGACGCACGTGCCGAGGGCATCTGCGCGCATCCGGAGGGTAGACGTCATGGAAGTTGGCCACGTCGGGCTTTACGTCAGCGATTTCGACCGCATGCTGACCTTCTACCGGAAGATCTTCGGTTTCGCGGTGACGGACGAGGCGCGCAGCGACAGCCGTTCGATCGCGTTCCTGACCGCCGACCCAACGTCGCACCACCAGCTCGTGCTCGTCACCGGGCGGCCCGACAGCGACCAGCATCTGATGAACCAGCTGTCGTTCCGTCTGCAGACGCTCGCCGAATTGCAGCGCGTGTACAAGAAGCTGGTCGACGAGGGCGTGCCGAACCTCGAGCCGCTGACCCACGGCATCGCCTGGTCGGTGTATTTCCCCGATCCCGACGGCAATCGCGTCGAGGCCTATGTCGACACGCCCTGGTACATCACCCAGCCGCATCGCACGACGATCGACCTCGCCGCGCCAGAAGACGAGATCGTCGCGCAGACGGAGGCGATGTGTCGCAAGGCACCCGGCTTCACGCCGATGCGGCAATGGAGCGCCGACGTCGCGCGCGACATCGCGACGCTCTGACACCCTCGGATCGCCGCGGGGCAACGATGAACGCAATCTACGACGTCGCCGTCATCGGGTGCGGCCCGGTCGGCGCAACGCTGGCCAATCTGCTCGAGCGGCAAGGCCGGCGGGTGGTCCTGGTGGACCAGTTCGCCGAGGCCTATCCCCTGCCGCGCGCCACGCATATCGACGGCGAGGCTTTGCGCATCCTGCAGACCGCGGGCGTCGCCGACGCGCTGTCGCCGCATCTCGGCATCTATCGCCGCATGCGGTTCGAGGATGCCGATGGCGCAATGCTGATCGACTGGCCGCGCCCGGTCGAGCCGGGGATCCATGGCTGGCGCGACAGCAATCGCTTTCACCAGCCCGATCTCGAAGCCGCACTGCGCGCGCGTGCCGCGACCGTGGCGGGCATCGACCTGCGGCTCGGCTGGACGGTTACCGGCATCGCCCAAGATGACGACGGCGTCACGCTCACCACGTCCGCCCCCGATGGCGCGCTCGCGCCTATCCGGGCACGTTATGCGGTCGGCTGCGACGGCGCCCGGTCCCGCGTGCGACAGGCGATCGGGGCGGAAACCCGGACGCTCGCCCCGTCCGAACGATGGCTCGTCGCCGACCTCATTCTCCGCCCGGATGCCCCCGATCTTCCCGAAGGTACGGTGCAATATTGCGATCCCGCCCGCCCCTTCACCTATATCGAGGCGGTGGGTCGACGCCGGCGCTGGGAGGTCATGCTGCTGCCCGGCGACGACCCCGCGGACTTCGCCCGGCCGGAAAACGTGCATGCGCTGCTGGGTCGCTGGCTCGCGCCCGACGATGCCGCGCTGGAGCGCGCGGTGGTCTATACCTTCAATTCCGTCATCGCATCGCGATGGCGCAGCGGCCGGCTGTTGATCGCCGGCGACGCCGCGCATCAAACGCCCCCCTTTCTCGGCCAGGGCCTGTGCGCCGGTCTGCGTGACGCCGCCAATCTGTCGTGGAAGCTGGCCTGGGTGATCGACGGTCGCGCAACGCCGGCGCTGCTGGACACCTATCAGGCCGAACTCGCGCCTCACGTCACCCATTATATCGCCGAGGCCAACCGGATCGGCGCGATCATCCAGGAACGCGATCCCGATCGTGCCCGCGTGCGGGATGCGACGTTGCTGGCGCGACCGCCGGTGCTGGTGCCGATCCGACCGCGGCTCGGCGGCGACGCGGCGAGGGCCGATCCGCTCGCCGGCACGCTAGCGCCCCAGCCGCGGCTGGGCGACGGCACATTGCTCGACGATGCCGCACCGCTGCACTTCGTGCTGCTCGCCCGTCCCGACATCGTCGACACCGTCGATCCGGCGACGCGTGCCATCTGGTCGAGGGCGGACGTGGTGATCGTCACCGACGCGGCGCACGACTATCTCGCGACCCTCGGCGCCGCGGCGGTGCTGATCCGCCCGGACCATTATATTTTCGGCACGGCGCGCACTGCCGAGGCGCTCGACGCCCTGACGCGCACCATCCCGCTCGCCGGCGCCGGCTGACGCCGGCGATGCCTGCGCTGCTGGAACCCGCCGGCCGGATCGGGCGCGACCTGCGCCGGCCGGAATGCGTGCTCGTCGCCGCCGACGGCACGGTGTTCGTCTCCGACGCGCGCGGCGGCGTGACGCGGATCGACGCGATGGATCGCTGCACGCACCTTCCCTGTCCCGGTGGCGTCACCAACGGCGTGGCGCAACGGCGTGACGGCACGTTGATCCTCGCCGGCATCGACAGCGGCACGGTGCACGCCCTGCGCCCCGACGGCAGCAACGTGCTCTTGATAGACCGGTTCGACGGCGAGCCGCTCGGCGCGGTGAATTTCGCCTATTGCGACCCGCGCGGCGACCTCTGGCTTACCGTCTCGACGCGAACCGTCCCGCGCTCGTGCGCGATCGATGCGCCGATCCCCGACGGCTATGTGTTGTCGCTGCGCGCCGACGGCCCGCGGCTGATGGCAAAGGGCCTGTGCTTCGCCAACGAGCTGCGCATCGATCCCGCGATGCGATGGGCCTATCTGGCCGAATCCGCGCGCGGCCGGATCGTGCGGATGGCGATCGGCGCCGACGGCACGCTGGGCCCGGCCATGCCGTTCGGACCCGACCCGCTGTTCGCAAACGCCATCGTCGACGGTCTCGCCTGGGACGTCGAGGGTGGGCTATGGGTGACGGAGGTCACGCGCAACGCCCTCTACCGGATCGCGCCGGACGGTGCCGCGCAATGCCTGTACGAGGATCCGGACGCGTCGCTGCTGGATTTCCCGGCAAGCATCGCCTTCGGCGGGCCGGACCGCCGCACGCTCTACGTCGGATCGATCCGGATGGACCATGTCCTGCGCTTCCGCAGTCCGGTCGCCGGCGCGCCGATGTGGCACCATCGGCGAGACGGGCGACGCTGACCGCCGCCCGCCGTGCCGTTTGATCAGACGGCTTCCGCCCTGATCGGGTTGCTGAGGACGCCGACCTCGGTGATCTCGACCTCGACCACGTCGCCGTCCTTCATGAACAACTTGGGCTCCCGCCGAACCCCGACACCGCCCGGCGTGCCGGTGACGATGACGTCGCCCGCTTCCAGCGGGATGAAGGTGGAGCAATATTCGATCAGCTCGGGGATCTTGAAGATCATGTCGCTGCTCTTGGCATTCTGCACCTCCACCCCGTTCAGGCGGGTTTTCAGGTGCAGGTCCTGATCGTCGGCGATCTCGCCGCGCGTCGTCATCCACGGGCCGAACGCGCCGGTCTTGTACCAGTTCTTGCCCGGCCCCCACTGCGGCGTATGGCGCTGCCACTCCCGGATGCTGCCATCGTTATAGGGCGCGTAACCGGCGATATGGTCCCAGCAATCCGCCTGCGAAATGCGCCGTCCGGGCTTGCCGATGATGACCGCGATCTCACCTTCATAATCGTAGGTCCCGGATTCGGGCGGCGCGATCATCGGCTCGCCGTGACCGACCTGGCTGATCGGAAAGCGCGCGAACACCATTGGCTTGGCGCTCGGATCGCGACCGATCTCGTTGCGGTGCGTCTCGTAGTTCACGCCGATGCAGATGATCTTGGGCGGGTTCGGGATCACCGGCAGGAATTCGATGTCCGCCAGCGCGTGATCGCCGGTCGCGCCCGCCACGGCCCGGTCCAGTTCGCCCAGCGCGTCGGCCCTGAGCGCGTCGACGATGGTCGCGAAGCGGCCTTCGAACCGGCGGCCGAGATCGACGACCTCGTCGCCAACCACCGCACCGAAGCTTTCGCGCCCGTCGATCTTGAAGCTCAACAGTTTCATCAGGATTCCTTTGCTGAAATGGAGGGGGACGGCAGCGGGAAGCGGTCGAGATAGCGGACGTATTCGGGCTCGAGATCGATCTCGATCGCCGCCATGACCCGGACGAGGCCGTTATATTCCCCGATCGCGACGAGCAGATCGACGAGTTGATCGGTGGGCAGCGCCGCCGCCAACGTATCGAACAGCGGCTGGGGCAGGATCAGGTCGTCGGTCAGCGTTCGCGTCGCCGCCAGCACGGCCACCGCCAGCGGCTCCAGATGCGAGGTTTCCCCCGCGGTCTCGGTCGCGATCGCGCGGATATCGTCCTCGGTCACGCCGAACGACAGCGCGACGTCGACGTGATGCGCCCATTCGTAGGCGGAACGCGTCGAATAGCCGACCTGGAGGATCGCCAGTTCGCGCAATCGCGCGTCGAGCCCGCTGTCGTGGCGCAGGTACATGCCACGCCCCGCGACCAGCCGCGCGAGCTTCGGGCTGTGCGCGACGGCGCGCGTGATGTTCGACTTCATCCGCGGAATGTCCTGGAATTCCGGGGCGAGATCGGCGTTGTCGAGATAGCGGAGGCGCCCCATCGTCAGGCCGCCTCGGCCTGCGCCTGGCGCACGATCGAATAGGGATCGAGATTGGCCGAGGCGAAGTCGACGAGATCGCTGTGATAGCCTTCCTGCGAACAGGTGAGGAATTCGCCGCTGAGCAGCCCGTCGACGAACGTCTGCGCGGCATGGTCGGCGGTCGCGGGGCGGGCGCGCCGCGCCGGCACGCCGCGACGGAAATCGTCGAGGGTGGGCGCGCCGACACCCGCCGGCGGCGGTCCGCCGGGGCGGTCCGAGGTTGCGGTCAGGCCCGGACAGAAGATCGACAGCGTCACGCCCGTATCCTCGAGCGCATGCGCGAAGGCATAGCTCATCGCCAGTTGCGCGCCCTTGGAGGCGATATACGGCCCCATGAAGCGCGTCGGCGGATCGGGCAGCAGCGCGAGACCCGACGCGGTGTTGACGATCCGCCCCGTGCCGCGCGCGACCATATGCGGCAGGAAGGCGCGGATCATCCGGACATAGCCCAGGACGTTGACGTCCAGGGCGTCGCGCCACACCTCGATATCGGTGTCGGCGATCGGCCCGGTCACCGGCGGCTTGGCCGCATTGTTGACCAGGACGTCGACACCGCCGCATTCGGCGAGCACGACGGCGCGCAGCGCGTCGACGTCGGCGTCGCTGCGCACGTCGCAGCGATAGCCGCGCGCATCGCCGGGCAGCGACGCGGCGGCCGCGACCGCGCCCTCGCCGTCCAGATCGACGATCACCAGACGCGCGCCGAGATCGGCCAGCTTGCGGGCGGTCGCGCGCCCGATCCCGGTCGCCGCGCCGGTGATCAGGATCGTCTGGCCATCGAAACTCGTCATTGCGTCGTCCTCACGTCGGCAGCGGTCATCTGGTCGTCGAGCAGATGCAGGAAGGATCGCCAGGATCGCCGGTCGGCGGCGGCGTCGTAGGCGAAGCCCGGCATGGTCGGTGCGTCGCGGTCGGTGAAGCCGTGGCCGACCCCGCCATAGACGCACAGCTGGTAATCGACCGGCACGCCGCGCACCGCGGCGCCGAATGCGGCAAGCTGGTCGGCCGGCACGAACGGATCGGCATCGCCGGTACAGACCAGCACGGACCGGCCGATCAGGCCGTCGACGCCGCGCGCGCTGGCGACCGATCCGTGGAACGAGGTGACGCTGCCCGCCGCCGCGCCCGAGCGCGCCAGTTCGAGCGCGCACCAGCCGCCGAAACAATAGCCGGCAAGCGCGACGCGTCGATCGTCGACACCGCATCTCGCGACCAGCGCGGCGAGCGCCGCTTCCATGCGCGCGATCAGGGTCGCGGGATCGGCCTTCAGCGCCTCGACCCAGCGGCGGGCCTCGTCATGCCCTTCGGCCAGTCGCCCCCTGCCGTGCAGATCCGCGCCGAGCGCGGCATAACCGGCTGCGGCGAGCGCGTCGACGCGCCGTCGCACATGGCCGCCGATGCCGGGCGCCTCGGGAAAGACCAGCACCGCGCCACGGATGTCGCGCGTCGCCGGTTCGGCATAATAGCCCCGGGCAGACACGCCGCCGCCGGTATAAGCGAAATCGCTTCCCATCGTCACGAATCCAGCCCGGTGAGATCGTTGATGATCGGCAGCGCGAAGACCATCGCATGGATGCCCATGCTGGAGATCAACCGCCCGACGTCGAGCACTTCCTCGACGCTCGCCCCGTGCGCGATCGCCGCGCGGGCGTGATGTCGCACCCCGGCCGCGTTCAGCTGCGTGCATTGCGCATGGACCGCGAGCGAGATGAGATGCGCCTCCTTGGCCGACAGTCCCGCTTTGGCGCCGCGCACGGGGGCGGCGACGAAGTCGAGCCAGTGCAGGTAGAAGTCCGGATCGACGCGAACCGCGACGTCGACATCGTCGAGAACCTCGCCGAACAGCGCGGCATGCGCGTCGAATGCCCGCTGGATCGCATGCGGATCCGCCTCCGTCCCCGCCTCGGGCACCAGATCGGCCACCGCCTGTGCGGTGAGCAGATAGGAGTGGATCCCCATTGCGCTCACGGTCGCCGCCACCGACAAGAGTTCGTCGCGGGTGACGCCCAGCGCCAGCGCCTGACGCGCGTGATTGCGCAGGCCGCGATCGAACATATGCGTCGGCGTGCAATTGGTCGCGACGTACAACAATTCGATGAACCGCGGCGTCAGCGCGCCGCGCTCCGCCGCATAGACCGAGAAATCAAGATAGGCGGCGACATAGGTCGGCGAATAGGCGAGCATCGCCTCCCAATCGTCATGCCAATGACCACGGCGACGGCGGAATTCGTCGCGCACGTGATCGGGGTCCGGCGTGGCGCCGCCGGTGGTCGGATCCGATGCGATGGCCACGGCTCAGAACGGCGTCAGCGGCGACAGGCCGAAATGCAGGCGGGCGGCGTTCACCGCAGTGCGCGACCGCTGCTGGACGAAATGCGTCTTCTGCACGCTGGCGTCGCGATAGATGCGCGCCAACATCGAATCGCGCTGGCCGATGCTGGTTCCCGCGGTGGTGAAGATGATCTCCAGCGCATCCCAGGCCATCTTGCAGGCCTCCTGCGCGGCGGCGAACAGCCGGCGATCGGTTTCCTCGCTGAAGTCGCCACCGGTGATTGGATCGGAACTACACGCCTCGACGTAGCGCTCGGTCACCTTGAGCAACAGCGCCTCGGCCGCGTCCAATTTGGCCTGGGCATCGCCGAAATATTGCTGGAACTCATGGCTTTCGTACAGGAACACCTTCGGCGGGAAGCGCATCGTCTTGGTGCGACAGATATCCTCGTACAGATCGAGCGCGCCCTTCACGGTGCCGACGACGACCGCGCCCAGTTCGATGAGGAAGAACGAGCCCTTGCGGCCGTTGTACATCGGATTGGCGTGCGCGGCATTCTCGCCCCGCGCCAGCCACATCGCCATCGGCGCGGTGCGATAGCCGGGCACGAACACGTCCTTCACCACGACCTGCCGCGATCCGGTACCCTGCATCCCCATCATGCGCCAATTGTCGACGATCGTATAGTCGGCGCGGTCGACCAGCATCAGGCGCGCGGTCATGCCGCCCTTGCCGTCGGGGATCAGGCCGCTGACCATCGCATGCGTCGATATGTCGCAGCCCGAGGTATAGTCCCACACGCCGCTGACGCGGAAGCCGTCCTTCTCCGGCTTGACCGGCACCGGCGAGCCGACCGACGGACAGCGATAGTCGCCGTTGTCGCCATAGGCCTCCTCCTGCGCGCGCTCGTCGAAATCGGCGAGCATGATCGGATGGCCCGACACCAGCGCGAGCACCCAGCCGCTCGACGGGCAACCGCGCGCGATCTCCATCATGACGCGGACATAGGTCGGCAGCCCGAATTCATAACCGCCGAAGCGGCGCGGCTGCACGATCCGGTAGAATCCCGCCTCTAGGAAGTCGCGATTGGTCTCCTCGAGCAGGCGACCCGCCGCCTCCGCCTGGGCCTGCCGCGCGCGCAGCGTCGGAATCATCGCATGCGCACGCGCGATTATGGCCTCGGGCGTCAGTTCGGGTTCGGGCGGCACGAGGGCGCGAAGCGCGGGTGCAATTGCGGTAGCCATGGAAAACCTCATCCTACTGCCCGAGTATGTGCTCGGTCGTTGGCGTGATGGTAGGTCGATCCGGGGGGCGGCGACATCGGCAACCGGGTGGCGTCCGTATCGTGTACGCGCCGGTACCGAGCCGGTAGACACCGGTTCAGAACGTCCGCTTCACCGAAAAGAACGCGGTCCGCGGCCGCGCCGGCGTCGCGCGGGTCGTTCCCGTCCCCTGATAGGTGTCGTCGATGTTCACGAAATAATATTTGTCGGTGACGTTGGTGACCGCCATCGAGAACAGCCAAGCCGAACCCTGCGGCGCATAGCTCAGCTTGGCGTTGAGCACGGTGAACGCCTGCAATTTGTTGCGATCGTTGTTCACCGCCTGCGTGTAGAGCGACGACTGGTAATTGACGTCGAGACGCGGCGTCAGCACCCCGAAGCGATCGAGGTCG
Source organism: Sphingomonas sp. GW821-FHT02B09 (assembly GCF_059421875.1). Classification (NCBI taxonomy): domain Bacteria; kingdom Pseudomonadati; phylum Pseudomonadota; class Alphaproteobacteria; order Sphingomonadales; family Sphingomonadaceae; genus Sphingomonas; species Sphingomonas sp. GW821-FHT02B09. The sequence goes on from NZ_JBWKVV010000003.1 coordinate 248,430, forward strand.
ACCGCATATTGCGCGCCGAGGCTCGCCTTCCACGACGGGGTGAACGGCGACACCATGTCCCTGGTCAGCCCCGAGGCGAGCGCATCGGCCGACAGGCGCGTGAAGTCGAACTTGATGTAGCTTACCGAACCGTCGAGCTGCAGCGCGCCGAACGGGCGCGCGTTCATTTCGAGCTCGACGCCCTTCAGCGTCGCATCGCCCGAATTGACCGGCACTGCCGAGATCGGAAAACCGCCGTAGCCGCTCGTGATCGTTTCCTGGATGTCGTTGTAGCGATCGTAGAACGCGCTCGCGTTCAACCGCAGCCGCCGGTCAAACAGATCGGTCTTCATGCCGATCTCGTAATTCTTGAGGCGCTCCGGTCCGAATGGCACGACCTGGCTGGCCACGAACGGACGGGGATTGATGCCGCCGCCGCGGAAGCCGGTGGAGAAGGTGGCATAGGTCAGGATCTGGTTCGACCAGCGATAGTCGAGCGTCGCGCGGTAATCGTTGGAGTTGCCGCGGAACCGGCTCGTCGTTCCGTTGATCGACGCCGCCAGATCGGCCGCCGGGGTATTGGCGGTCCGGTTGAACGTATAGTCGCGCGCGTCGTGCGTGCGGCGATAGCCGAGCGTCAGGTTGAGTTTGTCGTTGAAGTGATACACGCCGTGGACGAAGCCCGCGAGGCTGCTCGCCGTGATGACGTCGTTCTGGTTGAAATCGGACAATTGCGCGAAGGGCGGAAACGGCACCCCGACGTAACCGACGTTCTGTCGCCCGGCCTGGACGCCGCGATCGGTGGAGTAGAAGCCGCCGAGCGTCCAGTCGAGCGACCCGAGCGACCCGTTCAGCCGCAGTTCCTGCGTGAACGTCCGGTATTTGAGCTGGTTGTCCTGCTGCAGCGCGGTCAGCGGGCCGGCATCGCCGTCGCTGGTAAAGCGCGCGGTATAGGCGCGATAGGCCGAGATCGAGACCAGCGACAGCTTGTGCCCGAAATCGTAGCTGATCCGCGCCGACACGCCCCAGGGATCGGACTTCGCGACCGACGGCTGGCAATAGCCAAGTTCGGCGACGCAATTGGTCGCGTAGTTGACGAACCGCGCGTCGGTCAGGAATTGCGCGAAGTTCGTCTGCGGGATGTTCTGCGGATTGCGCGCATAGGTCAGCTTGGTCGCGGCCGGCTGGTCGTCGATCTTCGTATAATCGGCGCTGAGATCGACTTGCAGCGCAGCGGTCGGCGTCCAGCGCAGCTGGCCGCGGATGCCACGGTGATTGGTGCCGCCCTCCTTGCCCAGCACGCAATTCGATGCGGTCGTCGTCGCGGCTATCCCCGAATTGGGGAAGCGGCAGCCGTAATCGATGCGGGTGAGATAGCCGTCCTCGCGCGAGAAGGCGCCAGTGATCCGCAGCGCCAGCGTATCCTTGACGATGGGGATGTTGATCGCTCCGCGCAGGCGCACCGTGTCGTAGGATCCATATCCGCCCTCGACGACGCCGCCGAAATCGTTGTCCGGAGCTTTCGAGAAGATCTTGATCGCACCGCCAACGGAATTCTTGCCCGAAAGCGTCCCCTGCGGCCCGCGCAGGACTTCGACGCGATCGATATCGACCAGATCCGACGCGGAGCCGAACAACGTCGGCATATACACATCGTCGAGATAGACGCCGACGGCGGGGCTCAGCGCGAAATTATAGTCGCCGGCACCGACACCGCGAATGCTGATCGTCGGGGTCAGGCCATAGCCCGACCCGCCTTTCAGGATCGTGATGTTGGGCGCGTTGCCGGCGAGATCGACGACGCTCGTCTGGTTGCGCTTCTCGAGGTCCGCAGCGCTGATCGCGGTGATCGCCAGCGGCGTATCCTGCAGCCGCTGCGACCGAAATTGTGCGGTGACGATGATATCGCTGTTGGCAGGTGCCGCGGTCTGCGACGAGGGCGGCGGGGCGGCGGCGGCCGTGCCCGACCGCGCCTGTGGCTGGACCTGTCCGTCCGTCGATACCGACGGCGTCGTGGCGGAGGGTACCGACGGGGTCGCGGACTGTGCGAACGCCACGTCGGGCGCGGCGATGCCAAGCAACAGAGCGCTCACGCTGACGCGCGCGAGCAGGCCTCCCACACAACGGGCCATCGAATATCCTCTCATGTTTTTGCATGCCGCTTAAAACACTTGCGGCCGTTTTATAGTTTTGTTCGCATCAAGCGGCGCAGAAACGATTTGCCGCCGGAGTTCAATTTGGCCGCAAGCCGGACATTTCCCTGCGGAACCATCCGACTATTGGAGATGAACGGTTCGCTAGATCATAGTGGAAAGGCTATGCTCCGGCCTGCGGAACGGGAAGTGTCGACACATCGTGGTCCGCTGCGTGTACCGCGACGATCGGCTGGCGCGCATCAGCCCTCGCCCAGCACGCCGACGGTGGCGGCGAAATCGAACCGCATCGGCGTCAGGCCGCGGATGTCCTCCCGGGTGAATCCGGGCGCGATCTCCTCGACGACGAACCGGCCGTCGCGCCACTGAAACAGCGCCAGATCGGTGACGATCGTCGTGACGCAGCCCGGCGCGGTCAGCGGATAGGCACAGTCGGCGACCAGCTTCGGGCGCCCCTTGCTGTCGGTATGCTCCATGACCACGATCACCGGCGCACCCGATGCGGCCAGATCCATCGCGCCGCCGATGCCGCCACCCTGCTGGCCCGGCGTCGCCCAATTGGCGAGGTCGGCGGCCTCGCTGACCTGATAGGCGCCGAGCATGATCGCGGACAGCTTGCCCGACCGCGCGATCTCGAACGAGGCGACGCTTTCGAACACCGCGCCGCCGGACCGCAGCCGGATGAAATTGCCCGCCGCGTCGAAGAAGTCCGGGTCATGGTCCTCGGGATCGTCGAGCAGGTCATAGCCCAGCGCGCCGTTTTCGGCATGCAAAAAGACCTCGCGGCCGCGGATATGACCCGCCACCAGCGTCGGCAGACCCGAGCCAAGATTGATGTAGCTGCCATCGGGAACGAGCGCCGCGGCACGCCGCGCGATCGCCGATCGGGACAGCGCCGGCTTGCCGAGATAGTCGCGCCCGCTTTCGGGGGCGCGCCGTCCCATCCGCCCTGCACTCGCCCCGATCGTGATCGTCGACTGGACCACGCGGTGAACGAATATGCCGGGCAGGTCGATCTGGTCGGGCGCGATGACGCCCGGTTCGACGATCTCCTGCACCTCGACGATCGCGAGCCGGGCGGCCTTGGCGAAGGATGCATGGAAATGCGCGCTGCTGCCCCGGAACTGAACGTTGCCGAAGCGGTCGGCCCGCCAGCCGCGGATCAGCGCGACATCGACCGGCAGGCTGCGCTCGAGCACATACGCCTTGCCGTCGAAATCGCGGACTTCCTTGCCATCGGCCAGCGGCGTGCCGACCGTGACGGGGCTGTAGAAAGCGGGCAGCCCCGCCGCCGCGGCACGCAGGCGATCGACCAGGATGCCCTGCGGCACCATTTCCAGGTCGAGCTTGCCTTCGGCGACCAGCGCCTCCTCGGGCGAGGCGATGCCGGGACGGGCCGAGAACGACAGGACGACCGCGTCGACCTGGCCGTTCTCCACCAGGATCTGCGGGCGGTGCTGGCCGCCGCCGCCGAGCGAATTGGCGACGACGCGCAGATGCGTCGCCCCCTGATCGCGCAATGCGACGGTCAGGCTGTTGGGATAGCTGTGGCCGACCCCGAACCCGGCGATCGCGACGGTCGCGCCGTCCGCGATATCGGCGACGGCAGCGTCGGGGGAGTCGAATAGCTTGTTCATCGGGGTCTTTCCTGTTCCTGGCCACCGGTCGGCATCGCGTGGTGGCTAGGAACCCGCATGCGGCGACGGTAGGTCGAATGCGTGCGCGTCCGCCGCGTGAACGACGCGCGGCGTGGCGCGTCAGGCGACCGCCGCGACCGGCGCGTGGACCGGCGGGCGGGCGACCATCAGCACCGCCGCGCCGATGACGTTGAGCAGCACGATCGCAACGAGGATCGCGGTGTAATTGTGATTGGCGTCGAAATAGGCGCCGGCGATGATCGGCACGGCACCGCCGCCCGCGGTCTGGATCAGCAGGCCCAGCGCCGTCAGCGCAGGGAACAGCCGCGTGCTCCAGTAATGACCGAGGATCGCCATCGACCCGACCTGGCTCGCACCAAACCCGATGCCCGCGATGATCGCGAAGGCATACAGCATCGGCGATCCGTGTACGTTGATGAGGATGAGCATGGCGATCGCCAGCGTGCCAAGTGCCGCGGCATAAGCGATGCGCGGCGAGGATTTGGCGGCGATCGGCCCGACGGCGAGATTGCCGCCCAACGTCGCCAGCGAGAACAGCGACACCGCCGATGCCGCACCGGTCGGCGAGAAACCGACGTCGCGCAGATACGCCTGGACGTGCGCCACGACGAACGCCGCCGCCGATGTCGAGGCGAGCATGCACAGACACACCGCCCACAGGAACGGCGAGCGCAGCGCCCCGCCGAGGGTGAGCGTCTCGTCCACCGAACGCGCCGCACCGCTGTCGGGCGCGATCGGCATGCCGGGACCGGCCATGGTGCCCGATGCGTCGAGCCGGTTGCGGATGACCAGCGTCGCGACGATGGCGCCCGCCGCCGCCGCCGCCGCGAAGATCCACCAGCCGGCACGCCAGTCGTGCGACGCCTCGATCGCGCGCGTCACGATCCATACCGAGGCGAAGCCGCCGACCCCCATCGCCGCGTAGAGCAGCGACAGCGCCGTGGTGCGCTGCTCGTCGAACCATTGCGCGACGCCGGTCTGGCAGGCGATGATCCCGGTCAGATTGCCGGCGATACCGAGGCCGAGGCCGAAGGCGAGGATCGCCTGCCACGGCGCGGTGACGATCGTCGCCAGCGCGGCGCTGACGAGCGCCATCAGCGTCGCACCGGCGATCAGCGCATGACGGACGCCGATCTTCTGCACGACGAACGCGCCGCCCGGGGCGAGCAGGCCATTGACGATCATGTTCGCACCGACCAGCAGCCCGAGCGTCTGCCGGTTCCAGCCCATGTCGACGACCATCGACGTGTTGATCACGCTGCCCGCATAGATGGGCAGCGCCATCCCGATAGAAAGCATATAGGCCAGGGCGACCAGGACGATCCAACGATTCTTCGTCATCTGCTATCCATTCCGTTACGGCCGGGTCCAGCACAGTCGCCGACCTGCACAATTCTCGAAATCATTGCTCGAGGTCGGAAAGAATGAGAGGAACGTCGGCGGCGGCATCGCCGCGCCGGTCTGCAATACCGTCGCGCGGCGCCGCGAGCGCCAGCATGATTCGACGATCACCGCAGCGACCCGTTCACGACACCCTCTATCCTTCCGCCTATTGTCTGGCGTGGGATGATCATGCTGCAAGCAGGCAGCGCGATCAAATGCGAAGGGGTTCACCCAGCGGACGACGGATCGAACGTCTCACGCGGCAATAGATGGCCCACACCACGACCACAAACCCTAGCTTCTTCGAGGTCGACGCGCGCGAACGTGTCATGATTATCCGTGATGCCTTTATCGGGCCAACTATCCGATACGGGTCGCAGAACTATAGCGACCACCCGTTACAAACCGTTACATTCGCTTACGGACCATGTCTGTCTGCTCCTGCCGGATCGGAATAGAGGGACTGACCTTCATCGGGGTCCTCCGCCATGTTCGCTTGCCATCCTCTCGCGTTTCTCTCCGGTTCGGATGTCGATCGGGATGCAGGCGGTCGCGCGGCATGAAACCCGTCTCTCCATGTGTCGCGGCGTCTCTCGCGCTCGCGCTCACGCTCGCCGGCTGCGGCGGCGGTTCGAAGGGCGGCATGGCACCGCCGCCGCCCGCCGAGGTCGGCGTCGTCACGCTCACCACCTCGCCGGTCACCACGACGACGGTGCTGACCGGCCGCACCGCCGCGACCGCGATGTCCGAGGTGCGCCCGCAGGTCGACGGCATCATCAAGGCGCGGCTGTTCACCGAGGGCGCGCCGGTCCGCGCCGGCCAGCCGCTCTACCAGATCGATCCGCGCCTCTATCGCGCCACCCGCGACGAGGCGGCGGCGCAGGTCGCCAGCGCCGAGGCGCAGGCGGCGACCGCGCAGGCCAAGGTCGCGCGCTACGGCCGGTTGCAGAGCGCAGACGCGGTCGCGCGGCAGGACGTCGACGATGCGGTCGCCACCGCACGCCAGGCGCGGGCGAGCATCGCGCAATATCGCGCGACGCTGCGCACCGCGAACGTGCAGCTCGGTTTCACGCGCGTCTATGCGCCGATCTCGGGGCGGATCGGCCGCTCGACCTATACGCAGGGCGCGCTGGTGTCCGCCGCACAGACGACCGCGCTGGCGACGATCGCGCAGCTCGACCCGATCTTCGTCGATATCCAGCAGTCGAGCAGCGACGTCTTCGACCTGCGCCAGAGCCTCGCCAGTGGTTCGGCGCTGCCGGCAAGCACCACCGTCCGCCTGACGCTCGACAACGGCCGCGCCTATCCGCAGGCGGGACGGATCGAGTTCGGCGAGGCGACGGTCGACGCCACCACCGGCACCGTCACGCTGCGCGCGCGCTTCCCCAATCCGCAGGGGCTGCTGCTGCCCGGCATGTTCGTTCGCGTCACCGTACCGCAGACGGTGGTGCGCAACGGCATCCTCGCACCGCAGCGGGGCATCACCCGCGACGCCAAGGGCAATGCCACCGCATTGGTGGTCGGCGCCGACGACAAGGTGGTGCAACGCCAGATCACCACCGGCGAGGCGATCGGCAGCAACTGGCTGGTCACCGCCGGGCTGAAGGCGGGCGACCGGCTGATCGTCGAGGGCACCGACAAGGCGCAGCCGGGCGCGACGGTCAAGCCCGTCGCCGTGAAGCAGGATCGCTGACATGGGGATCAGCCGCTTCTTCGTCGAACGCCCCATCTTCGCCTGGGTGATCGCGATCTGCATCATGCTCGGCGGCGTCGCCGGGCTGCGGTCGCTGCCGATCGCGCAATATCCCGACGTCGCGCCGCCGACGATCGCGATCAGCGCCACCTATCCCGGCGCCTCCGCCGAGACGCTGGAAACCAGCGTGACGCAGGTGATCGAGCAGCAGCTCACCGGCATCGACGGGCTGCAATATTTCCAGTCCAGCTCCAATTCCGCGGGCTCGGCGTCGATCACCGTCACCTTCGCCAAGGGTACCGACCCCGATACCGCGCAGGTGCAGGTGCAGAACAAGGTGCAGCAGGCGAGCGCGCGGCTGCCCTCGGCGGTGACGTCGCAGGGCGTGACCGTGACCAAGTCGAACAGCGACTTCCTGATGATCGTCGCGCTCTACGACAAGAGCGACAAGGCGTCGGCGAGCGACATCGCCGATTATCTGGTCAGCAATTTCCAGGACGATCTCGCCCGCGTCGACGGCGTCGGGCAGAGCCAGGTGTTCGGCGCGCAATATGCGATGCGCATCTGGCTCGATCCGACCAAGCTCGCCGCGGTGCAATTGATGCCCTCCGACGTGCAGAGCGCAATCGAGGCGCAGAACGTCGACGTCGCCGCCGGCCAGATCGGCGCGCTGCCCGCGGTGAAGGGGCAGATGCTCAACGCCACCGTCCGCGCCAAGTCGCGGCTGAGCACGCCCGCGCAATTCGGCGCGATCGTGCTCAAGACCACCACGGAGGGCGCAATCGTCCGCCTGTCCGACGTCGCACGCGTCGAACTGGGGCAGGACAGCTACACCACCTCCGCCGAGCTCAACGGCCATCCCGCCGCGGGCATGGCGATCCAGCTCGCGACCGGCGCCGACGCGCTGGAGACCGCGACCGCGGTCAAGGCGCGGATGGCCGCGCTCGCGACCGACCTGCCGGCGGGCTATGCGATCGCCTATCCGCGCGACACCACCACCTTCGTCAAACTGTCGGTCGAGGAAGTGGTCGAGACGCTGGCCATCGCGATCGTCCTCGTCATCATCGTCATGTTCGTCTTTTTGCAGAACTGGCGCGCGACGCTGATCCCGGCGATCGCGGTGCCGGTGGTGCTGCTCGGCACGTTCGGCGTGCTCGCGGTCTGCGGCTATTCGATCAACACGCTGACGCTGTTCGCGATGGTGCTGGCGATCGGCCTGCTGGTCGACGACGCGATCGTCGTGGTCGAGAATGTCGAGCGGGTGATGACCGAGGAGGCGCTCGATCCCAAAGCGGCGACGATCCGCTCGATGGGCGAGATCGGCTCGGCGCTGGTCGGCATCGCGCTGGTGTTGTCGGCGGTGTTCCTGCCGATGGCGTTCTTCGGCGGCTCGACCGGGGTGATCTACCGCCAGTTCTCGATCACCATCGTGTCGTCGATGCTGCTGTCGGTGCTGGTCGCGCTGGTGCTCAGCCCGGCGCTGACCGCGACGCTGCTCAAGCCGACGCATGGCGATCCGCTGGCGCGGCGCGGCCTGTTCGGCCGGTTCAACCGCTGGTTCGACCGGACCACCAATCGCTATGTCGCGGCGACGCGCGGCGTCATCGGCCGGCGCTGGCTGCATCTGGCGGTGGTCGCGGCGATCACCGTCGTGCTCGCGGTGCTGTTCGTCCGGCTGCCGACCAGCTTCCTGCCGGTCGAGGATCAGGGACAGGTGATGGTGATGTACACGCTGCCCGCCGGCGCCACCGACGAGCGGACCGAGGCGGTGCGCGACCGCGTCCAGAGCTATTATTCGACGCACGAGAAGGCGACGATCGAAAACGTGTTCAGCATCACCGGCTTCGGCTTCAGCGGCTCGGGGCAGAATGCCGGCATGGCCTTCGCCAGCCTCACGCCCTTCGACGAGCGCAAGGACGCCAGCCAGAGCGCCTCGGCGATCAACGCGCGCGCGATCCGGAATTTCGGGACGATCCGCGACGCGACCGTCATCCCGCTGACGCCGCCAGCGATCTCCGGCCTTGGCCAGTCGAACGGCTTCACCTTCGAGCTGACCAATACCGGCGGCCTCAGCCGCGATGCCTTCGTCGCGCTGCGCGACAAACTGATCGCCGCCGCCAACAAGGATCCGAAACTGGCGCAGGTCCGTGCCTCGACATTGCCCGATACGCCGCAGCTGCGCATCACGCTCGACGACGCCAAGCTCGCCGTGCTCGGCCTGACCGAGGCCGACGTCACCAATACGCTGTCGAACGCCTGGGGCGGCGTCTACGTCAACGACTTCGTCGATCGCGGCCGGGTGAAGCGCGTCTATATGCAGGCGGACGCGCCCTATCGCATGCTGCCCGACGACCTCAGCGGCTGGTTCGCGCGCACCGCGAGTGGCACGATGGTCCCCTTCTCGTCGATCGCAACCTTGTCGTGGGAGAAAGGTCCGAACAGCGTGTCGCGGTTCAACGGCCGCTCCTCCTACGAAATCCAGGGCGAACCCGCCGAGGGCGGCAGCTCGGGCGCGGCGATGGCCGAGATGGTCAAGCTGCAACACCAGCTCGCGCCGGGCACCGGCTATGCCTGGGCCGGCCTGTCGTTTCAGGAGAATGAGGCGAGCGGGCAGGCGCCGATGCTCTACGGCCTGTCGGTCCTGATCGTCTTCCTGTGCCTCGCGGCGCTGTACGAAAGCTGGTCGGTGCCGATCGCGGTGCTGCTGGTGCTGCCGCTCGGCGTGATCGGCGCGGTGCTCGCGGTGACGCCGCGCGGGCTCGACAACGACATCTATTTTCAGGTCGGGCTCATCACCACGATCGGCCTCGCCGCCAAGAATGCGATCCTGATCGTCGAATTCGCCGAGGAGGCGCGCCGCGCGGGCAAGGACGTGGTCGACGCTGCGCTGGAGGCGGCGCGGACGCGGCTGCGGCCGATCCTGATGACCAGCCTCGCCTTCATCCTCGGCGTCTTCCCGCTGGCGGTCGCCACCGGCGCGGGCGCCAACAGCCGGATCGCGATCGGCACCGCGGTGGTCGGCGGCATGCTGACCGCCACCGCGCTGGCGATCTTCTACGTGCCGATGTTCTTCGTCGTCGTCGCGCGACTGTTCCATGGACGCAGGGAGCGTGCGGCATGATCCGTTTGCGCATCGCGATGCTGCTGCTGGGGGCGGGCGCGCTCGCCGCCTGCGATCTGGCGCCGCACGAGGTCCGCACCGCGGCGGATGCGGTGCCGCAGTCATGGCCCGCGGGCGCCGCCTACGCCCCCGCCGCGGCGGGCAAGGCGGGGATGCCGTGGCGGTCGCTGGTCACCGACGCGACATTGCGCATCGTCATCGAACGCGCGCTGGCGGCGAACCAGGATCTCGCCGCGGCGGTCGCCAACGTCGCCTCGGCGCGCGCGCAATATCGCGTGCAGCGGTCCTATCGCCTGCCGACCGTCTCCGCCGATGCGGGGGCGTCGATCGCGCGCGCGGTCACCGGCGGCGGCACCGCGACCGCGGCGTCGAGCGACCTGTTCTCGGCGAGCGCCGGGGTCAGCAATTTCGAACTCGACCTGTTCGGCCGGCAGAAGAACCTGTCGCGCGCGGCGTTCGAGACCTATCTGTCGACGCAGAGCGGCGCCCGCTCGACGCGCTTCGCCGTCGTCGCCGAGACCGCGACCGCCTATGTCACGCTCGCCGCGGACCGGGACCTGCTCAAGGTGTCGCAGGAGCAGGTGCGCAGCAGCGCGCGGACGGTCGGCCTCAACGCCGAACTCCACGACGCCGGGCTGGTCAGCGGCTCGGACCTCGCCGATGCGCGCACGCTGCTGGCGCAGGCGCAGGCGGACGTCGCCGATCGCACGACGCAGGTCGCGCAGGATCGCAATGCACTCGATTTGCTCGTCGGCGCGCACGTCGAGGATGCGTTGCTGCCCGCCAGCCTGACCGCGCTCGACGCCGGCATCGCCACCGTCCCCGCCGGCCTGTCGTCGGCGCTGCTGCTCGACCGGCCCGACGTGGTCGAGGCCGAGCATCAATTGCGCAGCGCGAACGCCAATGTCGGCGCGGCGCGTGCCGCCTTCTTCCCGCAGATCTCGCTGACCAGCGTGCTCGGCCTCGCCAGCAGCGCGCTGACCGGGCTGTTCTCCGGCTCGACCTGGACGACGACGCCGTCGGTGAGCGTGCCGATCCTCGGCGGCACCAATCGCGGCAATCTCGATTATGCGCGCGCGCAGGTGGACTATTATCTCGCCACCTATCGCAAGGCGGCGCAGACCGCCTATCGCGAGGTCGCCGACGGCCTCGCCCGCCGCGGCACGATCGCGCGGCAGCGCCAGGCGCAGGCCGATCTCGTCGCCGCCGCGCAGGCGAGCTATGCGATCGGCGAGGCGCGCTATCGCGAGGGCAGCGACAGTTTCCTCACCGCGCTGGTCGCGCAGCGGACGCTGTACAGCGCGCAGCAGACCGCGATCTCGGCGGCGCTCACCGACCTCGCCAACCGGGTGACGCTGTATCAGGCGATCGGATCGGACGACACGCTGTGACCGGGCGATGGCTGGGCAGCCGCCGCCCGCCCGGCTATGCCCGCTGCCTGGCGGCCGGCTGCCGCCGCCGCAGCAGAGGGACGACGATATGATGCCCGGTACCGCGGCGGACCGTCCGCATCTGCTGATCGCCGACGACGATCCCGACATCCGCGATCTGGTCGCGGCGCAGCTCGCGCGCGAGGGCTATCGGCTGAGCGCGGCGGGCGACGTCGCCGGCGTCCGCGCGGCGCTGGCGGCGGCGGCGATCGACCTCGTCGTGCTCGACCTCGGCCTGCCGGACGGCGACGGGCTGATGCTGTGCCGCGAACTGCGCGCCGAGGGCTATGGCGGCGCGATCATCATGGTCACCGCGCGCGACAGCGCGATCGACCGCGTGCTCGGGCTCGAACTCGGCGCCGACGACTATCTGACCAAGCCGTTCGAGCCGCGCGAACTGACCGCACGGATCCGCAACCTGCTGCGCCGCGGCACGGGCACGCCGGCCCGCATCGCCACCTTCGGCCGCTGGCGGCTCGATCTGGTGAAACGTCGCCTGCTCGCCCCCGGCGACAATGTCGTGATGCTGTCGACCGCCGAATTCGACATGCTCTCGCGCCTCGTCCACGCCGCCGGGCGGCCGCTGTCGCGCGAGGCGCTGGTGCCGACGCGCGCCGCCACCGCCGCGTTCGACCGGACGATCGACAATCAGATCAGCCGGTTGCGCCAGAAACTCAAACCCGATGGCGACGATCTGATCCTCACCGTACGCGGCCAGGGCTATATGCTCGCGGCGACGACCACGTTCGCATGAGGCGCGTCGCCGCCCGGCCGATGCGCTTTCTCGGATCGCTGGCGGGCCGGATCGCGCTGATCCTCGTCGTCGGTATCTCGATCGCGTCGCTCGCCGCGCTGTTCCTCGCCGAACAAGGGCGGCGGGCCGAGTTCCGGCGGGTGCGCGACGAGCGCGTCATCGCGAGCGCGCTCGACGTCATCGATCGTCTGCACCGCGACCCCGCCGGTGCGCTCGTCAGCCTGCGCGACGGCCGGCTGTTGGGCGCGCATCTCGCGGGCGAAGGGATCAGGCCGATCCCGCCGCGCGACGACGACCTCACCGCGACGCTCGCAAGGCGCACCGCGCCGGCGATACAGGCCGTGCTCGCGCACGCGCCCACCGGTGTCTGCCAGCTTCACGACCCATTCCGCTCCCGTGCGCGCGCGGCAGGACTGAAACCGCTGATGCTGCCCGATTGCTGGCTGCTGACGCTAAACGTGGGCGGGCACCCCGTCGCGGTGGCGATCGACCTGCCGCGGCTGCCCGCCCCGCCGGGCTGGACGACCGACCGCTTGTTCCTGCTGCTCGTCGTCGTCGCGGCGATCGCGCTGTCGTTGATCGTGGCGAGGCTGGCGACCGCGCCGCTCCGGCGCCTTTCCGCGGCGGCGGACGCCTTTGCCCGATCGATCGACGCCGAGCCGGTGGTCGAAACCGGCCCCGGCGACGTGCGCGCGGCTTTGGCGACCTTCAACCTGATGCAGGCGCGCGTCCGCGCCGGCCTGCGCGAGCGGACGCGGATGCTCGCGGCGATCAGCCACGACCTCCAGACGCCGCTGACGCGGCTGCGGCTGCGGCTCGAACAGGTCGAGGATGAGGCGTTGCGCGAACGGCTGGTCGCCGACCTATCGGCGACGCTGGCGATGGTGAAACGCGGCCTCGACCTCGCCCGCAGCGGCGAGAGCGCCGAGGATTGGTCGACGGTCGATCTCGACTCGCTCCTATCCAGCCTTGCCGATGATGCCGCCGAGTTCGGCCATGCGGTGCGCTTCACCCAAGGCTGCGGCGCGCTGGTGCGGGTGCGACCCGATGCCTTGGCGCGCTGCCTGTCGAACCTGATCGACAATGCGATCAAATATGGCGGCGGCGCCGACATCGCCGCGCACCGCGCCGGCACGTCGGTGATCGTCACGGTGCAGGATTCCGGCCCGGGCATGGACGAGGCGCTACTGGCCCGCGCATTCGATCCCTTCGTACGCGCCGACCGGTCGCGATCGAGCGGCGACGGCACCGGCATAGGATTGACGATCGCGCTGGCGCAGGCGGCGGCGATCGGGGCGGACCTGTCCCTTGCCAACCGTCCCACCGGCGGGCTGGAGGCCACGCTTCGGCTCGGTATGAAAAACCACTGATGTGGACGTCTGCGCTTGCAGGCCGCTCACACGAATGTCCGGAACGACGAAGACCAAAAGGGGTCTTTAGCCCTTTACAGGCCGGGGACCGAAGTGGCGGAGCGGGAGGGATTCGAACCCTCGATACGCTTTTGACGTATACTCACTTTCCAGGCGAGCGCCTTCGACCACTCGGCCACCGCTCCGCATGTCCTGGAAAGGCGCGCGTAGCCGGTCCGCATCCGGGCTGCAAGTGATTGCGTGATCGGCGCGCCTGGGCCAGTCTCGCGGCCATGCTGAGTCTGCTCCTTCTCGCCGCCGCGCCGCCGCCCCAGGCCGCCCCCGCCGCCTCCCCCGCCGACCCGGTCGAGGCCGACTGGCGCGCGGTGCCCGACGACGAATTGCTGGTGATGACTCTCGCCACCGGCAAGCAGGTCGTCATCCGGCTCGCGCCGGGCTTCGCCCCCGCGCACGTCGCCAACATCCACACGCTCGCCCGGGCGCGCTGGTGGGACGATGCCAGCGTCTATCGGGTGCAGGAGAATTGGGTGGCGCAATGGGGCGACGCCACCGAGAAGAAGCCGCTGCCCGCCGGCATCACCGATCATCCCGCCGCCGAGTTCGAGATCGCCGCATTCCGGCCCGCGGTACGGATGACGAAGGCGGACAGCTATTCGACCGCGAGCGGCATCACCGCGGACGGCTGGCCGGTTGCGACCAACGGGCGGCAGGCGTGGCTGACGCATTGCTACGGCATGGTCGGCGTCGCGCGCGACGCCTTGCCGAGCACCGGCTCGGGTGCCGAATTGTTCACGCCGATCGGCCAGTCGGCGCGGCGGCTCGATCGCAACTACACCGTCGTCGGGCGGATCGTCGAGGGGATGGGGTATCTGTCGGGCCTGCCGCGCAGCGATGCGGCGATGGGCGTCTATGCGAGCGCGGCGGAGCGGCTGCCGATCGTCTCGGTGCGATTGGCCAGCGACATGCCCGCGGGCGACCGGCCGCATTTCCAGTATCGCAGCGCCGACAATCCGCGGTTCGCCGCCGCGGTTATCAAGCGCGAGACCCCCGACGCGCCGACGGTCGGGCTGGGTGGCGCGGCGGTGTGCGACGTGCTGCCGGCGGTCCGGCGCACGCCGCGCTAGCCGATCAGCTCGCGGCGACCCAGGCGGCGACCTCGACCGCGACCTGATTGGCCGCCTGGCTGATTGCCGGGCCGGCGCTCGCCGCGTCGATCGCGGTCACCGGTACGCGTGCCTCGAACCGGCGCTTCTCGACCGTCTCCTTGCCGGCACGGGTCAGCGACGCATCATAGGTCACCACCGCCTCGCGCGTCGTCGCGTCGAGGCCGAAGCGGCGCAATTCACCGGCGAGCGTCGCGCTCGGGTCGGCGATCGACTGGACGGTCGAGAGCACCACCATGTTGCTGCGCGCCGACACCGTGTCGGACAGCAGACGCGCGAACAGCCGCGCCGGCGGCTCGGCCCATAACGCGTCCTTGACGTAAGCGATCGTCGTCGGCGTCGCCTGCACCGGCACCCGTCCGCCGGCGATCGCGGTCGGCGTCGACGGCACCTGGATGGTGATCGAGCGCGTCTTCGCCGAATTCTGGTCGGCACCGACCGCGGGTGCCGAGGTCGCGTCGAGCGTCAGCAGCGAGGGCGGCGGCTTGGCGCCGAAGCTGATGCAGCCGGCGAGCGGCAGCGCCGCGGCGAGGAGGAGAAGCTTGGTCTTCATGATCTCACTTGCCCTTGTAATCGGGGAGCTTCTGCTGGCCGATCAGCGAACTGGCGCCGCCCTGATCGACCTTGTCGGCGATCGACGACAGCGCCGTCGCGGTGACGCGCAGGTCGCGGACCAGCCGGTTCGCCTCCGGTATCGTCTGCTTGGAGAAGGTCTGCAGGCCCGGCCGCGCGTCCTGGATCGCCGAATTGAGCGTCTCGGCGCTCTGCTGCGCCGAGGCGATCGCCTTGTTGAGGTTCTGCATCGTCGGCTTGACGTCCTCGGCGAGCAGGCCGTTGGTCGTCTCGGCGAGCTTGCCGATCTGCTGCGAGGCGTCGCCCGCCTGCTGGATCGCGATGCGCGTCTGCGCCAGCGTCGCCGCGATCTCCGGCCCGCGATCGGCGAGCGCGCCCGACAGACGGTTCGTATTCTCGAGGATGCCGGCGATCGACGCCTGGTTGCGGTCGGTCAGCAGCCCGGTCAGCCGCTCGGTCAGCGTCGACAGCCGCTCGAGCAGCTGCGGCGCCGAATTGAGGATCGCGCCGATGCCGCCCTGCTTGGTCGGGATGACCGGCACGCCATAGGGGCATTGCGTCGCATCGGCACGCTCGGGGCAGACGATCGGCGGTGCGCCCTTGCGGGCGCCGTCGAGCGCGACGGTGCTGGTGCCGGTGAAGCTGCCCTGGATCGTCGCGGTGGTGCCGAGCAGGATCGGCGTCTCCTCGTTGACGGTGACGCGGACGCGGACGAACTGCGGATCGGGCTTCCACAGCGCGATCGTCTTGACCTGGCCGGTGGGAACGCCGGAATAGGTGACCGTCGATCCCTTCGCCAGACCATCGACCGACTGTTTGAAGAAGATGTCGTATTCGCGCTCGGTGGCTCCGCCGAGGCGGGCGATCCAGATCGTGAAGATCGCGAGCGCGGCGAGCAGGATCAGCACCACCGCGCCGACGATCACATGGTTGGAACGGGTTTCCATCAGTCGGTCCCTACAGGGGGTCGGGCCGGTTCGGCCGGTTCGGTGGCGGCGGCCGGACTTGCCGCGATCTGCTGCGTCTTCACTTCCGTCGGATGTTGCGACGCGTCCGCATGCGCTTCCTGGGTCGCGATCGCGGCGCGGCCGCGCGGCCCCTTGAAATATTCCTCGATCCACGGGTGATCGAGCGCGAGCAGTTCGTCGATCGTGCCGACCGCGATCACCTTCTTGTCGGCGAGCACCGCGACGCGGTCGCAGATCGCATAGAGCGTGTCGAGATCGTGGGTGATCAGGAAGACGGTGAGCCCCAGCGTCTTCTGCAACGATTTGGTGAGGCCGTCGAACGCCGCCGCGCCGATCGGGTCGAGCCCCGCGGTCGGCTCGTCGAGGAACAGCAATTCGGGATCGAGCGCGAGCGCGCGGGCGAGGCCGGCACGCTTCTTCATGCCGCCCGACAGTTCGGCGGGATATTTGGGGCCGGCGTCGGGCGACAGGCCGGTCATCACCACCTTGTAGGCGGCGATCTCCGCCATCAGCGCGGGGTTGAGGTCGCCGTAGAACTCGCGCAGCGGCACCTGCACGTTCTCGGCGACGGTCAGCGTCGAGAACAATGCGCCGCCCTGGAACAGTACGCCCCAGCGCTTGCGGATGTCGGTCGCCTCGGTCTCCTCGCGGCCGATCGTCGGTTCGCCGAAGACGGTGATGTCGCCCTCGACCGGCGTCTGCAGCCCGATGATCGAGCGCATCAGCACCGACTTGCCGGTGCCCGAGCCGCCGACCACGCCGAGGATCTCGCCGCGACGCACGTCGAGGTCGAGATTGTCGTGGACGACCGCGTCGCCGAAGGCGTTCTTGAGGCCGCGCACCTGGATGATCGGTGCGTCGTCCTGCGGCTCGCGCTGCGCCATCAGTTCCACCCCACCCAGGTGAAGAACACCGCGAAGAAGGCGTCGAGCACGATGACGAGGAAGATCGCCTGCACCACCGCCGACGTGGTGCGCAGGCCGACCTGTTCGGCGTCCGATTCGACCAGCATGCCCTGGAAACAGCCGGCGATGGCGATGATCGCACCGAACACCGGCGCCTTGATGAGGCCGATGTAGAGGTCGGTGATCGGCACGACCTCGCGGATGCGCTGGATGAAGGTGACCGGCGGGATGTCGAGCGATACCCAAGCGAGCAGGCCGCCGCCGATGATCGCGATCAGCGACGAATAGAAGCCGAGCAGCGGCATCAGCAGCACCGCGGCGATCGTCCGCGGCAGCACCAGCGCCTCCATCGGGGAGACGCCGATGGTGCGCATCGCGTCGATCTCCTCGGTCAGCTTCATCGTGCCGAGCTGCGCGGCGAAGGCCGAGCCGGAGCGGCCGGCGACCATGATCGCGGTCATAAGTACACCAAGTTCACGCAAAGTGAGCCGGCCGACCAGATTAATGGTAAACACTTCTGCCCCAAATTGGCGGAGCTGGACCGCGCCCTGCTGGGCGATGACGATGCCGATCAGGAAGCTCATCAGGCCGACGATGGCGAGCGCCTGGACGCCGACCACCTCGAACCGGTGCACCGTCGCGTTGAAGCGGAAACGGCTGGGATGACGCACGACGTTGACGAAGGCGATCGTCGTCGCGCCCATGAAGCCGAGCAGGCCGTACAGGGTACGCAGCGTGATGATGACCGCATCGCCGATCTCGCCGAGCATCTTGCTGAAGGCGTTGCGCGCGTGCGGGGCCAGCGCCACCGGCCGGTCGGCGGCGACCACCGAATCGAGCAGATAGCGGCCGTCCTCGTCGAGCCCCTCGATCGCCGCCTCGTGGCGGGTCGCGAGGCGATGGACGACCCAGGCGCCGACGGTGTCGATCCGGCCGATGCCGCTGAGGTCGATCCGCTCGACCGGGCCGCTGATCGCATCAAGCCGGTCGGGCAGCGTGCCGAGCGTCCGCAACAGCAGATCACCGGAAAAGCGAAGGGTTCCGCCGCTGTCCTGCTCGAATTCGGCTGTGGCGCTCATCGCTTGCGCTTGTGCGGCAAGTTCCGATCCACGGCAAGGCGTTTATCATACGGGACGGTTGGGTTGACCGGACAGCGCGGGTTCACAACAGCACGTCGACGGCATGGATGGCGAGGCCGACCAGCCCGCCGACCAGCGTGCCGTTGATGCGGATATATTGCAGGTCGCGACCGACCGCATTCTCCAGCCGGCTGGTGATCGTATCGGCATCCCAGCCGCGCACCGTCTCCGAGACCAGGCGGACGATGCCGTCGCCATAATCCGCGGCGATGCCGACCACCGCGCGGCGGACGAAGCGGTTGATCGTATGCGACAGCCGCGGGTCCTGCGTCAGCGTCTGGCCGAGCTGGCGCAACATGTCGCCGAGCTGGCCCTGCATCGCCCCCTCGGGATCGCGCGCGATGCGGAGCAGGCCGGCGCGTGCCGACTCCCACAGCCCGTCGAGCCAGCACTGCATCGCCGGATTGGCGATCAGTTCGACCTTCATCGCCTCGACGCGGGCGCGGGTGGCGGGATCGAATTGCAGGTCCCAGGCGAGTCGGTCGAGCCCCTCCTCGGCCTTGAGGCGCAGCGGATGCTGCGGATCGTCGGCCATGTCGGCGACCAGTTTGTCGAGCCCGGCGATGAGCTTGTCCGCCACCGTCTCGTCGAGCCCGGTCCAGCGCAGGATCGATCCGGCGCGGTCGTGGACCATCTGGCGGATGAGATGCTCGTTGGCGGCGAGCGCCTTCGCTCCCCAGCGGATCGCGCCGTCGAGCAGCGGCGCGTGGCGCTGTTCGGCGAGCGCCGCCTGCATCACCCGGCCGAGGATCGGCGCGACCTCCGTCTCGCGCAGCCGGGCGGCGATGCCGGCCTTGACCATGCCGCCGAGCCGCTGCGGATCGAGGCCTTCGAGCACCTGCGCGACGAGCTTCGACGCGCCCTGGCGGAAACGGCCCCCTGCCCCCTCGGGCGGATCGGTGAGCCAGCGCGCGATCGCGGTGGCGACGTCGACGCGGCGCATGCGCCGGCCGATCACCGCGGGCTGGAGGAAATTGGTGCGCAGGAATGCGGCGAGCGTATCGCCGATCCGGTCCTTGTTGCGCGGGATGATCGCGGTGTGCGGGATCGGCAGGCCGAGCGGGTGGCGGAACAAAGCGGTGACCGCGAACCAGTCGGCGAGCCCGCCGACCATCGCCGCCTCGCCGAACGCCTGCGCGAACCCCCAGCCGGGGTGCGTCGGGGCGAGCTGGCGGCTGACGAGGAACAGCGCCGCCATCGCGACGAGAAGGCCGACGGCGATACGCCGCATCCGGACCAGCGCGGGCGGTGCCGCCTCGGTGGTGCTGGCGCGGGGGAAGGCTGTCATATGCGAAACAATCCCCGAGCGCGGGGGAAGTTCAAGTGGATGGGGCGATTGGGATGGCGCGGCGTCGGTCGATACCGCTTGTTCCTATGTCATCCCCGCGCAGGCGGGGATCCATATACGCTGAGGTTGCGACCCAAGCCCGACCTGCGCGGCGGGACTATCGCATATTGCTGCGGTAATGAGGCTCGATCGGTTTCCTTACCAAATTCGTCACCCCGGACTCGTTCCGGGGTCCACCGGGCCGCGAGAGAAGGGTGTCGACTCAAGCCTTGCTCCTCGCCGTAGGGTGGACCCCGGAACAAGTCCGGGGTGACGGGATGGGCTTGGAAGACGACAGGCTCGCACGAGCGTCCATATGCGATGGCCCAAGCCTGCGCCGGGATGACGATCATCCGGGACGGACTCTACGCCCGTCCCGTCATTCCGCCGGCTGCGCGCCCGGATCGTCGCGGCCGATGCGGCCCGGGACCGGCGCGATGCTCGGCTGATCGGGGCCGGCGATGCCGACCACGGTGCTGCCGTCGTCGCCGGGACGGTAGGTGAGCAGGCGGCTGCCGAGGCGGGGGCCGATGTAGCGTTCGATGCCGACCGCGAGGCTGAACGCCGCCGGCACGATCACCAGCGTCAGCAGCGTCGAGAGCAGCAGGCCGCCGATCACGACGATGCCCATCGGCGCGCGCCACGACCCGTCGCTGCCGATCGACGCGGCGGTCGGCACCATGCCGGCGACCATCGCGACCGTCGTCATCACGATCGGCTGCGCGCGCTTGTGGCCGGCGTCGATGATCGCGGTGAGCGTGTCGACGCCCTTGTTCATCTCCTCCAGCGCGAAGTCGATCAGCAGGATCGAATTCTTGGCGACGATGCCGAGCAGCATCAGCAGCCCGATGAACACCGGCAGCGACAGCGGATTGCCCGTCGCCCACAAGGCGATCAGCCCGCCCAGCGGCGCGAGGAGCAGCGAGGCCATGTTGACGAACGGCGGCAGCGCGCGACGGTAGAGCAGCACGAGCACCGCGAAGACGAGGAAGGTGCCCGCGATCACCGCGACGACGAAATTGTTGAGCATCTCCTGCTGCCACTTGGCCTGGCCGAGCGTCAGCTTGTTCACGCCCAGCGGCAGGTTCTTCATGATCGGCAGATTGTCGATCTGCTTCTGCGCGGTGCCGGAGACGATGCCGGGGGCGAGATCGGCGCCGACGGCGATGCGGCGCTGCTGGTTGACGCGGTCGATCTGCGTCGGGCCGGAGCCCAGGCTGATGTCGGCGATCAGCGACAGCGGCACCGACCCGCCGCTCGCGGTGGAGACGGGCAGGTTCTGGATCGTCGACAATTCGGTGCGCGCGCCCTGATCGAGCGCGACGCGGATCGGCACCTGCCGGTCCGACAGCGAGAAGCGCGCCGAATTCTGGTCGATGTCGCCGAGCGTCGCTATGCGGATCGCGCTGGAGAGCGCCTGCGTCGTCACGCCGAGATTGGCGGCGAGGTCGAAGCGCGGCTTGATGACGATCTCGGGCCGCTGGAGGTTGCCCGAAATGCGCGGCTGGGTGAGCGTCGGCAGCGTCGCCATCTGGTCGACCAGCGTGTTCGCGGTCTTCTGCAACAGCACGGGATCGTCACCGCCGAGCACGACGGTCATGTCGCGGCCCGACGAGCCCCAGCCGAATTGCGAGCGGAAGCCGACGCGCGCATCGGCGATCTTGGCGAGTTCGGGCGCGAGGTTACGCTCGAATTCGGTGCTGGTGACGGTGCGGTCTTCCTTGAGCGTCGCGGTGACGCGGCCGGTGTTGACCGCGCCGTTCGAGCCGGTGCGGGTATAGACCGAGGCGACCTCGGGCTGGCGCCGCAGCAGCTCGCCGACCCGCGTCACGACCTCGTCGGTCTGGGCGAGCGTCGCGCCCGGCACCATCTCGATCGTCGCGGTCGAATTGTCGCTGTTCTCGGCGGGCGAGAATTGCATCGGGACCGCGCCGAACATCAGGATCGTCGCGATGAAGGTGAGGAACCCGAAGCCCATCACCCACATGCGGTGATCGCGCCAGCGGCTGGTGAAGCGGTGGACGCCGCCGCGCGCCGCGCTCGCCTTTTGCCGGCTGCTGTCGAGCGTCCAGCGCAGCACCGCCATATAGACGTCCATCAGCCTGCCCTCACCATGGCTGGCGTGACCGAAGCTCTTGAGGAAATAGGCGGCGATCATCGGCGTGATGAGACGCGCGACGGCGAGGCTCATCAGCACCGAGACGACGACGGTGAGACCGAAATTCTGGAAATACTGGCCCGAGATGCCGGGCATCAGGCTGACCGGCATGAACACCGCGACGATCGACATGGTGGTGGCGAGCACCGCGAGGCCAATCTCGTCGGCGGCGTCGATCGACGCCTGATAGGCGGATTTGCCCATCCGCATGTGGCGGACGATATTCTCGATCTCGACGATCGCGTCATCGACGAGCACGCCGGCGACGAGGCTGAGGCCGAGCAACGTCATCTGGTTGAGGTTGAAGCCGAGCAGCTCCATGAACCAGAAGGTCGGGATCGCCGACAGCGGGATCGCCAGCGCCGAGATCATCGTCGCGCGCCAGTCGCGCAGGAACAGCAGCACGACGAGCACCGCGAGCACCGCGCCCTCGATCATCGCATGGATCGCGGATTCGTATTGCGCCTCGGTATATTTGACGCTGTTCGAGCGCAGGATGAAATGGACGTTGGGGTTGCGCTTCTCGAGGTCGGCGAGCTTCTTCACCGCCTCGTTGAAGACGGTGACGTCGGAGGCGCCCTTGGCGCGCTGGAAGTCGAAGCTGATCGCCTGTCGGCCGTCGACCGCGGCGCGGCTGCGCTGTTCCGCATAGAGATCGCGGACGGTGGCGATGTCGCCCAGGCGGATGGTGCGGCCGTTGCCGACGTTGATCTGCGTCTGCGCGAGGTCGTTGGCGTTGCGGGCGTTGCCGAGCACGCGCACCGATTGTTCGGACCCCGCGATCTCGGCGCGGCCGCCGGCGGCGTTGAGGTTGATCTGGCGCAGCTGGGCGTTGACCTGACTGGCGGTGAGGCCCTGGCTCTGCAGACGCAGCGGATCAAGGATCACGCGGATCTCGCGGCTGACGCCGCCGTTGCGGTTGACCGCGGCCATGCCGGGCACCGACAGCAGTTCCTTGGTCACCGTGTTATCGATGTACCAGCTCAATTGCTCGACGGTCATGTCGCTGGCGATCGCCGAATAACTGGCGAGGTCGTTGTCGGTGGTGTCGGCGCGGAAGATCTGCGGTTCGAGGATGCCCTCGGGCAGATTGCTGCGGATCTGCGCGATCTTGTCGCGGGTGTCGTTGACCGCGCGGTCGATCGGCGTGCCGATCGCGAGCTGGACGACGGTGGTCGACTGGCCCTCGGTGACGGTCGAGGTGATCTCGTCGATGCCCTGGAGCGAGCGGACCGCCGATTCGACGCGGTTGGTGACCTGATTCTCCAGCTCGGTCGGCGCGGCGCCGGGCTGGCTGATGACAACGATGACGACGGGGAAGTCGATGTCGGGGTCGTTGTTGACGTCCATCCGCATGAAGCTGACGATCCCCGCCAGCGTCAGTGCGAGGAACAGCACGATCGGCGGGACCGGGTTGCGGATCGCCCAGGCGGAGATGTTGCGGAAGCTCATGTCAGCTCGCCTTTGGCTGGGCGGTCGCGACGACCGGTTTCACCTTCTGGCCGGGGGCCAGGAACCCGCCCGCCGAGCGGACGACGCGTTCGCTGCCGTCGAGGCCCGCCACCACGGTCACGCCGGCGTCGGAGACCTGGCCGATCTTGATGTTGCGGCGCTCGACCTTGTCGTCCTTGCCGACGATATACACGAAACTGCCCTTGTCGTCGCTCTGCAACGCCGCATCGGGGAGCAAGGGCGCGACCGCGGCGCCGCCGACGATCGTAGCCGAGGCGAAGCCGCCCGGGCGCAATGCCGGATCGTAGCGCAGCGCGATCCGCGCGATGCCCTGCCGCGTGTTCGCATCGATGATCGGCGAGACCTGCCACACCTCGCCGGCGAAGGTCCGGTCGCTGCCGACCGGCGTCACCTGCGCACGCGCGCCGGCGTGCAGGCTGGCGAGATCGGCCTCGGCGAGCTGCGCGCGCATCTCGATCTGGCCGCCCTGCGCCATGCGGAAGAGCACGCCGCTGCCCGAGCTGACGATCTGGCCGGGCTCGACGCCGCGGGTGAGGACGAGGCCGGCTTCGGGCGCGCGGATGTCGAGCCGGCCGTTGCGGGCGTTGGCCTCGCGCAGGCTGGCGGCGGCGACCTGAACGCGCGCGGCGGCGGCGTCGCGGGTCGCGGCCTTGCGCTGCAGATCGGCCTTGGAGATGAAACCGCGGTCGACGAGCTGCTGCGCGCGGTCGAGCTCGGCCTGCGCGATCGTCTGGTCGGAGCGCGCGACCGCGACCTGCGCGGCGAGCGAGGCGGCGGTCTGCGTCTGCACCGAGCGGTCGACGGTGGCGAGCACCTGCCCCGCATTGACCCACTGGCCGGGCTCGACGAGCACGCGGGTGATCATCCCGCCCTCGCCGGCGACGCCGACCGGCATCTCGCGGCGCGCGGCGAGCGTGCCGGTGGCGGTCAGCGTGCGGTCGACGGTCTTGCGGCCGGGGACGACGACGGTGACGGTGGGCATCTGCTCGGTCTTCTGGCCGGCGGCGGGATCGGCCTTCTTGCGGCCGAACATCGCCCAGGTGACGATGGCGAGCAGCAGCACGATGACGGCGACGACGACGATCTTGCGGCGGCGGCCCGACGGTGCGGATTCACCCGGCAGAGCCAGCCGTTCCTCGTGACCGATCGAACCCTGATAGTCGTTCATGCCTGTCCCATCCCCGTGCCGGCCACTGCCGGGCCATCGTCCGTCGCGACTGTGTTATCTGAATAAATCACCGCGCTCAAGCCCCCGCTGGCGCGATGGCGCTGCCATGCCCGAAATGCACAGTGTCCGCAACACGATCGCCCGTTCAGCTGGGGTTGACCTCGATCAGGGCAAATGCTCGGCCTGGCGTTCACTAACACGGGAGAGACTAAGTGAAATATCTGTCAGCAATGGCGCTAATGATGGTCCCGACGGCGGCGTTGGCGCAGAGCGCCGCGACCAGCGTCGAGCCGCTGGTGCCGGCGCAGGGGACGATCCTCGACGTCAGCGCGGAGGGACGCACGACGCGGGTGCCCGATCTGGCGACGATCCGTGCCGGCGTGGTGTCGCAGGCACCGACCGCCGCCGCCGCGCTCGCCGACAATGCGCAGCGGATGCAGCGCGTGCTCGCGGCGCTGAAGCGCGCCGGCATCGCGCCGCGCGACCTCGCCACGTCGAACGTCGGACTGAGCCCGCAATATCGCTATACCGACGGCCAGCCGCCGGCGATCACCGGCTATCAGGCGACCAACACGGTCAGCGTCCGCTTCCGCGACGTGACCAAGGCGGGCAGCGTGCTCGATGCGCTGGTGGCGCAGGGCGCGAACCAGATCGACGGCCCCAATCTCTCGATCGACACGCCCGAGACGGCGCTGGACGAGGCGCGGACCGATGCGGTCAAGCGGGCGCGCGCGCGGGCCGATCTGTATGCGGCGGCGGCGGGGATGAAGGTGGCGCGGGTGATCTCGATCGCCGAGGCGGGGCAGGATGCCGGCGGACCGGGGCCGCAACCGATGTTCATGGCGCGCGCGATGAAGGCGGATGCCGCATCGACCGAGATCGCGCCGGGCGAGAAGGACGTCACCGTCACCTTGTCGGTGCGCTTCCTGCTGCAATGACGCGAAAAGGGCCGCCCGGTTGCCCGGACGGCCCTTTCGTTTCGCGTGACGAAGCGAACGTCTTAGCGGACGCTACCGCGACGCACGAGGTTCACGATCGCAAGCAGGATCACCGCACCGAGCAGCGATACCAGGAACGAGGTGATGTTGAGCGGCTGATTGTTGATCGAACCGCCCGACAGGATCAGGCCACCGATGAACGCGCCGACGATGCCGACGACGATGTTCAGGAAGATGCCCTGCTGGGCGTCGGTGCGCATGATGATGCTGGCCAGCCAGCCGATGACACCGCCGATGATAAGCCAAAGAATGATACCCATAGGTCCCTCCGTTGTGCCCGCCGTGGGCTCCGCTCGGAAAGACTCTCAACCCCGTAACAATGTTCCGCACGCGTTTCGTTTTTAGGGCGCCAGGGGCGTCGGATCGCTCAATATTTCTGCTGGCGCTCGTATAGCGATTTATAGTGCTGGATGCGGGTGACGCGCAGTCCGGGCATGCCGGAGCGGTCGATCGCGCGCTGCCAGCTGGCGAATTCCTCGACCGTCAGACCATAGCGCGCGCAGACCTCGTCGACGGTCAGCAGACCGCCGTTGACCGCCGCGACCACTTCCGCCTTGCGCCGCACCACCCAGCGCGTCGTCGACGGCGGCGGCAGCGAATCCAGCGTGAGCGACTCGCCGAGCGGGCCTATCACTTTGGCAGGACGGATTTTCTGGTTCTCGATCATCACTCAACCTCGATCGGGGCTGGGGGCCCCCTCTCAAACGCGATACTGAACCTTAGCGAACGGTCTTGAAGATCGCCTTGCACGCCAAGGTTAACGGCAGTTTCATTCTTCCGGGCGCGGAATTCCGTCCCTCCATTGGGCAAGCAGCGCCGCGGTCGGACCGTTGAAGGCGCCGTCGAGCGGCTGCAGCAAACGCGAGGGATGACCGATCCGGCCGAAGCGCGCCTGCGCGACGGCGGTCGGCGACGCCGTCTGCCGCGCGGCGATCCCGACCATGAGCACCGCCAGATCGCCCGGAAGCTTGGTGACCTCCGTATTTCTGTCGAAGCCTGGAAAGCTGAGGTCCAACGCTGATCCACTCGTGTTGCCTGTTCGAACCTCCCTTGTAGCGGCGAGCAATGAAGGCGGGGTAAAGCCGCCGTCACTTTTGTGCGAACCTATGTGAGCCGATGTTAACCGTAGCTGTTTTGCGGTTCGCCGCCGGACCGGGTATGATGGCCGGATGGACGATGTGGATTTCCAGCTCGGCGACGCGCTTACCGGCAAGAGGATCGTCGTGGCGATGTCGGGCGGGGTCGACAGTTCGGTGGTCGCGGCGCTGGCGGCGCAGACCGGCGCCGAGACGATCGGCGTCACGCTGCAACTGTACGACCATGGCGAGGCGACGGGCCGTGCCGGCAGCTGCTGCGCCGGGCGCGACATCCGCGACGCGCGCGCGGTGTGCGACCGGCTCGGCATCGCGCATTACGTCTTCGACCACGAGACGCGCTTCCGCGAGACGGTGGTCGACACCTTCGCCGACGCCTATCTGGCGGGGCAGACGCCGATCCCCTGCGTCCAGTGCAACACCGGACCGAAGTTCACCGACCTGCTGAGCTTGTCGCGCGACCTCGGTGCCGATTGCCTCGCGACCGGCCATTATGTCCGCCGCGTCGTCGGCCCGGCGGGGGCGGAGCTGCATCGCGGTGCCGATCCGGCGCGCGACCAGAGCTATTTCCTGTTCGCGACGACGCAGGCGCAGCTCGACTATCTGCGCTTCCCGCTCGGCGCGCTGCCCAAGGCGCGGGTGCGCGAGATCGCCGCCGAACTCGGTCTCGGCGTCGCCGCCAAGCCCGACAGCCAGGACATCTGCTTCGTCCCCGACGGCGATTATGCCGGACTGGTGCGCAAGCTGCGCCCCGAGGCGGATACCGCGGGCGACATCGTCGACCTCGCCGGCCGGCGGCTGGGCAGCCATCGCGGCATCATCCATTTCACCGTCGGCCAGCGCCGTGGGCTCGAGATCGGCGGCACGCCCGAGCCGCTCTACGTCGTGCGCGTCGATGCGGCGACGCGGCAGGTGGTGGTCGGCCCGCGCGCCGCGCTGGCGGTGGCGGCGGCGCAGGTGACGGGCCTCAACTGGATCGGCGCCGATCATGCCGGCCCGATCACCGCCAAGGTGCGTTCGATGGCCAAGCCGGTGCCGGCGCGGCTCGACGGCGACCGGCTGCGCTTCGCCGCGCCCGAATATGGCGTCGCGCCGGGTCAGGCGGCGGTGCTCTATGCGGGCGAGCGGGTGCTCGGCGGCGGCTGGATCGCGGCGACCGAGCCGGCGCTGGCGGCGGCGGCGGCGGCGTGACCGTCTCGATCGAGGCGCTGCGGCTGGAGATGGAGGCGGCCGCGGCGGCGCTCGACTTCGAGACGGCGGGGCGGCTGCGCGACCGGATCAGCCTGCTGCGCGCCGGTGGCGAGGATGTCGATCCGGCCGGGCTGGAGCGGCAGCGGCCAGGCGCGATGGGGCTCGGCACGAGCCAGTCGCGGGTGGTGCCGCCCGAAGGCTGGGTGAAGCCGGTCAAGCCCGATCCGATGACCAAGCGGCGGGGGCGGTAGCGCGCGAGGGGTGCTTTCGGAGATCGGGGGGAGGTATTGCGCTCAACGCACCGCCTCCCCTCGCTCATCCCTTCGCCGTGCGACACCCCTGCCCGCTTCGTCATCCCGGCGAACGCCGGGACCCATGGTTGCAGGCGGCTGGCGAGGAACACTACCGCCTACGTCATCGTATCCATGGGTCCCGGCGTTCGCCGGGATGACGACAGGAGGGGTGGTGACGGATGCCAGCGGCAACGTATTCGCCGCCCGATCAGCAGACCGACCGGTGCGCGCCTACGCGTCCACCCCAGTTCCGTCATCCCCGCGGAGGCGGGGATCCATAAACGCTGACGTTCCGGCTCAATCGAGGACCTGCGCGTCTGGATCCCCGCCTTCGCGGGGATGACAGACCTTGGGGGAACGCCACAGCGAAGGCGGATCTACGGCAGCAGGAACGTTCCCTCGATCACCGTCACGCAGGCGCCGCCGAGCACCACGCGGTCGCCCTCCAGCCGGCAGGACAAAGCGCCGCCGCGCGCGCTCGCCTGATAGGCGCCGAACCGGTCGGTGCCGAGCTTTTCCGCCCAATAGGGCACGATCACCGCATGCGCCGAGCCCGTCACCGGGTCCTCGTCGACGCCCGCGCCGGGCGCGAACATGCGGCTGACCACCGCGGCGGTCTCGCCGCGCGCGGTGACGATCGCCTGATGGTCGCCGGTCGCCGCCAGGGCGCGCAGGTCGGGACGGACGGCGCGAACCGCGGCTTCCGACTCCAGCACGATCACGCCATACCCCCCCTCGCGCCACAAGGTCTCGACCACATCGGTGACGCCCAACGCCGCGACGACCTCGGGCAGCGGCCGGGGTTCGGGCTTCCACGCCGGCAGCGCCAGCGTATAGCCCGCACCTTCCCGCATGACGGTCAGCACGCCTGCCCGGCGGGTGCGGAAGCGGACCTGCGTGCGGTCGGCGTCCGACGACAGCACGAAATGGCCGCTCGCGAGCGTGGCATGACCGCACAATCGCACCTCATGCCCCGGCGTGAACCAGCGCAGCTCGAAATCCGCCTCGCCGCTCGCATCGGGGATCAGGAAGGCGGTTTCCGAGAGATTGTTCTCCGCGGCGATCGCCTGCAGCACGTCGTCAGCGAGCCATTGCGACAGCGGCATCACCGCGGCGGGATTGCCGCCGAACGGCGCGTCGGCGAAGGCGTCGATCTGCGCGAACGGTATTCTCACAGGCGTTTCCCGAACCAATGGGGGGTGACGTCCGCCTCGACCAGCGGATTGTCGGTGTCGACATGGCCCTCGGGATCGAGGTGGATCAGCACCTCGACCTTGGGGAAGGTGCGGCGGAGGTTACGCTCGACCGATTCGACGATGTCGTGCGCCGCGCCGACGGTGAGGTCGCGGTCGACCTCCATGTGGAATTGCGCGAAATCGTGGCTGCCCGAGCGGCGCGTGCGGAAGTCGTGGATGCCCTTCAGTCCCGGCTGGCGCGCGGCGACGTCGAGGAAGGCGGCGCGCTCGTCGTCGGGCCATTCCTTGTCCATCAGCTGGTCGATGGCGTTGGACGACGCCTGGAACGCGCCCCAGGCCAGCCACAGGGCGATGACGATGCCGAGGATCGGATCGGCCTTGTGCCAGCCGAAATATTGATCGAGCACCAAAGCGATGATGACCGAACCGTTGAGCAGCACGTCGGACTGGTAATGGACGTTGTCCGCCATGATCGCGACCGAGCCGGTCTGGCGGATGATCTGGCGCTGGTACCAGAGCAGCACGATGGTCGCGCCGATCGCGACGATCGACACGCCGATGCCGAATTCGGCGTCGGCGGTCGGTCCGTTCTCGGACAATGCGGTGATCGCGCGCCACGCGATGCCCGCCGCCGAGGCGGTGATCAGCGCGACCTGGAACAGCGCGGCGAGCGCCTCCGCCTTGCCGTGGCCGAAGCGATGGTCGTGATCCGCCGGCGTCGCGGCGAGGCGCACGCCATACAGCGTGACGAGGCTGGCGAGCAGGTCGAGCGCGGTATCGGCGAGGCTGCCGAGCATCGCCACCGAACCGGTATGCCAGGCGGCGAAGCCCTTGAGCGCGAGCAGGAAGCACGCCATCGCCACGCTGGCGAGCGCGGCGCGCGTCGCCAGCGGCAGAAGCCGGCGCTGTTCGTCGCGCGTCATGGGAACAGCAACCCTTCGCGCCAGCCGTCGCCGGCGCGGGTGAACAGCCGGCGTTCGTGCAGACGATGCGCGCGATCCTGCCAGAATTCGATCGCATGCGGGGTGACGCGATAGCCGCCCCAATGCGGCGGGCGCGGCACGTCGTGGCCTTCGAACTGCGCCTTGGCGGCGTCGACCCGCGCCTCGAACGTCTCGCGCGAGTCGAGGGGGCGCGACTGGTCGGACGCCCAGGCGCCGAGCTGCGAATCGCGGCCCCGGCTGGCGAAATAGGCGTCCGATTCGGCGTCGCTGGCGAGGCTTACCGGCCCCTCGATGCGGATCTGGCGGCGCAGCGATTTCCAGTGGAACAGCAATGCCGCCTTGGGCACCGCGGCGAGATCGGCGGCCTTGCGCCCTTCGCGGTTGGTGTAGAAGACGAAGCCGTCCGGGCCATGGCCCTTGAGCAGCACCATGCGCACCGACGGCTGCCCCGTCGCATCGACGGTGGCCAAGGCCATCGCGTTGGAATCGTTGATTTCGCTGTCGCGCGCCTCGGCGTACCAAGAGTTGAACAGCGCAAAGGGGTCGTCAGCCATGCGCCGCCCTTAGCGCATGTTGATGCAACGGGAAATGCGCACACCCGATTCCTCCCCCGCCAGGGGGAGGTGGCGCCGCGTAGCGGTGACGGAGGGGGAGGATAGGCGGAAGCCTTGCTACGACGCTCCCGACCTATCCTCCCCCTCCACCACTCGGCTACCGCCGAGCGGTCCCCCTCCCCCTGGCGGGGGAGGAATGATGGGGGCGGAACGACTCCCGCGCCCGCGGATTAAATCGCTTCCGCAACGGAAAGACCCCATCATGCCCGCACGCGCCTATTGGCAAGGACAGATCCGGCTCGCTTTGGTGTCGATCCCGGTCGAGATCTATGCCGCCACCAAGAGCGGCGCGTCGGTCGCGTTCAAGCAGATCCACGAGCCGACCGGCCAGCCGATCCATTATGAGAAGATCGTCACCGGCGTCGGCCCGGTCGACACCGACGAGATCATGAAGGGCTATGAGGTGTCGAAGGGCGAGTTCGTGCTGCTCGAACAGGACGAGATCGACGCGGTGAAGCTCGAATCGAAGAAGACGCTGGAGCTGACCCAGTTCGTCGATGCGAGCGAGATCGACGTGCTCTATTACGAGAAACCCTATTTCGTCGTGCCGGCGGACGATCTCGCCGAAGAGGCGTTCATCGTGCTGCGCGAGGCGCTGCGGCGGACCAAGAAGGTCGGGCTCGGCCAATTGGCGATGCGCGGGCGCGAATATGTCGTCAGCCTGAAGCCGTGCGGGCGCGGGCTGGTGCTCGAGACGTTGCGCTATGCCGACGAGGTCAACAAGGCGCAGAGCTATTTCCGCGAGATCCCCGAGGGCAAGCCCGATGCCGAATTGCTCGACCTCGCCGAGGCGCTGATCGACAAGAAGACCTCGGCGTTCGATCCGCAGGAATTCCACGACCGCTATGTCGATGCGCTGAAGGACCTCGTCGAGCGCAAGCGCAAGGCGAAGGGCGCCAAGGTGATCGAGGACAAGGACGACGGCGGCAAGACGTCGAGCAACGTCGTCGACCTGATGGCGGCGCTCAAGAAGTCGATGGAGAGATCGGGCGCGGCCAAGGCGGAGACCAAGGCGGAGACGGGGGCGCCCGCGAAGAAGGCACCGGCCAAGAAGGCGCCGGCGAAGAAACGTGCCTGATCCGCTCGAACGCTATAACGCCAAGCGCGACTTCGCGAAGACTGCCGAGCCGGCGGGTACGCTGGCGCCGGGCCATGGCAACGGCTTCATGGTGCAGAAGCATGATGCGACGCGGCTGCACTGGGACTTCCGGCTGGAGGTCGACGGGGTGCTCAAGAGCTGGGCGGTGACGCGCGGGCCGAGCCTCGATCCCGACGAGAAACGGCTGGCGGTGCGCACCGAGGACCATCCCCTGTCCTATGCGACGTTCGAGGGGACGATCCCCAAAGGCGAATATGGCGGCGGCACGGTGATGCTGTGGGATCGCGGCACCTGGGCGCCGGTGGCGGGCAAATCGGCTAAGGATATCGACAAGGGGCATCTCCACTTCACGCTCGACGGCGAGCGGATGAAGGGCGAATGGCTGCTGATCCGGCTGAAGCCGCGCGCCAAGGAAAAGCGCGAGAACTGGCTGCTGCGCAAGCTCGACGACGCCTATGCCGGCGGCACCGATACGCTGGTCGAGGAGGCGCTGACCAGCGTCGATACGGGCCGGACGATGGCGGAGATCGCCGCGGGCAAGCCGGCGCGCAAGAGCGCCCCCGCCAAAGCGGCAAAGCCCGCGAAGGCCGTCAAACCTGCGAAGCGTCGCGCCGCCAAGCCGCAGGCGATGCCCGCCTTCCGCGACCCGCAGCTCTGCACCTTGGTCGACGCCGTCCCCGCCGGCACCGGCTGGCTGCACGAGGTGAAATATGATGGCTATCGCGCGCTGGTCGCGGTCGCCGGGGGCGAGGCGAAGGTCTTCACGCGCAGCGGACTCGACTGGACCGACAAATTCGCCGCGATCGCCGAGGCGGCCGCTGCGCTGCTCGTCGACAGCGCGCTGATCGATGGCGAGATCGTCGCGTTCAAGGATGGGCGGCCCGATTTCTCGACGCTCAAGGACGCCATTTCGGGCGGCGGCGACATGACGCTGTTCGCTTTCGACCTGCTCGAACTGAACGGCGAGGATCTGACCCCGCTGACCACCGTCGAGCGCAAGGACCGGCTGCGTGCGATGCTGACCGACGGGCCGCGCCTCCAGTTCGCCGAGCACGTGCTCGGTTCGGGCGAGGCGCTGTTCGAGGCGATGTGCAAGGAGGGGCTGGAGGGCGTCGTCTCGAAACGCGCCGACGCGCCTTATGCCGGCAAGCGCAACCGGACGTGGCTCAAGGCGAAATGCACGCGGCGGCAGGAGTTCGTCATCGTCGGCTGGACGCCGTCGGACAAGAAGCGCGGCTTCAAGTCGCTGCTGCTCGGCCTGCACGAAGACGGCGGCTTCCGCTATGCCGGCAAGGTCGGCACCGGCTTCGATCAGGCGATGATGGATGACCTCGCGGAGCGGCTGGCGGGGCTCGCGGTCAAGACGCCGCCGGTCGATGCGAAGAGCCTCAAGCCGTTCAAGGCGGCGCTGCGCGGCGCCAAATGGGTGAAGCCCGAACTCGTCGCCGAAATCGCTTTCGCCGAGGTGACGCCGGACAAGGTGCTGCGCCATTCGAGCTTCCTCGGCCTGCGCGGCGACAAGGCGGCGGCGGACGTGGTGGCGGAGGTCGCCGAACCCGCGCCCGCCGCGCCCGAGGTGCATATCAAGGTCAGCAGCCGCGACCGCGTGATCTTTCCGGAAAGCGACGTCACCAAGGGTGAGCTCGCCGATTATTATGCGCAGGTCTCGCCGATTATGCTGCCCTGGGCGGGGCGGCGGCCGGTCAGCCTGGTGCGCTGTCCGCAGGGGCGGGCCAAGCAATGTTTCTTCCAGAAGCATGACGCGGGCAGCTTCGGCGACACGGTGCATCATGTCGACGTCAAGGAGAAAGACGGCTCGGTGCAGCCCTATCTCTATGTCGACGATGCCGACGGGCTGGTCGCCTGCGTGCAGATGGGGACGATCGAATTCCACGGCTGGGGATCGCGGGTCGACGATCTGGAAAAGCCCGACCGGCTGGTGATCGACCTCGACCCCGACGAGGGGCTCGACTTCGCCGACACCAAGCGCGCGGCGGAGCATGTCAGCGCGCAGCTCGCCGAGCTGGGGCTGGTCAGCTTTCCGTTATTGTCGGGCGGCAAGGGCGTCCATGTCGTCGTGCCGCTGACGCCGCAGGCGGCATGGCCGGCGGTGAAGGACTTTGCGGATCGCTTCGCGCGGGCGTTGGCGGCGGCCGAGCCCGACCGCTACGTCGCGGTGATGACCAAGGCGAAGCGCAAGGGGAAGATCTTCATCGATTACCTGCGCAACCAGCGCGGCAGCACCGCGATCATGCCCTATTCGGCGCGTGCGCGGGCCGGTGCGCTGGTCGCGGCGCCGGTGTCGTGGACCGAGCTGCGCGATATCGATACCGCGGCGCGCTGGGGCGTGCGCGATGCCGAGGAACTGTTGCAGCGCGCGACGTCGCGGGCGCTGGCGGGCTGGGGCGTGGCGGAGCAGGTGCTGCCGGACTTGTGAGCAACACTGCCTTGCCCGATACCCCCCCCGTTTGTGCTGAGCCTGTCGAAGCACGGTGAGACCCACCTGCCCTTCGACAGGCTCAGGGCGAACGGGGGGGGGGAAGTGTATCAGACGTCGGAGGCCAGCGGCGCGACGTCGACGCTCACCGCGATGTTCTGTTTACCCCCCGTTCGTGCTGAGCTTGTCGAAGCACGGTGAGTCCCACTGCCCTTCGACAGGCTCAGGGCGAACGGGGGAAGTGTATCAGACGTCGGAGGCCAGCGGCGCGACGTCGACGCTCACCGCCATGTTCTGCGCCTGCGACCCCAGCACGACGCCGTCGACCGGCGCGATCTCGGCATAGTCGCGGCCGACCGCCATGACGATATGGTCGCCCGCCATCCAGATGCCGTTGGTGGGGTCGAGCCCGACCCAGCCGTGCACCGGCCCGCACCATAACAGCACCCAGGCGTGCGTCGCATCCGCGCCGACCAGCCGCGGCTGGCCCGCGGGCGGGATGGTGCGGATATAGCCGCTGGCATAAGCGGCGGGCAGACCGGCGGCGCGCAGGCCGGTGATCATGATCTGCGCGAAATCCTGGCAGACGCCCTTGCGCTTCAGGAACGCCTCGTGCGGCGGCGTGTCGACCAGAGTCGCGGTCGCATCGAAGGTGAAATCGTCCTGGATGCGCCGGGCGAGCGCGATCCCCGCCTCCAGCGCGCCGCGCGCCGGGTCGAGATCGGGGGCGCAATAAGCGGCGATGGCATGGTCGAGCGGGATCAGCGGCGACGGGAACAGGTAATTGGCCGGGCTCGCCGCGGACAGGTCGCGGCTGGCGCGCGCCAGCGCCGCGACCTCGCCCAGCGTCGGGTCGTCGGGCGAGGCCACCGGCACCAGCCGGTCGACGCGCATCCGCGACCGGCTCTCGATCGTCAGGCTGCGCACCGGCGTATCGATCACCAGCCGGGTGACGTTGGCGAGTCCCGCCTCGGCGCGCGCCGGGCTGAGCCGGCCGACCGGTTCGACGGTGAGCGCATAATCCTCGAGGCTCTGCCCCGGCCAGTCGATCGGCTTCAGCCGCAGGTTGCAGCGCGCGAACTTGACGTTGCCGCCATAGTCGAAGCGCGTGATGTGGCGGATATCATAGAGCATTTCACCGATCATGCCGTTTCCACCAGACGAGCGGCGCGTGTGCCTATAGCGACTGACTTGGGGCAGCCGGTCTCCCTACCCCTCTCGTCACCCCGGACTCGTTCCGGGGTCCACCGGGCCGCAGGCGCGCGTTCTCGCCTCAAGTCGTTCTCCCAGCCGCAGAGTGGACCCCGGAACAAGTCCGGGGTGACGGGGGAAAGCAGGCAAGCGCCCGACCCCCATCCGCAATGCTGCATCGCCCTCATGCCAGCGTCAGCCCGCCTTCGCGCAGCGGCTCGGCGCCCTGCAGGAAATAGCGGCGGGCGACGCTTTCCGACAGTTGCGCCAGCCGCCGTTCGAGGTCGCCGAGCACGTCGGCATCGAGCGTCGCCGCGGTGGTCATCGCCAGTGCGGCGGCGAGGCTGCGGCCGTGCGCCTGTTGCGGTTCGGGCATGCCGTCGTCGCTGAGCACCGGCAGGTCGCGCAGCCGCTCGCCGATCCGCTCCGCCTGATAGGCGAGGCTGCGCGGATTGCCCGGATCGAGCGCGACGAGGTCGACGACGGGGACGCGCGCGATTCCCGTCAGATAGCGCTGGCGATAGCTGATCTGGCTGTCGGCGAGGTCGAGCAGCGTCGACAGATCGTCGGCGGTCGCCCCCGGCATGCCGAACAGCCGCAGCGCGCGCGTCATCGCCATCGCCCGCTCGACGCGGCGGCCGAGATCGTGGAACCGCCACGCCGCGGTCCGCCCCATATGCTCCGCCGACAGGCCGGCGATCGCGACATAGCGGCGCTGGAGCGAGCCGGCGCGGTCGAGCATGCCGCGATGCGTCGGGAACGGCGCTTCGAGCAGGCGTACCATGTCCGCCGACAGCCGGTCGCGCGAGCCTTCGCCGATGCCGCGCGCGAGCCGGTTGATCGTCGCGACCGAATGCCAGCCCTCGTCCTCCATCGCCGTCCTGGCGAAGCCGGTGAGATCGGCACGACGCAGCGAGGCGGGATGCGGCGCCGCGCCGCCGCCGGCGATCAGCCCGACGAGCTTGCCGACCGTCGCCGAGGACAAGGCCGCGCCGCCATCGGCATCGATCGAATTGCCGAGCATGACGCGGATCGCCGCGAGCAACGCTTCGCCGCGCTCCAGATAGCGGCCGAGCCAGTAGAAATTGTCGGCGACGCGGCTCGGCAGCGTGCCGGGATTGCGGCGAACCTGATGCGAATCGGGGGCGGGGAGCAGCGACACCGGCTCGACCGTGTCGGCGCCGTGGATGCAGACGTCGGCGGACCAGGTGCCCTCCCCCAGCACGCTGGCGCGCGGGTCGGTCGCCTCGCCGATCCGCGCGAAGCCGCCGGGCAGCACCGTCCATTCGCCGTTGCCGTCGCGCGCGGCGAAGACGCGCAGCGTGAACGGCCGCGGCACCAATCGGTCGTCGATCACCACCGGCATGGTCGACAGGCGGACGATCTCCTGCCCGACATAATCCTGTGGCCGGCGTTCCATATCGGCGAGCAGCGCGGCGCGCTGGCCGGCGTCGAGTTCGGCGCCCGGCATCGTGCGGCCGCCGGGCAGGCCGAGCGGCACGGGGCCGAACGCGGACCCGATCAGCATCCGGTCGAGGTCTTCCTCGACGCGCGCACGCTCGGACGGCTGGCCGCACCACCAGGTCGCGATATTGGGC
Organism: Sphingomonas sp. GW821-FHT02B09; assembly: GCF_059421875.1. Classification (NCBI taxonomy): domain Bacteria; kingdom Pseudomonadati; phylum Pseudomonadota; class Alphaproteobacteria; order Sphingomonadales; family Sphingomonadaceae; genus Sphingomonas; species Sphingomonas sp. GW821-FHT02B09. The sequence continues at coordinate 285,500 of NZ_JBWKVV010000003.1, forward strand.
AGGTGCAGGCTCTCGCCGCACAGTCGCGTCGCGAGCTGCGGCAGGAAGGCGCCGAACGCCGGCGCCTCGAGCACGCCCGCGCCGGGGGCGTTGGAGAGTACGACATTGCCCGCGGCATAGGCATCGATCAGCCCCGGCACGCCGATCTGCGAATGCGAATCGAACGCCAGCGGGTCGAGCATGCGCGGATCGACGCGCCGCCACAGAGCATCGACGCGCTTGAGGCCGGCGATGGTGCGGACGTAGAGCTGGTTCTCGAGCGCGGCGAGATCGGCGCCCTCGACCAGCAACAGCCCGAGATAGCGCGCGAGATGCGCCTGTTCGGGATAGCTCGGGTTGAACCGGCCCGGCGTCAGCAGGCCGATACGCGGGTCGGTGCGGCGGCACATCGCGGCGATGCCGGCACGGAAGGCGGCGAAGAAGGGTGCGTGGCGCTGGACGTTGATCCGCGCCTGCAGCCCCCCCAGCGTGCGGCTGACCGCGAGCCGGTTCTCCAGCGCATAGCCGGCGCCGGCGGGCGCGCGCAGGTGATCGGCGAGCACGCGCCATTCGCCGGTCGGGCCGCGGCCGAGATCGATCGCGATGAAATGCAGGTGGCGGCCGCCGGGCGGCTCCAGCCCGACCATCGGCCGCAGGAAATAGGGGCTGCCGGTGACCAGAGCGGCGGGGATCAGCCCGCGCTCGACCAGCCGGCCGGGGCCGTAGAGGTCGGCGATCACCGTCTCCATCAGCGCGGCGCGCTGGGTGACGCCGCGGACGATCTGCGCCCATTCGTCCGCCGCGATCAGCAGCGGCACGGGGGAGACGGGCCACGGCCGCTCGTCCGCCTCGCCGATGATGCGGAAGCCCATGCCGATATCGGCGGCGTGGCGGCGGACGCGCTCGCGGACGTGGTCGAGATCGTCGGAGGCGACGGTGGCGAGTTCCTCGAACATCGCCGCCCAGGCGGCGTCGTCGCTGCCGCACAGCACGTCGCCCGCGGTGGTGCGCGCGCAATAATCCGTGATCCAGCGCCGCGCATGCGTCGCGGCGTCCGAGAGAGGCGCTGCCTGCGTCGCCATAGCCTAGCGTGTCACCTTCATCCGCCCTGCCCGGCACCGTCTACGCTTGCGCGCCGCGACGCAACCCATAACCGGCCGCCGCGACCAATCGAGGGCCGCGCCGCCGGTTCGCACGAGCCGAGGTGACGTTCACGCGGAGGCGCGGAGGTGTTGCGCTCGCCCGATCCGCGGTCCTTCCTATCGAACGACGGCGATGACAGGACCACATCGCCTACCCGGGCCATCTCCGCGCCTCCGCGCCTCCGCGCGAACATTCCTCTTCTTCTAGGCGCTTCGGGACCGTCGATCCAACCTAAAGGCTGGCGCGCGGCCGCCGCCGCGGCGGGGCGTCGGACTGGCGGCGGATCAGCGTATAGTCGAGCACCTGATGACGCGGGGCGTCGCCGCCGCGCTGGCGGCGAATGGTGCCGACGAGCAGCGCGACCGCGGCGCGCGCCATGTCGGCGATCGGCTGGTGGATGGTGGTGAGCTCGGGCCAGATCGCGGTCGACAGCGTCGTGTCGTCGAAGCCGCAAACGGTGAGGTCGCCGGGCACGTCGAGCCCACGGCGATGCGCCACCGCCACCGTCGCCGCCGCCATGTCGTCGTTGGACGAGAAGATCGCGGTCGGCGGGTCGGTCAGGCCGAGCAGTTGCTCGGCGGCGTCGAGGCCGGACAGATAGGTGAACAGGCCGTCGACGATCAGCGCGGGATCGATCGCGATCCCCGCTTCGGCCAGCGCCTCGCGATAGCCTTCCAGCCGCTGGTCGCTGGCGGAGAGATTGGGATTGCCGGCGATGAAGCCGATGCGGCGATGGCCGAGGTCCATGATATGCCGGGTCATCGTCGCCGCGGCGGCGCGGTCGTCGATGCGGATCGCCATCTGGCTCGCCGCGGGCAGCGCGGTGGCGACCGCGACGCTCGGGATATTCGCCGCGTCGAGCAATGCGAGCAGCGCCGGCGCCTCGCACAGCGGCGGCGGCAGGATGATGCCGTCGATGCCGCCGTCGATCAGATGCTGCGCGACCTCCAGCTCATGATCGCCGAGGTCGCATTTCTCGACGATGATCTGCACGTCGCTGCGGCTCGCCTGGTCGAGGCTGCCGAGCAGGAATTCGCTGAGGAAGCCGGCGCTGGGATTGCTGTAGAGCAGCCCGACGCGCGACGGCCCCGCCCCCGCCAGGCTGCGTGCGGCGGGATTGGGGGCGTAATTGAGCGCGGAGATCGCGTCGTTGACCCGGTCGCGGGTGGCGGGGCGGACGTTGCTTTCGCCGTTGATGACGCGCGAGACGGTCATCGGCGAGACGCCGGCGCGCTTGGCGACGTCGCTGATCGTCGGCGCGGAACCCGCCCGGCGGGAGGAGCGGGGCGGAGAAGCGGGAGGAAGAGTCATGACGCGCGCGGGACAATCCATTGGGGATGAACCGCAGGCATGGACGCAAGCGGCGAGGGGAGCAAGAGTTTCGCCAGTAAGGACGCGTGCGGTACGGAACCGCACCTGCCGCGGGTCAAGATTCCACTTGCATCGGAAAGGACCTCCGAACACAAACCGCGGCGCATGTCCGTCGGATAGATTTCAATAAGTTACCGTTTAAAGACAAGGGAGTTAACAACATGATCACGATCAAGCGCCTGCGCACGGCGATCGCCGGAACGGCATTGCTCGCCGCCCCCGTCGCCGCCTCCGCCGCCCCCGTCGCCCCGGCCGCCAATCCGGCGGCGAGCCTGTCGGTCGCCCGCGCCGCGGCGCCGGCTTCGTCGAAGAGCCACCTCGGCGCATCGGTGCCCGGCACCACGCTGATCAGCATCGGCATTCTCGCCGCACTCGTCGTCGGCGTGCTGGTCGCCACCGGCGGCGACGACGATTCGGACAGCAACTGATCCTTCGACCATGCCGAGGGGCCTCGTCACCGATGGTGGCGGGGCCCCGATCGTATCCGGCGCCGGCGCGGATCAGACGGTAAGCACGATCTTGCCGACGTGATCGCCCTCTTCCATCCGGGCGTGCGCCGCGGCCGTCTCGGCGAGCGGGAAGACGCGATCGATGATCGGGCGCAGCCGGCCGGCCTCGACATGTGGCCAGACGGTGCGGCCGATCTCGTCGGCGACCAGCGACTTGAACGCGGTGTCGCGCGGGCGCAGCGTCGATCCGGTCAGCGTCAGGCGGCGGCGCATGATCTCGAACAGCGGGATCGTCGCCTGCGCGCCGCCCTGCACCGCGATCGAGACGTGGCGGCCGTCGTCGGCGAGGCATTGCAGGTTGCGCGGCACGTAGTCGCCGCCGACCATGTCGATGACCGCGGTGACGCCCTTGCCGTCGGTGATCGCCTTGACCCGCTCGACGAAATCCTCGGTCTTGTAGTTGATCGCATGCGTCGCGCCGAGTTCGCGGGCGCGTGCGCATTTCGCGTCCGAGCCGGCGGTGACGATGATCGTCAGGCCGAAGATGTTGGCGAGCGCGATCGCCATCGTGCCGATGCCGCTGGTGCCGCCGTGCAGCAGCACGCTGTCGCCCTCGGTGGCGAAGGCGCGCTCGAACAGATTGGTCCACACGGTGAACAGCGTCTCGGGGATCGCCGCCGCCTCGATCATGTCGAGCCCGGCGGGCACCGGCAGGCACTGGCCGGCGGGCGCGACCGCATATTGGGCGTAGCCGCCGCCGGCGAGCAGCGCGCAGACGCGCTGGCCGAGCAGCGCGTCATCGACATCGGCACCGAGCGCGACGACGGTACCGGCGATCTCCAGCCCGGGAATCGACGGCGCGCCCGGCGGCGGCGGATAGCCGCCCTTGCGCTGGAGCACGTCGGGGCGGTTGACCCCGGCGGCGGCGACGCGGATCAGCACCTCGCCCGCGCCGGGGCGCGGCACCGGCCGTTCGACCAGCGTCAGCACTTCGGGGCCGCCGGGCGCCTCCGGATCGATCGCCTGCATCGTCTCGGGCACTTCGCTCATCCGGTCGCATCCTGTCCGTAGCTCGCCCGACCGCGGAGATACGGGCATGACGGCCTTATTGACATCGTGCGGGCGGGGGTCAACGTTATGCGACGATGGAATCGGACGACGCCCCGTCGCGTCCCAATGACGCATTGACCGAGCTGCTGCGGCAGGATCTCGATCCGCTGTCGGTCGCCGAGCTCGACGCGCGGCTCGTCGCGCTGGAGGGCGAGATCGTCCGGACCCGGCTGGCGCGCGAGCGATCCGTTAACCACCGCGCAACCGCCGACGCGTTATTCCGGCGATGAACCGGCAGGGCACTCGACCGGCCGCGTGCAGGATGCCGACGGTGCGACGTCAAGTGCTTGATGCGGACGCCCGCGATACCGACATGGTTGGAAAGGGCGCGGCGACCCACCGCGGCCCGACTGGAGTAATCTGAATGCCATCCTTCGCCCCCGCGCTCGAGACCACGCTGCACAAGGCGCTCGAAGCCGCGTCCTCGCGTCGGCACGAATATGCGACGCTCGAACATCTGCTGCTCGCGCTGATCGGCGACGAACATGCCTCCAAGGTGATGGAGGCGTGCCACGTCGAGCTCGGCGATCTCAAGACCACCGTCGCGCATTATCTCGACACCGAGCTCGACGCGCTCAAGGTCGATGCCGCGACCGATCCGTCGCCGACCAGCGGCTTCCAGCGCGTCGTCCAGCGCGCGATCCTGCACGTGCAATCGTCGGGTCGCGACGAGGTGACCGGCGCCAACGTGCTCGTCGCCTTGTTCAGCGAGCGCGAGAGCTATGCCGTCTATTTCCTGCAGCAGCAGGACATGAGCCGCCTCGATGCCGTGAGCTTCATCAGCCACGGCGTCGGCAAGGGCGGTGCCGCGACCGAAGCCACGACGCCGAAGGGCGCCGAGGACGACAAGCCCGCCAAGGGACAGGAGAAGGGCAAGACGGAAAGCGCACTCAAGCAATTCACCGTCGACCTCAACGAGAAGGCGAAGATCGGCAAGGTCGATCCGCTGATCGGGCGCGGGCCGGAGGTGGATCGCACGATCCAGATCCTGTGCCGCCGGTCGAAGAACAACCCGCTCTATGTCGGCGATCCCGGCGTCGGCAAGACCGCGATCGCGGAAGGGCTCGCGCGCAAGATCGTCGAGGGCGAGGTTCCCGACGTGCTGCTCGAGGCGGTGATCTACAGCCTCGACATGGGCGCCTTGCTCGCCGGCACGCGCTATCGCGGCGATTTCGAGGAGCGGCTGAAGGCGGTCGTCAACGAGCTGGAGAAGCTGCCGCACGCGGTGCTGTTCATCGACGAGATCCACACCGTGATCGGTGCCGGCGCGACCAGCGGCGGCGCGATGGATGCGTCCAACCTGCTGAAGCCCGCGCTGTCGGGCGGCACGATCCGCTGCATCGGTTCGACCACCTACAAGGAGTTCCGCAACCACTTCGAGAAGGACCGCGCGCTGCTGCGGCGCTTCCAGAAGATCGACGTCAACGAGCCGACGATCGAGGATACGATCAAGATCCTCGCCGGCCTGCGCTCGGCGTTCGAGGATCATCACAACGTCAAATACACCCCCGATGCGATCAAGTCGGCGGTGGAGCTGTCGGCGCGCTACATCAACGATCGCAAATTGCCCGACAAGGCGATCGACGTGATCGACGAGGTCGGCGCGATGCAGATGTTGGTGCCGCTCAACAAGCGCAAGAAGACGATCACCGCCAAGGAGATCGAACAGGTGATCGCGACGATGGCGCGCATCCCGCCGAAGTCGGTCAGCACCGACGACAAGGCGGCGCTGGAAAGCCTCGAAACCGATCTGAAGCGCGTCGTCTTCGGCCAGAACAGCGCGATCGAGAAGCTCGCGTCGGCGATCAAGCTCGCCCGCGCCGGTCTGCGCGAACCCGAGAAGCCGATCGGCAACTATCTGTTCACCGGCCCGACCGGCGTCGGCAAGACCGAGGTCGCCAAGCAATTGTCGTCGATCCTGGGCATTCCGCTCCAGCGCTTCGACATGAGCGAATATATGGAGCGACATTCGGTCAGCCGGCTGATCGGTGCGCCGCCGGGCTATGTCGGCTTCGACCAGGGCGGGCTGCTGACCGATGCGGTCGACCAGAATCCGCATTGCGTGCTGCTGCTCGACGAGATCGAGAAGGCGCATCCCGATCTGTTCAACATCCTGTTGCAGGTGATGGACAACGGCCGCCTCACCGACCAGCACGGCAAGTCGGTCGATTTCAGGAACGTCATCCTGATCATGACCACCAATGCCGGTGCGTCGGACATGGCGCGCGAGACGGTCGGTTTCGGCAATCTCACCCGCGAGGGCGAGGACGAGCAGGCGGTGCAGAAGATGTTCACGCCGGAATTCCGCAACCGGCTCGATGCGATCGTGCCGTTCGGTTACCTGCCGACCGAGGTGGTCGCGCGGGTGGTGGACAAGTTCATCCTCCAGCTCGAACTCCAGCTTGCCGACCGCAACGTCCACATCAATCTGGACGATGCCGCCAAGAGCTGGCTGACCGAGAAGGGCTATGACAAGCTGTACGGCGCGCGTCCGATGGGTCGCCTGATCCAGGAGAAGATCAAGCAGCCGCTCGCCGAGGAACTGCTGTTCGGCAAGCTCGTCCATGGCGGCGAGGTCACGGTGCGGATGAAGGACGGTGCGCTGTCGTTCGGCATCGAGCCCGCGGCACCAAAGAAGCCCAAGAAGAAGGGCAAGGCCGAACCGGTCGACGCCAAATAGGGTTCGGACGACGATGCAGAGCGGGCCGGACTGGCGACAGTCCGGCCCGTTTTGGTTGGGGAGTGCGGCGTACGGTCGACAGACTGTGCGCCACCCGGACGTCGTCGCGCCGGTGGTGGTTTGCTCAGTAATGCCCCGGCAAGGGCGATACCCGACCAGTGCTCCTGCGAACGCAGGAGCCCAGGAGTCCCGAGCACCGCAAGGTGTTGTCCTGCTTGGCCCTGGGTTCCTGCTTTCGCAGGAACACGGTGCTGATCCGTCGATATCACGGCGCTTTGCAGGAAAAGCCCCCGGACGCGCGCACGCTACCCTATGCCCCGATCACCCGCAGAGCCGCCACGGCGACCCGCGTCGGCGTGGTCAGTTGCTCGGGCAGCGCGTCGAGCGCGAACCATCGCGGTCCCTCATGCTTGGTCGGCTCGCAATTGCGCGGCGTGCCGGTGAAGTCGCGGACGCGATAGACCGGCGCGACCCAATGCGTGCCGGCGTCGGCATCGATCTGGTCGACCCAGCACAGCCACTCCGCAGCACCGACGGTGATGCCGAGCTCCTCCGAAACCTCGCGGCGCATCGCCGCTTCGGCGGTTTCGAACAGGTCGATCTTGCCGCCGGACAGGCCCCAGCAGCCCGCCTCGGGCGGCTTGAGCCGGCGCAGCAGCAGGATCTGGCCATCGACGACGATCGCCGCGCCGCAGCCGACGCGCGGTTCGGTCATGGATTGCATGCGTCCCTCCCTGGGTGGAATCGATGATCTTGGTCACAAATTCCTCGCCCGCCAAGGCAGGGCTATCGCCTATGGCTGCGGTGATGAGGTTCGATCGGTTTCGTTAGCAGGATCGTCACCCCGGACTCGTTCCGGGGTCCACCGGGCCGCGAAAGAAGGGTGTCGACTCAAGCCTTACGCCTCGCCGCAGGGTGGACCCCGGAACAAGTCCGGGGTGACGGGGTCAGCTTGGAAGAGGACAGGCTCACACGGGCGTCCATATGTGATTGCCCTGCCCGCAAGGGGGGGGCGGCATGCGATAGTCCACGAGCTGAACGTCGATCTTTCCCCGGGCACCGGTATGCCCGATCGCCGCCACCGGGCAAATCGGCTTACCCTGTTGTTAACCAATGGTTTGCACTCGACTGCTAGCCCGCGGCTCATGTCGAGCGCGCCCGCAATACGATGGATCCTCACCGTCCTGTTGCTGGCCCTGACCGCGTTCGCCGCCGATCCGGCCCATGCCGCCGTCCACGTCCCGCTGCGCGCCTGCATCCTCCCTGCCACCGGTCAGGCGGACGGCCGCACCGCCGCGATGCTGTTCACGCAGCCGCAGCGCTTCGACTGCGCGGGCAAGCAGACCGCCTATGGCGCGGGCGACTATTGGATATTGTCGCAGCCGCTGCCCGCCACCGGCGACGCGCCGTTGCGCGTGCGCCAGGCGAGCCTGTGGCAGACACGCGCGACGCTCTACGTGCTCTATGCCGATGGCGCGATCCGCCGGACCGGCTTCACCAGCGCCAATACCGGCCGGCACCTGCGCCTCGGTGCGATCATCGAACTGGCGCTGCCGCGTCACGCCGCGCCGCCGGTGCGGTTGCTGTGGCACGTCGAGGGGGCGCTCAACCGCCGCGGCGTGGTGATCGGCCCGACGCTGATCGACCGCGACGCCGCCGCCGCCGCCGACATGACGATGGCCGCGCTCTATGCGGCGTTCGCCGGCATGTGCCTCGCGCTGCTCGTCTACAATCTCGCGCTCTGGGCGGCGCTGCGCCAGGCGTTCCAGCCGGCCTATTGCCTGATGGTGCTGTGCCTGCTCGGTTATGCCTTCACCTCGTCGGGGCTGCTCGGCCAGATCACCGGCATCGACAACAACGATCGCCAGCGGATCAATTACGTGCTGCTCGCCGGCTCCGCCGCCGCGGCACTGGTCTTCGCGCGCGCCTTCTTCGAACGCCGCGTGTTCGACGGCTGGCTGCGGCCGTACAGCAGCGCGGTCATCGCCTTCGTCCTGCTCGCCGCCGCCGCTTACGCCGGACTGACCCCGCGCTTCGCCGCGATCACCGATCTGATCAGCACTTCGAGCTATCTGTTCGTCATCACTTTGCTCGCCCCGATCCTGATCCGCGCCTATCGCCGGCGCAGCAACTATCTGTGGGTCTTCGGCCTCGCCTGGGGCGCGCCGGTGGTGCTGGGCAGCGTCCGCATCCTGGCGGCGTTCAACGTCTTCGCCTGGCAATTGTGGATCGACAATTCGACGCTGCTGGCGATGGCGCTGGAGGCGGCGCTGTCGTCGCTCGGCGTCGCCTATCGCATCCGCCTGCTCAGCCTGGAGCGCGACGCGGCACGCGAGCAGGAGATCGCCGCCCGCCTGCTCGCCGCGACCGACCCGCTCACCGGCCTGCTCAACCGCCGCGCCTTCCTCGACGGCGCGATCGGCCGCGAGGACGCGCATCAGCTGATCCTCGTCGACATCGACCATTTCAAGCGGATCAACGAGACGATCGGCCATGACGGCGGCGACGAGGTGCTGCGCCTCATCGCCCGCTCGCTGCGCGCAGCCGCCACGCCCGAGGCGCTGGTCGCGCGGATCGGCGGCGAGGAATTCGCGCTGCTGGTACGTGCCGATACGCCGCTCGACGCGCGCGCGGTGCTCGACCGGCTGCGCATGGAGCGGATGCCGTTCGACCTGGTCGTTACCGCCAGCATCGGCACCTGCACCGGCACGCTGACCCGCGAGACCGACTGGAAGGCGCTGTACCGCTGCGCCGATCGTGCCCTGTTCGCCGCCAAGGCGGCCGGACGCGACCGCGTCCGCCACGGTGCCCCGCTCGCCCAGGTGGCATGACCCGCTGGCAGCGGGGCCGGCTTTCTGGTACGAATTCACCCATCGGGAGGATTGCGCGATGAGGGACCGTCGGAAACTGGCCGTGGCAGGCATCGCGCTCGCCTCGCTGCTCGCGCTACGCCACCCGACGCCGGACATCCGGTTGCTCACCCACGACATCGGCGATCCGCGCCCGCATCGCGTCCAGGCGGCGATCGACCTCGGGCTGGTCGGCGTGTCGGTGCTCTACACCTGGACCGCCCGCCGCTGAGCGGGCGCGGCGATGCCGCCGCCCGTGCTTGCGCCTGCTGCGACGCTGCCGCATAGCGAGGCCATGGATAATCCTATCGAAAGCCTGTCGTTCGAAGACGCGCTCAAGGAGCTGGAACGGATCGTCGGCCGGCTCGAAAGCGGCGAGGCGACGCTGGACGAATCGATCCAGCTCTACGAGCGCGGCGACCGCCTGCGCCAGCGCTGCGCCGAGCGGCTCGACGCCGCGCAGGCGCGGATCGAGGCGATCCGCCTCGATGCCGAGGGCAAGGCGACGGCGACGCGCCCCTTTGCCGCAGGCTGATCGCGTGACGACGACGCTCGATGCGGCTCTGGCACGCATATCCGCGGACATCGACGCGCGGTTCGACCGGCTGCTCGCGATCCCCGACGATCCCCGCGCCGATCTGTATCGCGCGATGCGGCATGCGGCGATCGGCGGCGGCAAGCGGCTGCGGCCGCTGCTGGTCGGCGCGACCGCCGATCTGTTCGGCGTCGACCGCGACTGTTCGGGCGACGTCGCGCTCGCGGTCGAGGCAATCCACGTCTATTCGCTGATCCACGACGATCTGCCGGCGATGGACGACGACGACCTGCGCCGCGGCAAGCCGACCGTGCACAAGGCATTTGACGAGGCGACCGCGATCCTCGCCGGCGACTGCCTGCACGCGCTGGCGTTCGAGATCCTCGCCGATCCCAGGACGCACGCCGATCCCTTCGTCCGCGCCGAGCTGGTGATGGAACTCGCGCGCGCCTCCGGGCCGGGCGGCATGGCCGGCGGGCAGATGATGGACCTCGTCGCCGAACGCTCGCGCTTCGATCTCGCCACCGTCACCCGGCTGCAGCAGATGAAGACCGGCGCGCTGATCTCCGTCTCGGTCGAGCTGGGTGCGATCCTCGGCCGCGTCCCGCCGGAGGGGCGGCGCAGCCTGCACGGCTATGCCCACGACCTCGGCCTCGCCTTCCAGATCGCCGACGACCTGCTCGATGCCGAGGGCGACGAGGCGGTGGTCGGCAAGGCGCTGCGCAAGGACGGCGAGGCGGGCAAGGAGACGTTCCTGTCGCTGCTCGGCGTCGACCGGGCGCGCGAGCAATGCCGCATGCTTGTCGACCAGGCGGTACGGCACCTCCACGGGTACGGCGCCGAAGCCGACGTGCTGCGCGAGGTCGCGCGCTACGTCGTCGAACGCGATCGCTGAAGGGTAACGACATGGCAGAGCGGATCGGCGTCTATCCCGGCACCTTCGACCCCATCACCTTGGGGCATATGGACATCATCCGGCGCGGCGCGAAGCTGGTCGACCGGCTGATGATCGGCGTCACCACCAACCCGTCCAAGTCGCCGATGTTCACGATCGAGGAGCGGATGGCGATCGTCCGCCGCGAGGTGGCGGGGATCGGCGGCACGGTCGAGGTCGTCGCCTTCGATTCGCTGCTGATGGACTTCGCCGAACGCCAGGGCGCCAGGGTCATCATCCGCGGCCTGCGCGCGGTGGCGGACTTCGAATATGAATATCAGATGGCGGGGATGAACCAGCAGATCAATCCGCGGGTCGAGACCGTCTTCCTGATGGCCGACGTCGCGCTGCAACCGATCGCCAGCCGGCTGGTCAAGGAAATCGCTTTGTTCGGCGGCCCGATCGGCAAGTTCGTCACCCCCGCCGTCTGCGCCGAAGTGGTCGCCCGCGTCGAGGTGATCGGCCGCAAGGGCAGCTGAGGGCGCTCCGTACGTTACCCCACGGCCAGGGCCATCGGACAGGGGCATGACGAGACTCGATCGATCTCCCCAACGGCCCGTCACCCCGGACTGGTTCCGGGGTCCACCGGGCCGCAATTGCGCGCTTGCTCCTCAAGCCTCCCTCCTCGCCGCAGGGTGGACCCCGGAACGAGTCCGGGGTGACGACATGCGTATGATAGCGGATCGACCAGCGAGGCAGCGACGCGAGACGCAGGCCAAGCATCAGGAACGTCTGACCACGTTCAGTTTGGTGCAATCCGCATTTTGTTCTAAGCCGCCGGCACCACCCAAGGTTGGATATTCCATGCGCCCGTTCGCCCGTCTGTTCGCGTTTCTTCTCTGCCTGTTCGCGCTGCCCTTCGCAGCGACCGCCGCCGCGGCGCAGGCGGTGCCCGGGGTCGCCGAACGGGCGACGCCGCCGGCGACCACCGACAAGGAAAACCTTTGGCTGATCGATCTGTCGGACGGCGGCCGGGTGACGATCTGGCTGCGCCCCGATGTCGCGCCGAAGATGGTCGAGCGAGTCAAGACGCTGACCCGGCAGGGCTTCTACAACGGCCTGCTGTTCCACCGCGTGATCGACGGCTTCATGGCGCAGGGCGGCGATCCCAAGGGCGACGGCACCGGCGGCTCGACGCTGCCCAACGTCGCGGCCGAGTTCAACTATCTGCCGCACGTCCGCGGCGCGGTGTCGGCGGCGCGTGCCGATGCCGAGAACAGCGCCAACAGCCAGTTCTTCATCGTCTTCCAGCCGCGGCTCAGCCTCGACAAGAAATATACGGTGTTCGGGCGGGTGATCGACGGGATGCAATATGTCGACGCGATCGAACGCGGCGAGCCGCCCGCCAATCCGACCCGGATCGTCCGCGCCTATATCGCCGCCGACAATCCCCCGCCCTACACTGCCGCGGCCGCGCCGGCGCCGGTGACGCTCGGCGCGCCGGTGACGCTGCCCGGTGCGGGCCCGGCCGGCACCGCCGCGCCCAAGCGCGCGCCCGCCGGGGCCGCGCCCGCGCGCAAGTGAGGGTCGACCTTTTCGACTTCGACCTGCCGGCCGAGCGGATCGCGCTGCGTCCGGCGGTGCCGCGCGATGCGGCGCGGCTGCTCGTCCTCGACGGCGAGGCGACGCGTGACCTGACCGTCGGCGCCCTGCCCGGCCAGCTGCGCGCCGGCGACTGCCTGGTGTTCAACGACACGCGCGTCATCCCGGCGCAGCTCGAAGGGCGGCGTGGCGATGCGACGATCGGCGCGACGCTGCACAAGCGCGAGGGGCCGCGCCGCTGGCGCGCCTTCATCCGCAACGCCAAGCGGCTGCGCGACGGCGATACGATCGACTTCGGCGCGGGGGTCGGCGCGCGCGCCTCCGATCGCGGCGAGGACGGCAGCTTCGCGCTCGACTTCGCCGGCGACGAGCCGGTCGAGCTGCTGCTCGAGCGCGCCGGCCGCATGCCGCTGCCCCCCTATATCGCCGCCAAGCGCCCGACCGACGCGCAGGATGCGACCGATTACCAGACGATGTTCGCCGCCGAACCCGGTGCGGTCGCCGCGCCCACCGCGGCGCTGCACTTCACCCCGGCGCTGATCGACGCGCTCGCCGCGGCGGGGATCGCGCACGAGACGCTGACGCTGCACGTCGGCGCCGGCACCTTCCTGCCGGTCAAGGCGGAGGACACCGCCGATCACCGCATGCACGCCGAATGGGGCCGGATCGACGCCGCGACCGCCGACCGGCTCAACGCGGTGCGCGCGAACGGCGGCCGGGTGATCGCGGTCGGCACCACCTCGCTGCGCCTGATCGAAAGCGCCGCGCGCGCCGATGGCGTCATCGCCCCGTTCGAGGGCGACACCGCGATCTTCATCACCCCCGGTTACGCCTTCCGCGGCATCGACGGGCTGGTGACCAACTTCCATCTGCCCAAATCGACGCTGTTCATGCTGGTATCGGCGCTGATGGGGCGGGAGCGGATGCAGGCGGCCTACGCGCATGCGATCGCCGCGGGCTATCGCTTCTATAGCTATGGCGATGCGTCGCTGTTGCTGCCGGCGCGATCGTGATGCTGCTCGCGCTGCTGCTCCAGGCCGCCGTCCCGGCCTCGTCCTTGCCCGCTGCGCCGGGCCAGCCGCCGGCGACCTTCGTCGTCGAGCCGGTCGGCATGGCGATCGCGGGATTCGATGCCGACGGCGACGGGCGGACCAGCCGCGCCGAGCTCGACGCGGGCGTGCGCCGTAGCTTCGCCGCGGTCGACAGCGCGCAGGCCGGCGCGATCGGCTATATCGCCTTCGCCGACTGGGCGGAGCGCTGGCTCGGCGATCGCAACGCGCTGCCGAGCCCGTTCGAGGTCGACGGCGACGGCGACAATCGGATCACCCTCGCCGAGCTGCAGGCGGCGTTCGCGCGCATCTTCGCGCGGCTCGACGTCGACAAAGACGGCTTCGTCACCCGCAAGGAGCTGCTGACGATCCGCGCCATGGCCGGCCGGACGATGGGGCCGCCCGGCAAGCGCAAGCGCTGAGACCGGTCGACATCCGCTGAGGCTGCGACTCAAACGAGATCCGTCAACCGGACTGGACTCGAGACGTCTGATAAACGCCACGTGCTCCTGCGGAAGCAGGAGCCCAGGAGTCCCGAGCGCCATAAGACGTTGCTTTGCTTGATCCTAGGCTCCTGCTTTCGCAGGAGCACTGTACTGCTCAACCGATGATGCGGACGTTCGGCGAGGTGTCGGTTTGATCCGGTGTGACGAAGGAGCGAACGCGCGAAATCTCTCAGGTCGTTCCAGCCATCGTTCCATCGCCTTGCTATCGCACCCCGACGCTCGACACCGCGCGCCGGCTTCGCCAAAGCGGGACGATCATGTCCCCGCGTTTCGCCTTCACCATCGCCGCCAACGACGGCCGTGCCCGCACCGGCTCCATCCGGATGCAGCGCGGCACGATCCGCACCCCCGCCTTCATGCCGGTCGGCACCGCCGCCACGGTGAAGGCGATGAAGCCGGCGGACGTCGCGGCGAGCGGCGCCGACATCATCCTCGGCAACACCTATCACCTGATGCTGCGTCCCGGCGCGGAGCGGGTGGCGCGGCTCGGCGGGCTCCACGCCTTCATGGGCTGGGAGCGGCCGATCCTCACCGATTCGGGCGGCTATCAGGTGATGAGCCTCGCCGATCTCACCAAACGCTCCGAGGAGGGCGTGTCGTTCAAGTCGCATCTCGACGGCACCCGCCATCTGCTCAGCCCGGAACGCTCGATCGAGATCCAGCGGCTGCTCGGTTCCAACATCGTCATGGCGTTCGACGAACTGGTGCCGACCACCTCGACGCGCGAGGTACAGGCCGCGGCGATGGAGCGCTCGATGCGCTGGGCGAAACGGAGCCGCGCCGCGTTCGACGCGGGCGGCGATCATGGCGCCAACAATGCGATCTTCGGCATCCAGCAGGGCGCGCTCGACGAGGGGCTGCGCAAGGCGTCGGCGGACGCGCTCGTCGACATCGGCTTCGACGGCTATGCGGTCGGCGGCCTCGCGGTCGGCGAGGGGCAGGAGGCGATGTTCGGCTGCCTCGACTTCGCGCCCGCGCAGCTGCCGGCGGACCAGCCGCGCTATCTGATGGGGGTCGGCAAGCCCGACGATATCGTCGGCGCGGTCGAGCGCGGCATCGACATGTTCGACTGCGTCATGCCGACGCGGTCGGGACGGACGGGGCAGGCCTTTACCCGCGACGGGCCGATCAACCTGCGCAACGCCAGATTCGCCGAGGACCAGGGGCCGCTCGACGCCGAATGCCCCTGCCCCGCCTGCACGACGTGGAGCCGGGCCTATATCCATCATCTCGTCCGGTCCGGCGAGATTCTCGGCGCAATGCTGATGACCGAGCATAACATCTGGTTCTACGAACGCTTGATGGCGGACCTGCGACGCGCCATTGCAGCCCAGGAACTGACCCTGTTCGCGAACGCGTTCCGCGCGCGCTACAAGCGGGGCAAGGGAGAGTAATATGTCGGATCAGCCCAATGAGATTCTCGCCGCGGCCGCCGCGGCCAAGGCGCAACAGGATGCCGCCGCGAACACGCGCGATCCGTCGACCAAGAGCCATTGGCCGATGCGGATCATCGGTGTCGGCATCGGCTCCGCCGCGGTGGCGGCAGCGGTGCTGTTCGCCAATTCGGGCAAGAAGCGCGACTGACCGACCCGGAGCGCGGCATTGGTTGCGATTGCAAACTTTGCATGTTGAGCGCTACCATTTGCACTTGCGAGATCGGGTGCTGCGCTGCACAAAGAGCGTGCCTTTCAGGCATCCTCTCCTAAAAACTTTTACGGCCGGTCGTCTCGATCGGCCTTTCTTTTTGTCCCGATCTCCGGCAGGTTCCAGTTACCGGGTCTGGGCGGATCGAAAGAGAAACGGCAGGAGAGGAGCCGCCGGCAAGACCGGCAACGGCCCGACCGGTTGGGCAGGGGATCGAGCCTTCGGCTCTCCCCCGCCGCCTGTTCCGGCATCCCAGCACGAGGCCCAATTCCTTATGATCGCAATCGGAACCCGGGTCGATGAAACCGGCACGTTGATCCGCGACGGCGGCGCTTTCTACCTGCGCCGCGATTCGGGCGGGCGGTTCGAGCTGGAGCTGCACCGCACCCCGGTCGATCTGGTCGAGAAGCGCGTGCGGCTGGTCGGCACGTTGGTCGGGCCGGATCTGGTCAACGCCGACGGCGTGGCCCCGGTTTGAAGACTCCGCCCCCTTCCGACGATTATGCCCGCGGCCGGCGCGACGGATTGCGACTGGCGCTGGCGATCCTCGCCGTCGAAGAGGCGAAATGGGCGGCGTTGCTCGGCGAGAGCCCGTCTTGGCGGACCAATGCGACACGCGAGGTGCGCTACAAGACGCTCCAGGTCGCGCAGACCCGCGTGCAGACCGCGCTCAACCGTCTCACGCCGAAGGGCGAAGCGGCGGCGATCGACGCCGAACTCGCCGCCGCGCTCGACAAGCTCGGCCTGTAGCTCAGCCTCCGGCCGGTACGGCGCGGAGCGTGATCCGGGTGATCTCCGGCGGCCGGCCGAGGCGTAGCGCGAAGCCCGGCCACAGACCGGTGCCGTTGCTGACGTAGAGCGTCATGCCGTCCACCGCATAACGGCCCGACACGAAGCCGCCGTTCGCGGGCCTGAACAATCGGTCGAGCCCGACGATCATCCCGCCATGCGTATGGCCGGACAGTTGCAGCGCGACCCCACGCGCCGCCGCCCGACGCGCGTTGCGCGGCTGATGGTCGAGCAGGAGGACCGGCGCGCCCGGCGGGCGGCGCGACAGTGCGGCGTCGAGATCGGGGCCGGGCTCGCCATGCGACGGCGCGGAGGCGTCGGTGACGCCGGCGAGCACCAGCCCGTCGCCGCCACGCGTCAGCACGCGATGCGCGTTCGGCAGCATGCGAAAGCCGAGCCCGGCGAGGTGCCGCATCCAGCCGCCGTAATCGAAGAAATATTCGTGGTTGCCGGGAATGGCGTAGACGCCGTCGGGCGCACGCAATCCGGCGAGCGGGGCGACGTCGGCGCGGCGCATGTCGACCGATCCGTCGATGAAGTCGCCGGTGACGACGATCAGGTCGGCCCCCGCGGCATTGGTGCGATCGACGACGGCACGGGTCCAGCGCTGCGGAAACAGACGGCTGATATGCAGGTCGGTGAGCTGGATCAGCCGGTAGCCGTCGAACGACGGCGGCAGGTCGCGCACCGCGACGGTGATGTCGCGCACGGGCGGCACGCGGATCGCCCCGGCGACACCGATCGCAGCGAGCACCGTCGCGACGCCGGCGATGCCATAGCGGGCCGCATCGGGCGCCCCCACCACCTCGCGCCGCACCAGCATCGTAGCGAGCGTGCCGAGATCGAGCACGATCTGCAGCAGCGCGAGCAACAGGATGGCGCCGAAGGCCCAGTTGAACAGGATGACGATCGCGCGCGGGAATTCCGGCGCGAACACCGATCCCGACGAGAGGCGGCTCCATAAATGATATTGCGAGGCGGCGAGCAGCGTCACCGCGACGCCGCCCTTCGCCCAGAGCGGCAGGGACAGCGGCAGCAGCCAACGGGCGATGACGTACAGGGACGGCGTCGCAAAGATCAGGTGGAAGATCGTCATTCTCCTTGCGGCACCGTGCCGCCGCTGCCTCGCAAGCGCCGTCCCGTCGCTCAGCTCGGGTGGGCGGCGCTCTCGGCGGCGGCGTCGCTGGCATCGGTCGGCGTCACCGCGACCGCGCCGACATCCGCCTCGGCCTGTTCGGCGAGCTTCATCTGCTCATAGGCGATCTCGAGATCGGCGACACCCGATCCGGTCGGCTGGATCGGCAGGTCGCCGTAGCTTTCGGCGGGGCCATTCTGATCGGTCGTGTCGGTCATCATTCTCTCCTCGTGCGCGGCGTCAACGCACCGTGCCGGGGACCGGACGCATCGCCCGTCGAACATGGGGAAAATGACCTCTATCAGGAACTTAGATCAGCATGACGCATTAGGGGCCGGTTCGGGAGACGGCGTCGCCACCTCTGGCCTGCCGGCCCCCGGATACTGCCGGGAGCGGTCATGACCCATGTGCTGATCATCGAGGATTCCTATTTGTTCGGCCAGTTCGTCGCCGACGCCGCGGTGCTCGCCGGTGCCGGCAGCACGGAGATCGTGGAGACGCAGGAAGCGGCGGAAGCGGCGGCGCAGCGCTGCATGCCGGGCATGATCATCGCCGACGTCAAGCTCGTCCACGGCTCCGGGGTCCGTGCGGTCGAGCGGATCGCCAAGGGACGCCGCATCCCGATCCTCTACGTCACCGGCTATCCCGAACGCTGCGGCGAATGCCCGCCGGGATCGACGGTGATCGAAAAGCCGGTGTCGCACGATACGCTGCAACGCTCGATCAGCCGGCTGATCGAGGATGAGGCCGCACACCTCGCGGCGCATTGACGGGGCGGGGTGGAGCCGCCGCCGGCATGATGCGGCGACGGCTCCGACAGTCCTGGAGAACTGCACACGAAGGATCGGGAGAACCCTTCCTGCTGCGCACGGGCTCTAATGGTTAACGGCGGCAAGTCGACCGGAAACGGGCTATGTACGAAACCGTACACAGCGATCGCCGTCTCCGCCCGCCTGCGCGATTGGCAAAGCCGGCGGTAGCGGCTAAGTCGACCGGCGGCGCCGGTCTCCGGTGCCATGATCGCGTCGGTGCTCTTCGCAAGAGGGCGTAAATGGGAATGCGGTGCGGGGCCTCGGCTCCAATGCCGCGGCTGTCCCTGCAACTGTAAGCGGCGAGCGACGGACACATGCCTTCCCCCCGCGGGAAGGCGGCCACTGGCAAGGGTTCGCCCGACCCGGGAAGGCCGTGCCCCGAGCGACGACCCGCGAGCCAGGAAACCTGCCGGCGATAGGGTCGCTCTTGCTTCGGTCCAGGGGATGGCCGGGGCACGGTGTTCCGTCTGAGCGACGAAGACCCATGCGGTTGGCCCGCATCGGTGCGTGGCGCGGGCGACATGCGAAGCGCCCGTCCGTCGCTCGCGCATCGGCGATATGTGGCCCCACCGTGTTCTCGTCGTCGCGGCGCTCGCGAAGGAACATCCGTGGCCGATCCACAGCTCGCCAAGATTCCCGTCACCATCGTCACCGGCTTCCTCGGCGCCGGCAAGACGACGCTGATCAGCCATCTGATCCGCAACGCCAACGGCCGCCGGCTGGCGGTGGTGGTCAACGAATTCGGCACCTTGGGTGTCGACGGCGACATCCTGAAGGGCTGCGCGATCCCCGATTGCCCGGCGGAGAATGTCGTCGAGCTGGCCAACGGCTGCATCTGCTGCACCGTCGCCGACGATTTCATCCCGACGGTGGAGACCTTGCTCGCGCTCGACCCGCGCCCCGACCATATCCTCATCGAGACCTCGGGCCTCGCGCTGCCAAAGCCGCTGCTGAAGGCGTTCGACTGGCCGGCGATCCGCTCGCGCATCACCGTCGACGGCGTCATCGCGCTGGCCGACGCCGAGGCGGTCGCCGCCGGTCGCTTCGCTACCGATATCGCCGCGCTCGACGCGCAGCGCGCCGCCGATCCGGGGATCGACCACGAGACGCCGCTGGCGGAGGTGTTCGAGGACCAGCTCGCCTGTGCCGACATGGTGCTGCTGACCAAGGCCGACCTCGCCGGGCCGGAGGGCGTCGCCGCCGCCCGCGCGGTGATCGCCGCCGAGGCGCCGCGGCCGGTGCCGGTGGTCGAGCTGACCGACGGCGTGATCGATCCCGCGGTGATCCTCGGTCTCGACGCCGCGGCCGAGGACGACATCGCCGCCCGCCCCTCGCATCATGACGGCGAGGACGAGCATGAGCACGACGATTTCGACAGCCTCGTCCACGAAACCGGCGAGATCGACGATCCCGCCGATCTGGTCGCGCGGATCGAACGGCTCGCGCGCGAGTCCGACGTGTTGCGGGTCAAGGGCTATGCGGCGGTGCGCGGCAAGCCGATGCGACTGCTCGTCCAGGCGGTCGGCGCGCGGGTGCGGACGCAATACGACCGGCCGTGGCGGCCGGGCGAGGCGCGCGCCACCCGGCTGGTCGTGATCGCCGAGCGCGACCGCATCGACCCCGCGACGATCGGGCCCGTGCTGAACGGCTGAGCCGCCACGATGCACGTCGTCTTCCGCGAGAGCCACGGCCTGGAGGAGACCGCGACGCCGCGCGATCTCGGCCAGCGACCGGCGGATCTCGTCGTCCTGTCCTTCTCCGACAGCGACCTCGGCGCATTCGCCGCGGGCTGGCATGCCGCGCGCGGCGGCGGCGTGCCGTTGCCGTCGCTGCGGCTCGCCAATCTCGCCGATCTCGCGCATCCCCTGTCGGTCGACACCTATGTCGAGCGGACGCTGGCGGGTGCGAAGGGCATACTGATCCGGCTGATCGGCGGGCGGTCCTATTGGTCCTATGGCCTGCAACAGGTCGAGGCGCTGGCGCGGGCGCAGGGGATCGCGCTGGCGGTGCTCGCCGCCGACGGGCGCGAGGACGCCGCGCTGACCGCCGCCTCGACGGTGCCGGGCTCGACGCTCGGCCGGCTCGCCGCCTTGTGCGACACCGGCGGCGCGGTCGCGGCGCAGGCGGCTCTGGCGCAGCTCGCGCTCGCCTCGGGACTGGCGGCGGGACCGGTACGCGGCGTGCGTGCGGTTCCGCCGGTCGGCGGCTGGACGCAGGCGGACGGCGTCACTTGCCCCGCGGCGCTCGCGATGCGACCGGAGGCGCGGCCGCGGGTACTGCTCACCTTCTACCGCTCCTATCTGCTCGCCGCCGATCTCGATCCGGTCGCGGCGCTCGCCGAGGCGCTGGCGGCGCGCGGCTTCGACGTCGTCCCGCTGTTCGCGCCGTCGCTCAAGGATGCGCAGGCGCGCGGCTGGATCGCACGATGGGTCAAGGCGCTGGCCCCGGTCGCGATCGTCAACGCCACCGCCTTCTCGGCGCGCGACGAGACCGAGTCGCCGCTCGACGGCGCCGACGTGCCGGTCTTCCAGGTTGCGCTCGCCACCTCGACGCAGGCCGCCTGGGCGGAGAGCGCGCGTGGCCTGTCGCCCGCCGATCTCGCGATGCACGTGGTGCTGCCCGAGGTCGACGGCCGCATCTTCGCCGGGATCGCCAGTTGCAAGCAGGATGCGGTGCGCGACCCTGACCTCGACTACGCCCGCCGCGCGCATCGCGCCGACCCCGCCCGCATCGCGGCGATCGCCGATCGCGTCGCCGCCTGGGTCTCGCTCGGGCGGACCGCGCCGGCGGCGCGGCGGCTGGCGCTGATCCTCTCCACCTATCCGGGCAAGAGCCACCAGATGGCGCATGCGGTCGGGCTCGACGCGCTCGCCTCGGCGGAGGCGATGCTCGCCGATCTCGCCACGGCCGGACATGCCGCCGCCGCCGGCGCGCCGCTGGCCGCGGCCTTGGCGGCGGAGCGGCTCTGCTGGCCGGTCGTCGCCTATCGCGCCGCGCTCGCCGCCTTGCCGCCGGGGCTGCGCGACGATCTCGCCGCAGCCTGGGGCGAACCCGAACAGGATCCCGCGGTCGCCGACGGCGCCTTCCGCTTCGCCGCGACGCTGCGTGGCGCGACGCTGGTCGCGCTCCAGCCCGAACGTGGCACGCCCGCGACCCGCGCCGACGATTATCACGATCTGTCGCGGGTCCCCCGCCATGGCTATGTTGCTTTCTACCTCTGGCTGCGCAGCCGCGGGTGCCATGCGGCGATCCAGATCGGTGCGCACGGCACGCTCGAATGGCTGCCCGGCAAGGCGGTGGCGCTGTCCGACGCCTGCTGGCCGGAGGCGCTGACCGGGTCCTTGCCGATCCTCTATCCGTTCATCGTCAACGATCCCGGCGAGGCGGCACAGGCCAAGCGCCGCACCGCCGCGGTGACGCTCGGCCATCTGCCGCCGCCGATGATCGCGGCGGACGGCGGCGTGGGTCTCGGGCGGATCGAGACGCTGCTCGACGAATTCTCCAATGCCGACGGGCTCGACCCGGCGCGGCGTGACCGGTTGCAGCGCGACATCGCCGACGAGGCGCAGGCGATCGGCCTCGCCGCCGAACTCGATCTCGCCGGCGCGGCCACCGCCGCCGAGGCGATCACCCGCATCGACGCCTTCGTCTGCGACGTGAAGGACAGCCGCTTCGGCGACGGCCTGCACGTCTTCGGGCGCGGCGCGTGCGGCGCGGCGGAGCGCGACGGCCTGCTCGCCGCGCTCGCCGGCCGCCGCGTCGCCGCCGGCCCGGCGGGATCGCCGCACCGCGGCCGTACCGACGTGCTGCCGACCGGGCGCAACCTGTTCGCGGTCGATCCGCGCGCGGTGCCGTCGCGCTCGGCGCATCTGCAGGGCCAGCGGCTCGCCGACGAACTGATCCGCCGCCATCTGCAGGATCATGGCGACTATCCGCGCGGCTTGGTGGTCGACCTGTGGGGATCGGCAACGATGCGCACCGCCGGCGAGGAATTCGCGATGGCGCTGCACCTGCTCGGCGCCGCGCCGATCTGGGATACCGGCTCCGATCGCGTCACCGGCGTCGACATCCTGCCGCTCGCGCTGCTCGACCGGCCGCGGATCGACGTGACCTTGCGCATCTCCGGCCTGTTCCGCGACACGTTCGCGCCGCTGTGTACGCTGTTCGGTCAGGCGGTGCGGGCGCTGGCGGCGCGCGACGAGCCCGCCGACTGGAACCCGTTCGTCGGCCGTGCCGCTGCGCCGCGCGTCTACGGCCCCGCGCCCGGGTTGTACGGCCTCGACTTGAGCGAGGCTGCGGACACCTATACCGACGCCGCGCGCGCAATGGCGGGCGAGGCGTGGCTGGCGGCATCGTCCTTTGCCTTCGACGACCCCGACGCGCGCGCCGATGCCGCCGGTCTGCGCGCGCGTGTCGCCGCCGCCGACGCCTTCGTCCATTTGCAGGACCTGCCCGAAAGCGACCTGCTGCTCGCCGCCGATTATGCCGCGCACGAAGGCGGGTTCGCGGCCGCGCAAGCGGTCGCGGGCGGCCGGGCGGCGCTCTATCATCTCGATGCGCGCGATCCCGAGCGGCTGCGCGCACGCAGCCTGCGCGAGGAGATCGCCCGCGTCGTCCGCGGCCGGGCGACGCAGCCGGCGTGGATCGACGGCATGATGCGCCACGGCTTCCGCGGCGCCGCCGAGATCGCCGCGACGCTCGACCATCTCGGCGCCTTCGCGCATCTCGCACGCGTGGTGACGCCGGAGCTGATCGACCTCTATCACGACGCGACGCTCGGCCGCGACGCGGTGCGCGCCTTCCTCGCCGCCGCCAATCCCGCCGCGCTCGCCGCGATGGAGGCGCGCTTCGCCGCGCTGCATCGCTCGGGCCTGTGGCCGACGCGGCGCAACGCCATTGTGGCGTCGCTGGCATGAGCGTCGTACGTGGCTGGTGCCCGACCGCATGGCGGCCGATGGCGGCGGGCGACGGGCTGATCCTGCGCGTCCGCCCGCGGCTCGCCCGGCTGACGCCGGCGCAGGCGCGGACGATCGCCGTGGTGGCCCGCACGCATGGCAACGGCCTGATCGACCTCACCAACCGCGCCGCGCTCCAGTTGCGCGGCTTGCGCGAGGCGGACTGGCCGGTCGCGCTCGGCGCATTGGTCGCCGCCGGGCTGGTCGATCCCGATCCGGTCCGCGAGGCCCGCGCGCTGCTGGTCGCGCCCGACTGGCGGGAGGGCGACGACACGCATCGCATCGCCTGCGCGCTGCTCGACCGTCTCGACGCGCTGCCGCCGCTGCCCGGCAAGATCGGCATCGCGATCGACGCCGGCCGCGAGCCGGTGTTGACCGACAGTTCCGCGGACTTCCGGATCGAACGCGATGCGACCGGTGGGCTGATCCTGCGCGCCGACGGCCGCGCCGGAGGGTACGCGCTGACGCCGGGCGAGGAAACGACGGCGCTGATCGCGCTGGCGGAGTGGTTCGTCGTCAGCGGCGGCGTCGCGGCGGGACGAATGGCGCGGCATGTCGCCCCGTTGCCGGCGAACCTCGCGGGGGGTGCCACCACCCCCCGTGTTCCCGCGAAAGCGGGAACCCAGGACCAAGCAGGACATCGTCTTGTGGTATCCGGGGCTCTGGACTCCCGCCTTCGCGGGAGCACTGAAGGTGGCGTCGGCTTGCGCGAAGATCGCGCCTCCGCCGGGGACCACAAGACGCATCCGCTACGACCTACCCAAGGCACCGCGATCGGCCTCCCCTTCGGCCGGACCGACGCGGCGATGCTCGCCGATCTCGCCGACCGGCCCGGCGTCGCCGGCATCCGCGTGACGCCGTGGCGCAATTTGCTGGTCGAGGGGCTCGATCCCGCCGCCGCCGGCCTCCCCGCCTGCGCGGCTGCGGACCTCGCCGTCGACGCCTGCGTCGGCGCACCCGCCTGTCCGCAGGCGACCGTCGCGACGCGCGCGCTCGCGCTGCGTCTCGCGCCGCATGTTGCCGGACGGCTGCACGTCTCCGGATGCGCCAAGGGCTGCGCCCGCGCCGCCCCCGCCGACGTCGTCGCCACCGGCCGCGACGGCCGCTTCGATCTTGCCTTCCACGCCCGTGCCGGCGATCCCGCCGCCGTCACCGGCCTGTCGCCCGACGAACTCATCGCCCTGCTCGAAAGCCCTTCCCGTGTCGCATAGCTACGAAACCGACGGCGCCGCAATCTATCGCCGCTCGTTCGCCATCATCCGCGCCGAGGCCGATCTCGCCCGCTTTCCGCCCGAGGAGGAACCGGTCGCGGTGCGGATGATCCATGCCGCCGGACTGGTCGAGCTCGCCGCCGCGATCCGCTTCTCGCCCGGCTTCGCGACCCGCGCCCGCGCCGCGCTCGCCGACGGCGCGCCGATCCTGTGCGACGCGCGCATGGTCAGCGAGGGCATCACCCGCGCCCGCCTGCCCGCCGGCAATGCGGTGATCTGCACGCTGCACGATCCGCAGGTACCGGCGCGCGCCGCGGCGATGGCCAACACCCGCTCCGCCGCCGCGCTGGAATTGTGGCGGCCGCATCTCGCCGGCGCGGTGGTGGCGATCGGCAACGCGCCGACCGCCTTGTTCCACCTGCTCGACATGCTCGCCGACCCCGCCTGCCCGCGCCCGGCGGCGATCATCGGCTGCCCGGTCGGCTTCGTCGGCGCGTGCGAATCGAAGGACGCGCTCTGGGCCGAGCAGCCGGTGCCGTGCGCGATCGTCGCCGGGCGGCTCGGCGGCAGCGCGATCACCGTCGCCGCGGTCAACGCGCTGGCGAGCCGCGCCGAATGACGACCGGCACCGTCCATGGCGTCGGCCTCGGCCCCGGCGCCGCCGACCTGATGAGCGTGCGCGCCGACCGGCTGGTGCGCGGCGCGCGCCACCTCGCCTATTTCCGCAAACGGGGTCGCGCCGGCCGTGCCCGCCGGCTGGTCGACGGCCTGTTGCGTGCCGACGTGGTCGAATATGCGATGGACTATCCGGTCACCACCGAGATCGCCGTCGCCGACCCCGCCTATAACGCCTGCCTCGCCGCCTTCTATGCCGACTGCACCGCGCATCTCGCCACGCTGGCGGAAGCGGGCGAGGACGTGGTGGTCCTGTGCGAGGGCGATCCGTTCTTCTACGGATCGTTCATGCACCTGCATGCGCGGCTCGCCGGCCGCGTGCCGGTGCGGATCGTGCCGGGGATCACCGGCATGTCGGGCGCCTGGACCGCGACCGACCGGCCGATCACCTGGGGCGACGACGTGCTGACCATCGCCACCGCGACGTTGCCCGAAGAGGAGCTGACCCGCCGCATCCGCGATACCGATGCGCTGGTGGTGATGAAGATCGGCCGCCACCTCGCCAAGCTGCGCCGCGCGATCGCCGCCGCCGGGCGCACCGACGCGGCGTGGCTGGTCGAATATGCCGCGATGCCGGAGGAACGCGTCACCCCGCTTGCCGAGGCGGGCGAGACCGCACCCTATTTCGCGATCCTGCTGATCCACGGCCAGGGGCGGCGGCCATGAGCGGCAGCGGCTGGCTGGCGATCGCCGGGCTGGGACCGGGCGATGCGGCGCTGATCACGCCCGAAGTGACCGACGCGCTAACCCGCGCGACCGACGTGATCGGCTATATCCCCTATGTCGCGCGGATCGCGCCGCGGCCGGGCCTGCGGCTGCACGCCAGCGACAATCGCGTCGAGATCGATCGTGCCGGCCACGCGCTGCGGCTGGCGGCGGCGGGCGCGCGCGTCGTCGTGGTGTCGTCGGGCGATCCCGGCGTGTTCGCGATGGCGGCGGCGGTGTTCGAGGCGCTGGAGGCGGGGCCGCCCGACTGGCGCGACCTCGACATCCGCGTGCTGCCCGGCATCACCGCGATGCTCGCCGCCAGCGCCCGCGCCGGTGCGCCGCTCGGCCATGATTTCTGCGCGATCAACCTCTCCGACAATCTCAAGCCCTGGCCGCTGATCGCACGCCGCCTCGCGCTCGCCGCCGAGGCGGATTTCGCCATCGCCTTCTACAATCCGCGCTCGCGCGCGCGGCCGGATACGCTCGACGCCGCCTTCGCGATCCTGCGCGAGGCGTGCGGCGACGATCGCCCGGTGCTCTTCGCCCGCGCCGTCACCACCGCGGAGGAAGCGCTGCGCATCGTGCCGCTGCCCGCGGCGCGCGGCGCGATGGCCGACATGCGCACGATGGTGATCGTCGGATCGAGCCGCACCCGGCTGATCGCGCGTACCGGCGCGCCGATCCTCTATACGCCGCGCTCGGCATGACCCAGCCACGCCAGCACCGCGGCGACGTCGTGCACCTCGGCGCGCGCCGGCAGCATCGGCCGGTCGATCAGCAGCACCGGCAAGCCGAGGTCGCGCGCCGCCGCCAGCTTCGCCGCCGCGCCGCTGCCGCCGGCATTCTTGGCGACGACCAGGTCGATGCCATGCCGCTCGATGAGCGCGCGGTCGCCCGCGACGGTGAACGGCCCGCGATCGACCACCAGATCGTATCGCGGCAGCGGCGGAGCCGCGTCCGGACGGTCGACGAAGCGGAGCAGATACCGATGCTGCGGCCGCGCGGCGAAGGCCTCGACGTGCATCCGCCCGAGCGCGAGCATCACCCGCCGCGCCGGTCCGTCGAGCGCCGCCACCGCACCGGCGATGTCGGGTACGTGCGTCCAGCGGTCGCCGGCCTGCGCCACCCAGGCCGGGCGGGTCAGCGCGAGCAGCGGCACGCCCGCGGCGGTGGCGGCGGCGACGGCATGGCCGCTCATCTTCGCGGCGAAGGGATGGGTGGCATCGACCAGATGCGTGACGCCCTGCCGCCGGAGATGCGCGGTCAGCCCCGCCACCCCGCCGAAACCGCCGATCCGCACCGGCACCGGCTGTGCCGCAGGGGCCGCGGTCCGTCCGGCATAGCTCAGCGTCGCCGCCACCCCGCGCGCCGCACAGGCGGCGGCGAGCGCGCTCGCCTCGGTCGTCCCGCCGAGGATCAGGAGATGGGGCATGGCTGAAGGCAATCCGTGGCTGACGATCGTCGGGATCGGCGAGGATGGACCCGCGGGCCTGTCCGCGGCAAGCAGTGCCGCGCTCGACGCAGCGCAATGGGTCACCGGCGCGCGCCGTCATCTCGCGCTGCTGCCGCCGCTCGCCTGCCCGGTCGAACCATGGCCGGTGCCGTTCGAGGCGGGGATCGCGCCATTGCTCGCGCGGCGCGGGCAGCGGGTGGTGATGCTGGCGTCGGGCGATCCGTTCTGGTTCGGCGCGGGCGGCACGCTCGCCCGCCATCTCGCACCCGGCGAATGGTTCGCCCACCCCGCCCCCTCGACCTTCGCGCTTGCCGCGGCGCGGCTCGGCTGGCGGCTGGAGGAGACCGCCTGTCTCGGCCTCCACGCCGCGCCGCCGACGCGGCTGCGCCCGCATCTGGCGCCGGGTGCCCGCGCGATCGTGCTGGTCCGCGACGGCGAGGCGGCGCTGGCCGCCGCGCGCTATGTAAGCGACCACGGCTTCGGCGCATCGCGGATCGCCGTCCTCGAAGCGCTCGGCGGTCCCCGCGAACGCATCCGCCACGCCGCCGCGATGGAGCTCGCGCTGGACGACATCGCGCATCCCGTCGCGCTGGGCATCGCCTTCGCTGGCGACGGCGCGGTCCTGCCTTGCACCGCCGGCCTCGCCGACGACTGGTTCGCGCATGACGGCCAGATCACCAAGCGCCCGGCGCGCGCGCTGACGCTCTCGGCACTCGCGCCGCGGCCCGGCGAGATGCTGTGGGACATCGGCAGCGGATCGGGATCGATCGCGATCGAATGGCTGCTCGCCTGCCCCTCGACCCGGGCAATCGGCTTCGAGCGCGATCCCGTCCGCGCCGCCCGCGCGCGCGCCAACGCCGCCGCGCTCGGCGTCGACCGGCTCGACGTCGTCGAGGGCGACGCCCCCGCGGTACTCGCCGGCCGGTCGCCGCCGGATGCGGTGTTCGTCGGCGGCGGGCTCGGCGAGGCGCTGCTCGCCCAGCTGTGGGCCGACCTGCCCGCCGGCACGCGGCTGGTCGCCAATGCGGTGACGCTCGAATCCGAAGCGTTGCTCGCCGGCTGGCACGCGCGGCGCGGCGGGCAATTGCTGCGCATCGAACTCGCCGAAGCGGTACCGCTCGGCAGTCGCCGCGGCTGGCGGTCGAGCTATCCGCTGGTCCAGTGGAGCGTGACGCTATGATCGTCGCGGGTTTCGGGTGCCGCGCCGGCGCCACCGCCGCATCGCTGCGCGCCGCGCTCGTCTTCGCGAGCGAAGACCATGTCGCGACGATGCTCGCCATCCCCGCCGACCGGCTCGCGATCGCCCGACCGCTGGCCGACGCGCTCGACCTGCCGCTGGTCGGCATCGCCGCCGATGCGCTCGCCGCCATCGTTACGCCGACCCGCTCGCGCGCCAGCCTCGCCGCGCGCGGCACGGGCAGCGTCGCCGAGGCCGCCGCGCTCGCCGCCGCCGGTCGCGGCGCGCGGCTGCTCACATCCCGCCGAATCTCGCCGGACCGTATGGCGACCTGCGCGCTCGCCATCTCACAGGATATTCCCGCATGACCGTCCATTTCATCGGCGCCGGCCCCGGCGCACCCGATCTGCTGACGCTGCGCGGCCGCGACCGCATCGCCGCCTCGCCGGTCTGCCTCTACGCCGGATCGCTGGTGCCCGCCGCGCTGCTCGACCATTGCCCGCCCGGCGCGCAGATCGTGAACACCGCGTCGCTGTCGCTCGACGAGATCGTCGCCGCGATCGTCGCCGCGCACGAGGCGGGTCAGGACGTCGCCCGCCTCCATTCGGGCGATCTGTCGATCTGGTCGGCGATGGGCGAACAGCTCCGCCGGCTGCGCGCATTGGACATCCCGGTGACGATCACCCCCGGCGTGCCCGCCTTCGCCGCCGCCGCCGCGGCGCTGGAAGCCGAACTGACGCTGCCCGGCCTCGCCCAGTCGGTGGTGCTGACCCGCACCTCCGGTCGCGCCAGCGCGATGCCGGCGGCGGAGACGCTCGCGGCCTTCGGCGCGACCGGCGCGACGCTCGCCATCCATCTGTCGATTCACCGCCTCGCCGAAGTCGCCGCCCAGCTCGCGGACCATTATGGCGCGGACTGCCCGGCGGCGATCGTCTGGCGGGCGAGCTGGCCCGACGAGCGCATCGTCCGCGCCACGCTCGCCACGATCGTCGCGGCGGCGGAGGGCGGCCCCGAACGCACCGCGCTGATCCTCGTCGGCCGCGTCCTCGCCGCCGAGGGGTTCGGCGACAGCAGCCTCTATGCGCCCGGTTACGATCGCCGCTTCCGCCCGCAATCGGCGGACTCGCGCTTCGCCGGAGGCGATGCGGCATGACGCCCCGCCCCATTCCCGGCCTGATGATCGCCGCGCCCGCCTCGGGCGCCGGCAAGACGACGGTAATGCTCGGCCTGCTCCGCGCCTTCACCGACGCCGGGCTGACCGTGCAGCCGTTCAAGAGCGGCCCCGATTATATCGATCCCGCCTTCCACCGCGCCGCCAGCGGGCACCCGTCGTTCAACCTCGACAGTTGGGCGATGCCGGCGGCGATGCTCGACGGGCTGGCCGACCGCGCCGGTGATGCCGATCTGGTGCTTGCCGAGGGATCGATGGGGCTGTTCGACGGCGTCGCCCGCGCGGGCGCGACCGGCAATGGCGCGAGCGCCGACATCGCCGCACGGATGGGCTGGCCGGTGGTGCTGGTGCTCGACATATCGGGTCAGGCGCAATCCGCCGCCGCCACTGCCTTGGGCTTCGCGCGCTTCGATCCCGCGGTGCGGATCGCCGGGGTCATCCTCAACCGCGTCGCCAGCCCGCGCCACGAACGGCTCGCGCGGGTCGGGATGGCGGCGATCGGCCTCCGCGTCTTCGGCAGCCTGCCGCGGCGCGCCGACCTGCACCTGCCCGAACGCCACCTCGGTCTCGTCCAGGCCGCCGAACATCCCGATCTCGACGCGCGCATCGCCGCTTATGCCGCCTTCCTGGCGGAGCACGTCGATCTCGACGCGCTGCGCGCCGCCGCCGGCGCCGAGACGCGCCTGCCGGTCCCGTCGACGCGGCTGGTGCCGCCCGCGCAACGCATCGCGCTGGCCCGCGACGCGGCCTTCTCCTTCACCTATCCGCATCTGCTCGACGGCTGGCGCGCCGCCGGTGCCGAGATCCTGGCCTTCTCGCCGCTCGCCGACGAGGCGCCGGACGCCGCCGCCGATCTGGTCTGGCTGCCCGGCGGCTATCCCGAACTCCACGCCGGCCGCCTCGCCGCGGCGGAGCGGTTCCGCGCCGCGCTCCACCTCCATGCCGAAACGCGGCCGGTCCACGGCGAGTGCGGCGGCTATATGGCGCTCGGCGAGGGGCTGATCGATGCCGCCGGCGTGCGCCACCGCATGGCCGGGCTGCTCGGCCTCGTCACCAGCTACGAACGGCGGCGGATGCACCTCGGCTATCGTCGCGCCGCGCTGCACGCGCCGCTCGCCGCGCTGCCGGCGGGGACGACGCTCGCCGGGCACGAATTCCATTATTCGACGATCCTCGATCAGCCCGACGCCGCGCTGGCGCGGGTCACCGATGCGGAGGGGACCGAGCTCGCCGACACCGGATCGTACCGGGGCCGCGTGTCGGGCACCTTCTTCCACCTGATCGCGGCGGTGGGATGAGCGGCTTCGTCTCCTTCGTCGGCTCGGGACCGGGCGACCCCGAGTTGCTGACGCTGAAAGCGGTCGACCGGCTGCGCGCCGCGGACATCGTGCTGTTCGACGATCTGTCAGCCGGGCCGGTGCTGCGTCACGTCCGCGCCGACGCCGATCTGGTCGCGGTTGGCAAGCGCGCCGGCCGCCCCTCGCCGAGCCAAAGCCACGTCTCGGCCTTGCTCGTCGCGCATGCGGCGACCGGCGCGCGCGTCGTCCGCCTCAAATCGGGCGATCCCGCGATCTTCGGCCGGCTCGAGGAAGAGATCGTCGCGCTGCGCGACGCGGGGATCGGCTTCGAGATCGTCCCCGGCATCAGCTCGGCAAGCGCCGCGGCGGCGGCGGCGGCGATCCCGCTGACCCGGCGGCTGTCGGCGCGGCGCGTCCAGTTCGTCACCGGCCACGACGTAACCGGCACGCTGCCGCAGGCGCGCAACATGGCGGCGCTCGCCGATCCCGACGCGACCACCGTCGTCTTCATGCCCAAACGCACCTTTCCGGCGCTCGCCGACGATCTCGTCGCGCACGGTCTGCCACCCCATACACCGGCGCTGTTCGCCGAGAACGTCGGCCACCCCGACCAGCGGCTGACCCGCACCACCGTCGCCGCGCTCGCCGACCGCCTGCGCGCGACCGTGTCGGAGGCACCGGCATTGATCCTCTACGGCCCGTTGATGGAGGAGGCGTGATCCACCTCGACCTCATCGGCATCGGCACCGGCAATCCCGATCATCTCACCCGCGCCGCCGAACGCGCGATGCGCGCCGCCGACCTGATCCTGCTGCCGCGCAAGCGCGCCGAAGCCGCCGATCTCCTCGACCTGCGCCGCGCGCTCTGCGCCGAGGTGCTGACCGACACGACGCGCGTCGTGGTCTTCGATTTGCCCGAACGCGCCGCGGACGGCCCCTATCTCGGCCCATATCTTGGGGCGGTGCGCGACTGGCACGACGCCATCACCGCCGCCTGGGCCGGGGCGATCGCCACCAACCTGCCCGCCGGCGGGCGGCTCGCCTTGCTCGTCTGGGGCGACCCCTCGCTCTACGACAGCAGCCTGCGGATCGCCGCGCGCCTGCGCCGCGGCGGCATGGCGCTGACGGTCACGGTGGTGCCCGGCATCACCAGCCTGCAGGCGCTTACCGCCGCGCATGCCATCCCGCTCAACACGCTCGCCGCGCCGGTGCTCGTCACCACCGGCCGCCGGCTGCGCGCGAGCGGCTGGCCGGCGGACATCGACACGCTGGCGGTGATGCTCGACGGCGATTGTGCGTTCACGACGCTCGACCCCGCCGGCGTGACGATCTGGTGGGGCGCCTATCTCGGCATGCCGCAGCAGGCACTCGCCGCCGGTCCGCTCGCCGACACCGGCGCGGCGATCGTCGCGCGGCGTGCGGCGCTGCGTGCGGACCACGGCTGGATCATGGACACCTATCTCCTGCGCCGGACGGCCGCGTGACCGCACCCGCTTTCGACGCGGCGTTCCGCGACCGGCTCGACCTGTTGCTCCACTGGCGCCGCGACGTGCGCCATTTCCGCCGCGATCCGGTGGCGGAGAAGGCGATGCAGGCGCTGTTCGCCGCCGCGGCGCTGGCGCCCTCGGTCGGCAACGCCCAGCCGTGGCGCTTCGTGCGGCTGCGCTCGCCCGGCCTGCGCGAGACGCTCGCCGCGCATGTCGATACCGCCAGCGCCGCGGCGGCCGACCGGCTGCCCGACGCCGAGCGCCGCGCGCGTTATGCCCGGCTCAAGCTGCACGGGCTACGCGAGGCGCCCGAATTGCTCGCGGTGTTCAGCGACGAGGCGCCCGCCGCCGGCCACGGCCTCGGCCGCGCGACGATGCCGGAGATGCTGCGCTATTCCACCGTCATGGCGATCCATACGCTGTGGCTCGCCGCCCGCGCGCGCGGCATCGGCCTCGGCTGGGTTTCGATCCTCGATCCGACCTATGTCACCGCCCTGCTCGACGTACCGGCGGAGTGGACGCTGATCGCTCTGCTCTGCATCGGCTATCCCGAGGCACCCGCCGCCACCCCCGAACTGGCGCGCCGCGGCTGGCAGGCGCGCGAACCGCTCGCCGACCGCATCGTCGAGCGCTGACGCCTCAGCCGCGGCGCAGCTCCTGCACCCGCCAGCGGCCGTGTCGCGACAGCACCACCATCGACAGTGGCGCGACGTCGATCGCCAGCGTCGCCGCCACCGGCACGTCGAGCGCGTGCGCGATTGCCGCGCGCAGCACCGCGGCATGGCTGATCGCCAGCACACGCCCCTCGCCCAGCCCGTCGAGCCACGGCCCGACCCGCGCGCGTACCGCCGCCATGCTTTCGCCGCCCGGCGCGCCCGCCTCGGGTGCCGCCAGCCACGCCGCGACCGCCGCGGGCGCAAGCGATTCGACGCTGCGGCCCGTCCATGCGCCGGCATCGATGTCGCGGAGCGCCGGTGCCTCCTCGGCGGCGACACCGATCAGTGCGGCGGTCTCGCGCGCCGCCGCCGCCGGGCTGACCCAGCAGCGCGCGGCCGCCGCCCCGGCAAGGTCGAGCGCCAGCACCTTGGCGCGGCCGCCGGCGTCGAGCGGCTCGGCCGGATCGGCGAAGCGCGCCGCGCGCGTCGCCGCGGTGGCACCGGCGCAGAGCAGGACGAGGCGGGTCGGCATCGGGCGGGATCTCCTGATCGGTTGACGCATCCCCGCCCCGCGTCCACAGCATGGCGGATCGGAGCCGGGCGGGAAGCCGGTGGAAATCCGGCGCGGTCGCGCCACTGTGATCGCCGGGCGCCAGCCTGTCGAGAGTCAGACCCCGCCCGGCGCCTCCACCCCATCCGGGCGCGCTTTCCCGGCAGGAGACTGACTGATGTCCGGCACCACCGCCGCCTTCGACGACGCGTTTCTTCCCGTCGGCACCACGCACATCCCGCTCGCCGACATCGCCCCCTGGGCGGTGTTCGCCGCGGTCGTCGCGCTGATCCTGCTGTATTTCGTCAGCACCGAACAGGGCGCCTTCGCGCTGTTCGACGGCATGTACGTCCACGAATATGTCCACGACGGCCGCCACCTGCTCGGCTTCCCCTGTCACTGATCCCGACGGACGCACGGTCATGATGAGGACTTTACTCTGGCGGGGAATGCTCGCCGGACTGATCGGCGCGCTGGTCGCCGCCACCTTCGCGCTGCTGTTCGCCGAGCCGCAGATCGACGCCGCGGTCGCGCTGGAGGCGCATAACGCCGCGCACGCGATGGCGGACGAGGAACTGGTCAGCCGCACGACGCAGAAGACCTGGGGCCTCTACACGGCGATGGGCCTGTACGGCACCGCGCTCGGCGGGCTGCTCGCGATCGTCTTCGCCGGGCTGTACGGCCGGGTCGCGCGGGTCGGGCCGCGCAGCCTAGCGCTGCTGCTCGCGCTCGCCGCCTTCGTCGCGATCGTGCTGGTGCCGGCGATCAAATATCCGCCGACCCCGCCCGCGGTCGGGCTGCACGAGACGGTGCGGCTGCGCACCGCCGCCTATTTCGCGATGCTCGCGCTGTCGGTGGCGGCGGCGACCCTGGCGCTGTGGAGCTATCGCCGCCTCGCCGGCCGCATCGCCGGGCTCGACCGGCTGCTGATCGCGATCGGCATCTATGCCGGAACGGTGGCGCTGGTGCAGCGGCTGCTGCCGATGATCGACGAGGTGCCGGCGCGCTTCCCGGCGACGCTGCTCTGGCAGTTCCGCCTCGCCGCGATCGGCACGCAGGCGCTGTTCTGGCTGGTCGCCGCCGATCTGTTCGGCCGCGCCGCGGAGCGGACGGTGCGGGACGGACACCGCCGGGTCGCGCGATGAAGCTCACCCCCGTCGCCGCCGGGCCCGCCGTGGTCGCATGCAGTACCTGCCGCCTGACCGCGGACGCACGCGAGGATGGCGACGGCCGTCGCGGCGGCGCGCTGCTCGTCGCGGCGCTCCATGCGGCACGCGCTGCCGATCCCGCTTATGCCGGCGTCGCGGTACAGGAGATGCCGTGCCTTTTCGCCTGCGCCGATTTCTGCACCGTCCACCTGCGCGCGCCCGGCAAGGTCGGCTACGTCCTCGGCCGTTTCACTCCGGACGCGGCAGCGGCGCGCGCGATCCTCGATTATGCCGCGCTCTACTCCGCCAGCGACACCGGGCAGGTCGCGTTCAAGCAATGGCCCGCGGGCGTGAAGGGCCATTTCATCACCCGCACGCCACCCGAGGGCTTCTTGGTCGAATGACCGGAAGCGGTCGACGCGCGGCCGGAGCGACGTTCGTCGCGGTCGCGACCCCGCCACATCGAGCCTCGTCACCCCGGACTTGATCGGGGGTCCCGCTGCATCTTGAACGTGTCGATCGGGAAGAAGCGGGACCCCGGGTCAAGCCCGGGGTGACGGACTAAGGTCTTGGGGTCACGGCGGCGACCAACGTTGACCCCACCCCGCGTCAGCGCGCGGCGAGCGCGACGCCGTCGCTGCGCGACAAGGCTTCCGCGGTGGCGATCTCGACCGGGGTCAGGCCAGCGAGCCGGTCCTGCGCTTCGATGGTGCGCGCGTCGCTCGGCGCTTGTAGGTCGGCCGATACGCTCGACGGACGGGCGGCCCCGAACAGGCCCAGCTTGATACGATTCATAATGTCCTCAGATCGATGACACGGGGCGTTCGCCCACTCGCTGCCCCAACAATTCCGCAGCGCCGATGAGGTTCCCGGCATGATCGGACCGCCCGAACCGCGCGACCCGACCACAACCGCACCACGATATCATATACGATAGATAAAACCGCCGTTCCCATAGAACAGTTGTGGTTCTAATCGCCCATAACCCACATCAAAGTGGTTAAAATGTTACACGCAATGTTAACGGCGCCATGAGATCAGCGGATCAACGCCGAACTATTCGGACAGTTCGAGCAATCGAGCGGTCCAGCGGCACATTCACCGGCACTTTGATCGTCGGTCAACTTGGGTGGCGCAACATGAAGCTCAACATCATTGCTTTCGGAAAGTTCCTGCCGGGTCGCGCGGCGGCGTTGCTCGGTCTCACCGCGCTCGCCGCGACGCCGGCTGCGGCCGCGACCAACGGCGCGCTCGGTGCGACGTCGACGGGCAGCGTCCAGATCACCGTCTCGGTGCCGAGCCGCGTGCAGATCACCGGCCTCAGCGACATCAGCTTCGCCAATGCCGAGCCCAACGCCCAAGCGCTGAGCGCGCAGAACAATTGCGTGTGGAGCAACACCGCGACCAAGGGCTATACGATCACCGCGACGGGCAGCGGCACCGGCGGCGCGTTCACCCTCGCCTCGGGCGCGCTGACGCCGGTGACCTATGCCGTGCAGTGGAACCAGAGCTCGGGCCAGACGTCCGGCACCGCGCTGGTCGCATCGACCGCGTCGAGCGGCTTCGTCTCGACCGCCGCGGTGCCGACCTGCGCGACGACGCCCAGCTCGACGTCGAGCCTGATCGTCACCATCGCGCAGTCGCAGTTGCAGGCGATGCCGTCGCTGACCAGCTACACAGGCACGCTGACGCTGCTCGTCAACCCGCTCTGACGGACGGCGGGAGCGTGGCCATCGGATGTCCGCGCGCCCGGTCCGGCGGCATGATGCTGGCCGTCGCGCTCGCCGGCGCCGCGCCCGCTGCCGCGCAGCAGGTCCAGATCACCCGGCTCGCCGACTTCGCCTTCGGCACGGTCGGGGTCGATGCGGACATCAGCAGCAGCAAGGACGTGTGCATCTCCTCGTCCGGTGTGCTCGGCCGCTACAATGTGGTCGCGAGCGGCAGCGGCACCAACCGCGCCTTCACGCTCGCCGGCGCCGGTGCGCCTTTGGCCTATGAGGTGCAATGGAGCGGCACGCCGGGCCGGGCGACCGGTACCGCGCTGGTCGCCGGGGTGGCCACCACCGGACTGACGACGACCGGCCTCGGCCTCAATCTCGGCTGCGTGCTCGGCAACGACAGCGCCAGCCTGATCGTCCTGCTGCGGTCGAGCGAGCTGAGCAAGGCGACGGCGGGTCCCTATACGGGCACGCTGACGCTGCTGATCGCGGCCGAATAGCGGCGCGACGCCATGTCCGGCGCTTCCGTTCCCCGGTGCCGTCCCAGAAGGGGCTGGCGACTGGCGCTGGCCGCCGCGGCGGCGCTCTGCTGGTCCGCGGGCGCGCGTGCGGATCGACCGGCGGGTGCGCCGCAGCTCCACGTCGGCGCGCCGGCCGGCTTCGACCAGTTGCTCAAGCCGCAGGAGGCGATGGTCGACGTCTTCGTCGGCGGCCGCGTGATCGGCCAGACGCGGCTGCGCTACGGTTCGGGCCGGGTCACCCTTCTCGAGGTCGACGCGCTGCTCGCCCTCGTCCCCGATCTGGTCGACGTCGCCACCGCGCGCGCCGCGCTCGCCGCGCCGGATCTCGATGCGCATCCCGGGCTGGTCTGCCCGGCCGATGCCGATCCGGCGAGCTGCCGGACGCTGACGCCCGCCGATGCCGGCGTGATCCTCGACGCGGCACGCTTCCGTATCGATCTCTTCTTCAATCCGAGGCTGCTGGCGGTGCATCCGGCGAGCGAGCGCCGCTATCTGCCGCCGCCCGAGGCGCGCCTGTCGCTGGTCGACCAGATCGGCGGCACCGTCGCGGGCAGCGGCAGCTATGTCGATTACACGGTGCTCAACCGCGCCATCCTCGGCTACGGCCATGCCCGCTTGCGCAGCGAGATGTCCTATTCGTCGCGCTACGGCCTGCTCGCCGATACGCTGGCGGCCGAGCTCGACACGCCCGGCTATCGCTATGCGGCGGGCGTGCAATGGACGCCGGGGATCGATCTCACCGGCCGGCGGCGTATCCTCGGCGTCGGCGTGCAGAGCCAGATCGATACCCGGCTCGACCGTACGCTGATCGCCGGCAGTCCGCTCGTCGTCTCGCTGGCGGCGCGGGCGCGCGTCGACGTGCTGCGCGACGGCCGGCTGCTGACCTCGCGAACCTATGACGCGGGCAATCAGGCGCTCGACACCTCCAGCCTGCCGGACGGCGCCTACGAACTGGTGCTGCACGTCACCGAGGCCGGCGTCGCGGTGCGCGACGAGCGCCGCTTCTTCACCAAGAACGCCGCGATCGCGGCGATCGGCGACCCGATCGTCTTCGCTTATGCCGGGCTGCTCGCCAACGACCGCGTCGGCACCTTCATCGCGACGTCGCGCACGCCCTTCTACGAAGCGGGCGTCGCGCGCCGGCTGACGCCGCAGCTCGCGCTCGACGCGACCGTGCTCGGCACCGATCGCAACGCACTGATCGAACTGGGCGGCTATTGGCTCGGCCATGCCGCGCAATGGCGTGCCGCCGGACTCGCCTCGCTCCACGGCCAGTTCGGCATGCTGGCCCAGGCCACCTCGTCGGGCACCGCGCGGCTCAATTATGCGGTCGATCTGCGGCGGGTGTGGAGCCCGGGGGGACGGCCGCTGATCCCGCTCGGCGACAGCGTCGCGACCGCGATGATCCTCCGCGCCGACCCGGCGGCGCGCGTCTCGACCGGCGGCTTCACCCAGGTCAACGGCACGATCAACTATGCGCTACCCCGCGGCCAGTTCGCCCTGTCGGGTTTCTACCGCCGGGATCAGCGTGCGCGCGCCTCCTACGGCCTCGGGCCGAGCCTCACCATCCCCTTGATCCAGCGCGGCGGCTTGCAGGTGACGGTGCGTGGCGACGCGACGATCACGAACCAGGGGCGCGCGGCGTTCC
Organism: Sphingomonas sp. GW821-FHT02B09; assembly: GCF_059421875.1. Lineage (NCBI taxonomy): Bacteria > Pseudomonadati > Pseudomonadota > Alphaproteobacteria > Sphingomonadales > Sphingomonadaceae > Sphingomonas > Sphingomonas sp. GW821-FHT02B09. Next base: position 324,402 of record NZ_JBWKVV010000003.1, read on the forward strand.
TCGGCATCAGCCTCCAGCGGCTGCGCGGCACCGCCGCGTGGAGCGCCAGCGCCGGCCTGCGCGCCAGCGATGTCGGCGGCACGCAGCGCGGCGTCGCGGCGGTCGGCGGCATCGCCGGGGCGTGGCAGCGCGATCGCGTGCTCGGCGGCGAGCTGGCGCTGTCGGGCGGCGTGGAGCGCGAGGTCGGCGGCACGCTGGCGCGCGGCCATGCCGATCTGCGCACCCGCGCCGCCGCGCTCTATGCCGATGTCGCGCAGCCGCTCGCGGGCAGCAACGGCGCCACCCAATATAGTTTCGGCTTCCAGACGACCGCCGCGGCGACGCATCGCGCGCTCGTCCTGCAAGGCCGCGAGCGCAACGACGCGATCATCGTCGTCTCGGTGCAGGAGGATGGCGAGCCCCGCCGCAAGGGCGCCGCCGGCGCCCCGTTCGAGGTGCTGGTCGACAATGGCACGCGCGGCACCGTCCGGCTCGGCGAGACGCTGGCGGTGTCGGTGCCGGCCTATCGCCAATATGCCGTGCGCCTGCGCTCGACCGGCGAGGAACTGATGCATCTGGATGGCGGCACGCGAAAGGTGAGCGTCTATCCCGGCACCGTCGCGCGGCTCGAATGGAAGACGCGCCACGTCGTCGCGATGTTCGGGCGGCTGCTGTGGCACGACGGCACGCCGGTCGCCAATGCGGCGATCCACGCTGCCGGCGCGATCGGCGACACCGATGCCGCGGGCTATTTCCAGATCGAGACGATCCGCAATGCCGTGCTGAAGATCCAGGCGCCCGACGGCCGGTCCTGCCAATTGCCGGTCCACGCCGCGGCGACGCCCGACGGCTATGCCGCGCTCGGAACGCTCGCCTGCGTCGGCGCGTCGTTCGTCAACCAGATCGCCGACCTGCGGCCGTGAAGAAGGAGAGGATCATGACCATGACCCGGATGCGCCGGAGCCTCGCGACCGCCGCCGTCGCCGTCGTCGGCCTGGCCGCCCAGCCCGCCGCCGCCAATCTCGTGCTCAGCCAGGTCGTCGTCGACCTCACGCCCGCCGGGCCGCCGCGCGCCGATGTCGAGGCGTGGAACACCGGGGCCGAGCGCATGTACGTCGTCGCCGAACCCGCGAGCATCGTCGATCCCGGCACCCCGGCGGAGCGGCGTGTCGCCAGCGCCGATCCGGCCGAAAGCGGCCTGCTGGTGACGCCGCAGAAGATGATCCTCGAACCGGGCGAGCGCAAGCTGATCCGCATCGCCGCGGTGGCGCCGCGCGCGGCGCGCGATCGCGTCTATCGAGTCACCGTCAAGCCGGTGGCGGGCGATGTCTCGGCCGCGGGGTCGGCGCTCAAGGTGCTGGTCGGCTACGACATGCTGGTCATCGTCCGCCCCGCGGTGATGGCCGGCGAAGTCGCCGGCCGTCGCGACGGCACGACGCTCGCCCTGACCAACACCGGCAGCACCAGCGTCGAACTGTACGAAGGCCGGCAATGCACCGCCGCCGGCGGCGACTGCCGCCCGCTCCCCGCCAAGCGGCTCTATGCCGGCGCGACCTGGTCGCAGACGATCGATCCCGCCCGCCCCGTCGCCTACAAGGTCAAGACCGGGTTGATGGTGAAGGCCGTCACTTATTGATCGCCGGGCGTGCCGGCGCACGCCCGTCTGGACAGCACCCACCGCCACAATTAGGCGGAGGCGATGGACCGTGCCGACGTCGCCGACGCCAATGCCGTGACGGATGCGCGCGACCGGTCGTCCGGCCGCGATCGGCTGGCGCATCGGGCGATGGTCGCCGGCGCGTTCGTCGTCGCGATGCTGCTGTTCTTCCGCGTCCCGATCCTCAGCGGCTTCGATCTCGGCTTCGGCGATCGCGGCGATGCGGTGATCGAGATCAGCATCCTCGAACACTGGCGCAACGTGCTGGACGGCGCCGCCGCCTGGGACACCACCGGCTATTTCCATCCGTATCGCGGCACGCTCGGCTATAACGACGGCTATCTGCTGTATGGGCTCAGTTACTCCTTCTGGCGGCTGTTCGCCGATCCCTTCCATGCCGACACGCTCAACGTCCTGACCTTCAAGACGATCGGCTTCGTCGCGGCCTATCTGCTGGTCGCACGGACGCTCGGCTGGGGGCGCGTTGCGGCGACGCTGGTCGCGCTGCTGTGGACGGTGGCGAGCGGCATCTCGCTGCAGGCCGTGCACGTGCAGTTGCAAAGCGTCGCCCTGCTGCCGGTGGCGATGATGCTCGCGATCGCCGCCGTGCGCGCCGAACAGGACGGGCGCCGCGGTCGCGCGCGGACGCTCGCCGTCGCGCTGGCGGCGCTGATCGCGGCATGGCTGCTCACCGCCTATTACATGGCCTGGTTCACAATTTTTTCCGCCGCCCTGTTCGTCGCCTGCTGGTGCGTGCTGAGCGACCGTTGGCGTCCCGCCGCCGCCCTCGCTTTGGCCCGCCGCCATGCCGCGACGTTGCTCTGCGGCACGGGCGCGTTCGCGATCCTCGTCCTGCCGTTCCTCGCCATCTACCTTCCCAAGGCAGGCGAAACCGGCGGTCACCCCTATGAGGAGATGCTGGGCTATCTCGTCACGCCGCTGATCGACATGATCAACGTCGGGCCGGACAATTACCTGTGGGGCTGGCTGTTCCGGCCGTTGTTCGCGCTGATCCACGCCGAAATGCCCGCCGACCCGATGCTGCCCCGGCGCGTGCTCGGCGGCGAGCATGAAACCGGCATCCCGCCGATCCTGTTCGTGCTGGTCGTCACCGCCGCATGGCAGATCATCGTCCGCCGCCGGATCGACGGCCTGCCGGTATCGCGCGAATTGCGCGCCTTCGCGCTCGCGACGATCATCGGCTGGCTGCTCACGCTGCAATTCTGGTCGGTGTCGCCCTGGGGCCTGGTGTACGCGCTGGTACCCGGCGGCAAGGGGCTGCGCGTGGTGTCGCGCTACCAGCTCTGGCTGGTGCTGCCCTTCCTGCTGCTCGTCGTCGCCGTCTGGCGACAGCGGGCGACGCGGCTGGCCCGGTCGCGGCCGTGGCTCGCCGCGACCTTCGCCGTGCTGCTCGTCGCCGAGAATCTGAGCGCCGAAACGCCGGCCCAGCTGCACCACGACGAACAGCAGGCCGCCGTGTCGGCCATCCCGCCGCCGCCCGCCGCCTGTGCCAGCTTCTACGCCGTGGTCACACGGCGCGACGAGCCGCTGTACCTCAGCGCCTTCAAGCAGGGCCTCTATCCGCACAACGCCGATGCGATGCTGCTCGCCGAACTGTGGCGGGTGCCGACGATCAACGGCATCTCCACGTTCAACCCGCCCGACTGGGATTTCGCCAGCCCCTTGGCGACGGACTATGACGCGCGCGTCGCCGCTTATGCGCGGCGCCATCGTCTGCACGGCCTCTGCCGGCTCGACATGCGGCGGGCGCGGCCATGGTCGCGGCTTGTGCCGGCCGCCGCCGGTTCGTAGAGCCCGCCACGTCGCCGGTCCGGCGATCCGTACGGAGAGCGTATGACCCGAATCCCATTGATCGGCGGCGCCATCGCCGCCGCCCTCGCCAGCGCCGCGCCGGCGTCGGCGCAGATCGTGCTGGAAGCCAATGGTGCGCGCGCGGATGGCCGCTGGGGCGGCGAATTGGGCGCCGGCTACGGCTTCGGGGCGGCGGGCTTCCGCCTGACGCCGATGGTCGGCGCGCTCGTCGATCGCGGCGACGACGATGCGGTCAAACCTTATGGCCGGATCGAGGCGACCTATGCGATTCCCCTCGTCGCGACGGTCGGCGCCGGCATTCGCGCCGGCGACGACCTGCGCCCTTATGGTACGGTGGCGCTACCGCTGCTGCCGGCGATCAGCCTGAAGGGCAACGCGGGGCCGCATTATTTTGCATTGGGTCTGCGCCTCGGGCTGTGACGCCGCGCCGGCTCAGTCGCTGATCGTCCAGCCCTGCCGCGCGTCGCGGCCGCGGATCGGCTGCGCCTGGGCGATACGGCGATCGAGCTGCTGCATCGTGTCGAAGCGGGACGAACCGGTGGCGGCGTCGCCGGGCATGTCGACCAGTTGCACCGGCATCGGCGTCCGATACGCCCCCGCGCGCGCGGGCAGGGCGCTCGCATAGACGAGGACGGGCGCCGGCCGCACCGGCCGGACCGCGGCTTTGGGGATGCTGGCGGCATCGGTGGTGTAGGCGACGAACTCGCGACCCGCCTCGAACACCGCGTGCCGTCCGGTGACGAACGCGCCCGCGACGACGCCGCCGATGAGGATCGAGCCGACCGTCTCGCCGGCGCGGCCCTCGCCCGCGGCGTGGAAGCGGCCGGTGACCGCGACCTGCCGCCCGGCGATCTCCACCGAGCGCAGCGCGATATCGACCTTGCCCGACTTGCCGAACGCGCCCTTGCCGGTGCGCGCGGTGACCAGGCCGGTGCCCGCCGCGCCGTGCGGGATCAGCACTGCACCGTCGACGATCACGTCGCGCGCGACCGACACCGGCACGAGCTGCCCGACGCGGGCGCGCTGCGAGCTGACCTCCTCGTCGAGGCGGAAGGCGATCTGGGTATGCGCCGGCACCATCACCACGTCGGCGGGCGCATTTTGCGCCGCCGCGATCGTCGGCAAGGCGCAGCCGAGCGCCAAGATGTGCAAGCACCGCATGAAGATCCCCCTCGACGGCATGTCCGTCGCGCGAAGGATAGGCGCAGGGAACTGATTATCCGGTAAAATGACCTAGTTAACGGGCGTTTCCCGCTACAGCCCGCCCTGGAAGGCGAAGGTGAAGCGCGACGGCGTCGTCTTCGCCGACTGGCCCGCCCTGCGCGCCGGCGTCACCGCGGTGAGCGTCAGCTTGCCGTCGGCGACATCGACCGGCACGCCCAGGATCAGGTCGACGCTCCTCGACCACGCGCCGCCCGACACGGTGGCGCGCACCACCACCCGGCCCGCCCAGACGCAGCGGGTGCCGATCGGGCAGCGGCTGTCCTCAACAACATGATCGGGCCGTACCCGCGGCCCGCCGACCAGCGCGGTATGGCCGAGCGCGACCGGCCCCTCGACCGCCGCGGTCGGCGAGCAACCGGCGAGCGTCGCCACCACGACGAGGGAGGAGAAGCGGGACATGCGATCGCAGCGTATCGGCGACATATCACGCCGTCCAGCGCATCGCCAACCGGGCTTCGGCACGCGCGGATGACGTGCGACGACGGTCACTGCCACGCCCGCACGCGCAGCATCCCGAGCCCGCCGCAGCCGGCGAGGAAGGCGAGCAGCAGCAGGACGGCGGTGAAATCGTGCGGCGCCGCGAGCATCCAGGTCAGCGGCGGGCCGAGCAGCGACGGCAGCGTATTGGCGAGGTTGAAGAGGCCGAGGTCGCGTCCGCGATGCGCCGGATTGGGCAGCAGCTGCATCGCGAAGGCGGCGTGGAGCGCGACGAACACCGACGAACCGGTAACGTAGACGCCGAAGGCGATCGCGCCGCCGGTCCAGTCCCGCGCCGCTGCCATGCCGAGCAGCCCCGCGACCGCGACGGCGGCGGCGATCAGCAGGAACGGCTTGCGCCGCGCCGTCAGGTCCGAGAGGCGGCCGAGCAGCACGGCGATCGGCAACGGGATCACGAAGACGAGGACCAGCAGGCCGCCGATCCGCGCCGGCAGATCGACGCGCGCCGCACCATCGACGATGCTCTCGAAATAATAGAGCAGATAGGCCTGCGTCACGACTGCGGCGACCTGCACCAGCAAGCGCGACAGGCCGGCGATCACCAGGTCGCGCCGCGACGACGGCACCGGCGTCCGCACCACGACCGCCGCCGAGGGCGCGCCGCGCACGAGCAGCAGCGGCAGCACGCAGGCGGCGACGACCGCCGGCACCAGCGCAAGCCGCGCCGCCTCCGGCAGGATCGCGCTGCCGACCAGCATCGCCGAGAAGGCCGACGCCACCGGGCTGCCGAGCGACAGCAGCCCGCCGGCGATGCCCTTCTGCGCGTCGGGCACCTCCTCCGCCATGATCGCCATCATCGGGGCGAGCAGCGCGTTGACGGCGAACTGGAAGACGACGATCGCGGCGACGAGCGCGACCGGCGTCTGGGCGAACGCCACCGCGGCATAGCTCGCCGCGGTGGCGACGATGCCGCCGACCATCCACCGCCGCCGGCCGCCGCCGCGGCGTAGCGAGCGATCGCTCAGCCAGCCGAACAGCACGTTGGCGCCGCTCGCCGACAATGCGCCCGCGGTGATGCAGGCGGTGAACACCCCGATCCGCGCCGCACCGCTCAGCGCTTCCACCTTGAGCGGCAGCAGCAGCGTCAGCAGCGGCAGATAGGCGATCACCCCGCCGACGTTCGCCAGCGCGAAGACGATCAGGAACAGGCGGCTGGGCAAGGTGGCGGTGGCGTGAGGCATCGTGGCGCGGCGATCCTGCCCGCGATGCCTCCCGGCGACAACCTTATGCTTTGCCTCGTTGTTTCCCTACGGCTTCATCGTCGTCGCCTGCAGCGTCGCGCTCGACACGATCGTGCGGTCGCCCGCGTCGCGGGCCAGCGCCACGCGATAGCGCCCCGCCGCGATCCGCCAGCCCGGCAAGTTCGTGTCATAGTCGGCGACGATGCGCGGCTCGGCGGTCAGCGTCACGCGGCGCGTCTCGCCCGGCTTCAGCGTCACGCGGGTGAACGCCGCGAGCCGCATCGGCGTGCCCCCGTCCTCGCGCGCCCCTCCGCCCTCGCGCGCCACGTACATCTGCGGCACGTCGGCACCGGCCCGCTGGCCGGTATTGACGACGTCGAACGTCACGCTCAGCCGCGCGCCGCCGGTGACCACCGGATTGCGATAGGCGAAGCTGGTGTAGCTCAGCCCGTGGCCGAAGCGGAACAGCGGCGTCAGCCCCTTCTTCTCATACCAGCGATAGCCGACGTCGGCGCCCTCGACATAGTCCGCCGGAAAGCTTTCCAGCGTCTTCTGCGATGCCACCGCCGGATTGGCCGCGGCCTCCGCCTCCAGCCCGGTCAGGCGGTCGAGCCCGACGGGCCGCGGGCGCGGCGGCTGCGAGGCGTCGGCGGGGAAGGTGATCGGCAACCGCCCCGACGGATTGACCGCGCCGGTCAGGATCGCCGCCAGCGCCTCGCCGCCGCGCTGGCCGGGATACCAGGCCTGTACCACCGCGGGCACCGCCTTGATCCACGGCATCAGCACGGGGCCGCCGGTCTCCATCACCGCGACGGTATGCGGCTGTGCGGCGGCGATCGCGGCGATCAGCGCGTCCTGCTGGTTGGGCAGGCGCAGGTCGGGCACGTCCTCCGCCTCGGTCGTCCATTGCGTGGCGAAGACGATCGCCAGATCGGCGCCCTTCGCCGCGTCGATCGTCGCGTTGAAGTTGCGGCCGTCCACCCACGTCACCTGCGCCCCCGGCAGCGCCTTGCGCAAGGCGGCGAGCGGCGAGGAGGCGTGATAGGTGATCCGCGCGAACGACGCCGATCCGCCGGTGGCGAGCGGGATCTCGACCGGCGCGCCGCCGACCGAGCGCACCTGCGACGAGCCGCCGCCCGACAGCACGCCGACGTCGGCATTGCCGCCGATCACCACGATCCGCTTCGCACTGCGCGCGATCGGCAGCACGTCGCCCTCGTTCTTGAGCAGCACGATGCCCGCCTCGGCGGCGCGCTGCGCGACCTCGGCGTGCGCGGCATAGGGCGGGGTCTGCGCGGTGGCGGGGACCGGCGTGTCATAGGCGCCGGTCGCGATCAGCCCGGTCAGATAGCGTGCGACCATGTCGTCGAGCCGCTTGCCCGACACCTGCCCCGCCGCCTCCGCCGCCTTGAGCGGCGCCCCGAAATAGATCGCCTTGTCCAGCTCCTGCCCGGATTGCTGGTCGAGCCCGCCGTTCGCCGCCTTCACCGTCGAATGCACCGCCCCCCAGTCGCTCATCACCCAGCCGTGATAGCCCCAGTCGCGCTTCAGCACGTCGTTGAGCAGATGGCCGTTCTCGCACGCCCAGTCGCCGCCGACCTTGTTGTAGGCGCACATCACCGATCCCGGCTGGCCCTTCTCGATCGCGATCTCGAAGGCGAGCAGGTCGCTCATCCGGAACGCCGCCTCGCCGATCCGCGCATCGACGACGGTGCGCCCGGTCTCCTGCGCGTTGAGCGCGAAATGCTTGACGGTGGAGACGATGCGGTTGCTCTGCACCCCCGCAATATGCTCGCCGGCCAGCGTCCCCGCGAGCAACGGGTCCTCGCCGAGATATTCGAAATTGCGTCCGTTCCACGGGTCGCGCGTCAGGTTGACGCCACCGGCGAGCAGCACGTTGAACCGCTTCGCGCGCGCTTCGGCACCGATCATCGTGCCGCCGGCCCGGGCGATGGCGGGATCGAAGCTAGCCGCGGTGGCGAGACCGGACGGCAGCGCGGTGGCGACGTCGCCCTTACGCTGCTCGACCTGGTTGGCGACGCCGAGCGACGCGTCGCTTTCGCGCACCAGCGGCACGCCCAGCCGCGCGATGCCGTCGATATGGCCGGCCGACGGGATCAGCTCATTGGCCGACTTGCCCGCCGCCATCGGCGGGAACAGCCCGTGGAGCAGCGCGATCTTCTCGTCGATTGTCATCCGCGCGACGATCGCATCGGCACGCGCCCGCGCCGCCGTCGCCTGCGCCGGTGCCGCCCCGTCCACGCGACCGCCCGCGGCGGGTGCACCGGCCGTCAGCACGACCGTCGCCAATACCATCGCCGAGGCACACGTCTTCCAAAACCGCTTCATGCAATCCTCCCGTCGCCGACGCATTCGCCGCGCCGGCCTGTCGCCCTTTGCAGGCATGACGCTCTTCAAAGCATATTAAGAGAACGTTCACAACGGCGACGGTCGTTCGACAGGATGCGCTTGACAGACAACGGCTTATCCGTGAAGTGAACGTTCTCAAGAGCGCGGGATCGCCGCGCCTGTCATCGGGGAGGATTACCATGCGCCGCGTCAGGGCTCGCCTGCTTTCGCAATTCGCCATCGGGGTTTCGACCGCCGCTCTCGTCGCCCTGCCGGGTGCCGCCGCCGCGCAGGACGCCGCCGCCACGCTCGGCAACACCGGCCCCGCGCAGATCGAACCGCAGGCCGCGACGCCGTCGGATGCACCGGATACCACCGGCGACATCGTCGTGACCGGCATCCGCGCCTCGCTGCGCGCCTCCGCGGACATCAAGCGCGACGGCCAGGGCATCGTCGACGCGATCTCGGCGGAGGATATCGGCAAGTTCCCCGATACCAACCTCGCCGAATCGCTCCAGCGCATCACCGGCGTGTCGATCGACCGGTCGAACGGCGAGGGCTCGTTCGTCACCGTCCGCGGCCTCGGCCCCGAATACAATCTCGTCGTCCTCAACGGCCGTCAGCTGCCGACCGCGGTGATCGGCGACGGCAACAGCGCGCCGGGCTCGCGCGCGTTCGACTTCGCCAACCTCGCCTCCGAAGGCATCGCCGCGCTCGAGGTCTACAAGTCGGGCCGCGCCAGCGTGCCGTCGGGCGGCATCGGTGCGACGATCAACATCCGCACGCCGCGTCCGTTCGACAAGGTCGGCACGCGCGGCTCGGTCGCGGCGCGCGGCGTCATCGACACCTCGCAGAACGGCAAGAACGACATCACGCCCGAAGTGTCGGGCATCTTCTCGACCACCTTCGCCGACGACCGGATCGGCATCCTGGCGAACGGCGTCTACCAGAAGCGCCGCGCGTCGGTGAACCAGGCCAACGTCGGCTGGCGCGACGGCTATCTCGGCTCGGAGAACAATTGGGGCTCGCTCGCGCAGCCCGGCGATCCGCGTGCGGCGAACATCACCAACCGCCCGAGCGCCACCAGCGTCTACGAAGTGCCGCAGAACGCCTCCTACGACGTCAACGACATCAGCCGCGAGCGCATCAACGGCCAGTTGGTGCTGCAGGCGAAGCCGACCGACACGTTGGTCGCGACGATCGACTACACCTATTCGCGCAACGAGGTGAAGACGCGCAACGCCAACGTCGGCATCTGGTTCAACCACAACGACACCTCGTCGGCATGGACCGACGGCCCGGTCGCCGGCCCGCGCTTCTACACCGAGCGCTTCACCGCGGCGGAAGCCAAGGACCTGTCCTATTCCAGCGCGCTGACCGCATACCGGACCGAGAACAAGTCGCTCGGCGCCAACCTCACCTGGGAAGCGCCCGGCGGCGTCACCGTCGGCCTCGACGCGCATCATTCGACCGCCGAATCGAAGCCGACCAACAAATACGGCAACAGCAATTCGCTGGGCACCGCGATCTTCGGCGTCGCCAACCAGACGATCAACTTCGACAACGATCTGCCGGTGATCTCCTACCAGATGCAGCCCGGCATCAACCCGCTGAACGCGTCGCTGATCGTGCCGACCGGCAACGCCTTCCGCAATTCCTACTTCCGCGACCGGATCAACCAGGCGCAGTTGAAGGGGCATTACGACCACGAGGGCAGCTTCCTCGACTCGATCGATTTCGGCTTCACCTTCACCGACAACAAGGTGCGCTCGGCCTATGGCGTGTTGCAGAACGACACCTGGGGCGGCACCGGCGGCGACAGCGCGGCGCAGCGCGCGGCGGCGGCGGCGCTGCTGCCCGACGACATCTTCAAGCTGATCGACATCCCCAGCAAGTTCAAGGGGATCGGCGGCGTCGGCAGCTCGGACATCGCCAAGCAATTCTACGGCTACAATTTCGAACAGGTCGTTGGCCTGCTCGATTCGACCTATGGCATCTGCGGCGGCGACGGCAATTGCCTCACCCCCTACACCACCGATCGCCGCATCCGTGAAAAGACCGTCGCGCCCTATCTGCAGATCAACAACAAGTTCGATCTGTTCTCGAACCCGGCGCATCTGATCGCCGGCCTGCGCTACGAGAACACGACGGTGAAATCGTCGGCGCTGGTGCCGATCCCGACCGGGACGCGGCAGAATTCGCAGAACGAATTCAACATCGTCTATTCGGGCGACAGCGCCTTCACCACCTTCTCGGGCGGCTATGACGAATGGTTGCCGTCGGTCGACTTCGACGTCCAGCCGATCCGCAACGTCAAGCTGCGAGCATCGTACAGCCATACGATCACGCGTGCCGATTACGGCTCGCTGCAGGGCGGCCTGACGCTCGACCAATTGTTCCGCGTCGGCGGCGGCACCGGTGCGCAGGGCAATCCCAACCTCGTGCCTTACAAGTCGAAGAACATCGATCTGTCGGCGGAATGGTATTATACGCCCGAAAGCTACATGTCGGTCGGCTATTTCCGCAAGCAGGTGTCGAACTATATCGGCGTCACCCAGCTCAACGGCCCGGCGTTCAACCTGACCAACCCGGCCAACGGCCCGCGCTATCAGGCCGCGATCGCCGCGCTGGGCGCCAATGCGACCTTCGCCGACATCCGCAACTATATCGGCGCCAACTATCCGGGCAGCGTGGTCAACGGCACGATCCTCGGCACCGCCGCGGATGCACCGGTCAATTTCGTCATCTCGACGCCGTTCAACAGCGACGAGACCGCGACGATCAACGGCTTCGAATTCGCGATCCAGCACAGCTTCTGGCAGACCGGCTTCGGCACGCAGCTCAACTATACGATCGTCAACGGCAATCGCGACTACAACAACCTGCTGCCGGCGAGCACGTCGCAATTCGCGATCAACGGCCTGTCCGACAGTGCCAATGCGACGCTCTATTACGACAAGAACGGCTTCCAGGCGCGCGCGTCGTACAACTGGCGGGCGGAATTCCTGTCGGGCGGCGGCATCAATCCCTATTATACGGAGGGCTACGGCCAGCTCGACGGCACGATCAGCTGGCAGTTCGTGCCCGGCCTGACCGTCTTCGCCGAGGCGATCAACCTGACCGGCGCCGATCGCCGCGGGCATCGCCGCTCGGACCGCAACGTCACCTTCGTGGTCAAGCAGGACGCGCGTTACTCGGGCGGCGTCCGGTTCAACTTCTGATCGACCGGTGCTGAAGGAAAGAGCCATCTCTGTGAAGAGGTGGCTCTTTTCGTCTTGTCGGCGCCGCGTCGACGGATAGGACGAAGCGTGCGCGCCCGCCGCCACGGCGCGCCCCCACGGGATTGGATCGATTATGCCCGACCATGCCATCCTTACCGCCGCCACGCATGCCGGCACCCGCATCCGCCGCGAACGCAGCGCCGCGCTGGGCGATGCGCAGATGAGCTGCCTGATCGTCCCCGACGAATTCCGTCGCGTGCAGAACGACTATCTCATCCTCTTCCGCCGCAACCTCGCCGACGGCAGCACGCTCGCGCTCGCCATGTTCGGGTTCGAGAATGACGAGAACCTCTACCTCGCCGATGGCCGCTGGGATGCGCGCTACGTGCCCTTGGCGATGGCGATCCAGCCGCTGCTGATCGGCGCGAGCGCGCAGGGGCCGCAGGTCCATATCGACATGGCCAGCCCGCGGATCGGCGACGGCGACCTGCTGTTCGACGCCGATGGCCAGCCCTCCCCCCGCCTCGCCGCGATGATCGAGCAGCTGGGGGCGCTCGACGCCGGTTATCGCGAGAGCGCCGGCTTCTTCGCCGCGCTCGATCGCCACGAGCTGCTCGAGCCGCTGACCCTCGAAGTGCCGCTCGACGACGGATCGATCAATCGGCTGGTCGGCTTCCACGTCATCGACGAGGATCGGCTGCGCGGCCTGTCGGGGTCGGCGCTCGACGATCTGCATCGCGACGGGCATCTGCTGCCGATCTTCATGGCGTTGGCGTCGCAGGGCAATCTGCCGGCGCTGATCGCCCGCAAGAATGCGACGCTGGCGCATGGCTGACATCTTCGCGGCGCTGCCCCGCGTCCCCGAGGTGGCGGTGGTCGATGCCGCCGACCTCGACGCGAGGCTGCGCGCCGCCGACCGGCCGTTCGTCGTCCGCAATCTGGTCGGCGACTGGCCGTTGGTCCAGGCCGGTCGCCGCTCCGCGCAGGACGCGCGCCGCTATATCCTCGCGCACCGCCGCGACGTGCCGTTCACCGTGTCGGTGGGCGCACCGGGCAGCGACGGCCGCCTGTTCTACGACGATGCGATGGGGATGAACTTCGCGACCTTCCAGTCGAAGCTCGACGAGATCTTCGCGCATATCGACGCCAACGACGACGCCCGCACCATCTATCTCGCGTCGATCGACATGCTCAACTTCTTCCACGGCCTGCACGAGGCGAACCACGTCGACCTCGGCACCCGCGACCCGCTCGTCAGCATCTGGATGGGAACGCGGACGCGCATCGCGGCGCACAACGACGTACCCGACAATCTCGCCTGCGTCGCGGTCGGCCGGCGCCGCTTCACGCTCTTCCCGCGCGAGCAGTTCCGCAATCTGTATCTCGGTCCGATCGACAATACGCCCGCGGGCCGCGCGGTCAGCATGGTCGATTTCCACGCGCCTGATTTCGCCGCGCATCCGCGGTTCCGCGACGCGCTCGACCATGCGATGGTCGCCGACCTCGACGCCGGCGACGCGCTCTACGTGCCGGCGATGTGGTGGCATCACGTCGAGGGGCTGGCGTCGTTCAACGTGCTGGTCAATTACTGGTGGCGGTCGAGCCCGCGCTGGCTCGGTCAGCCGCAGGATGCGCTCAACCATGCGATCCTCGCCATCCGCGACCTTCCCGAAGACCAGAAGAGGCATTGGCGCGACATGTTCGACCATTATGTTTTCGAGGATGACGCGGCCGTCTCGGCGCATATCCCGGAAGGCGCGCGCAGCATCCTCGCGCCGTTGACCCCCGACACCGCCGGACGGCTGCGCGCCTTCCTGCTGCGGGCGCTGGGGCGATGAAGGCGCGCCGCATCGTCATCGCCGGCGGCGGCACCGCGGGCTGGATGGCCGCCGCCGCGATCGCCCGCGTCATGGGCCGCGCCGCCGAGGTCACTCTGGTCGAATCCGACGCGATCGGCACCGTCGGCGTCGGCGAATCGACGATCCCGCCGCTCATCACCTTCAACCGCCTGCTCGGCATCAACGAAGCCGAGTTCATGCGCGCGACGCAGGCGACGTTCAAACTCGGCATCGCCTTCGACGGATGGAAGCGGGCCGGCGACAGCTATTTCCATTCCTTCGGCCTGACCGGCACCGACCATTGGGCTGCGGGCTTCCAGCATTATTGGCTCGACGGCCAGACCCGCGGCCACGGCCAGCCCTATGACGATTACTGCCTCGAACTGATCGCCGCGCGCGAGGGCAAGTTCGCGCATCTGCCCGACGACCGCATGAACTACGCCTATCAGCTCGATTCGGCGCTGTACGGCCGCTTCCTGCGCCGGATGGCCGAAGCCGACGGCGCCCACCGCATCGAGGGCAAGATCGCGCAGGTCGAGCTCGACGGGGCCAGCGGCGACATCGCGGCGTTGCGGCTCGAGTCGGGCACGCGGATCGAGGGCGACCTGTTCCTCGACTGCACCGGCTTTCGCGCGCTGCTGATCGAACAGGCTTTGCACACCGGCTTCGACGACTGGACGCATTACCTGCCCTGCGACGCCGCGATCGCGGTGCAGACCGAAAGCGTCGCCCCGGCGGTGCCGTTCACCCGCGCGATGGCGCATGACGCCGGCTGGCAATGGCGCATCCCGCTCCAGCATCGCGTCGGCAACGGCATCGTCTATTGCAGCCGCTATCTCGATCACGACGCCGCGCTCGACCGCCTGCTCGGCAATGTCGAGGGGCGCGTGCTGACCCAGCCCAACCGCATCCGCTTCGTCACCGGCGCGCGACGCAAGCAATGGCATCGCAATTGTATCGCGCTGGGCCTGTCAGGCGGGTTCATGGAGCCGCTGGAATCGACCAGCATCCACCTGATCCAGCGGGCGATCCTGCGGCTGATCCGGATGATGCCGGCAGGCGACGTCAGCCCCCGCGACGTCGCCGAATTCAACGACCAGCAGCATACCGACATGCTGCAGATCCGCGACTTCCTGATCCTCCACTATAAGGTGACCGAGCGTCGGGACAGCCCGTTCTGGCGGCAGTGCGCGACGATGGAGATTCCGGACAGTCTCGCGCAGAAGATCGAGCTGTTCCGCGAGACCGGCCGCGTCTTCCGCAAGAACGAGGAATTGTTCGCCGAGAACAGCTGGGTGCAGGTGATGCTGGGCCAGGGCATCGTGCCGCGCAGCCACCACCCGATCGCCGCCAAGCTCGGCGACGACGATATGGCGCGCTTGCTATCGACATTGCGCCAGAACGTCGCGACCACGGTCCGCGGTCTGCCGCCCCATGCCGCCTACGTCGCGCAATATTGCGGCGTGGCGCCCGACGCCGCCTGATGGTCCGCCGTCGCCAGGCCGTCACGATCCGCCACGTCGCGGCCGACGCGGGCGTCTCGTTGCAGACCGTCAGCCGCGTCATCAACAAGGAGCCGAACGTCCGGCCCGAGATGACGCAGCGCGTGCAGGCGTCGATCGCCAAGCTCGGCTACGTCCCCTCGATCGCCGCGCAGCGCATGGCGGGATCGCGCTCGCACCTGATCCTGGCGCTCAACGACCGCGAACGGACGATCGCCGACTGGCGCAGCCGCGAGGGCGCGGATTGGGTCGATCAGATGCTATTGGGCGGCATGCTGACCTGCGCCAAACACGGCTATCGCATGATCGTCGAACTGGTCGACACCCACAGCGACCATATCGAGCGCGAATTGCTCGCGGCGATCGCCGCGCTGCAACCCGATGGCGTCATCCTGACGCCGCCGCATTCGGAAAACCTGCTGATCACCCGCCTGCTCGAGGATCATGGCATCAGCTTCGCCCGCATCGGCTCGCTCAGGCCGGGCGGCGGCTTCGCCTTGACCATGGATGACGAGGGCGCGGCGCGCCTCGCCACCGAACATCTGATCGCGCTCGGCCACGCGCGGATCGGCTTCATCGCCGGCCCGGCCGAATACGAACTCAGCGGCTGGCGGGCCACCGGTTGGCGCAACGCGATGGCCGCCGCGGATCTGCCGATCGGCGACCTGCTCGCCGAGGGCGATTTCAGCTTCGCCTCGGGCCGCCGCGCCGCCGCTGCCTTGCTCGACGCGCCGCTGCCTCCCACCGCGATCATCGCGAGCAACGATCAGATGTCGCTCGCGACGCTGGAGCTGCTGCGCGAGCGTCGCCTCGACGTGCCCTCCGACGTGTCGATCGTCAGCTTCGACGACACGCCGATCGTCCGCTTCACGCATCCGGCGCTGACCGCGGTCGTCCAGCCGATCGCCGACGTGACGGCGCGCGCGGTGGAACTGATCATCGCCGAACAGGCCGGCCGCACGCTGCCGGACGGCCCGACCATCGTCCCGGTCGGGCTGGCCGTCCGCGGCTCGACGGCACCACCGAAGGCGGCCGGCTGACGACGTCACAACGCTCTTGGCGTGCGGCGGCGACGCAGTATCCTGAAGCAGCAAATGTCAGAAGCCTAAGATGCAATAATTTTCCGCACTACAGACTATATATTTATCACCTTGTCGTCATGACATTCGGGTTTAACAATTTTCTTGAGAAACCCGGCTGCATCGCGGAATACTATCGGCATACACGAATACGACGTCAGCGACGACGATGCCACCACGTTTGCCAACATTTTGCTCCTCCTGCACCCAGCGAGGGATTTAGCATGGCGTAACATCGTCCATACTGATTGACCCTCCGTTTCGCGTTTTGGACGCGGGTAGTGAAGAGGCAGCTTGCCGGTTTCCATGTATGGATCGTCCGCGAACACGTCAGGCGCGTGCCACTGATCTTAGACCTTATTAGGATAGGCGCAGATGGCATTAAACCCTAACAGGTGGCGCCTATTGCTACATCCTCGTGGATGGCCGGCACGTTGCGCTACCGCCCCCTTGGGGCAAGGCGTATTACTCGACTGGCACACATATTGCGATCCTCGAACGGAGCCGTCGTGGACCAACGGCGGACGTTTATGGGAGCGGAATATGATACTGATCAACATGAGCAAGATTTTTGCGGCGACAATACTAATCGCACCGCCATTCCCCGGAGTCGCCGCTACGCCACGTCGGATCACAACAATAACGGACGACTACAAAGCGCAATATGACCGGCGCCATGACGTCTATTGTATCAAATTCTTCTCTGACTTACCGGCGGCAATGCCTCAACCTGGTCCATCAAGAGAAATTTGCAAATCTCAGGCTGAATGGGCGAATGAGGGAATTCGAGTGAGCCGCGTTGATCGATTGAGGCAAAGGATGGAGGTGCAGTAAGGCAGAGGCGCGGCGATCAGAACGGCGGGGACGCCATCGAAAATCGGCGATAGTATCCTCGAAGTGCCTTTCAAGAGGCTGTTGCCGCATTGCAACACGCTCTCCGTGCCGTTTGCGGCGGTCGGATACGCATCGAAGGACGGCGGTTTCATCACCTGACAGGCTGTGTTTCGCCTGCCGCTTACAAGGTGATTGATATGAAGAAGCTGCTTCTCGCAGCGGCCAGTGCCGCGTTCCTGATCCCCGCCGCAGCCTTTGCCCAGGACACGACGTCCGACGGTTCGCGCGCCTTCGGGATCGATCCCTATGTCGGCGTGACCGGCGTGTACGAAGGTTTCGAGAGCAACCCGGGCCACGGCATTCCCTTCTCGGCGCCCGGTGATCGCCTGAAGGGCGGCCTCGTCGAAGGCGTCGCGGGCGTGAACGTGCCGCTCGGTTCCTTCTTCGTCGGTGTCGAAGGCAATGCCGCCAAGGGCTTCAGCGGCGACATCGACTGGGAATATGGCGTCCACGGCCGCGCCGGCGTGCGTGCAGGTGAAACCGGGCTGGTCTATGGCAAGGTCGGCTACCGCTGGGTCAACTTCGATCGCTACGGCAACAACAGCCCCGACTTCGGCCGCATCTCCTACGGCGTCGGCGGCGAGTTCGGGCCCAAGGCGATCGGGCTCGACGGTCTCGTGAAGAAGGAGGGCGTGCGCTTCCGCGCCGAAGTCGCCACGACCGGAAATTTCGAGACGGTGCGCCCCTCGTTGGGGATCATCGGCCACTTCTGATCCGTTTCAGGACCGTTGCCTCACGGAGCCTCGGACCATGTGTCCGGGGCTCTTCGTGTTTTGGCACCCAGCGACGTATCGCCTTTATATCGCGCGATAATTTGAGCCCGCAGGGGCCGATGTCGCCGATGGACTGTTGAGGCCCCGCGCGTGATCTCGTCCGCCGCGCTGGAGCCAGGATATGTCGCTGAAAGATATCGTTGATAACACGGCCGCCGCGGTCGGTTCCGTTGCCGCGGCCGCCGCTGATCCGGTCGACGCGAACGCGGAGCGATCGGCGTTGCTCGCCGAACTGCGTCAGGCGCGAACCGCATTTGACGCGAACCCGTCCGCACCGGCCGGCGGGCGGTGGCTCGCCGCCGACGGCGTCGGGCGCGTGGCGTTCACGCCGATGCGTCCCGACGGCCAGCCTATGGTCATCGGCGGGCAGTCGGTCACGTTCTGGCAGGCCGAAGCGCTTCCGGCGATGCTCGATGCGTTCGAAGCTGCGATCAACGCCGGCGAACTCGACCCGCAGCTGACCGGATCGACCCCGGCGGGACATTCGCTCCCGTTGGAGCGGCTCGCGAACACATCGCCCCAGCGTCCGACGCCGGATACGGCAACATATTGAAATAGAGCCTATGCGCTGCTCGGCGCGTTCACTCCACCGGGAGGTGCGCATGCCCGACTGGTCGTCGATGTTCAAACCCGAGCTGTCGCTATGGGAGGTGATCGCGCGCGGCACGATCATGTACCTCTTCCTGTTCCTGGTGATGCGCTTCCTGCTCAAGCGGGAGGGTGGACAGGTCAACATCGCCGACATCCTGGTCGTCGTGGCGGTCGTCGATGGCGCGCAGCCGGCATTCAGCGGCGACGCGCAGTCGATCACCGAGAGCGCCGTCTTCGTTCTGACGATCCTGTTCTGGAGCTGGGTCCTCAATTGGGCAAGCTACCATTTCAGGCCGCTCGCCTTCCTCACCGCCGCTCCCCCGATGGTGCTGGTCGAGGACGGGAAACTCAATCGTGCCAACATGCGCAAGGCATTGATGAACCGAGAAGAGCTGATGCAGCAGCTGCGGGAAGAGGGCGTCGAGGATCTCGAGCTTGTCCATCACGTCATCATGGAAGGCGATGGCGAGATCAGCGTGATCAAGAAGGACGATGCGGCGTAACGAAATGAAGGCCCATCCGGACCGAGCAATCTTTCCTTACGATATCTGAACGAACCGAAACGGACCTGCCGCGTTGAGCGCGCATGCGGGGGGTAAAGTCAGGAGTTGCGATCGCTACGGCGATCGCGCTGGCCGGATGCAACATGCATCAATCGACGTTGGCGCCATTCGGTGCCGACGCCGTCGACATACGTCGGCTGTTCCTGCTGATGCTGGTCGGCGCCGTCGTCATCGCGACGGGGCTCGCGCTCCTCATGCGCCATGCGGTGCGTGCGCGGGAAGGCGCGCTGACGCATCAAAAGGGGATGCGCGTCGTCCTCTGGCTCGGCGGGGTGATCCCGACCGTCGTGCTGCTCGGCCTGCTGGTCTATTCGCTGCCTTATATGAAGCCACGCCCGGTCGGCCCCGCCGACATGCGGATCGCGGTCGAGGGCGAGCAATTCTGGTGGCGCGTCACCTATCGTCCGCCCGGCGGCGGCGCTGTGGAGACCGCGAACGAGGTGCGCATCCCCTTCGGCCGCACCGTCGCCTTCCGCCTGACCGCCGCCGACGTCGTCCACAGCTTCTGGATTCCGGGGCTCGGTGGCAAGATGGACATGATCCCCGGCCGCACCAACACGCTCGTCGTCCGCGCCGACAAGGCGGGGCGCTATCGCGGCCAGTGCGCCGAATTCTGCGGGCTCAGCCACGCGCTGATGGCGCTCGACGTCGTCGCGATGGAGCCCGCGGCGTTCGACGCCTGGCTCGCCGCGCAGCGCCGCCCGGCAACCCCGGCGGCGGCCGATCCCGGCGCGCGGCTGTTCGCCGCCAACGGCTGCGCCGCGTGCCACGTCGTCGGCAGCGGCAGCGCGCGCGGTATCGGCCCCGACCTCTCGCATTTCGGAGCACGCGAGACGCTCGCCGCGGGCATCCTGCCGATGACGACCGCCAATGTCGCGCGCTTCATCCGCCATCCCGAAGCCACCAAGCCCGGCGTGCGCATGCCCGCCTTCCCGCAACTCTCGCACGGTGAGGCCATCGCCATCGCCCGCTATCTCCAGGGCCTGAAATGAGCCTCCACGCGCAAGACGATCCGCAGCTCCGCGCGGCCCAGGAAGAGCGGCTGCGTGCGGTGTGGAAGCCGCCCTCGGGCTGGTTCTTCCGCTGGACCGACGTCAACAACAACCGCATCGGCGTCTGGTACACGCTGACCGCTTTCGGCTTCATGCTGTTCGCCGGCGTGCTCGCGCTCGTCATGCGCACGCAGCTTGCGGTGCCGGACAATGATCTCGTCTCGGCGAACACGTTCAATCAGCTGTTCACGCTGCACGGCTCGATGATGATGTTCCTGTTCGCCGTGCCGATGTTCGAGGCGGTGTCGATCATCCTGCTGCCGCAGTTGCTCGGCGCGCGCGACCTGCCCTTCCCGCGCCTGTCGGCGTTCGGCTATTGGAGCTTCCTGCTCGGCGGCGTCTTCGTCGGCGGATCGATCTTCTTCAACGCCGCGCCGGACGGCGGCTGGTTCATGTACCCGCCGCTGACCACGCGGACCGATCTCAGCGGGCTCGGCGCCGACATCTGGATGCTCGGCCTCAGCTTCATCGAGGTATCGTCGGTCGCCGCCGCGGTCGAGCTGATCGTCGGCGTGCTCAAATGCCGCCCGCCGGGCATGCGCCTCAACCTGATGCCGCTCTACGCCTGGTATATCCTCGTCGTCGCGGTGATGATCCTGTTCGCCTTCCCCCCGCTGATCGCGGGCGACCTGCTGTTCGAGATGGAGCGGCTGCTCGGCTGGCCGTTCTTCGACGCGGCCAAGGGCGGCGATCCGTTGCTGTGGCAACACCTGTTCTGGATTTTCGGCCATCCGGAAGTCTATATCGTCTTCCTGCCGTCGATCGCCCTGTTCGCGATGATGATCCCCACCTTCGCGCAGCGTCACCTGCTCGGCTATCCGTGGATCGTGCTCGCGGCGGTCGGCACCGCCTTCCTGTCGTTCGGCCTGTGGGTCCACCATATGTTCGCGACCGGCCTGCCCAAGATCAGCCTCGCCTTCTTCTCCGCCGCCTCCGAAGCGGTGGCGATCCCCACCGGCGTGCAGATCTTCGCCTTCATCGCGACGCTCTGGGCGGGCAAGGTCAAATGGTCGGTGCCCTTGCTCTATGCGAGCGGCAGCCTCGCGGTGTTCGTGATCGGTGGACTGACCGGCGTGATGGTCGCGATCGCACCGTTCGACTGGCAGGCGCACGACACCTATTTCATCGTCGCGCACCTTCATTACGTGCTGATCGGCGGCACGCTGCTGCCGTTGTTCGGCGGTCTCTATTATTACTGGCCGCTCATCACCGGCAAGAAACTGTCCAACCGGCTCGGCCGCATCGCCTTCTGGATCATGTTCGTCGGCGTGAACCTGTCCTTCTTCCCGATGCATCTGTCGGGGCTGGAGGGGATGCCGCGGCGCGTCTTCACCTATCCCGCCGACCTCAACATCGGCTGGCTCAACCTCGCCTCGACCGCGGGCGCCTATCTGTTCGCCACCGGCGTGCTGGTGCTGGTCGTCGACCTCGCGCTGTCGCCGACGCGGCAGAAGGCGCCGCGCAACCCGTGGAACGCGGGCACGCTCGAATGGCTCGCGCATCCCGACGACGAGGATTGGGGCATCCGCTCGGTGCCGCTGATCGAGAGCCGCTATCCGATCTGGGACCAGAAGGATTTCGTCGCCAAGGTCGACGAGGGCCGCTTCTTCCTGCCCGACGCGGAGGAAGGCCGGCGCGAGACGATCATCACCTCGGTGCTCGACGCCAAGCCGGTCTCGGTGATCCGCCTCGGCACGCCGAGCGTCAAGCCGATGATGACCGCGGTCGCGCTCGGTGCGGTGTTCATCCTGACCACCTATCACCTCTATCTGCTGTCGGCGCTGAGCGGCGTCGTCACGCTCGCCTGCGTCTTGTGGTGGCTGTGGGACACCGCCGAAATCCCCGAGAAGCCCGAAAAGCCGATCGGCCACGGCATCGTCTTGCCGCTGTATATCTCCGGGCCCGCCGCGCCGGGCTGGTGGGCGATGTTCATCACGATGATGGCCGACGCCACCGCCTTTTCCGGCCTCGTCTTCGGCTATTATTTCTACTGGACGATCCACCCCGATTTCGGCGCCGGCTTCGACGGGCCAGGGGTCTATTGGCCGATCGTCACGCTGCTGCTGTCGCTGGCGAGCTGGGCGGCGACCGTCGCCGCACGCGGCATCCACGCACGCGGCGCGGTGCTGCCGGCACGGGCGTTGCTCGTCGCCGGGGCGATGGCGGCGATCGCCAGCCTGGCCACCGGCCTGCGCTGCCTCGACGGGCTCGATCCGAAGGCGAACGTCTATCCGGCGATCGTCTGGGTGCTGGTGATCTGGACGCTCGTCCACGCCGCGATCGGCGCGATCATGCAGCTCTATACGCTTGCGCGCAGCCTCGCCGGACGGATGACGCCGACGCACGACGCTGATCTGCGCAACATTACCGTCTACCAGCATTTCTTCGCGCTCACCGCGCTGGTCGCCTATCTGACGATCGGCCTGTTCCCGGAGGCGGGGCTGTGAGGCGCTGGCTGCGGCGCGCGCGCCGGCT
The DNA here is from genome assembly GCF_059421875.1 of Sphingomonas sp. GW821-FHT02B09. Lineage (NCBI taxonomy): Bacteria > Pseudomonadati > Pseudomonadota > Alphaproteobacteria > Sphingomonadales > Sphingomonadaceae > Sphingomonas > Sphingomonas sp. GW821-FHT02B09. The sequence continues at coordinate 347,111 of NZ_JBWKVV010000003.1, forward strand.
CAACGTCACGCTGTGGACGCTGATCGTGCCGCCGACGACCTGGGCGGTGCATTTCCTCTTCTCCTACCTCTGGGCGGCGGTGTCCTGCGCCAAGCTCGGGATGTGGGCGCGTTTCCCGACGGCCTTCGCGATCGGCACGCTGGTGGCGCTGCTGGTGATCGCCGCGGCAGGCGTGATCGCATGGCAACAGGCGCGCACCCCCGGCGCGCCCGCACCGCATGACGAGGGTACCGACAGCGACCGCCTGCGCTTCCTCGCATATTCGACGCTGCTGCTGTCGGCGCTGAGCTTCGTCGCAGTGGTATTCACCGCGATGCCGGTCATCGTGCTGAGCGACTGCCGGTGAGGCGCGCCAGCCTCGCCGCCGGCCTCGCGCTGCTGCCGCTCGGCTGGGTGCTGAGCAGCCAGGGCATGACGGGCCATATGGCGGCGCATATGATCGCCGTGGCGATCGCCGCGCCGCTCGTCGCTATCGGCGTCCAGCTTGGCCGCTGGGACCCGGCGACGCGCTGGCCGCGGCTCGCCGCGCCGCTGCCCGCCGCGCTGGTCGAGGCGGTGATCGTCTGGGGCTGGCACGTCCCCGCGCTGCGCCGCCTTGCCGATCACCAGCCGGCGTGGCTGATCCTCGAACAGGCGAGCTTCCTCGCCGCCGGACTGCTGCTCTGGTCGGCGGTGCTCGCGCCCCGCCATCGCGCCGCCGGCGTCGGCGCGCTGCTCGTCACCTCGATGCACATGACGCTGCTCGGTGCGCTGATCGGCCTCGCGCCCCGCCCCCTCTACACCCACCACGGCGCCGATGCGCTGATCGACCAGCAGATCGCCGGCGTCGTCATGCTGCTCGTCGGCGGCGTCGCCTATCTGCTCGGCGGGCTGGCGATGCTCGGCCGGCTGCTCCAGACCCGCAACGAGGCCATCGCATGACGATCCGCATCACCTGGGCGCGCGCGGTCGCGACGCTGGTCGGCCTCGCCGTCGCCGGGCTGCTCTTCGCCTGGTCGGGCGTGTTCAACATCGCCGCATCGAGCGGCCACTGGCCGATCACCGACTGGTTCCTGCACTGGACGATGCGCAATTCGGTGCGCACCCATGCCGCCTTCACCAGCCCCGACGATCCCGCCGACCGCAGCGGCCTCGTCAGCGCCGCCAGCCATTTCGCCAATGCCTGTGCGGTCTGTCACGGCGCCCCCGGCATCAAGCCCGCCCCGGTCATGCAGGCGGCGACCCCGCCCGCCCCCGACCTCGCCGTCAATGCGAAGCAATGGACCGACAAGCAGCTCTTCTGGATCCTCCAGCACGGCGTCAAATATACCGGCATGCCCGCCTGGGCGGTGCAGGACCGGCAGGACGAGGTGCGCCGCATGGTCGCGTTCGTCCGCCGCCTGCCCGGCATGACGCCGGCACAATATGACGCTCTCGTCGCCGAGGCGAACCCCGGCGCCGATCTCGCGACCTGCACCGGTTGCCACGGCACCGACGGCCGCGGCCGCGGCGCACCCGACATTCCGGTGCTCGGCGGACAGGACCCCGCCTATCTGCTCGCCGCACTGCAAGGCTATGCCGATGGCAGCCGTTCCAGCGCGGTGATGCAGCAGGTCGCGATGCGGATGCCGCCCGAGGCGATGCGCGATGCCGCGCGCCGCTTCGCCGCGATGCCCGGTCTCGGCGCAGCGCCCGCGGGCGACGCCGCCGCCGCGCGGATCGTGACGCAGGGACTGCCCCGGCTCCAGCTTCCCGCCTGCGCGAGCTGCCACGCGCCCGGCAAACCCTATCCCGTGCTCGCCGGCCAGCGCCCCGCCTATCTCGCGCAGCGCCTGCGCCACTGGCGCGGCGACGAGACGGTGGTGGACGCGCGCAAGAGCCATGCGACGATGCCGGTCATCGCCCGCCGCATCCCGGAGGAAATGATCGACCCGCTCGCCCGCTATCTCGCCGGAGACGCGGTCGGTCGCGGCAGATGAAGCGAGGCGCGCCGTCGAAGAATTGCAACACAACAGCCGAGGCCCAACCCGCTAGTGCCTCCCGTCTGACATTACCGCTTGAACCTATACGCCAGACCCTGTCCGGGCGCGGCGAGGGTAAGCCATCCTCCAGCGGAGCGACATCGATATCCCGACGATCGAGGTCGTAAGACGAAGCTATATCGCCCGCGTAACGCAACTTGCCTTCCTAGGCCGGCGATCGAGGCGCGATCCTCGCTGGCAGGAGGCGCGAGCGTCGATCCCGCGATGCTCCACGCCGCGATGCGATCACCCAACTCTAAGCTAGCCAAACAGGGGCGATGATGCCGGGGGCGGAGTAGACCTAGATGCAGCCATTCAAAGCCCTTTGAGCGCTTTTCAGAAGCGTGTGCAGCACCGCATTCCGCCCGGCGCCGCGTGGCAGCTCCCAGTCGGCACCGAGGTTCGTACCGACCGGATCGACGGTCTCGGTTTCTACCACAATGCGGGCGGCCGTCGCATCAGCACCACCAGCCTCGCCGACGTGCGCGAGACCAAACGGGCAGGCTATGCCGAGCTGCGCTGGCAACCGGTCGAGCGGCTGACGCTGACCGGCGGTGGCCGGATCGATCATTATCGCTTCCGCGCCTTGGCGCTGGCCGGCGCGGCGACGAGCGGTGCCACGAGCGACTCGATCGTCACGCCCAAGACCGGTGCAGCATTTACGCTCGCACGGGACGTCGCCCCTACGCCAATTACGGCCAAGGCTTCCACTCGAACGACTCGCGTGGGGTGCTCGCCGGAACCGATGCGGTGCCGGGGCTGGTGCGCGGCACGGGCTACGAGATCGGGCCCCGAATCGAGCGACGTCCGGTGATGTTCACGCTCGATCGCTGGTGGTCGCGCTCGGAGGGCGAACTCGTCTACTCGGGCGACGACGACACGGTCGAACCCTCGGGCGCGAGCCGCCAACGCGGATGGGAGACGACGCTATTCGTGCGCCCGATCCGCTGGCGGTCGGTCGACCCGCGTTCAGATCGTCGCGCCTGGACAAAGCGACCAAACCCGGCGCCCGTGTGGTGGACGCCGAAGAAAGGACAGCGGCGCGTAGTGCCGATCGCTGCCGCCATGCCCCAGACTTGCGCAATCACCGATCAGTTGTGATCTCGCTCCATCTTCGTGATCGCACCCGAGCGCGGATCGACGTGGAATTCATAACGCACATTGGCCTTGCGTGCTTCGCCTTCCCAATGGCCGTCGTCGGCTTCCAACTTGGTGACCTGATAGCCGCGCTTCGCGAGGATGGTCTTGACCTTCGCGTCGCTGATCCAGCCTTTGCCGGGCGTGTCGGCGAAAGCGGGTGAACCAAGGCTTGCGGCCGCAACGACAGCCACGAGTAACGTCTTGATCATGATCAACTCCTTTGCTGCGAGCTAAGCGCGCGGCTGGGCTGCGCGTTCCGTTTACCGATGCTCCGACGGCAACAGCGTGAGGAACGATCTTTACTGAGGTCGATCCCGGCGCATTCCGCCTTGGAGCAGTCCAGCCCCCTCGAGGCGCCGCTTTGACGGGCGCATTCAGCCCAGGGCGCAGCATGCTCGGCTTCCGGCTCGTCGCGCCGGAGGTTCTCGCACCCGCTGCACCACCCGGCTAACGGCAGGAGGCCCGTACAGCCGGCGCCGGACCTGACCGCTAGCCGACCTCCTCCACATAGTCGAAACGGGCGAAATCGGCGTGGCGGCCGGTGCCGGCCATGTCCTGGCAGGCCATGCCGACGAAGGCGCCCGTGAAGTTGGGAAGTCCGGGCAGCGTCGCCTCATCCGACAGCAGGCTGGCGTCGAACGACGCAGGCATCCATCGCCAGTCGGCGTCCTGCCCCGTCCGGAAGGCGAAACGCAGGCGCTCGTAATCCACCTGCGCGCGCAGCTCGACCGGCCCCGCATCGAGCAGGATCGGATCGCCGAGCAGGCTCTGCCCCTCGCCTTCCGGCGTCACCGAAAGCACCTGGATCTGGCGCTCGCCGGCGTCACCGGCGGTGACGTGGAGGAAGAAATATTTGGTGCTGTTGTAATAGCAGACCAGACCGGCCGCCTGCTGGAAATGCGCCGGATCGAAGTCGAGCAGCGTCCGGGCGTCATAGCGGAACGCCGTCTGCCGGCGCGCGACCAACGCCTGTTCGAAATGGCTGCCGATCGTCTCGCGACCGAAGAGCCTGAGATGCCCCGGTCGATCGGTCAGGCTGAACAGGCGTTCGGGGTGCGGCGTACGAAGCCACTGGAAGGCGGGCGGCAGCGTCGGTCGGTCGAACCGGTCCAGCGCGCGGACCGGCTCGGCGCGGCCGTGGTCCGCACCGTGACCCGCACAGGGGTCGGCCCGGCGCAGCCAGCCGTCCTCGCCCCACGCCATCCGCTGGATCGCCGTTTCGCGGCCGAGCACGCAGCGGTCGCTGGCGGGAAGCGGCCGGCCGCAGAGATAGACCATCCAGGTCGCGCCGTCCGGCCCCTCGACGAGATCGCCGTGGCCGGTCCGTTGCAGCGGCGCATCGGGCCGGTTGCGCGCGGTGAGGACCGGGCCGTCGGGATGCGGTTCATAGGGCCCGGTCAGCGACCGCGACCGCGCCATGACGACGGCATGCCCACGTTCGGTCCCGCCCTCGGCGACGAGCAGATGATACCAGCCATCGCGCTTGTAGAGATGGGGGCCTTCGGTGAAGCCCAGCGAGGTGCCTTCGAAGATGCGCCGGCGCTCGCCGAGCAACCGGCCGGTGGACAGATCGATCTCCTGCACGACGATTCCGGCGAACCTGCGCCGGTTGGGCCGATGGTCCCACAGCATGTTGAGCAGCCAGCTTCGCCCGTCGTCGTCATGGAACAAGGCGGGGTCGAACCCGCTGCTGTTGAGGTGGACCGGGTCGGACCAGTCGCCGTCGATCCGGTCGCTCCACACCCAGTAATTGTGGAAATCGCGCAGCGACGCGCCTCTTGCGCCGTCCACCGTGGTCCGGCCGTAGCGTTTCACGTCGGTGAAGAGCAGATGGAAACGACCATCCTTGTAGCTGAGATCGGGCGCCCAGACTCCACAGGAATCCGGATTGCCCCGCATGTCGAGCTGGGATGGCCGCGTCAGCGGCCGCCCGACCAGCCGCCAGGTCGCCAGGTCGCGGCTGTGATGGATGCGGACGCCGGGAAACCATTCGAAGGTCGACGTGGCGACGTAGAAATCGTCCCCGACCCGCGTGATCGACGGGTCCGGGTTGAAGCCGGGCAGGATGGGATTGGAAGGGGTCATACGGCTTTCCGTATCAGGGTCCAGAGCAGCGCCGCGCCCACCAGATCAAGCAGGCCGAGCACGATGAAGAAGGGCTGATAGCCGATCTGGTCGACCATCGAGCCGAGCGAAAGCGTGAAGATCAGCACGCCCAGATTGGCGGCGGTGCCCGAGACGCCGGTGGCGGTCGCCACCTGATCGTGCGGGAAGAGGTCGGAGCATAAGGTGATCACCGTGACCGACAGCGTCTGATGCGCGAAGCCGCCGAGGCACAGCAGCGCGATCGCCGCCGCCGGGCTGGTCACCGTGCCGACGAACATCATGCCGGTCATCAGCACCGCGCCGAGCGTGAAGGCGCCGCGCCGGGCGTCGATCAGGCCGACGCCGCGGCGCTGGAGGAAGGCGACCACCGCCGGGCCGAACAGGCAGCCGAGATCGGCGGCGAGGAACGGCAGCCACGCGAACAACGCGATCTGGCCGAGATCGAAATGCCGGGCCTGCACCAGATAGAGCGGCATCCAGAGCGACAGCATGCCCCAGACCGGATCGGCGAGGAATCGCGCCGCCGCGATCGTCCAGAGATTGCGCTTGCGCAGCAATTCGCCGAGCGGCGGGCGGCGGCGATGCTTCACCAGCGCGGCCTCCTGCCCCGCCACGATCAGCGTCCGTTCGCCATCGGACAGCCGCCGGTGGCGCTGCGGCGGGGCATACCAGGCCAGCCATGCGACGACCCATGCGAGCCCGAGCCCCCCCGCGACGAAGAAGGCGGCACGCCAGCTATGGTTGAACACCGCCCAGGCGACGAGCGGCGGCGCGAATACGGCACCGAAGGAAGCGCCGATCTGGTAGATCCCGCCGGCGACCCCGCGCTCGCGCGCCGGGAACCACTCCGCCACCAGCTTCATCCCCGCCGGTTGCGCCGATCCCTCGACCAGGCCGAGCGCACCGCGCAGGCCGGCGAAGCCCATCCAGCCGTTGGCGAAGCCATGGCCGAGCGTGATGCACGACCAGATCGCGACGAACAGCGTGAAGCCGATCTTCAGTCCGATCACATCGAGCAGGTATCCGGCGAGCGGCTGGAACATGATGCCGAACTGGAAGGCGCCGGTGATCCAGGAATATTGCGCGGAGGAGATATGCTGCTCCGCCATGATCGCGGGCGCGGCGACCCCGAGGATGCTGCGCGTCAGATAATTGATGATCATCGCAACCACGAACAGCGCGATGATCGTCCAGCGTATATATGGAAAACGCCTCACGTCGCCGCTCCTCGATAACGTTACCATGCAGGGTTAGGTGTTGACGGTACGGGATGGCAAGCGTTCCGATCGCGGCTTGCGTACCGAAGCGGCGCAGGACGGCACGACCCCATTGACCTGCACGCCCGGCACGATGCACGTCGATGCCGAACAGCCGGGCGTCCACGCGCCCGATGATAGGACGCTAGACAGTTGACCCGTTCCAGAGGCCGCTCGCGTGGCGTCACGATCATCGACGTCGCGAAACATGCCGGCGTGTCGCCGATGACGGTGTCGCGCGTCATCAACGGCGACCCGGGGGTGCGCGACGAAGTGCGTGCCCGCGTCGGCGAGATCATCAGCGCGTTGAACTATACGCCCAATCTGACCGCCCGCAGCCTGGTGACGTCGCGCGAGATCCGGATCGGCGTGATCTATTCCAATCCCAGCGCGGCGTTCATGAGCGACCTGCTCGCCGGCGTCTTCGAGGAAGCGTCGGCCCGCGCCGCCCAATTGATCCTGCTGAAGGGAGAGAATGGCAAGCCGCCGAGCCGCGAGGCGATCCAGGGGCTGATCGATTCGCGGGTAGCGGGCATGATCCTCGCGCCGCCCCTCGGCGAATCCGAGGTGGTCGGTCAGATCCTGCGCGCCGCGAAGCTGCCGGTCGCGGTGGTGGGCGGGACGGCGTGCGGCGCGATCTGCGTCGGCATCGACAATCGCCGTGCCGCCTATGACATGACGCGGCACCTGATCGCGCTGGGACACCGGCGCCTCGGCTTCATCCTCGGCAATCCCGACCAGTCCGCCAGCGCGGAACGGCTCGCCGGCTTCAAGGCGGCCGTCGACGAGGAAGGCGACCTCGACGTCCAGATCGTCCAGGGCGACTATAGCTATGCCTCGGGACTCGTCGCCGGCGAGACCCTGCTCGCCGGCGCGCATCCGCCTACGGCGATCTTCGCGAGCAACGACGATATGGCCGCGGCCGTCGTCTCGGTGGCGCATCGCCGTCATCTCGACGTTCCCGCCGATCTCACCGTGACCGGTTTCGACGACAGCACCGCCGCCACCACGCTCTGGCCGCCGCTCACCACCATCCGCCAACCGGTGCGCGCGCTCGCTGCGGCGGCGCTGCAATTGCTGATCCAGGACATTCGTGCCGGCCCGGTGGCGGACGACGATGCGCGCGCAACCGTCCTCGACCACCAGTTGATCGAACGCGAGTCCACGGCGACGCCGCGGTCGAACCCCCTGCCCCATCCGGTCCGGACCATGCCGTAGGCGATCACCGCGTCGGGGCGGTGACGCCGGCATCGGTCTGCACGACGGGGATCATCGTGCCGTCCGCTTTGTAGCGCAGCGGCTCGACGGTCACCGCCCGCCGTCCGATCGCCCCGTTCAGGTCGCCGATCGTCAGCGCTGCATTATGCAGGAACAGATACCAAGCGCCTTTGAACCGGGCGATGCCGGGATGGATCGTGAAACTGTACTTTCCCGATCCGGTGAGTTCGCCGCGATACGTCCACGGCCCCTTCAGCGACGGTGCGGTCGAATAGGACACGCGCTCGTCACGATGCGTCGCGCGATCCAGCGAGGCATAGGTCAGATAGTAAAGCCCGCCGCGCTTGTGCAGCCACGGCCCCTCTTCGAAATGCGGGGGCGTGATCTCGACGATCGGCCCGTCGATCTCCACCATATTGGGCTTCAGCCGGGCGATGTAGCATTGCCGGTTGCCCCATGCGATCCAGGTCGTGCCGTCGTCGTCGGTCAACACGGTGGGATCGATATCCTCCCAGCTGTGCGTGCCCTTCGGCGTCATGCCATTGGTGATGAGCGCCGCCCCCTTGGCATCGACGAATGGCCCCGTCGGGCGATCGGATACCGCGACCGCGATCGCCTTTCCGGGATGCGTGTCGTCATGCTCGACCGCGGCATAGAACCAGTATCTGCCGTTCTTGAAGATCGTCTGCGACGCCCAGGCGTCCTTCTTGGCCCATGTGAAGTCGGACACCTTCATGATCGGCCCGTGGCGGGTCCAATGCCGCATGTCCGTCGTGGAATAGACCAGCCATTCCTTCATGTTGAACATCTCGTCGCGCTGCGCCTCGTCATGCCCGACGTAGAGGTACAGCCGGTCGCCGACCACCAGAGGCGCCGGATCGGCGGTGAACGTGTCGCGGATGATCGGATTGGCGCCGGGCCGGACGTCGGGCGCCGCGCTCGCGACGGCGGAGGTCAGCAGCAGCATTGCGGTCAGGCGGGAAGCGCGCACCATGGAATATCCAAAAAAGTGGTCCGGAAGCGCTGCTCCCGGACCACAGAGGGGGGACGGTTCAGAACTTGAAACGGACGCCGGCGCGGTAGACGCGGCCGAGCACGTCGTAGAGCGCGGGATTGACGAAATACGGCGAGCGCGCCGGATCGCGGTTGAACACGTTGTCGACCTTGAAATAGGCGGTCATCGCCGAGGTGAGATTGTAGGTCCCGCCGACGTCCATGTAGAAGGCACCGGGGATGAAATTGGTGTCGATCGTCGGACGGTTGTTGGTCGAGACCGGGCAGCCGGTCGTGCACTCGACATATTGATGGCCGAGCACGCCGTCGCTGAACCAGCGCTCCTGCACCAGCAGCGAGAAATCGTCGGTGGCATAGGTCTGCACCGCGAGCCACTTCCAGTCGGGCGTGTTGCCGATGTTGGCGCCGGCGCTGTCGACCGGGATCGTACCGGGCAGGCCGGTATCGGTGACGAAGCTGCGGATGTTCGTCGCCAGCGCCCGCAACGTCAGGCTGCCGGGCAGTCCCAGCGGCCGCTGCCAGCGATAGCTCGCCTCGATGTCGAAGCCGTCGGTCTCGATCGATGCGAGATTGAAGGCCTGGACGTTAATGAAGTTCGGCCCCGCATTGTTGTTCAGGTTGAAGGCGCCACAGGTTTCCGGCGCGATGTTCTGGAAGCACAGGTTGACGATGTCCGCCGCGCCCAGGCTGGATATGACGTCGGTGATCTTGATCTTGTAGTAATCGACCGACAGGCTGAGCCCCGGCAGCGCCTTCGAGCCCGAGAAGGCGATCCCCAAGGTGGTGTTGCGGGCGATCTCCGGCGTCAGGTTGCGGTTGCCGATCGTGTTCTGGATCGCCAGCACGTTGACGTTGCGGAAGGGATCGAAAAAGCCCGGCAGCGTGGTCGTCACCGGCGCGGCGAACAATTCGGACAGATTGGGCGCGCGCACGTCGCGCGAGGTGACGCCGCGCACCCGCAGGCCGTCCAGCGGCAGGTCCCAGGTGCCGCCGATCTTCCACGCCCATACCGTTCCGGAGGTGCTGTAGTCGGTGACGCGCACCGCGCCGTTGACGTTGGCGCGCCCGGCCAGATCGGAGTTGATCAGCGGCAAATCGGCCTCGACGAAGGCTTCCTTGACGCTGTAGGCGCCGTTGCCGTTCTTGTAATTGCCCGCATACCAGTTGTTGCCGCCCGCGAGCAGCGTCGGATCGGCGGGATAGGCCGCATCGGCGGGCGTGTTGGCGAAGCCGGCGCCATAAGGATCGGCACGCACGGTGTAGAATTCATGCCGGAATTCGCCGCCGAACGCGACCGAGACCGGCCCCGCCCACGACGAGAAGGGCGATCCCGAGAAGTTGAGGCTGATGACGTCCTGCGTCTGCCGCGTCCGCTGCCGCGGCCCGTTCTCGGGCATGATGTACGACAGCGCCGCCTGGGACGGATTGCCGCCGAAGATGTTGAGCGGCTGACAGCCGTTGGCGCGCGCCACCGCATTGGCGCAGACGATCGCGCCGTTCAGCGTCGTCGCGTTGATCGCCCGGTTGAAGCGGTTGGACAGCAGGATGTTGTTGACGTCGATGTTCGAATAATTGGTGCCATGTTCGTAATAGATGTCGTAGCTCCACTCCGAGCCGGCGACGGGCTGGCGGCCTTTCGCGCCGGCGACGAACCGGTATTGCCGGCGGTCGGTGAACACCTGCGTGCTGCCGAGCGCCGCGTTGCTGGTGCCATATTGGAAATTGGTGATCCCGGCGGTGGCACAGGCGGCCTGCACCAGCGCGGGCACGAACGGATTGGCGCACTGGATGGTGAGATTGGGGCGATTCTGCCCGCCCACCGGCTGGTTGCTGGTCTTCACCTGACCGATGTTGGCGGTGGCGTAGATCTCGCCGTTGGGCGCGAAGTCGAAGCCGATCCGGCCGTAGCTGTTGACCCGCTGGATCTTCGACTGGAGCGTCCGCCCCGCATCGACGTTGCCGGACAGATCGCCGCCCAGACAGAAGCCGGGATAACAGCCGTTGACGTTGCCGGCCGCGTCGCGCGCCGGAACGCCGTTCGAGCCGTAGTTGAACTGGAACGGATTGCCGCCCTGATCGAAGGCGATACCCTGTAACGGCCCCGCCGTGATCAGCCCGTATTTGGTGTAATTGTACGGCTGGGCGAAGTCGCGGAACAGATATTGCGGCGAACCGTCATTGACGACGTTGCGGTTGATGAGCGTCGACTGGCGGAACCAGTCACGCCCGCCCGCCAGGCCGATGCCGAAGTCGCCGCCGCCGACGCCCTCCTCATGCGCATATTCGGTGCTGGCGATCAGGTGCAACCGATCGTTCAGCGCGCTGGTGCCGGCCGCGAGCTGGACGAGCACCTGCTCGTCGTCGCCATAGGTGGTGATGCCGCCCTGGACGTTGCCGCGGATGCCCTTGAACCGGGTGTCGGTGATGAAATTGACCACCCCGCCGACCGCATCCGAACCGTAGGAGGCGGACGCTCCGCCGTTGACGACGTCGACGCGCTTGATGAGCAGTTGCGGGAACAGGCTGATGTCGGGAACGCCGGTCACGTTCGCGCCGACCACGCGCTGGCCGTCGAGCAACGTCAGTGTGCGGATCGCGCCGACGCCGCGCAGCGAGAAGGAGCTGAGCCCCTGCTGCCCGCTCGAGGTGCTGAACGTGCCGACCGACGTGCCGGTCGAGCCTTGCAGCGAGGGCAATTGCGCGATCGTGGTGAAGACGTTGGGCTGTGCGTTCGCGGCGATCGCGGCCGAATCGATGATCGTGGTGGGCGTCGGCGCGGTGAAGCCGCCGGTGGTGATGCGCGATCCGGTGATCACGATATCCTCGGCCGGCGCATCCTGGCCGGCGACTGCCGCCTGCGGGTCCGCCTGGGTGATCGTGCCCCCCGCCGCATCCACCGACTGACCGCCGGCGTCCGTCTGGACCGGCGTGGCGCGCTGGACGTCGACCGGGGCCGGCGTCTGCTGCGCCGCTGCCGGCGTGCAGACGAGCCCGATGGCGATGGCGGCGACGCTCGCCGAGCCGATCCCTCTCATTCGCGAACGCGATCCGCCAGCACGGTTCAACATGGCCTCTCCCTTCCTGTCCAGATGAATCTGGTAACGTTACCATCACGTGTCGTGGGATTTGGGGCGGCTGTCAATACTCCCACATTACAAATGATTGCCCGGCCCGATGACGATCGGATGGAGGGTCGGCAGGCGACGCATAGGTCATTGACAACAAGGCGATATTAGATGCGGATATGCTTCTTTGAGGGAGGATGTCTGGTGAAGATCGCTCTTGCTGCGATGCTGGCCGCGGCCATGATCGCTCCTACAGCTCTGGCGCAAACCGCCGTGCCCGCGGTGGTCGAGGATTTCAGGCCCTCGACGCTGAACCAGCCCGGGCAAAGCTATCCCCAGGTCAATTCGCAGGGCTTCGTCCGCTTCAAGATCACTGCGCCCGAAGCGAAGAGCGTCAAGGTCAGCCTCGGCCTTGGCGGGCGCGGCGGCACGGTGCTCGCCAAGGCGGCGGACGGATCGTGGACGGGCACGTCGGAAGGCCCGCTCGACCCGGGGTTCCATTATTACCACCTGACCGTCGATGGCGGGACGTTCAACGATCCGGGCACGCTCAACTTCTACGGATCGACGCGCTGGGAGAGCGGCATCGAGATACCGGCCGACGATGCCGATTTCTACGCCCTGAAGGCCGTCCCGCACGGCCACGTCGAACAGATCCTGTTCCCGTCGCCGAGCACGCAGACGCAGCGTCGCGCGTTCGTCTACACGCCGCCCGGCTACGACGCCGGCAAGCCGACGCGCTATCCGGTGCTCTACCTCCAGCATGGCTGGGGCGAGGACGAGACCGCCTGGTCCAATCAGGGGCACGCCAATCTGATCATGGACAATCTGATCGCGTCCGGCCGAACGCGGCCCTTCATCATCGTCATGACCTACGGCATGACCAACGACATCCGGCCGGGCAGTCCCGGCGGGCTTGCGCGCTTCGACATCAAGCCGTTCCAGACCGTGCTGGTCAACGAGCTGATCCCTTATGTCGATACGCACTTCCGCACCCTCGCCGACCAGCGCCACCGTGCCATGGCCGGGCTGTCGATGGGCGGTTTCGAGACCAAGCTGATCGCGCCGAAGAACCTCGACACCTTCGCCTATATCGGTCTGCTGAGCGGCGGAACCATGTCGCTGGACGACGTCGACAAGACGCCGGGATATCGGGAGCGCGTCAAGCTGACCTTCGTCAGCTTCGGCAGCCGCGAGCTGGACGGGGGGGGCACCGGTCCGCCCGGCGGCCCGCGCGTCGATCCGCGCGCGAATGCCGATGCGCTGAAGAAGGCCGGCATCAACAGCGTGTTCTACGTCTCGCCCGGTACCGGTCACGAATTCCTGTCGTGGCGACGGAGCCTGCGCGAGATGGCGCCCCTGCTGTTCAAGGACTGAAGCCGAACGCGGCCGTGCGAAAATACCAATGAATCTACGACCTTACGACGGATTGCGCGCCCCTGCCGCGCGGCATAACCCCGTCCGCGAACGGATCGGTCCCGGGAGAGCATGAGTTGAAAGCCTTCGTGATGCTGGGCGTCGCCCTGGCGAGCATCGCCGGTCCCGCATATGGGGCGTCCTCGTCGGTGTACGTCACCCGTCCGGACGAGCCACGGGCGATCACGGTGAAAGGCGTCGGCGATGGCGTCGCCGACGATGCCGCGGCGATCCAGCAGGCGATCGATGCCGCGGCGAGGACCGGCGGGGCCAAGGGCGGCATCGTCTTCCTGCCGTCGGGACGCTATCGGGTCGGCCGCACCATCCTGATCCGTTCCGCGGTGCGGGTGTTCGGCATCGGCAGGACGCGCCCGGTGATCGTGCTCGGCGACAACACGCCGGGCTTTGCGGACGGTATCGCCGCGGTGGTGAGCTTCACCGGCGACGATCAATACCGGTCGGGCAAGCCACCGATCCCGCCGCCCACCACCCGCCCGTTCGACCCCGCCGTGTTCGACGCGACCCAGACGACCTTCTATTCCGCCCTCTCGAACGTCGACTTCGCGCTCGGCCAAGGCAATGCCGGCGCCGTCGCCATCCGCTTCCGCGTGGCGCAACATGCCTTCGTGCGGCACGCCGACTTCCAGCTCGGATCCGGCCTTGCCGGCATCTACCAGGCCGGCAACGAATGCGAGGACCTGCGCTTCTTCGGCGGTCGCTACGGCATCATCAGTGAAAAGACGTCGCCCGCCTGGCCGTTCACGCTCATCGATTCCGAATTCGAGGGGCAGCGCGACGCCGCGATCCGCGAGCACGAGCTGGGCCTGACGCTGGTCAATGTCGCGATCCGCAACACGCCGGTCGGCATCGAGATCGATCGCGGCTATTCGGATTCCCTGTGGGGCAAGGACGTCCGCTTCGAGAACGTGTCGCGCGCCGCCGTGCTGATCTCCGAAGAGAAAAGCGTCTTCACCCAGATCGGCTTCGACCATGCGATCGGCATCAACACGCCGACGTTCGCGCTGTTTCGCGACAGCGGCAGGACGCTGGCAGGCCAGGGCAGCCGCTGGCTGGTCAAGGACTTCTCCTACGGGCTGAAATTACCCGGCCTCGGTGCCGTCGGCGACTATGCGACCGACCTCAGCATGAGCCCGCTGCCCCGGGTGCCGACGCGGCGCGCGCCGGCGATCCGCGCGCTGCCGCCGGTGCGCGAATGGGCCAACGTGCGCGACGCCGGCGCGCGGGGCGACGACAGCACCGACGATACCGCCGCGCTCCAGCGCGCGATCACCGCGCATCGCGTCGTCTACCTGCCGATCGGCCGCTACCGGATCACCAATACGCTGAAGCTGCGGCCGGACAGCGTGGTCATCGCGCTGCATCCCGATCTGACCCAGATCACGCTGGCGAACCGGACGGAAGGCTATGCGGGTACGGGCGCCGCCAAGGCGATGGTGGAGAGCGCCCGCGGCGGCAATGCGATCGTCTCGGGGCTCGGCCTGTGGGCGGGGGCGATCAACCCGCGTGCGACGGCGCTGATCTGGAAGGCCGGCGAGGCATCGCTGGTCAACGACGTCCGCATCCACGGCCCGGTGGTCCTGGCGGGCGGCAAGCCGACCGGCGTCAACGAACCCGGCGCACGGATGGATTCGCAACATGCCAGCATCTGGGTGACCGATGGCGGCGGTGGCACCTTCGCCGCGATCTGGACCCCCAACGGCCTCGCGTCGAGCGGCTTCATGGTGTCCGACACCAAGACGCCGGGCTATGTCTACGAGCTGTCGGCGGAGCATCACCTCAAGAACGAAATCGTGCTGCGCAACGTCGAGAACTGGCAGTTCCTGGGGCCGCAGACCGAGCAGGAGGTCACCGACGGGGTCAATGCGGTGTCGACCGAGTTCCACCATTCGCGCAACATCCTGTTCGCCAATTACCACAGCTATCGGGTGACGCGGTCGGCGAAGCCGATGGACACGGCGGTGCGGCTGTTCGATTCGGGCGATATCCGGTTCCGCAACGTCCACGTCAACGCGGACAACAGCTTCGCACATTGCGACGCAAAGGGTTGCGGCACGTTCTCGCGCGCCAGCAAATATCCGTTCGAGAATGCGATCAAGGATTACACGCGCCGGCAGGAGGTGCGCGAGCGCGAGTTCGCCAGATTAGACGTCCCCGCCACCGCGGCAGCCGCGGCCACTGAGTCCGGCGTCGTGGTGACGCCGGGCATCCGGAAACTGGCGGACGGCTTCTATTCGATCGCCGGCGGCGCGGTCGATGCCAGCGGCAAGCTCTACTTCATCGACCGCTTTCAACACCGCATCCATGGCTGGTCGCAGGAGGAGGGATTGTCGCTGCTGACGGATACGCCGCTCGACCCGGTGAATCTGGCGGTCGCCCGCTCCGGCGACCTGATGGTGCTCTCGTCGGCGGGAACGGACGCCAGCGTGTACAGCATCGATCCCGCGCATCCCGAGCAGGTCCGCACGATCCCCGCCACCCCGGCGCGCAGAAACGGCGACGCGGCGACGCTGTTGCCGGTCAACGTCTATGCCAATGGCGAGTTCGCCGATCGGCTCGATCCCAAGACCTACGCCTTCCCGCCCCTGTCCGCATTTTTCGTGGACAAGATGGCCGAGGCCAAGCCGCAGGAATATGTCTCGCCCGACGGGTCGCTGGTGCTGCCGGCGTTTCGCGTTTGGAACCAGAGCACGGCGGACACTCTCGGCTGGCGCTGGTCGGACTCGCTCGACGCTTATGGATTGGTGGCCGCGAAACAGGGTGAGCGCGTGGTCCTGACGAATGCATCGGAAAACCGGACGTACAGCGGACTGGTCGGCATCGGCGGACAATTGACCGACCTGAAGGTGGTAGCAGACCGTGGCGGCGAGAGCGTCGCGCGGGATGACGCCGGGACCCTCTACGTCGCCAACGGGCAGGTGTTCGTTTACGGCAAGGACGGAAAGCTCGAGCGCCGGATCGACACCCCCGAGCGGCCATTGCAGCTATTGATCGGGGGGAAGGACAAACGCACGCTGTTCATCCTGACCCATCACGCGCTCTACGCCATGCCGCTTTGATGGCGACGGCCTGATCGATCGATGCGTCTGGGATGCCCGCCGACCTCCGCTTTGTTGGCGACCTATTTGCAGACATTTGAAGCCGCTGGGCCGCATGCGGGTTGGCAACCTTCAGCCGGGAACGGGAGAGCGGCCACGGCTTCAGCGCCAGCCCGATCTGTAAGGGAATGGCAGTCCACCTAAGCCACCCGCAAAGAATTGGTACTACCTTCGACGTCTGGTTCTACACATCCACCAATCAACAGCTATTGATGCGATCGCCTAAGCCGCGTCTCGCAGCGTCTGCAGCAAGGTATGGATCACGGCCTTCTCACTACCCGCTGCCGCCGTCTCCAATTGCTCCTCGAGTTCTGCCGCACGTACGCCGAGGTCCTTTTGCCCGAACATCGCAGCGGAGCCCGCCAGTTTGTGGAGCAGTCCGGCAAGCTGCTTGACCCCCTCGTCATCCACCTGATCGCCGTCGTCGAGCCGCTTGGCGAAGGCGAGCAGTTCCGCCTTGCGCTCGTCGAAGCGCGCTTGCAGCGCCGGACTGATCTTGAACGTCGGCGTGACGAGGACCTTGGCGGGCACGGAGCGCGTCCATTTCTGGACGGCGCGGGTAAGGATCGCCAGATCGAGCGGCTTGGCGAGATGGTCCTGCATCCCGGCGTCGAGGCATGTGGCAACGTCGTCGGCATAGGCATTTGCGGTCAGCGCCACGATCGGCAGGCGATCGGCGGTGATCCCTGCGGACCGTATCGCCCTGGCGGCGTCCAGCCCGTCCATGACGGGCATCTGCACATCCATCAGCAGCAGGTCGAAGCGCGCATCGGCGGCGGTCGCCGCCTGCACGGCGCGCAGACCGTTGTCGACGATGACGCAGTCGTGGCCGAGCCGCGACAGCATCGCCTTCATCAGGACCTGATTGACGTCGTGATCCTCGGCGAGAAGGATGCGGAGCGGGCGCTGCTCGGTCGTCCGGGCGGCGATCGGCATCGCTTCCCGCTCGTCGGATTGCGCCGGCAGCAGCGGCAGGCGAAGCGTGAACGTCGTGCCGATCCCCTCGTCGCTGGTCAGTTCCAGGCTGCCGCTCATCAACGCCGCGAGCTGCTTGCTGATCGCCAGGCCGAGACCGGTCCCGCCGAACCGCTTCGCCGTGGAATGTTCGGCTTGGGTGAACTGGTCGAATACCGCAGCCTGCCGATGCGCGGGAATGCCGATGCCGGTATCCTCCACGGCGACCTCGAACATCGGCCGCCCCTGTCCCTCGACACCGTATGCGCGCAGGCACACGCTGCCTGCCGGCGTGAATTTCACCGCGTTCGCCAGCAGGTTCAGCGTGACCTGGCGCAACCGCAGGCCATCGAGCAGCACGCAGACCGGCAGCGCCTCGTCGATCTCGACATCGAGCTGAAGACCTTTCTGGGAGGCGGCGGGCTGCACGAGCTTGATGCAGTTGCGCAGGGCATGGCGCAGATCGATTGGCTCGGGTGAGATTTGCATCTGCCCCGCCTCGATCTTGGAGAGATCGAGAATGTCGTTGAGCAGCCGCATCATCGCCTTGGCGGAGTCGACGATCAACTGCGCCTGATGGCGTTGCTCCGTCGATATCTCGCTGTTGAGCAACAGGTCGGCGAAGCCGAGAACACCGTTCATCGGCGTTCGTATCTCGTGACTCATATTGGCGAGGAAGCTCGACTTGGCGCGGACGGCGGCTTCCGCATGCTCGCGCGCCGCCTCCAGCTCGGCTTCGAGGCGCTTGCGTTCGGTGACGTCGCGCAACGACGTGATGATCTCGCGTGGTTCGCCGGTTGCGGGATCGCGGACGAGGCCAGAATGCGCCTCTATCCATAGCTCGTAGGCGGGCGTATCGATCCGCTTCGCGCGATAGGCACGCACGCCGCGATCGACGGTGCCGGTGACGAGCGCGCTATGGAACGACTGCATTTCCGCGCGATCGTCGGGATGAACCGAGGCGCCGAGCCGCTGCCCGACCAGCAGGCTGGCCTTGATCCCGAACAGCTGCTCGACCGATGGCGACGCGTAGATGCAGCGGCCTTTGAGGTCGACGCGCAGCACGGCATCGGTGGCGTTCTGCGCGAGGAGCGACAATTCCGACTCGGCCATCTGGCGACGCAGGATGTCTGCCTCGAGCCGCTCGTTTACGATGCGCAAGGCGTTAAGCCGCCTCCAGCGGTCGTGGTAGACGAGCACGGCGAGCAGCACGATGAGCAAGCCGCTGACGATCAGTCCCGCCTGGATCGGCGCGCGGAAATTCTCGGCATGCTTCAGCCGGATGGCGAGCAGGCGCCGCTCTTCCGCGCTGATGCGCTTGATCAGGTCGATCAGGGCGGCGGTCGCCACATGGCTCTCGGGGCTCGCCATGATCCTGGCCGCGTCGCTCGCCTTGCCCTGCCGGGTCAAGGCGATGGTCTCGCCGATGTCCTTCAGCCTGGTGTTGGCGATCTTGGCGAACGCCTCGACCCGCGCATGCTGATCGGGATTGTCGTTCGTCGATCGGCGAAGCGTCGCCAATTGCCGCGGTACCTTGCGCGAGATTTCGGCGAGCGTGTCGCCGGCCTGCGCGTCGCCGAGGACGAGGGCACGCCGGTACACCTCCGCCCGCAGCAGGTCGACGCGGACGTCGGACAGATGCTCCTTGACGACATAAGTGTGGCGAACCCAGGCGTCGGCCTTCTGCTTCTCGTGGACCAGCCAGAGCCCGGAACCCGCGCAGCAGATCAGCAGGACGAGCGCGACGACGAGCGCGACCTGCGACCTTACCCTCTCCGTGTACATTTCCGCGCCTCCCGTGAGACGTCGTCTCTATGGCGGGATTGGTTAAGGCCTTGTTGAACCATTGCTTCTTAATGATGGACGCGCGGGTTCAGGGTGGCGCGTCGCTTTGAACCCCCAATGTCGAAACCTGGAGCGAGACACGAATGGCCCGGATCATCATCGCCGACGACGACGAGATCGTCGGTGAAATCGCCCGCGATGCGCTCATCTCGGCCGGCCACGGCGCCGGGCTCGTCCTCGATGGTGGCGAAGCGCTCAAGATCATCAAAGCGAGAAAGCCCGATTTGGTGATCCTCGATTGCAACATGCCAGGGCTGGCGGGCGTCTTGCTGGTGCAGGAGCTGCGCAAGAGCGCTGCTTTTGCCGATCTGCCCGTCATGATGCTCACCGGGCGTCAGGGCCAGCGCGACGAGGAGCTCGCGCGCTTCGCAGGCGCCAATGATTATATGAAGAAGCCGTTTGACCCCGACGAACTGGTGTTCCGGGTCGAGCAGCTTCTTGCCAAGGCGTAGAACCCGGGCTCGGATTCTCCATGTCGGAAATGACGAACGTGGCGCCACGCGGGCACGACGGGTCTCATCGCGGTTCGCCACGTCACGACGTGTCTTTCATGCCCGCTAAGCTTCGGGACCATATGGCGTTTGCCGTGACACGGACGGTTTCGTGCCATCCATTGACACAAATCGCGCACATGCGCAGGGCCGGATCATGACTTCGCGCCTCTCCTGCAACGTATCGCTGACGCCCGAGCTGAAGAGCTTCATTTCGAGCAGTTTGGCCACGGGCGATTATGCCAACGTCAGCGAAGTCGTCAGGGCGGGGCTTCGCGCCCTGCGCGATGGCCAGGGGCCGATCGCTCGACCTGCGATACAGGGTTGGCCGGTGGCTGGGGGTGAGTGCGGGACGCTGATCCGCAATCGCGATTGGAGCCGTACCACGCTTGGCGCGACCGAAGGTTGGCCGCACGAGATGCGCGCGACCATCTCCAACCTCGTCAATTCGCCGATCGCAAAGGTGCTGATGTGGGGACCAGACCACATCATGTTCTACAACGATGCCTATCGGGAGATCGCCGGTGATCGTCATCCGCTCGCGCTCGGTACGCCGGTGGCGGAGGCCTTCCCCGAGGTTTGGGACTGGAATGGCCCGGTGCTGGCCGCCGTCCTCAAGGGCGAAACGCAGTCCTATCTCGATCAGCCGATCGTCTTCGAGCGTCCCGATGGCCCACAGACACTGATGCTCGGCCTGTTCTACACCCCCGTGTACGATGCCGATGGCACGCCCGGCGGGGTGCTCTGCACGATCATCGACAACAGTGTGCGCGTCGCCACCGAGCGCAAGCTGGCGGCAAGCGAGGCCGAACTGCGCCGCATCGCGGACGCGGTGCCGATGTTGGTATCCTACGTCGATCGCGAGCACGTCTACCGCTTCGCCAATGCCGACTATGAGGCCTGGTTCGGCATCGCTCCCGAAGCGATGATCGGCAAGCACGTCCGGGCGGTGATCGGCGAGGAGGCGTATCGCTCGCGCGCGGCAGACCTCGATCGGTCTCTGGCGGGCCATGCGGTGATCGCCGAAACGGTGCTTCATCACCGCGACCTCGGACCACGCCAGACCGAGATCCGCTACGTGCCCCACGTTGGCGACAACGATACGACGGTCGGCGTCTACATCCTCGGTATCGACGTCAGTGACCGCGCCGAGCGCGAGCTGGAGATCAAGGCCAGCAACAGCCGGTTCCGCACCGCCATGGAAGCGGTTCACGGCGTGCTGTGGACGAACAGCGCCGACGGTCGCATGATCGGCGAACAGCCCGGCTGGAGCGCGCTGACCGGGCAGAGTCCGGATCAATATCAGGGCTTCGGCTGGGCATCGGCCGTCCACCCGGACGACTCGGCAGCGACGGTCATCGCCTGGAACCAGGCGGTGACGACCCGCAGCATGTTTGTGCACGAGCATCGGGTGTGCCGCTACGATGGCGAATGGCGGACCTTCGCCATTCGGGCATTGCCCATTCTCGATGGTGCCGGCGAGATCAGGGAGTGGGTGGGAGTCCACACCGACATCTCGCACCAGCGCGCGGCGGAGGCGAGCCTGCGGGAGCATGCGGAGAGTCTGGCACGCCAGGTCCGGCATCGCGAGCGCGCCGAGGATCAGCTCCGGCAACTCAACGAAACGCTCGAAAGCCGCGTCATCGATGAGATCGCGGAACGCCGCCAGGCAGAGGTGAAGCTCGCCCAGGCGCAGAAGATGGAGACTGTCGGCAAGCTGACAGGCGGCGTCGCGCACGACTTCAACAATTTGCTCCAGGTCGTCGGCGGCAATCTCCAGCTGCTCATGCGGGACGTGGCCGGCAACGAGCGTGCCGAAAAGCGCGTCGCAAACGCGATGGCCGGCGTTGCGCGCGGCGCGAAGCTCGCGGCCCAACTGCTCGCCTTCGGCCGCCGTCAGGCACTCGAGCCCAAGGTCGTCAACGTCACCCGCTTCGTGCAGGGGATGGACGACATGCTGCGTCGCGCGATCGGTGAGGCGATCGAGGTGGAGACCGTCTTCTCCGGCGGGCTGTGGAACACCTTCATCGACCCCGCGCAGATCGAGAACGCGCTGCTCAACCTTGCGATCAACGCACGCGATGCGATGGAAGGCCGCGGCAAGCTGACCATCGAATTGGCCAATGCTCATCTCGACGACGCCTATGCGCGCTCCCACGACGAAGTGACGCCGGGCCAATATGTCATGCTGGCGGTCAGCGACACGGGTTCGGGCATGTCGCCCGAGATCATCGCCAAGGTGTTCGAGCCGTTCTTCTCGACGAAGGCCGAGGGCAAGGGGTCGGGCCTCGGCCTCTCCATGGTCTATGGCTTCGTCAAGCAGTCGGGCGGCCACGTGAAGATCTACTCGGAAGTCGGCGAGGGCACCACGATCCGGCTCTATCTGCCGCGGGCGACCGAGGTCGAAGACGTCGAGGTCGTCAGCGATGCAGGACCGATTACGGGCGGCACGGAAACGGTATTGGTGGTGGAGGACGACGAAGAGGTTCGCGCCACTGTCGTCGAGATGCTGACCGATCTCGGCTACCGGGTCCTCAAGGCACCGGAAGCGACGAGCGCGCTCGCGGTCATCGAGAGCGGGGTTCCGATCGACATGCTCTTCACCGACGTGGTCATGCCGGGGCCGCTGAAGAGCCCGGAACTCGCCCGCAAGGCGCGCCAGCGCCTGCCTGAGCTCGCCGTGCTGTTCACCAGTGGATATACCGAGAATTCGATCGTGCACGGCGGCAAACTCGACAAGGGTGTCGAACTGCTGTCCAAGCCATATACCCGCGATGCGTTGGCTCGGAAGTTCCGCCATGTGCTGGCCAATCAGCGCCAGCGGGGGCAGGCATCGATCCCGACGGCTGCCGTCCCCGAGCTCGTCACCGCCTGCTCGGCACCGATCGCCTCGACGCCGACGCTACGTCGGACGGCGCTGCTGGTCGAAGACGACGACCTGATCCGCGGGAACACCGGCGAGATGCTGGAGCAGGCCGGCTTCGTCGTGGTAGAAGCCGCCAGCGCCGAGGAGGCGTTGATGGCGCTGCAGACCGCCCCCGTCGACGTGCTCGTGACCGACCTCAATCTCCCGGGAGCGTCCGGGCGTGAGCTCGCCGAAAAGGCCCGCGCATTGCGCCCCGACGCTACCGTCGTGTTCGCAACCGGTGATCCCGGAGCGGTTGCCAGCGAGATCGACTGTGTCGTTCTGGCCAAGCCCTACAACGCCGAAGCGTTGATCGCGGCCATCGCCACCCGCCCCAGCGCTGAGCCTGCCGCGAGCGCCCTCACGGACATGGCCGCTCGTTGATGTGTCTGATGCTCGAGGGTTGATTTCATTGCCCTCCCAAGAGGGGGCATTTGAAGAAAAGCGTTGAAGAAGCGAAGTATGATGAGCAGTTTGGATTGATTACCAGCATCGTGCGTCGAACCGCTGAACGAATCCGGCACGAACTGCTCGCTAAGAATTCTGCTGGGCGCTCGCGGGCTGAGGAAGCCTTGGTCGCGATCATTGCAGCGATCCTCCGCAGCGAGCCGCGAGTCCGCAACCAAATAGGCTGATCTCAGCGGTTGCGGTGCAGGGACATGAGGAGCCGAAGAGAATCATCTCGTTGCAGACGTCCGTCATCGTTCGCCTAAAACCATGCGCTTAACGGTCAGCCAAACGCGGGCGACAAAAGTCCATCGCACTCGATGGATCTTGGCGGAGCTGTCAGTTTAATGCGGACGCGTCTCGGCAGGTTGAAGCTGGTCTTTTGAGGGCAAGCCTCAGCTGACAAGCGCCTGCCACTCCGCCAGCGCGGCGGAGCGTCGCTCTCGATAGGTCTGTCTGTCGATGAGGTGACGTTCCAAGCTGAAGTGGTTGTGGACATTGGCGTGCACTGAGGCGAATTTCTGCAGCGTCTTCATCTGCCGAAACCTGAGCATCGCTCGCTCTCGTCGTCGGAAGGTCAGGTGGCTGTTCTCGACCCGGTTGTTGGCCCAGCGACCCACCTCCTGACGATCACGGCAGCCCAGCTCATTCATCGCCGCGCCGTAGCTGCGCAGGCCGTCGGTGGTGATCTTATCTGGCGAACCATGACGCTTGAGCGCCTTCCTCATGAAGGTCAGCGCTGCCGCCTTGTCACGGGATTTGGTAACGAAGCTTTCCAGCACCTCACCTTCATGATCGACCGCCCGCCACAGGTAGACCATCTCGCCATTCAGCTTCACGTACATCTCGTCCAGATGCCAACGCCAGTGGCGAAAGCCACGCATCCGGCTCACCCGCCGTTGGCGGATATCGCGGGCAAAGAGCGGGCCAAACCTGTTCCACCAAAACCGCACCGTCTCGTGACAGATGTCGATCCCCCGCTCGGACAGCAGGTCCTCTACGTTCCGCAACGAAAGCGGGAAGCGCACGTACATCAGCACGACCAACCGGATCACCTCAGGTGACGAGTTGAAGTAGCGAAACGGGCTGGCGGGCTTGCGCGGGCGGGGCATACCGCCGCCTACCCTCTTCAGATTACCAGCCGGTGCATTTGATTTGACGGAGCCCTCCAGCGGATTGGACGTTTGCGCGATCATTCGGAAACGCTGGGTGGACGCAATCGTCGTGTTCGTCACGGCGAACCCGCTCAAGATTCCTGCGGACTTCGCCGGAGGACATGGCGTGATCCCAAAGCCGTTTTCCCGCACCGGGCTTATCTCCGCAATGCGATACATCGAGGAAGGGGTATGCGATCCCCCGCCCCTGTCGCCCCAGCCCGCCAGCTTTATCGCCGCGCCGGCCTTCGCTGCGCTATGGTCGTGACGAAGACGCATGGCATAGAAGAGCGTCTGCCATCCCCACGGGCGACGCGCGCGCAGCCATGGCATATGCTGTGCAAGATTGCTCGATCAGCGCCTTACCGCTAGGCCGTTCCTATTTTGGATCGCAAGCCGCTTCCTTTCGCGCCAAGCAAACCGTTCGATGCCCCACCTGCGGTGCGCCGGGCATTGGAAGCGTTCACGCGCCGGGTAGATGGCAGTGATCCGTTCGTTGCGGCGTTCGATCATTGCATTACGCCAATGGTCGTCAGTGACCCCACCTTACCTGACAACCCGCTGGTCTACGTCAACCAGGCGTTCGAGCAGCTGACCGGCTTTTCGGCGGCAGAGGTGGTGGGCCGGAACTGCCGTTTCATGCAGGGCCCGCTGACTGACCTAACTGACGTGGATAGCTTGCGTCTTGCGATCGCCCGCCGCGAACGCATCGACATCGATTTGCTCAATCACCGTCGTGACGGTACGCCATTCTGGAACCGGCTGATGGTCGCCCCGGTATTCGATACCGGCGGCATCCTGCGCTATTTCGTTGCGTCGCAGCTCGACGTCACGCTGGAAAGACACCAGTTGCAGCAACTGGAACGCGACCGCGATAACCTGAGTGCCGAAGTCGTCCGACGAGAAGTGGCGCTTGCGGAACGAGAAGCGCGGCTGGCACTCGCCTTGGACGCCGGCGGTCTCGGCACCTGGACGATCGACTTACCGGAGTGGCGGCTCAGCTATTCGACAAGTTGCCTCGCTAACTTCGGGCGGCCCGCCAGCGACGTCCTGTCGATCAACGACGTGCTGGCCTGTGTGCACCCGGACGACCGCGACCTGATGAAGTCATCGCTGAACGCCGCAATTGAACAAGACATTAGATACGATATCGAATACCGCATTCTGACGCCCGAGGGCGAGCAGCGCTGGATCCATTCGCAAGGATCACTGCAGCGGCGGGCCGATGGATCGCCGCTGGCGATATCGGGCTTCTCCAGCAATATCTCGGCACGCAAGTTCGCGGAGGAACAGCGCAGCGTCCTGGCACAGGAGTTGACCCACCGGGTGAAGAACACGCTGGCGACAGTTAGCGCGGTGGTCGGTCAAACACTTCGCGATGCTGAGTCTCTCGAAGGGGCACGCGATGCAGTGTCTGGCAGAATAGCGAGTTTGGCGTCAGCCCACGAGTTGCTGCTAAAGGACGAGATCGAAGGGGCCGTGATCGGTGATATCGTGGGTCGCGTGTTGAGCCCGTTCATGGATCGCGGCGGCAAACGCTTTTCGGCTGACGGTCCTACGATCCGGCTGACGCCCGAGGTGACACTGGCGCTTTCCATGGCACTGCATGAACTGGCGACCAATGCGATCAAATATGGCGCCTTGTCGGTGCCCGATGGCCACGTCGAGATACGTTGGGCAATCAATGGTAGCGCGGCGGAACGTCGGTTCGGCTTCACTTGGGTTGAGGTGGACGGTCCGCCGGTCATACAACCCACCCGCGTAGGATTCGGTACGCGGATGATCGAACGGGTGCTTTCACGGCATGTGAACGGCAAGGCTGAGATTAGATATCTGTCGGAAGGGGTACGCTTTGAAATTGAAGCTCCGATTTAATCAATCCCCGCTTGCGCAGAATAATGGCAGCCAACGGACACATCGGTTGATCCCACTGGTTGAAAGGTAAATTACCCGGGATCACCATCATGTGCCATGTGCTCGTCATCGAGGACGATTTCCTCATCGCCGACCACATCATCCAGTTGATCGGAACGGCGGGCGCGACGTCTTTCGCGCAAGCGGGTTCGCAGGATGAGGCGATCGCCGCGGCACGTTTGCGTCCCCCCGCCTTCATCATGTCAGACGTCATCCTGACCGCCGGCACCGGTCCGGACGCCGTGCGCATGATCATCGCCGAACATGGCGTGACACCGGTCATCTTCGTGACGGGAACGCCGGCAGCGTGTCACCCTTGCCCCGCGCCGATGGTGATCCTGGAGAAGCCGATCAACGAACGTATCCTGAAGGACACGTTCCGTCGCCTCGCACCACATTGAGCTTCACCCGCTACCGACGGTTACCGCGTCATCGAGTGCCTCGGTCATGCTCGTCATCCCAGGCACTTCCGCAAGCTGTCGTAGATCGCTGAACCCGCCGCGCTCTTCGCGATAGCGCACGATCTCGAACCCATGACCCTTGAGAGCGGGCACGGCGTTCAGCTCGTCGGCACTGGCGGTATTGATGTCGACACGGCGTTGGTCGGTCACAGGTTTGCCTGCTCCTCAAGAGGAAGGTCCGCATCGGGGCCATAGTAGAGCGTGGCGCATTCCTCGGCCAGGCAACCGCCCTCGATCACGATGTCGTCGCGATAGGCGTCGGCGATGAACGACACTGTGTCGACGTGCTTCGCCTCGAAGTACATCGGATGCACGTCGCCGCGGCCAGCGCCGTAAACCACCCGGCCGACCTTGGACCAGATCGATGCCATCGTGCACATGCCGCATGGCTGCAACGTCGAGTAGAGCGTGGCGCCGCGAAGCTCGAGTTGGCCGATCCCTTCGCAGGCCCGCCGGATCGCCATCATTTCAGCATGCGCGGTCGCATCAGGCAGTTCGTGCGTCTGATTCCGTTCAGCCGCTACCACCTTGCCATCGAGTACGATCACGCACCCGAGCGGAGAAGTAGAGGGATCCGACCCCTTCGACCGCGCGACTGCGATCGCCTTGCGCATCCATGCCTCGTCCTCTTCTCTCGCCATCGATCTCTCCGTTACGCCAGCTCAACGCAGGATACGGGCGGAAAGACGCGTGCAGATCGTGAAGATCGACGCGCGACAAGGTCGACGCCCGACGCTTCTTTGTTCCGGCCAACCGGCGCGCAATCACAGCAATGCAGATCAATCATAAATATTAAGCGGTCGCAATCGCGGACCATGAACAAGCCGCCTGAATGGACGTTCATCCGGTATAACCCAAGATAAGGCTTGCCGGTATGCTCGACACGATCTCCGTCGTCGCTGAACCATCGTATTCGCCCGCCGCCTTGGGCCATGTGCTGCCGCGATATGGCGGAGTCGCCGCACTCGTCGATCCTGGCGGCCCCTGGGGTCACGAGCATGATCGGTCATCGCGCGATCGGCTGCTCGAACGGATCGCCGCCTATCTCGACACGGACCATCTTCCCGCCAGCGAGGGCGACGCATCGGCATATGGGGTGCTGCTTGTGCCGGGCGACACGCTCAACCAGTCGCAGAGCCGCTACACCACAGAGGGTGTCGAGATATTGGGTGGCGTAGTCCCAGCCATGTTCATCGGCACCAAGGCGATCACGCATCCACTGGTCGACGACGAGGCGGATCGCCCCGCCGCCTGGTCGAGCGTCATGGCCGACATGATGGGCGACGCCGCGCTGACCGGTTTCACCGCGTTCAGCATCCGTGACGCCGCACGGGCCGGCCGCCTGCTTCTTGCCGAGGGCCCCGTCAGGCTGAAGGACGTCTGCGGCAAGGCGGGCCTCGGCCAGACGGTTGTGAATGACGCAACGTCGCTCGATGAAATGCTGATGCAGGAAGATGCCGCGGCATTGGCGCAGTGCGGAATCGTCCTGGAAGCCAATCTGACCGATGTGATCACCTACAGCGTCGGATCGGTGCAGCTGGGCGAGGACAGCATCAGTTATTGGGGCAGCCAGACCCTCACCGTCGATCATCAGGGTCGCGAGGTCTATGGCGGCTCCGACCTGTGCGCAGTCCGCGGCAGCTTCGACGCGCTTGCCGCGCTTGACCTGCCCGCCTCGGTTGTCCGCGCGATCGAATGCGCCGCCACGTTCGATCGTTCCGCGCACCTCGCCTATCCTGACATCCGACTGACGCGGCGTAATTACGACGTCATCGAGGGCACCGATCACGCAGGACTACGCCGTATCGGGGTCCTGGAACAATCCTGGCGCGTCGGCGGCGCGAGCGGTGCAGAGATCGCGGCGTTCGAGGCACTGCGGGACGAACCCGATACGACGTCGGTTCGATGCTCGACCGTCGAGGTCTATGACCTCGTCACTCCACCGGTGGGTGCGATCCTATATTATCAGGGCGACGACCCCGCCGTCGGCCCGATGACCAAATATGCGGTGAGGCTGGCGTGAGCGATCCGGCCAAGATCGATGAAGGCAAGGTATCGTTGCAGGTCGGCGGTCAAACGGTCGCGGGAACTCTGCTGAGCCCGGAGGCTCCGGTACCGGGTTTCCTGTTCATCCACGGCTGGGGTGGCGATCAGGCAGAAGACCTGGGCCATGCCGAAGAACTGGCGCGGCTCGGATGCATTTGCTTCACCTTCGACCTGCGCGGTCATGCCGAAAGCGGCGCAGACAAGGAGCGGATCACGCGGCAGGACAGCCTCGACGACGTGCTCGCCGCCTACGACTATCTGGCCGCCCAACCGCTGATCGATGGTGCTTCGATCGGCGTCGTCGGCACCAGCTACGGCGGTTATCTGGCGATGCTCCTGACGGCACTGCGTCCCGTTCGGTGGCTCGCGATGCGCGTTCCCGCGCTGTATCCCGACGAACATTGGGACACGCCGAAGGCAAAGCTCGATAAGCAGATCGTCCGGACGTATCGGCAGCAGCCGCATGGCGCGGGCGGTGACCGCGCGCTGACCGCCTGCGCCGAGTTCCGCGGTGACGTGCTCATCGTGGAGTCGGAAAGGGACGAACAAATCCCGCGTGAGGCGCTGCTGTCGATGCAGGCGGCGTTTCGCCAGACGAACTCGCTCAGCCATCGGATCATACAGGGCGCGACGCACGCCATGCGAGATGTCCAGCATCAGCGGGTCTATTCCACGCTGCTGACCGGATGGATCGGAGAGATGGTCCGTGCGAGCCGACTGACCTACCGTTGATCCATCGAAGCCGCGGCCTGCCAGGGATGGCGCACGCAAGCGTCCCTTCATCCGCCGGACGACCGCCGCATCCGCAAGGCCTCATGCCAGTCCTGCCCACTTTCCTCGGAGAACGATATTGAACGAGCGCAATTGCGATGTGGCGATCATCGGGGCGGGCACTGCCGGACTGAAAGCCTATAAGGCCGCAGTCGCACGTGGCGGTGATGTGGTGATCGTGGAGCGTGGCGCCGGCGGCTCGACCTGTACCCGGGTCGGCTGCATGCCGTCCAAGTTGCTGCTCGCGGCGGGCCGGGTCGCGCATCAGGCCCGGAATGCTGCCGAATTTGGCATCATCACCGGCCCCGTCGTCGTGGACGCCGGAAAGCTATGGGAACGCGTCCGCCGCGAGCGCGATCGGTTCGTCGCCTCCGTACTGGAGGAATATCATGCCATACCCGCAGACTGCGTGGTTCACGGCAGCGCGCGGTTCGACGGTCCCGACGCGATCGTCGCGGGCGAGATGCGCATCACCGCTGCCAAGGGCATCATCGTCGCTACCGGCGGACATCCGATCATACCCGAGCCGCTCGGCCCCGTGGGCCACCTCGTCCACACGCACGAGACCACCTTCGAGCTGGACGGCTTGCCAAAGGCGATGGCGGTCCTGGGAGCTGGTCCGCTTGGGCTGGAACTCGCGCAGGCCTTCGCCCGCCTTGGCGTCGACATGACCGTCATCGATGACAGCGACATGATCGGCGGACTGCACGATCCCACGACGAACAAAGCGGCGATCGAGGCCCTGTCGAAGGACATGACGCTTGTGCTTGGCGTCGAAGCTTCGGCGACGCTCGATGAGGATGGCAGGGCTCATCTCGGCTGGCCGGGGGGCTCGGTGACCGTGGATTGCATCCTTGCCGCAACCGGCCGCCCGCCCGCGCTGGAAGGCCTGGATCTCGAAAGCACCGGCCTGACGCTCGACGATCATGGCACGCCGCTGTTCGACCAAGCCACCAGACGATGCGGCGACAGCAATATCTTCCTTGCAGGAGATGCCACCGCTTGGCGCCCGGTCCTGCACGAAGCGGCACGGGGCGGACGCGTCGCGGGCGAGGTGGCCATGGGCGGCGGGGCGGCCAAGCCGCTTCCCGCCTTCGCCGTCGCCTTTACCGAGCCAAATCTGGTGGAGGTTGGCGCGCCTTTCGACGCACTTCCGGAGGGCGCACAGATTGGCGAAGCCGCAGTTGCCGACAACGGCAGGGCCGCAGCCGATGGCGACCACTTCGGAATCGTTCGCCTTTATGCCGATGTCGACGGCATGCTGCTCGGCGCATCGATCGTCTCGCCCGACGGCGAACACCTTGGCCATCTGGTCGCCTTGGCGATCGAACAGGGGATGGATGTGACAGCGTTCGAAGATCAGGCTTGGTATCATCCCACCTTGGAGGAACTCCTGCAAACTGCCGCACGGGACATGCTTCGGTCAAAAAGATGAGTTGACCCAGATGCGGTTATTCCAGCCCTCCTGCCCGCTTCCCCACTTTAGACATGCGTTCATGACGTCCTCGGGGCGGCATGAGTTGGCTTGAGGATCGGGATGCTGCAGATGATTTGAAGCGATTTCTCCTCTTTTGGGACAAAGGGTGCCATATAATATTGAAGGCCCCGATCAGTATGGACTGACCGGGGCTTTTCATTGTCAGGCGACGCCAGCACCACCAGTGACGCCATACACCTCCCCGCTAATGTAGCTGCCTTCCTGGCTCGCCAGCAGCACATAGACAGGCGCGATCTCGACAGGCTGACCCGGGCGGCCATACTGGCTTTCCGAACCGAACTTCATCACCGCTTCAGGCGGCTGACCACCGGATGCCTGGAGCGGCGTCCAGAACGGGCCAGGAGCCACGACATTGGCGCGGATGCCCTTCTCCAGCAGCTGCTTGGCGAGCGCCTTGGTGTAGGCGACGATCCCAGCCTTGGTCGTGGCGTAGTCGAGCAGGATCGCGGACGGCTTATAGGCCTGCACCGAGGCGGTGGTGATGACCGAGCCGCCTGCCGGCAGGTGCGGCACGGCCGCCTGTGCGATCCAGTGCATCGCGTAGAGGTTTGTCTTCATGGTCTTGTCGAAATCCTCCGACGTGACCTTCGAGATGTCCTCACGGTTCTGCTGCCGTCCGGCGTTGATGACGAGGATGTCGAGCCCGCCAAGCTTTTCGACAGCCTGCGCCACGAGTGTCTTGCACCACTCCTCGTCGGTGATGTCACCGGGCAGGTCGACGGCGGTGCGCCCCTCTGCCTCGATCAGCTCGATGACCTCGGCCGCGTCGTTCTTCTCGGACTCGAGATACGACAGGGCAACGTCGGCGCCCTCACGTGCGAACGCGATAGCAGCCGCGCGACCGATGCCGCTGTCCGCGCCTGTGATGAGCGCCTTGCGCCCGGCAAGCTTGCCTGAGCCCTTATAGCTCGTTTCGCCATGGTCGGGCACGGGATCCATCTTCGACGCTTCGCCGGGGACGGGCTGCGGCTGTCGCGGGAAAGGCGGCTGCGGGTACTGCGAGCGAGGATCCTGCATAGTCAGACGGTCGGTCATGCTTATCTCCATTGCGATAGAATCAGAGTCAGTTGCAGGCGCTGCCTCGTCCAGGACGGACAGCGCCATGATGTGCGCTAGGTGGCTGAGACCTTGAGGAAGGTTGCCAAGGAACGCGCCACTCGCCGGATCGATCATCTCGGCAAGGATGCCGTGTCCGTGAGACAATGCTTTGTTCAACCTATCGAACCGCTGGCGCGCTTCAGGCCGTTGACCAAGTTCCGCCCGGGCCTCTACCATCCAGAAGGAACAGGCGAGGAAGCACCCTTCTTCCTTTTCCATGCCGGTATAGCGGTAGTGAAAAGCACCGCTGCCGAGCTCACGATCGATCGCATCCATCGTCGCCAGCAGGCGATCATGACCATCAAAGCCGAAGCGGACAGCAAGCGCCAGCGAGGCATCGAGCTTGTCGGTACCCGGGTACATGACGAAGGCCTGCTTCTTCTCCGACCAGCATTCGCCTTCGATCCAGTCCTTGATGCGGTCGCGTTCGCGCGACCAGCGTTCCCGGCACGTGGTCGGTAGCTGACCTTGGTCCGCCAGTTCCACGGCGCGGGCCAGAGCCTGCCAGCAGCTGACCTTGGACATCGTGTAATGCTGCGCCTCCTCCAGCTCCCACATGCCTGCATCGGGCAGACGCCAACGATCAGCACATTCGTCGGCAAGGTGCGAAAGCAGTTCCGCACTCGCGGGGTCGAGGATATTGCCGCAGCCAACGAAGCAGGCGGCCGTCTCGAAAATGTCGCCGTAGACGCCGTGCTGACTTTGATCGGTAGCCTGATTGCCGGTACGAACCGGGGTCGATCCGCGATACCCTGGCATGGCCCATTCTGACACCCCGGGCACGACCTTGCCATCGAGTGTATAAACCACGCGTGTGCCGACGCTGCGAAGCTGATCGAGCAGCCAGCTGAACGCAGCCTTCGCCTCGGCTTCAAGGCCTGCCGTCAGGAACGCCTTGATCGTGTAGCCGGCATCCCTGATCCAGGCGTAGCGATAGTCATAATTCTTGGCTCCGCCGATACCTTCCGGAATCGATGTCGTTGCCGCAGCCGCGATGGCGCCAGATGGTGAATAGAGCAGGAGTTTCAGCGCCAACGCACTGCGCAAGAACGCGTCGCGGTCCTCACCGGTGTAGGCGACGTGCTCGCTCCAGTCCCGCCATTCCTGGTCCGATATATCGATGCGTGCATCAATCTGCTCAATCGTTGGGGCCACCAGCGGCTCGTCACGTCCAGCCACGACCGCGACGGTCTGACGTTCGCCAGCAGCCACCGTTACTTCACCAGTGATGCCTTCGTCGGCCCAGTCACAATGTACCGTGCCGCTGTGAACGAAGAGACCAAGGACGCGCTCGACATGGAAAACCGTATGGCCACCGATCTTCGAGTGGTACGGACTGACCGTATCGCCTCGCCGACCGGGCTTCATAGTCAGGTTAAAGCGGACAGTGCCATCCAGCCCATCGACCCGCCGCGCCAGCTCGGCCCATGGCAGACGCCCCGCCGTGCCACTGTTGAGAGACTCCGTCAGTTTGGCTCGCCCACTCGGCGTCGTAAAGATCGTCTCAAGTACGTTACTACCTGGGCGATACTGGCGCTCGACGGTGAAGGGGCGATCGGGCTGTAGCGTAAAGCACCCACCATTCTCGCCATCGAGTAATCGGTCGAACAATGGAGGCGAGTCCATGTTCGGCACGCACCACCAGTCGATCGATCCATCGGCACCGGACAGTGCGACGGATCGGCCATCCCCAAGCGCGCCATATTGCTCAAGCGGCAGATAGCCGTCCTTGCGAACGCCGAGTTTGATACGCTCATGATGCTGCGGCAGCAGCCGCGCTAGCACCCCGGTCAACGAGAAAGACGCGGCAGCGCGCGTGACGCACCAGCGCCCATTAAAGCCCCCGCACCCAGCAGACCACCCACTACGCCTACCTTCAGCATATCGCGCTGACGGCTCGTGAAGAACTCGCGGCGGCTGCCCTTCGCCCGGTCGGTACTATTTCCGTCGATCTGCGCCGGTCCCGGAACCGCCTCGTCAAGATTGCCAGCGCGATCGGGCATCGGATCGCCCTGCTGCTTGTCGAGCATTCCGGCTGCCTCACGATCGGAGAAGCCTGGTGCGACCGACTGCCCGAGCGCCATCATCAGTGTCGAACGCCCAACCCAGAACTCACGTTGAGGATAGTGCGCTGCGGTCCAAATCGCTTCGGCGCAAAGGCGCGGGTCGAAGAGTGGATCGGGAATGATTTGCTCACGGCCAGTGTGAGTGCGTGCCCAGCTCGTCTGCGGCGTATTAACACCGGGCAGATACACAACGCTGAGCGTAATCTTTGATTTGTCCGAGATCAGCTCCGAGCGCAGCGAGTCCGTAAAGCCGCCCACCGCAGCCTTTGCGCCACAATACGCGGCCTGCAAGGGAGCGGCCCGGATCGCGAGGCCGGACGACACCTGGATGATTGCCCCCTGATCCCGCGTACGCATGTGACGCAGTGCGGCAAGCGTTCCGTAGACCTGCGACAGGTAGGTTGTCCCGGTGACGCGGGCATATTCATCTGACGTTATGTCGTGCGCGCGAGCAACCACCGTCGACATGGCGTTGTTGACCCAGGCGTCGATCGCGCCAAATTCGGCGACCACCTTATCGGCGGCCTCGTCGACGGCTTTCGCATCGGCAACGTCGACTGAGATCGCCAGCACTTTACCGCCATGCTGCTCAAGCATCGTCTTGGCTTCGCCGAGACGTGTCGGGTCCCTTGCGATGATCGCCACCTGCCATCCGCTACGCGCAAAGCGATCCGCAGTTGCGAGGCCGATGCCGGCGCTCGCGCCTGTTACCACAACCGTCTTCATAAGGTTGGTCTCGTTCCTAATTTGAAGCTTGCTCGATCGCTAAACGCCCAAGTGGCGAACTGGTCGCCGCCTTCTGCTTTGCTCTTCAGTTAAATGCGCAGGCTTCGCGATCTTGGATGGATGGACCGACAAGCGGGCGACCGTTGAGTGATCAGGCCGATGAACCAGCCGCCGGTTTTGAGCTGAAACTCAGTCGAACCTCGGACGGTTGCCGCGACCCAGTTCCAGCCATTCGTGGCTGACTTTTGCATCCCCGCATTCCGCCATTCGTTCACCCTGTGGGATTCCGATGACGGCTTGGGGAATCGTCGCCTCGTCTCGCGGCTGGCCTTTAATTGCCAGCAAAGTCTGGCTTACGCAGCTGCGCGTCCAGTCAGATCGTCAGAACGATCTTGCCGCCCCCGCCCTTCTCCAGACGCTCGTGTACGCTCCTAATTTCACTGAGAGGCAGTCGCGCGTTAACCCGTATAGTGAAGCGGCCGTTGCGTACGTCGTCGGCGAACTCGCGGAACTTTGACCGCGACTCGGCCTACTCTACCAAGAGCGCCTGTGGCGATGACCGTCTGTGCGGCGGTCACGCCGGTCGGGAGCCGGACAAGCTGCTCGCTAATCATTAGGGTGCCACCACAGTTGGTTTGCTTTGCAGGAATGGTGCGTCGAAGTCCGCCAGCTATGGGCGGTTACCTTCCAAGCTGCTCCCCGCTGCCGACGATGTAGCATCCAAATCGATGTTCCACAGGATGAGCCCAGTTTCGTCAGTGACGGTGACACTCCAGGGTCGCGAGCCCCAAAAGCTGCGGGGCGCGTCGCGCATCATTCGGCCGCACATGGCAATTGCCTGAGCCTTCGCCTCGTCTGGTGCATCAAACTCCATACCTTCCACGTCGTTCGAACGGCTGTCAGTGTCAGTGTGGAAAAAGAACTTCATTCTACAATCCGAAAGTCGGGCAACATCGCCAGTGGTATCAACCGGTTTCGAACCCGATTGTTGCAACTCTGGATGCGTAGCCGCAACGGTGCCGGCCGCTGTTTGCAGACGACCGGCGCCGGATCGCAGCCGAGCGGATAGCGCGATAACTCAGTCTCCCACGCCGGACTGCGGATATCAACCGCGTCTCGCCCGGATACGGGTCAATTCGAGCCCGCACGAAAAGCGCGCTCGTGGCAGGAGGCAGCCCGCCGCTTGATGGCCTCTAATAGCTTGAATGGATGTCATACTAAGCTGAGTTCTTGCTTCCAAGTATTACATCTCCGGCCCAATCCGTGGCTTCCATGAAACCCAGTTCCGAACATTCCTGCGCTCCGTCGTTGTTCCCAACTTTGGACATCTGTTCATCTCTAATTCGCCTCGTATGGGACGTGGCGCACACGGAGATTACGTGTGCGCCACCCGCTGAGGCTTATGCGTTGGGACGCACCAGCTCGGTTGCCGCAAGATGTTCGGCCAAGAACCAGACTTGCGGCTCGCCGGTGCGAATGATGTTGCTGACCAGCAGATCGTTCGTGCCGTCGTCGCCGGACTCGTCCGCGGCTTCCGCACCTTCATGTGCCTGACGCAGGATGATCTCGTGCGCTTCGAGTAGACGCGCGAGCTGTGAGGGAACATCTTCGCGTCCCTTGGGAGGGCGAGGGATGCGGGTCATCTCGGCCACGTCGGGCGCCATGGCGATGCTGATGCCGCCCAAAGCCATGATCCGCTCCGCAATCATGTCGACCAGGTCGGACTGCTCCTCGAAATGCTTATCGAGCAGTAGATGCAGTTGGTAGAAGGTCGCGCCGGACATTTGCCAATGGTGCTTCTTGTACATGTCGCGCAGAGTGATGGTATCGACCAGAACCTGGTTCAGGATTTCCACGCTCTGGGCACGCGCATTGTCTTCGAGCGCGATCGGTAGGTCTTTCAACGTACCGTACGGCTGGATTTCGCGATAATTGACGGCGTAGCGCGGCTGCGCTTCGTCCGTGGACGCGTTGCTCGCTTTGGGCGGCTTTTTGGCCATGGGGTTCAGCTCCGATATTGCATGAGGATCGTGCGTCCCCACAACAAGGGACCGGCCCGAAGGGTCCTTATCAGGGGGCTGCGGTCCTTTGAAAGCCAGTCGCTGGAGGGCGGGCTCGGCAGGCGCATTGGAACGGTTACCACCGTTCTTTTGGCAACGGGCGCATGGCTTCGGAACTGACCATCCTTTGCAACGTCGGGCATGCAGTTGACTTTGCGAGGCCTGATGACCGGACCGACGTTGGTGTTTCTTCACGCACTTGGTGCAAGCGCGAAAGAGTGGAAGCCTGTTCTCCATTATCTACCAGGGCGTGATTGCGTCGCGCTCGACCTGCCAGGCTTCGGGGCGGCCGCACCATATGGCTATCTGGACGTTGCTGCGATGGCGGATTGGCTGGCGGACGAGATACGGTCTCGCGCTTTGTCTTCGTGCGTGCTCGTCGGCCACAGCATGGGAGGCAAGATCGCAACGCTTGTCGCTGCACGAGCCGCGCGGGGGGAGATCGGATTGTCCGCAATCCTAGGCGTCGTGCTGGTTGCCGCATCGCCCCCCTCGCCCGAACCGATGGACGAGGATCGTCGCGCCGAGATGATCGGCTGGTTCGCGGAAAAGCAGGCATCACACGGCGAAGCCGCAACGTTCGTCGACGCCAACACCGCGGCACGATTGCCGCCCCCCTTACGCGACACGGCGATCGACGACGTACGGCGGTCGAGCCGCGAGGCATGGCTCGGATGGCTGGAACGCGGCAGTCGGGAGGATTGGAGCGCCGAGGCGGGGATCATCTCGATACCTGCCCTGATCCTCGCCGGCGCGGACGATGGCGATCTGGGTGAGGACGCCCAGCATCGGCTCAACCTGCCGCATTACGTGACGGCCGATGTTCAGGTCGTGCAGGGAGCGGCCCATCTTATCCCCTACGAACAGCCGCAGGTGCTCGCCGCGTTGATCGAAGGCCATGTCGCGAACGTCACGCAAGCCGAATTGCCCGCCGATTTCGCGACGCTGCTCGGTTCCGATCGCGTCAGCCGCAGGACCCGCGCCGCCCTGCTGGACCGCCTGCGTCCTCCTGCCCCCGCTGCGATCTGGTCGGCGGAAAACCGCACCATGGCAACGGCTCTGGTCGCGCAGATCCTGCCCGATGCTGACGGCGCGGCCATTCTGGCGGATCGCATCCTGAGCGGCATCGCGGACGGGACCGGGGATGGCTGGCGCTTCGCGATACTGCCGCCCGACCGTGAGGCATGGCAGCGCGGGCTTGCGACGATGGCGGCCTATGGTTTCGCCTCCCTCGACCTCGGCGCGCAGACCCGCTTGCTCGAACGTGTGGCCAACGGCGAGGTCGGCAACCGTGAGGATGAGGCACAGCTCTCTCCCGAACAGATGGCGTTGTGGTTCGAGGACGTGCGCGCCGAAACGGTGCGCATCTGGATGTCGCTGCCGGCGACGATGGCAGCGATCGGCTATGACGGCTTCGCGGTCGGTGGCGATGGTCGCCGCAAGCAGGGATACACGCGCACCGGCGCCAACGACCTGGAAGCCTGGCAACCGTCGGTGGAGCGCGCCTCGTGACGTCGAAACATTACGGCGCGCATGAGGTCGTCGATGCCGTGGTGATCGGCACGGGCGCAGGTGGCGCACCGCTTACCTCCCGGCTGGCGCAGGCAGGCTTGTCGGTGGTGGCGCTGGAGGCGGGCCGACCGTTTCGCCCCGACGACCACGTCGCCGACGAGATCGCCGCCGACATCTACTGGATGGAGGAGCGACTGAGCGGCGGGGCGACCCCGACGGCGTTCGGTTCGAACAATTCGGGGATGGGCGTCGGCGGGTCGACCTTGCACTGGGGCGCCTTTTGCCCCCGCCCCGATCCGCGCGACCTGCAACTGAAGACGATGACCGGTCAGGGTGCCGACTGGCCCATCGATCACGCCGAATTGATCCGCTACATTGCGGAGGTGGAGCAGTTTACCGGCGTATCCGGACCGGACGACTACCCATGGGACGCCACCCGTCGCTATGCCTATCCGCCGGTCGCGCGCAACGCCGCGGCTGACGCAATGGCCCGCGGCTGTGCGGCGGTCGGCATGACCGCCACCGATGCGCCTGCCGCCCTGGTTTCACGCGATCGGGACCAGCCGCACTGGGGGCAGCGTCAGGCCTGCATCAACTGCGGCACCTGCCACCAGGGCTGTCGGACCGCGGCGAAGACCAGCATGGATACGACCTACCTGCCGCTTGCCCTCGCGCATGGGACCGAGATCCGTGCCGGGGCGCGCGTGGTGTCGTTCGAGTTCGACGGCAGCGGACGGATCAGCGCAGTCGTGTATCGACAGGACGGCGAGGAGCATCGCCAGCGTTGTTCGACGGTCTTCCTGTGCGCCGGCGGGGTCGAAACACCGCGGCTGTTGCTCAATCTCGGCATCGCCAATTCAAGCGGCCAGGTCGGCCGCAACTTCATGGCGCATGTCGCGACACAGATCTGGGGCCGGTTCGACGCCGACATGCGGATGAACCGCGGCTATCCTTCATCGCTGATCAGCGAGGACATGATGCGGCCCGGCGATGCGGGCTGCGCGGGCGGCTATCTCATCCAGAGCCTCGGCGTGCTGCCCGTCAACCTCGCCACCGGCCTTGCGCGTGGGGCCGGCATGTGGGGCGAGCGGCTTCAGGCCCTTCTTCGCGG
This sequence comes from Sphingomonas sp. GW821-FHT02B09, assembly GCF_059421875.1. Taxonomy (NCBI): domain Bacteria; kingdom Pseudomonadati; phylum Pseudomonadota; class Alphaproteobacteria; order Sphingomonadales; family Sphingomonadaceae; genus Sphingomonas; species Sphingomonas sp. GW821-FHT02B09. Next base: position 386,501 of record NZ_JBWKVV010000003.1, read on the forward strand.
GTACAATCAGATGGCGGGGATCGGGATCAACGGCGAGTGCCTGCCCCATGCCGACAACCGTCTGATGCTCGCCGACGAGGTCGACGCCTACGGCCACCACAAGGCGCGGATCGACTTCAGCTATCACGCCAACGAGCAAGCAATCGACCGTCATGCCCGGCGCACGCTCACTCGGATCTGGGAGGCGGCCGGCGCGAGCGACATCGTCGCGGTCGACCGCTCCGCCCATACGATCGGCACGTGCAGCATGGGGACGGATGGCGACGCCGCTGTGGTCGACTCCGACGGTCGCAGCTTCGATGTGCCAAATCTGCTGATCTGCGACAATTCCGTCTTTCCCAGCGCGCTGGCGGCCAATCCCGCGCTGACCATCATGGCGTTGTCGCTGCGTACCGCCGACCGTTTTCTCGCATCCAGGCATTGAGGAGTTCATCATGGATTTGGGTATCAAGAACCGTATCGCGCTTATCAGTGGCGCGGATTCAGGCATGGGCCGGGAGACGGCACGCCTGCTGCTCGAGGCGGGGGTCCGCGTTGCGATCACCGATCGGCCCGATGGTACGCTGGACGAGGCGATCGCGGACCTCACCTCACTCGGCGAGGTCACCGCCGTCGCGGGCGACGTGACCAATCCCGACGACGTGCGATCGATCTGGGCGCAGGTGCGCGACAGGTTCGGCAACCCGGACATCTACGTCAACGCCGCAGGCGTGACGGGAGCGACGGGTGATTTCCTCGATGTCGACGATGCCGGCTGGCAGGATACGCTCGACATCAACTTGATGGGCGCGGTTCGGATGTGCCGGGAAGCCATTCCGGCAATGCGCGAGAATGGCTGGGGCCGGATCGTCTTGTTCGCCTCCGAAGATGCGGTCCAGCCCTACATCGACGAATTGGCCTATTGCGCGTCCAAGGCAGGTATCCTCGCCCTCGCTAAGGGGCTGTCCAAGGCCTATGGCGGCGAAAACGTACTGGTTAACACCGTTTCGCCCGCGTTCATCGCAACACCAATGACGGACACGATGATGCGCAAACGGGCGGAGGAACGCGGCGAGAGCTTCGATGAGGCGATCGCGAGCTTTCTCGAAGAGGAGCGGCCGGGCATGGTGCTCAAACGGCGCGGGCGGGCCGAAGAGGTGGCCGCAGCGGTCGCTTTCCTGTGCTCCGAGCGGGCGAGTTTTATCAATGGCGCCGGCATCAGAGTCGATTCCGGTTCGGTCTTCACCATCGCCGGGTAACGATCAGCCGCATCGCTGGCGATTGCTGTCGAAAGCCGTCGCGCTGGCGCCGGTGTCCGGCAGAAGAGGCTGTCTGTAACGAAGAGCTGCCTGCATCCGCCGAAGAGATATTTTAACGCCTGACGCGGCTTACCATAGCGCCGGAGCAATCCCGAAAGGAACCCACGGTAGGAAAGCAGCTATTGTTACCCCGTTGCCGCCCCTCCTCGTGACCGCTTTGTCAAAACCCGGTCCAATTGCTCCTTCTTGAACCTGCATTGCATAGACGGAGTTTGGAGAACGTAAGGCGTTCTGCAAACTCCGCGGTTCGAAAGGGCTACAAAAGCCCCACTTGCGGTCATTCAGGGAGCTAGGTGCACCATCCAGAAGCGGACATTCGTTCATCGGCCCGTGCGGGTGGTTTCAAGCTTCATAGTGCCGTTCAATTTCGTCCAACCGGAGTGTGATCGCCCTGCTAGGCAGATGGATTGTTAGTCTCTGCCGCTCCTATTCGTTGAAACGAGCGGCCTTGATCAGCAGATCACGGATGGTGGCGCGACCAACAACCCTGTCACCCCCGAGCCATCCGCTACCAAGGGCGATTTCAGGTGCTAAATGAGGGGGCCATAGGCATCAGGGGAAACAAGCTCGATTATGACGGTGGTGCCCTCTTCGCTCTGATCTCAAGTTCAGTCTAACCTGAGGATCTCGGCTTGGCGACCGGCGGGCGTTTAAACCCAGTTCCGGTCATTCGCCGCCCGTTCTCCGCGCTCCACTTTCGGCCATTCATTCATGTTTGCAGCGAAGGAGTTGCTGAGCTCGGCCTGCCGGCTGCCCCCCGGCTGCCTCAAATCGATCAAGAGACCGGAAGCGGGATCCTTTCTCTAAATCACCAAGGGCAAGACTATCGAAAAACGAAATGCTGTATGCAGTCATTCCAGGCGGGCAACGTTCAGCGGCCATAAAGCTGTCGCCCTCTCCTATCGAGGAGAGGGGGACGAATACATGTTGCTCATAATGGCGATTGCCGCACAGATTGCGACGTCGAAGCCCAAATTGCATGAACCGGCTTCAGCCAGCGTCACACACAGAAATGGCGCTTGGCAGGTGGACTATACGCTTCGCAGCGACACGCGGGGCTGGATCTTCCCTGTGTCTGCGCCAAAGCAGGCCGATCATCGAGCTTGGCGCTCGGAAATTTGGCGGGTTGTGACGCCCGGCGTGCGGATCGAGCGGCACGGGGCTTATGACGTACTAGTCGCCGATCATGGTAGTACGGTTCCCCGAAAAGTCCGGATAACCTTTAGACCGACTAACGCGACGCTGGAACGGGAATACGATCCAGCCATCTCCTTCAGCAACGGCGCGACAGCGCTCTATTCCGACCAGTTCGACCTGGTTCCGATCGATCATCCGGCAACCGTGGACGCGAAAGAGGCAGGACTGTCGGTCCAGGATTTGGGTGGCCGCGCCTTGCCGGTGCGCTTCCATGACTATGCCGGTCCGGTGTTTGTGCAGGGCAAACGGCAAAGGGACCCGATCCTGACCGGGGCGGCCACCTACGTCGTGTTCGGATCTGGGGAGGTACAGACGCTCGGAGGCGTCGCCATGCTCGCCGATCCTGCCTTGCCGGCTTGGTTGAAGACCGACGTATCGCAGTTCGCGCCGCGCGTGGCATCGACCTATGCGGCGCGCCTCGGCGCACGGTCTGATCCGCGGCTACCGTTGCTCATCATGGGCTGGCGCGGCGCGACTCCCGGAAAGGTCATCAACGACGGTGGCGTGCGCCCCGGCGAAATCGTCCTCAATTTCGAGGGCGAGGGCCTGCTGGAGCGGAACGAGCGCGCGGCGCGCCGGACCAGGTGGTTCATCGCGCACGAAATGGCACATTTCTGGCTGGGGTCGGAGGGAGTGACCTACAGCGCGCCATCGGACGCATGGATCACCGAGGGCGGCGCCGAGATGATGGCCTACACGTTGCTGGCCGACGCCGACCGTGAGTATGTGATCGGCGAGCTCCAGCGGGCGGTGGACGATTGCGTGAAGCTCGGCACGAAGCCGATCGCACAAGCTGCCGATCGCCATGAAAGCCGTGCTTTCTACGCCTGCGGGACGGTATTCGCATTGGCGGCATCCGGCGTCGCGCGACGCCACGGCGGTTCCAATTTCGTCGACTTTATCAATCCGCTGCTTACCCGCCATCAGGCCGATCGACGCTTGGGCGGGACAGAGTGGCTCGATTATTTCGATGGTTTGAACGATGACAAACACGCAGGCGATGTCATGCGTGCGATGATCCAGCGGGGGTCGAGCCAACCGCTAAAAGACGTGGAAACGATCCTGAAATCGGGCGACGTCCCGCTGACCGTCACTGGTAACACCCTTATGCTTTCATCAGCGGCAATCTGACGACAGAGACACGCTCCAAGCCTCACTAATATAACGACACGTCCGGAGCAGCCGCTACGTCGGCGCGGGCTTTTTCAATGAGCCGAACGACTTGAATAGACCACTGAAGGGGTAAGTCCTATGATGGCGTTCGCGCTTCTACTTTCGCAGGCTCAGGCGGTACCTCAAGCACCGCCCGAGACGGATATTGTCGTGATCGGCAAGCGACTGGCGGCTTGGCGGGGAAAGGTTGCGACCACCATCGGCGTCACGACGTGCAAGACGACGATATCGACTGGGGACAAAGACGTCGACGACGTGGGATGCACGGCCCTCAAACGATGCTGGTCCGAGTACCGGCCTCAGCTCGCATCCGCCCGGAAACGACATGACGAAGGGGAGATCACAGACGTTCGTGGTCTTGAGGCGGCTTTCGGACAGTGCTTTAAATCGAGTCGGGACGAGTTGGTTGACCAGCTTGTCGCACGTCGACGCGTTCCGTCATCCTGAACTTGCATCCCCGATGACGAACGACCAGCGAGATGATCTGGCCGTCGTCACCGGCATGGCGGAAGGGGCCACCGTGAAAGCGGCAGCTCAACCATGAGACGACAGGATTTGCGCTACCTGCCGGATCATGGTGCGATGATCGGGCTCGAACGGGGGTAGGGATCGTGCGGGTTCGACGCCGATCCCTTCCGCCGAATGCCCATCGGGATCGCGATACTTCTCGGCGGGCAGCGTGAGCGTCCAGCCGTTTGGCAGCGGCTTGCTGAGTTGATCGGACAAAGCTCCTCTCGTCCGGCTGCCGATATGCACCACGTTCGGCAGCGCCCGCATCGCGAGCGTAAACGTCTCACCGGCGCTGACCGTCACGTCGCTGGTCAGTAAAGCGATCCGACCAAGATAGCGGACGCGCTCGGACGGCATGACTTCGAACTGCTGGTAGGGACCGTTCGCACCTATGGCCCTCTTCGAGAAAGCCAGATGGCGCCCGTCGGCGAAACGACCGGCGATACGGAGGCTGATCGCATCGTACCCACCACGATTGTTAGAGACATCCACGATAACGCCGGGAAGCCCCTGAAAGGCAGCAAGCGCCTCGTCCAGCGCGGCGTCCAGCACCTTTGTGCTATTTGGAGGAGCGTCCTTGTCGAACGCGCCCATGGCGACGATGTTGATATAGCCGACCCGCCCGATCGTCCCCCACAGGATGCGGCGGTTGGCGACCTGATGTCCACCGCCATCGAGAAGGGCGGTGATCCCGTCGTGATAGGACTTGGACCAGGCCCGCTCCCGCGCGGCGGGATCGGAACCCAATGCAGAGTCTGCTTGAGCGTTCTTGATGGTTCGGGCTTCGCCACCCTCGAAATCGTGATCAACGCCGTCGATCTTGGCCTCAAGACCGACATGGGCATCGTCGAGGCTCGCCAGCGCCCGGGTGGCACGTTGGAAGAAGGGCAATTCGGGGGGTGAAGCGTCGCTGGTCGCAAGAGCAGCGGTCAATGCATTCAGCGTTAGTCCGCGCCGGCCGAATCCGGGATAGAGGTCAGAGAACGTCGCCGCGATAACCTCTGCTATGTCGTGAGCCGTCCAATCGCGTTTCGTGGTGCAGCGGCGCGGCAACGCATCTATGCGCTCGAAGAAGTAATGGGTCTGATCGGGCGATGCGGCGAATGCAAGATGGGTCCGTCCTGTGACGGACACCAGCCGATAGGCATCGTCGTCGAGGTCGTCGCTGGTCCCGCGATAGCAGAACGCGCCGGCCTCATGGTAGAGTGTACGGGTCCCGCCTCGCACGACGAGGATATGCCCATAGCCGCGCGATCGCCAAACGCCATCGATAACCTTACCGGCCGTCGCTACCGGCACCCACGGCTGCGCCGGAGCAAGGGAAAAGCCCGCTACAGATAACCCCATGCCTCCGACATATTGAATAAATTTGACGACCAATGTCCCCACCATTGCTTTATCTAAAACGCCATAGGCTAGCAGGCTTCTGCCCGTCGATACGATACGATCACCGATTGAGGTGACGCAGGACAATAAGCAAAGACGATGCGACTTACGCTGGCGTCGAGGGGCATTGTCGGACGTCGCCACTCACGAAAGCTCGTGCTTTCAGGTAGCATCCGTCGGGCGGAGAGGACACCTGCTCAGACCCAGAAGCAGACACTGAGCCGGGACGTGCCGCTCGCCAACTTCGGCCGTTCGTTCATCTCAGCCGTTCCACCGATGTCATGCACCCAGCAATGCGGTGAACCTGTCGGATTGACCAAAATTTAACCCCAGAATGGCAAGCATTCGACGCGCTCCCGGGGGGAGGCCCCGGGGAGTAATGTTGATGCCGCATGGTGATGGTGTGCTGCCGCGTTGGGCTGTCACGCGCTGGCTGGTCGAGTGTGCGGGTGAAGTTCCGGCTGAAATCCGCCCTTCACTGGTTCAGGGGTTGTATGGGTCACTCCCGATTTTTCTGGGCGGTGTGTTCAACACCATTCTTGTCTCCTCGATCGTGACGACGCGCCTTCCCACACCCGCGTTCCTGCTTTGGGCAGTGCTCGAAATCGGCTTGGCGGCATTGCGCCTGCCGCTGCTCATTCAAGGGACCCGCGCCGCGAAGAGCGGAGGCCGCGCACCTATCGATCTCTACATATTGGCTGCGGTATGTTGGGCTGCTTCGGTAGGCTATGGCTGCTTTATCACCGTGCTCAGCGGTGATTGGCTCGCTGCAACGCTCGTCGCCCTTTCCGCTGCGGCCATGACCGGGGGCGTGGCGTTCCGGAACTTCGCGGCCCCTCGGCTCGTGATGGTCATGATCCTTCTCAGCCTTGGGCCGTGCGCCATGGCAGGGGTCATATCCGGTGAACCGATCATGCTCGCCACGGCAATCCAGATTCCGATGTACATCTACGCCATGACGCATGCGGCCTATCGTCTGAACGCCATGCTGGTACAGACCATGCGGTCCGAGCGCGAGAACGGACGTCGCGCGCGACATGACACTTTGACAGGCCTGCTGAACCGTGCGGGTCTAGAGGAAGTCGTTGCTCGCCGCGCAGGCACGACTACGGGCGCTACGCTCTTCTATATCGACCTCGACGGTTTCAAGGCGATCAACGACGGGCTCGGCCACGCGGCCGGCGATCAACTTCTCGTCGAAGTCAGCGAGTTGATGAGACGGGCGACCCCTGCAACGGACGTCGTCGCCCGGATGGGAGGCGACGAATTTATCATTCTGGCCGACGAAACGGACGCTGCCACCGCTCGTCAAACCGGACAGCGTCTCATCGACACGCTGTCCAGCACGACATTCTTGTTAAACGAAACCGCGGTGACAGTCGGTGCCAGCGTGGGTATCGCGATGAAATCGGCTGCTCAGTCGGACTTCTCGACCCTGCTCCTTGAGGCGGACAGGGCCCTGTACGATGCAAAACTAAAGGGGCGCTCCTGCGCTGTGCTCGCTCCCGTCTCGTCGCCGAGCCTGTACATCACCTCCGATCAGGGCTTAGACGTCCAATCCGGTAGATCAGCAGCACGCTAAAACGGACACTTATAACGGCCCATCGCGAACGATTCCGCGTTCAAGGGAACCTGCTCCACCAACGCGCGTCCAAAGCTTTTGACCCAGAAACCGTCATTCAGGCGCAGCCGAGCGTCAACCAAAAGCGGACGCTTGTTCATTCGCACGAACAAGCGTCCGCGTGCGCTGTGGCTACCAGGAGACCACGCCTGCATCATCGTAGAACCCGCCGGTCGGGCCGTCGTGGGCCAGCGAGGCAAGGCGGACAGCGATGGCGGCACCCTGCTCTGGGGTGCGAGGGCCAGTGTGTTGATTAAGATCGGTCGCCGTGTAGCCGGGACAGGCGGCATTCACTTTGAAGCCGAACGGCGCCAGCTCCTTAGCGAACGCCACCGTCACGGCGTTCAGAGCGGACTTCGAGCTGTTGTAGCCGAGCAGGTTCGCCTCGCGCGCCATCGGCGCGTCGAAATTCGACGCCCACCCCAGTGAGCCCAGGCTGCTGGACATCATGACAATCCGCGGGGCGGCAGAGACTTTCAGCAGGGGCAGGAAGGCCTGTGTCGCCCGGATCGCGCCAAACACGTTCACCTCGTAGATCGCCCGCACATCCGAAATCCGGTCGTCGCTCGGCGCAACCCAGCCCGTCGATATGCCGGCATGGTGCTGTCAGTCTAATGCGAACCGCTCTCCACACGATGCACTTAGGTCTTTGACGGTCGTAGCCTAGCTAGCGAGCACCTGCCACTCCGCCAGCGCGGCGGAGCGTCGATTCCGGTAGGTCTGTCGATCAACGAGGTGGCGCTCCAAGCTGAAGTGGTTGTGGACGTTGGCGTGAATTGAGGCGAACTTTTGCAGCGTCTTCATCTGCCTGAACCTGAGCATCGCTCGCTCTCGTCGTCGAAACGGCAGGTGCGAATTCTCCGCCCGGTTGTTGACCCAGCGTCCCACCTCCTGCTTGTCGCGGTTGCCGAGCTCGTTCATCGCTGCGCCGTAGGAGCGCAGGCCATCGGTGGTGATCGCTTGTGGAGAGCCGTGGCGCTTGAGTGCCTTCTTCATGAAGGTGAGTGCTGCATCCTTGTCCCTGGTGCGAGTGACGTAGCTCTCGAGCACCTCGCCTTCATGATCCACCGCTCGCCACAGGTAGACCATCTCACCGTTGAGCTTCACGTACATCTCGTCTAGGTGCCAGCGCCAGTGGCGGAACCCCCGCATGCGGCTGATCCGCTGGCGGCGCACCTCGCCTGCCAACAGTGGACCGAACCTGTTCCACCACAGCCTCACTGTCTCATGGCAGATGTCGATCCCGCGCTCGAACAGGAGATCCTCGACGTTGCGTAGCGACAGCGGAAAGCGAACGTACATCAGCACCACCAGCCGGATCACCTCAGGCGATGAGTTGAAGTAGCGGAACGGCGAGACTGGCTTGAGGGCACGAGGCATGACCAAGCCCCTACCCTGCTCGGCTTACCGGCCGGTGCATTTGGTTTGACGGAGCCGCCCATTTTCATGAAGTGGCCGCGCTATCTAAGCATGCCTCTTGTCAGCAGGAGCCCTTCGGCCTCTGCTACGACTGAAAGGCCCTTATAGTCGTGTATCGCCGGATGAGCGTTGCCGATTGGATCGTGATGGGTGAACGTAATTGCGAGGCTGGCCGCGCCCGCGGCGTCCGCAGAGCCGAGGCCCGCCAGGGTGTCTTCGAACACGAGGCAGTCCGAAGCCGCGACCCCCAGCCTTTCCGCGCCGAGGAGGAAACATGCAGGATCCGGTTTGCCGCGCTCCACGTCCTCCGAGGTGACCAGAACCGGCGGAATCTCGATGCCTGCTCGGCGAAGACGGGCCTCGGCAAGCACGCGTGAAGCCGAGGTGACGATCGCCCAGCGCTCTTTCGGAACACTGGCCAGGAAAGCGAATATACCCGGTATCGCCTCCACGCCGTCGGTATCCTCGATTTCTCTTCGCGTGATCCAGGCCGCTTCCGCCACCGGATCAGCGACGCCGAGCGTCTTCATCGTCTCCACCGTCCGGACGCCGTGCATGATGGAGATGACGTGGGCCGGGTCGAAGCCGCGCATCAGCGACCAGCTCGTCCACGCCCGGTTTGCGGAGTCGATGCTGGTGATCAGCGTCCCGTCCATGTCGAACAGGAATGCGGCGAAGTGACGGCCGTCGTGGGGAACGGCGGCAAGAGCGATCTTTGGAATATGCATAGCACGAGATCATACGGACAGCTTGGCGGCGTTCAAAGTCAGGAACATCGTCGAACAGGCGATTGACGCATCTATTGTACCGATCTGACGGATCACGCTCAGCGCGAACCACCATCTAAAAGAGCGCCGGCCATGATCCAATGGAGCGGGCTAGGGTGGGCTGGCCTAAGCGGCTGACATTGGGGTCGATCGGCGCATTGACGAGCAAGCCGTCCGCCTGGACTACTTGATCAAGGCTCACTGGTATAATTCGGTTCTGGCGACCGAGGGACTTCGGAATTGGTGAGCACATCCTGCGAGGGCTGGGGGTGCCGTCGCAGGATGTCCGTCCACCAAACGTCAGAATACCGCCCGTGCCGTCACGATGAAACGACGCTCTAGCTCGATGACGTTCGCCGGCGGGGTGGCTCCGGTCGAGGGGATACGGATGAACTCTTTTCGCTGCTTGTCGAGCACGTTCGTCACGTCGAAGTTGAGCTGCAGCCATTTCGTGACCGGCAGGCTGCTGGAGAAGTCGAGTTGCCCGAAGCTGCGGACGTAGCGTTCCGCCCCGAACTGGGCTCCCACCGGATCGGAGCGACGATAGGTGCTGCGCCATGAGTAGGCGAAGCGGGCATCGAAGCCAGACTTCTCGTAGTAGAGCACCGCGTTGTAAGCGTTCCGAGAGAGACCAGGCAGATCCTGACGGAGGGTCGTCCCATCGGGATTGTCGATCTTCGCTCGGTTTGCAGCCCGCGTATAATTCAGGACGGTACCGAAGCCGGACAGCGCCCCCGGAAGGAAGTAGAAAGGCGACTGGAGACCGACTTCGAGACCGCTGACCCACGCCGAGTTGCCGTTCGCAGGTTCCGTGAACGCGATCACCCCCGTCGTGGGGAGGCCGGTGAGCTGGTCTGGAAAGGTCGCAACCTCATTAACCGTCCGCTGGGTGATGAGATCCTTGATGTCTTTGTAGAAGTAGCCGACGTTCAGCAATGAGCCGGGGTGCCAATACCACTCGACACTGAGATCGGCTTGATCCGCCGTGTAGGGCCGCAAGTTGGGGTTGCCCCGGGTCCCCGTCTGCGGTCCCGAGTTGATGTATTGCGTCGGCGTCAGGGAGTCGAGGTCCGGGCGAGTCAGCGAGCGGCTCAACGCACCGTGCACCACGACGTTCTGGATCGGCTCCCACCGGGCGTTCGCGGCCGGAAGCCAGTTCGCCGACTTGCCGCTGTCGCTGCGGGCGAGGGGCGTCTCGCCGACGAGCTGAGTACCCTCCGTGCGGGTGCTGGTGTTGACGTAGCGGATGCCGGCATCGAACGACACCGCGCCGATGACGAAGTTTGCTTGTGCGTAGCCTGCGAACGTCTCCTCACGTACGGCGAAGGACCGCAGATCGTTTCCAGTCAGATACGGAAAGAACTCGGGCGCGACGTAGGGATCGCCGACGTTCGGGTAGAAGTACTTCTTCGCAAGCGCGGGATCCACGGCGAGAATGCGGTCGGGCGTTTGCGAAGGCGAGCCCTTGACGCTGAAGGGCCGCGTGATCGCAACCCCGGCCAGCGAGGGCGAGTTCGCGGTGAGGAGCGGGGAACCCTGATACAGCCCTGCGTTTTCGCCACGCCGGCTGGTCGTGCGGTCGGTGTAGCGTCCACCGAAGCGGATCGAAAACCGATCCTCGTCGTCGAAGGCATATTTGGCGTCGATCTTCGCCATCAGCTCGTCGGTGGTTTGACGGAAACGGTCAAAGATGAAGACGTTGAAGCCGAAGTCCTGCGGATTGGACAGGAAGTCGGTCGAACCCGACGTGAAGTTCGGCACGCTGCCGTTCACGTCGTAGCTGGCGGTAGTGTTGTTGATCGCGAATGAGAAGAGCTGGAGCTCCGTGCGCTCGTTCCTCTTGGCGAAGGCAATTGCGGGCGACACCGTCAGATGCTCGTTTGGTCGCAGATCGGCGCGTAGCGTGCCCTGCCAGACGCGCTGGTATTGCGGCCGGTAGCTTGTGCCGACGCGGTTCTGCACGCCGGCGAACGTACCCGATGTCACCACGCCGTCCTCCACCGTATAGTTGGTGGGAGCGGCGTTGTTCCCTTCGATCGGGACGTCCGGCCGGTCGTCGTGTCGTGCACCGTCGATCTCGGCGTAGAGGAAGTCGGCGGTAAGATCGAAGCCGTCGCCCAGCTTAGCCTGGAAGGCGGCGGTACCGCCAATGTTCTTTCGCTGTTCGATGTAGCTGTAGTAGGCCGCGGTACGGGGCGTCGCCGCATCGAGAAGCGTCGACGGTGCCGTGGCGAGTGCGTTGGCGTTCGCGATCAGGCGGAACGGCACCCAAGGCCCGTAGGCGATCTCGTTGGTCCGGAAGTCGACCTTCGAATACGCCACCCCGAGAGCGATGCCGAAGCGATCGTCCCAGTTCTTGCTGATCAGGCCGAAAGTCCTGGGCATCACCTTGGACTTCTGGCCCACCTGCCCTCCGCCGACTGCGACGATCCGGAGACCGGGGCTATCAAAGGGCTTGATCGTCTCGATCTTCACCGTGCCGGCGAGTCCGCCCTCGACGCTGCTGGCCGAAGAGGATTTCTCGACGGCGACGCGCGAGAAGATCTCCGGTGCGAGAACGCCCAGATCAAGACCGTTGATGGCGAATCCGCCGTTGATCTCGGTGCGCGTGAAGCCGGTACCCAGACCGCGCAGATTGATCTGCCGTCCTTCTCCCAACTCCGAACGGTCGATGGTGACGCTCGGAATGCGCTGGAGAGATTCGGCCAGATTGTTGTCGGGGAACTTGCCGATGTCCTCTGCCGAAATGACGTCGACGACATTGACCGCCTTGCGCTTGACGTTGATCGATCGTTCGAGGCCTGCTCGGATACCAGTGACGACGATGTCCTGACCCGTGTCGTCGGTGGCGCCGATGGTCTGCTCAGGCGCTGGCGAGGCGGAAGCCGAGCCTTGGATCGTCGAGCCCTCCTGCGCCTTGGCGACAGCCGGCGTCACTATGGCCATGGCGGTTCCCAGCCAAAAAGCCTCTAGGCGGCATCGCCGCGCAAGCCGGTCCTTCGTATCCAGCAGATTCTTCATGCCTTCTCCCCTTCTAATGATCCCTGCGGGTCACGAAGCTGAGCGAAACATTCGGGAACGTAGCTAGTTCGGCAGGAACGCCTTGCTGCTCGTCGCCGTCACATCGCTGCCGGTTCAGACCGTTACCGATCGAGCCTGCCGTCTTCAGCCCCGCACCTAGCTGCCCTGCTCACTCGTCCGATTCATCGGATCGCGCGTTATGTTGCGTAGATAGATACGGTAACAGTATGTAGTCAAACCGAAACTAACCGAAACTATAAGAAAGAGTGAATTGAGTCGGCTTGTGTGTTTGGCGTGCCTTGATCGGAGGCGACCGGATACAGGCACCGGTGACCGCCCATGACCTGTCGTTCCATCCTGAAGTTCTAAGAACCAATGGGGACGATCAGCCGATCAAAATGCCGGATTGTCCGTCCCGCGCTCTTGCGAGTTCCAACTCGCATCACGGTGCCGACCGCAGCGGATGGCGGTTCGAGATAGTCGAGGCTGATTAGTGCTACCGTGAGGCAGGTCGGACGTCTGGGCACCGTCTTGCGCGGCAGACGTCGCGGCGAATTCTGGTAACAGGTCACATGACCTTCATCGCCCTCTGTGTGATTTCAGCATCCTAGCGATGGCGACCGGCTCTGCTGCAGGATCTTTGGCCACGACGCCCACTCAGTTTGCTGGTCTTGAATGATCCCGCGGATGCACTTCCGCTTTGTGGCGCCGAACCCTTGCCGGAATCCCTACGCAACGAGCTTTACTCCGGTCGTGAACCCAGAAGGCGGGCATACAAGGCCGCGCCCAATCCTGGTTCATGACGCGGAGCGATGACGTCATATTGCGCGCGCGTCTCCAGACGGCGTAGCAACGCAGCTCGTACCGCGGGCTGCTTGGTCAGCACGCCGCCAGACCAGGACAGCGCGACCCGCTCGTGCTCGTCATAGTCGAGAGCGACACGAAGCGCCTCGGCGATCTCCGCCAGTTCCTGGCCCGCGCGTTCCAAGATCGCGGTCGCGGCGGTGTCTCCCGCCTCCGCTGCCTGCGCAACCAGCGGGGCGAGCGCGGCGATCTCGTCACGGGTCATTCCCGAGCCGCCCATAACGCGTGCGCAGATCGCAAGATCGCTGTCGAGGCGAAGGGAATCGATCAGTATCTGCCGCAACGGACCACTGGGAAGGCGGCCGTCGCTCATCTTGGTGAAGACCTGCAGTCCTTGGATCGAGATCCAGTACGCCGAGCCCTCGTCGCTGAACACCTCGCCCCAGCCGCCAGCGCGGGCGCGGCGACCGTGCCGCTCGCCATAACCGATCGCACCGGTGCCAGCGACGAGGTTGATCCCATCGGCACAGGCCAGCGATCCCGCCCACCCGCACACCATATCGTTGTCGCAGCGGTATCGATCGTGACCGAGCACGCGCGCGCAGCCGGCGTCGAGCAGCGGATCGATGCCGGCGTCCTCGCCGAACGCCGGCAGCCCCAGGAAGACGTAGTCAAACGCGGTAGGCGCAAGGTCCAGCGTCGCGCAGACCTCGCCGATGCCACGAGCAATGCGCGACAACGCCTCGTCGAGCCCGACCTGCAGATGATAGGTCGTGCCCGTCAGCGCCCGCGCGATCACGGCACCCTGCGCGTCGATGCAGACGAATTCCGTCTTCGTACCGCCGCCATCGACGCCAAGGTAGACCGTCATGCGGGCTGCGTGTGGATACGCACGCCCTGAACGACGCGGTTGACCGTGCCGCTCGCGTTGGGCTGGTCGGGCGTGCGTCCGAGGCGAAGCGAGCAGTGCAGGCCGAATAGCTGCGCCGGCACCACGTAGGGAAAAAGCAGGTCGGCATCCGCCATCAGCGTCCCGTCCAGCACCAGCAGTGCATCGTCGCCCCCGTCGCGCGCCATGACTGGCAGCACCCGGCCGCAGCGACCGTCGGCCCGCAGCTCGGCGATGATGTCGAGATCATAGAGCCGGGTCAGGGGATCGTTCGAGACGAACACGACGACCAGAGTACGCTCGGTCACGATCGTCTTGGGGCCATGACGGAAGCCCAGCGACGAGTCGAACGCGGTCGGGATCGCCCCGTCCGTCAATTCGAGCAGCTTCAAGGCCGACTCGCGCGCCAGCCCCTGGAATACGCCGCTGCCGAGGTAGACGACCCGGTCGAAATCGCATGCGGCGAGTTCCGTCGCTTCAGCGTCGGCATGCTCCAAAGTAGTCGCGACGGCTTCCGCGATCGCCTCGATCCGCGTAGCCATGGCGTCAATACCGGTGAAGATCGCAAGCGCCGCGTAGAGCATGGCGCTGAAGCTCGACGTCATTGCGAAGGCCCGATCGTGCGTCTCTTCGGGAAGGCGGACGACGTGGCCGATCGCGCCAGGACGCTTCGCTAGGGCGCCATCGTCGTTGCACGTGATGACCAGGTGGTGGACCGACGTCAGCCGCGCGTCGGCCAGCTCGACCGCGGCGACGCTCTCCGGGCTGTTGCCCGATCGCCCGAACGACACCATCAGCGTTGGCCGTCTCGCATCGAGATAGAAGTTCGGCGATCCGACAATGTCGGTGGTGGCCACCGCCTCGACCGGGCGGCCAAGCGTCGCGGTCAGCCAGGGCGCGAGGCATTCGCCGATGAAGGCGGAGGTACCCGCGCCGCACAGCATGATCCGCAGATCGGGCTGCGCAAGCAGGGGCGCGAGAAACGCGGCGATGCCGTCGCGTTCCGCTGCGAGCACCGCATGCGTCGCCCGCAGCGTGGCGGGCTGCTGGTGGATTTCGCGCCGGGTCCAGCTGTCGTCGTTTGCGACCTGTGGATCGACCGCGACTAGGGTCTCAGGCATCGGGATGGCAGGCTCCATGATAGGCGTCGAGCGTCGCGCCGATCTGCGCGACGATGAGGTCGACCGGGTCGAGGGTCGCAGTTCCGGCGCGAGCGGCGGCATAGGCGAGCGGCAGATGTTGGCTGAGCAGCGGCAGAGGCGGCACCTGCGCCCGGAGATTGGCGAACAATCGCTCCTGCGCCGCGACGATCGCAGGGTCCGGCCAGTAGTAGCGGATGCGGTCGCTGAGGCTGTACTGCAGCTGGAGGTCGAGCGCAGCTCCGTTCTCGTGATAGTATTTGCGCCAGTTGGCGGGCTCGGCGTGCATCCGCGCGATCGCGACCGCACGCAGATCGCCGCGCCCTTCTTCGACCGTCTCGCTTTCGATTGCATCGAGCGCCCACAGCGCTTCGCGCAGCGCGAAGGTGACGCCGGGACCGACCTTGAGGATGGCGAAGTGGTCGCGAACCAGCGCGCTCAGCGCCTCTGCGGTCTGATAGTCGGTGGAATGCGCCTCGAAGACCAGATGGTCGACCGGCACGATGGCGGCGCTGAGATCGGCAGCGGCGTCGGGGCGGTAGTCGACCACCTTCATGTGATCGAACTCGACGCCCGGCTGAACGACCGTCGCGATCACCCGGGCCCACGCTGCGTTCAACCCAAGCTCGCTGAACAGCGCACGATGCATATCGACCGTCGCGAGCGCCGCCTCAGGCGAGGTGATTTCGAGCGTGTCGAGGTCCTCCGCCGCGCCGCCAGGCACCGGCACCTCCGTGCCGATCACGTAGACCGGAGCGTCCGCCGGCTCGCCGACGAAGGCGTCCTCGGCAACGCGGCAGAGACGCGCGGCGCGTTCGGCGATCGTGCGTTCGGCAAGTGGCGTCGGGTCATCGGCGCAGGACATCGAGCAGTCCAGATGGATCTTGCCGAAGCCGGCGCGCACGTAGTCGGCGATCATCGTCTCCGCCTTCGCCATGGCCGCCTCGGCGGGAAGCGCGGTCCAGGCGTTGGGGCCGAGGTGATCGCCGCCCAGAGCGAGGCAGTCGAGCGGGAAGCCCAAACGTCTTGCGATCCCCTCGACGAAGGCGCGGAAGTCGGCGGGCACCATGCCAGTGTAGCCGCCGTCCTGATTCACCTGGTTCGAGGTTGCTTCGATGAGCACCACCGGCACGTCGTGACGCAGCGCATGGGCAAACGTCGCCTCGATCACCAGCGGATGCGCCGAGCACACCGACGTGACGCCGACGCGTTCGCCGGCTTTGTGCCGGGCGATGATGTCTTCGATCAGCTTCACGATTATCTCCTTTCATTCGAGATAGGGGAGTCTTTTAGGAAAGGCAACGAAACGAATCGAAACAAAAACTACTATGTTGCGGTAGTAGCTTCGCTATCGTCGTCACCAGCCGTGGCATCGGGTTCGAACGCAAGCATCAGCGAGGCGGCGAGAGCGAGACCGATGCCGATGAACTTGACCGGTCCCGGCATGACGCCGAGCGCGACCAGCGAGATGATCGCTGTGGCGAGCGGCGCCCCGGCATTGGTCAGCGGCGCCACGATGATCGCCTTGCCGTAGCGGAAAGCGAACACCAGTGTCAGCGCTCCGATGGCGTTGAGAACCTGGATGCCGGCGGCGAGCAGCGGACCATCGAGACCGAAGTTAATCGGACGGCTGAAGTCGGTCAGCACGAGTGCCGCGGGGATCAGCGCCAAGCCGGTCACGGTCATGTAGAAGAAGATGCTTTCCGCCGACATGACGCGGTTGGCGGACTTCATGAAATAGGCCTGCAGGCCCCAGCAGGTCATGACGGCGAACGCCATCCAGATCCAGCCGCCGCCCTGCGCATCGCCGCCCGGCGCAAAGTCGAACGTCGGCAGCGCGAGCAGCGCCAGCAGGATGCCGATCGCGCCGAGCCTGCCGGTCCGTTCACCCATGAACAGGAAGGACAAGATGATCGTGACCACCGGCGACAGCGAGATCACCGGAAAGATCAGATAGGCGGGGCCACGCGTGACCGCGTAGAACAGCACCATCTGCCCCCCCGCCCCCAGGCCACCCACGGCAAGACCATAAGCGATCGCCCGCGGATTGACGTCGAGCTTCCATCGCGCCTGCGCGAGGACGATCAGGGCGGGCGGGATCATCGTTAGCGCCCAAACGCAGTAGACGAGCGTCTCGGGGAAGCCGTGCTGCGGCAACAGGCCGGAGAATGCGCCCCACACGCCCCACAGCACGACTGTGGCGAGCGCGTTGAACAGCCAGGCTCGCCCGCTTGATGATGCGAGACCGCTCATGCGACGCCCCTCGTGGTGATGGGGGTGGCGGCGATCAGCAGGAAGTGCTCGAAGCGCGCCGGGACGGTGGCCACCGGTCCGTCGACCATCCCGAGCGAAGCGCCGGTGAAGCTGTCGGTCAGTCGGTGAGTGCCCGGGGGCAATCCGCGCAAGGTAACCTTCCCCGACCAGCTATCGGCGTAAAATGCATAGTGCATCCGGCCACTGGCACGGATCGCATGGCCCTCAGGCTTGTCGAAGCCGATGTCGTAGAGCCCGCCGAGATACTCGCCCTTGGGCAGCATGTCGGCGCGGTACAGCGCGATCCATTTGCGCCAGAGGCGTTCACGCTCGGGAGTGAGCGCGATGCCGCCCGGCGGCAGGGGATCGGTGGTGTTGACCGGATCGTGCGGCCACGTGAACTTGGTCGAGACGATCGCGCCGATGCCGTAGTGGCTGGCAAAATCGTCGTGCCGGTCGCTGAGTTCGACGTGATCGCCCGCGAACGGCGCGGAGGGCCCCATCATCGCCTTGAACGTCTTGCCCTTGAGCCTGATCTGCCACGACGACGTCGGATCCGATGCGGGCGTGTGGTTCATCCCCGGCATGTTGTGGAAGGCGAAGGAGTCGCCGCAGGGACAGATCTCGACCACCGCCTCCGGGTTGATCGCCATTGCCTCGTCGTAGAGCGCCTTCCAGAAGCTCTGCAGCTTCTCGAAAGATTCCTCGGGCCGCGCGTGGTTGTGGGCGGGATTGTAGCAGGGCGCGACGCCGTTGAGATGCTGGCCGTCGAGCTTCAGCCCCTCGAAGCCCCAGTCGCCGATGATGCGGCGGATCTGACCCCGGAAGTAGTCGACCACCGGCGGATAAGCCGGGCACAGGGTGAACGCATTCCAGAAGCTGACGTTCTGTGCGGCACCTGTGCGGTCCAGCAGCAGCATGTCGGCGTGGTCGCGGAGCAGGTCGGTGCCGGGATCCGCGGCGAGCGGGGCGAGCCAGAGCCGTGGCCGCATGCCCGCCGTCTTGATCTGACCGACAAACGCCTTCATGTCGGCGTCGCCCCGCGGGAACTTGGCGGGATTGAGCTTCCAGTCGCCTTCCGACGTCTGCCAGCCGTCGTCCATCACCGCCCAATCGAGCCCAATATCCTTGGCCTTACCCATCGCAGTCAGCACCTCGGGGATGGTGAAGTCGCGGCCGTAGCCCCAGGCGCACCAAACCGGCGCGTAGCTCGGCTCCGGTATCGCGGGGGCGGCGATGCCGCGCTCCGCCATCAGCCGGCGATAGGCGTCGAGCGGACGGAAGTGATCGCCGTCATGCACCATCAGGAGGATCGGCGGCAGCGCAAGCGACGCGCCGGGTGCGAGAGTCATCGGCTCGTCGCCCGCGATCGCGATCCGCGTTCCCGTCGGCTGCCCAGCGACCGGCAGCGACACCAGCCGCGGCAACGTGTCGACGTGGCCGACCGCAAGCCCGACGTCGCGCCGCCAAACAGCCGCGACTGGGGTGCCGCCGCCGTAGTCGGACGCGTTCATGCCCATGAAGTTTCGCTGGCCGAACCCCGGCGCCACGCGCTGCACCCAGTCGCGCCGATCGGGGTAGGAGGCGCCCGAGAAGCTCCAGGCTCCCTCCGGATGCGCGAGCAGATCGTGCGCCGCCGCCTGCCATCCAGCGATCGCGAGCGGCGTCTTACCAGTGTTGCGATAGGCGACGTCGAGCATCGCGAGGCCGGGATAGCGGTCGAGCATCGTCACCGCAATCCGCTTCTCGATGCTGCCCGCCGCGGTGCCGCGCAGCCGATGGAGTCTACCGCTGCCATGCGGTCCCGAGACGGCCTCGCTGCTCTGGTCGAGGAGAAGGAAGCGGTCGATCGGCTGCTGACCGACCAGGCGGATCGCTTCGCCCGGTTCCATTGCGGTCAGCACGGTCCCGCCGCGCGACAGGCGTGAGTGCAGCCCGGCGTCGAATTCGATCGTCAGCACGCCGTCGCTGATTCGCGTGATCGGTCCAATCGGGCGCGAAACTCGCGCGACGGCAGGGCAGGCAGCGACGACGGCCGCTCCGCCCGCAAGCTGCGCGATCAGGCGACGCCGGGATATGGATGTGTTCGACACGCGCATGCCTCTCGTAGCAGCGGACGCCACTTGAAGCGGGCGGCCTTGAATTCGGATGTGCCTCATCGGTTCGGCTTGCGCAATTCAAAACGCAACATAGTATGATTTCGTTACGTTTCCTTTGGAGAACCAGATGCGCATCCGATCAGGTCTGCTTGCCGTCACCGCCGCCATGGCGCTCGTCGGCTCCGCACCGTCTCCCACGTCCTATACCGAGGCCGACTTTGCGCGCGTCGCCAAGCTCGACGCGCACGTCCACGCCAACCGAGACGCGCCCGACTTCGTACAGGTCGCCCGGCGCGACGGGTTCGAGCTCCTGTCGATCAACGTCGATTATCCCGATTTCCCGCCGCTCGCGCGGCAGGCGGAGATCGCCTACAAGGACCATGCCGCCAACCCTAAGCACTTCCACTTCGCGACGACCTTCTCGATGGACGGGTTCGGGACGCCGCAATGGACCGCCCAAGCCGAACGCGCGGTCGACGACGGCTTCGCGCACGGCGCGGTCGCGGTGAAGGTATGGAAGAATATCGGCATGATCGCCAAGGATGCGAACGGCAAGCGCGTCTTCCTCGATGATCCGCGGTTCGATCCCATCATGCGCCACATTCAGGCGCGGGGCGTGCCGCTGATCGCGCATCAGGGCGAGCCAAAGAACTGCTGGCTGCCGCTCGACCAGATGACGACCGACAACGACCGGACCTATTTCAGCGAACATCCCGAATACTACATGTTCAAGCATCCCGAGGAGCCGAGCTACGAGCGCCTGATGGCGGTGCGCGACCGCTTTGTCGCGCAGCATCCGAAGCTCGCCTTCGACGGTGCGCACATGGCGAGCCTAGAATGGAGCGTCGACGAACTCGCCGCCTTTCTCGACCGCTTTCCCAGCGCGGTGGTCGATCTCGCCGCCCGGATGAGCCAGGTGCAGGTCCAGTCGAACGCGAACCATGCGAAGGTGCGCGCCTTCTTCGTTAAGTATCAGGATCGGCTGATGTACGGCACCGACCTGACTGACAGCCCGCCCGATCCCGCGGCACGCGCGCAGAACCCGCCGACGACGGGCGACTTCGCCAAGGAGGCCGATGCGACGTGGCGTTCCGACTGGCGCTATCTCGCGACGCCGCTATCCCAGCCGATCGCAGCCATCAAGGCGGATGCGCCAGGTCTTGCGCTGCCGCGCGAGGTCATCGACAAGATCTACTACCGCAACGCACGGCGCTTCTTCCATCTGGGAGGCTAAGCGTCGCGAACCGCTTAGGCCTCGTGGATGCTGAACCCCAGCCGCTGCGAGGCGGAGCGGACGTCGTCGGGCACGTCGCTTCCGGTGATGAGATGGTGGATGCTGTCGACCGGTATGATCCGGTGGAGGCAAACGCGCCCGAACTTGGATACGTCGGTCACCGCGATGACGTCGCGCGCCGCCTCCACCATCTTGCGGTTCAGCATCGCTTCCGGCTCGTAGTGGGTGGTGATGCCGCATTCGATGTCGAAGCCGTCAACGCCTAGAAACAGCTTGTCGACACGCAGACTCTCCAGCGACGCTACCGTCTGGGCCCCGTAGAACGCGCGGTTCTTGCGGCGGAGCATCCCACCCAGCATGACGATGTTGAGCCGCTCCTTCGCCGCCAGCACCGACAGGATGTCGAGGTCGTTGGTCAGGACCGTGATGTCGTCGTCATCGGGTAGGAAGCGCGCGATCTGCAGCGTCGTCGTGCCGGAGTCGAGCACGATCGACTCGCCCGGCGACACCATCGCCGCCGCTGCCTTGCCGATCCGCGTCTTCTCGTCGGCGTGGATCGAGCGCTTGACCTCGACGGGCGGCTCGGCGGTCACGTTGACCGCGCCAGCGCTGATCCCACCGCCGTAGGACCGCTCCATCACGCCGCGCGTCGCGAGGAAGCGCAGGTCCTTGCGGATCGTCTGCATCGACACTCCGAACTTTTCGGCGAGCGGCGCGACCTGCACGCTGCCCCGCTCGCGCACCAGCGTGCTGATCCGCAATCGCCGTTCACTCGTGTCCCGGATCATTCCATCCCGTTCCCTACACTCTGCCGTCACCGCTACCAGCGCGGTCAGGCTACATCAATCGCGTTACGTTTCGGTAGGGATCACACGATCCTCAACGAACCATGCGCGCCGCGCTCCATGCCACCATTGGTGGGCGGCCGCCATTCGACGGCTGGCGCGTGACCAGCTCGACGACGGAAGCGAACCGGATGTCGGCCACGATCGACGCCGCCTTTCCGGGCGCCGCAGACACCTCCTGCACCAGGCGGCGGTCGGCATACACCTGGAAGCGTACGGGCCCCGTCCCGCCCAGCACCCGCGGCGTCGCCACGAGGCGTGAGAAGGCGCGATCGGCGTGCACTTCAAGGCGCGAGTTAGCGAACATGCCGATTCCACCGACCGGTTGTCCGCCTGCGATCAGCGGCGCTCCGTCCGGTGTCGCGCCGACGCGCGCGGGAAAGCGACCCATCGGCAGGGCATTGGCCCGCGACAGCCCATCGACCGCTACATGGATGCGCGCGGGCATGGCGTCCAGCGGAACGGCGCCGGGATCGGCCGGCGTACCGGTGACGCGCAGCAGCGCGGATCCATGCGCCGGCAGGGTCACTCGGATCAGGTCGCTCGCCGCTGCATCATCGCGCCGCGCCCAGACGTCGCGGACGCGCGCGTGGCTGCCGGGGGCGAAGCCGAGCTGTCGCCAGGAAACCCTCGCCTCGACCGGCACCGCGCCGCGGTTAAGGAACGCGACCGCCCGCGTGCCTGCCGCGGCCAGCGTTCGCACGACGACCATCGCATCGCCGTCGCGATAGCCGATCCCCTGGTTGCCCGCCGCATCCTGGTTGATCGCGATTACCTCCGGGTTGCTGACGATGGCGTGCAGCGCCGGGTCGGGATGCCGCAGATCGTAACCGAGCAGCAGCGGCGCCGCCATGATCGTCCACATCGTGAAGTGCGACCTCGCCTCCGTGGGATGCGCCGCGTCGAAGTCCCCATGACCGATCTCGAGCATGTCGGGGTCATTCCAATGACCGGGTCCCGCATAGAGCGCGCCATCGACCACGCTGTCGATGTTCGCGAGCATGCTCTTCCAGTTCGACTCGATGTCCGGGCTCGTCCGGTAGAGATTGCCGCGCCGCGGGCCCCAGAGGACCGACAGCGCCTCGCCCCAAGCGCAGATCGACAGCGTTGCGGTGTCACCGCCCCAGCGACGCACCGCGTCGCCTAGCGCCGCATAAAGTCCTTCGATCGCCTTCGGGTCGGACGCGGGTATGTTGCCTCGTACGATCAGCGGCGGGAAGGCGTTATAAGCGCCCGAGGTCACCGGCGGATCGGCCGGCGTATAGTCGGCAACGCCGCAGGCATCGACCTTGATGTAGTCGAACCGCCAGTCGGCGAAGATCGTCCGCATATCAGTGACCGCGTAGCCGAAGCTGCCGACCTGACGCTCGGCGACTGAGCCGACCGGCAGGTTGGGAACGCTGGCGTCCCATCGCTGCATGCAGGTGTTGCGTCCGATGTCGGTGTAGATGCCCGCCTTGAGGCCGAGGGCGTGGAGGGCGTCTGTGAACGGCTTGAACGAGCCGGTGGCGCTTCCTTCGACGTGCGACGACGGAAAGGTATTGCTGCGGATCTGCAACCGTCCGTCGGCCAATCGGCGCAACGCCCAGCCGTCGTCTATATTGACGAAGCGATAGCCGCGCGCCGCGAGGCCGCTGTCGACCATCGCCTTCGCCACCGCCCGCACCTTTGCCTCGTCGACGTCTGCGTGGAAGGCGTTCCACGGATTCCAACCCATCGGCGGGGTCTGTGCTGCGCCGGTCTGGACGACGGCGAACCTTCCGCTCGGCGCGAGAGGATCGTTCTGCGCCATCGCCGCCGCAGGAGAGGCGGCGGCCGCCAAAATCGCTGCCGCGCGCAGGGCACGGCCCCTGGCGGCGCCTTTTGAAGATGGTGCGGACATGGAGTTCTCCTGCAATGAATGATCCCCAGCGACTGGCGCTGCCAGAGAGATCCGGCTTGGCCATGTCGGCAGACGAAGCCGATCAGCATAACGACGCATCCACGCTTCCACCGGATGGAAGGTGGTTAGCTGCCGACGAAACGGCGGAATGACCGTGTGCCCCCCCCCGCAAACCTGACCAACACGTCGTATGATGTTTCGTTTTTATTCGTTTGACAAGATTGTTACGGCAGTTCTAGCAATTCGCAACAAAGTGATCGCTTAGCGGCGACGTCCGCTGGAGGCTTCGATGAGAGGAATGATGATGACCGGTGCAACGCGGTGGCAATATGGCGCCCTAGCGGGTGTCAGCCTGCTGGCACTGCTCGCAGCCTCTCAAGCGGCAGCGCAGACCGCGGTCTCCCCGACCGAACAGCCCAATCCCGGCTCCGTGATCCAGTCGGGCCCCGGCCAGAGCGGAAACCCGCAGGAGGTCGCCGGCGACGATCCCGCCAACGACATCATCGTGCGCGGCGTCCGCGGCAGCCTGCTGCGGTCGGTCGAGACGAAGCGCGACGCTTCGACGATCGTCGACGCCATTTCCGCCGAAGAGCTGGGCAAGTTCCCCAATCGCAACGTTGCCGAGGCGCTGTCCAACATCCCCGGCGTGACGGTCGGTCGCGACGGCCGAGGCGAAGGCCGCAGCATCACCGTCCGCGGCCTCGGCGAGAGCTTCGCCCTGACGACGCTCAACGGCCGCATCCTGCCGACCGACGGCCCCGACCGTTCGTTCGCCTTCGACGTCCTGCCCTCCGAGGTGATTTCCGGCGCCGAGATCCAAAAGGCTGCGCAGGCCGCGCAGCTCGAAGGCAGCATCGGCGGCAACGTCGACCTGCGCACCGCCCGCCCCTTCGATCACAAGGGCTTCCACGCCGCCGGCTCGCTCGAGGGCCAGTACAACCAGTTCGCGGAGAAGGGCGGTGTCAAGGCGTCGGGCGTGGTCAGCACGACCTTCGCGAACGACTCGATGGGTCTGCTCGTCTCCGGCACGTACAACAAGTACAAGTTCCGCACCGACAACCTCGGCGAGTATTCGAGCACCGACACGTTCGACATCGCCACTGCGGCGAACGGCCAGCGCAGCATCGTCAACGTACCCAATGGCGGGGTCATCGTTCCCTACTTCTACAGCGTCGGCTATGTGCTCGGCGAGCGCGAGCGGTGGGGCGGTTCGGCTGCCTATCAGTGGAAGCCGAGCTCGAACTTCGAACTTCGCCTCGACGGCATCTACAGCAACTATACCGACAACCAGGAGAACCACCGAGTCTCCGTAGGCCTGACGCCGCTTGCCGACGACGGCAGCATCCGCTGGGACCTCAACAACGTCCAAGTCGACCGCAACAAGGTGGTCACCAACTACACGGTTAATCCCGCTACCGTCGACATCCTGGCGACGACTGAGCCGCGCCATTCGATCACCTATCAGTATGGCGGCCACATCGACTGGACGCCGTTGGAGAAGCTCAAGGTCTCCGCCGACGCCTCCTTCGGCAAGGCGACCAATAACACCGGCGGCGAGAACCGCTTCGTCGTCGCGGGCATTCCTGGGTCGCGCGCGGTGGTGGCCACGCGAAACGGCGGTCTGCCCGACCTGCAGATCACCATCCCCAACGCCGACGGTACGCTCACCAACCGCCCCCTCAGCGACGCGGGTAACGGCGATCTGCGCGCGCATTACATTGGCATTCAAGGCCAGAACATTGCGGATCGCAGCACGCAGGCGAAGCTTGACCTAGCCTACGAGGTCGACAACGGCGCGATGAAGTCGTTCACGTTCGGTGGCGCCTACCTCAACCGCAAGAAGACCGTCGACGTCATCGACAACCAGTACACCACCGCCGAGAATTTTGCCGGCTACCCCTTCTCGTTCGCCGCGATCGGCGCCAACGTCGTCCAGGAGGGGCAGGTGTCGAACATCCTGCCGAAGCTCCCGGGCAATTTCCCGCGATCGATCCCGTCGTTCGACATCGACACCTATCTGGGGTCGCTAGCGAAGGCGGAGAACAATCCGAACGTGCTGAATCCGGCGACGGGCCAACCCTACCCGACCGGTTTTGCGGCGCAGCAGATCGTCCCCGACCTGCTCGCCTCCTATGCGATCCGCGAGCGCACCTGGGACGGTTATTTCCAGTTCAACCTCGAGGGTTCGCGCTGGCGCGGCGACTTCGGCCTGCGCTACGTTCACACCAGCGTGGACTCGCTGGGCTATGGTGCCTCGGTGCGTAGCTATCAGGTGATCGGCGTCGGCACCGCCAACGTCGTGTTCAACCCGATCGAACCGATCAACGGCGGCGGCGACTATTCGCGCCTCCTGCCGTCGGCGAACTTCGCGTACGATCTCGCGGACGGTCTTCGCGTCCGTCTCGCCGCATCGCAGGCTATCTCCCGTCCGACCTTCGGTCAGCTGTCGTCGGCGAAGGACTATTCCGCGGCGCAGTCGAACACCCCGGTCGTCACCGACGCCGGCAATCCCAACCTCAAGCCGGTGTCGGCGGATCAGGCCGACATCTCCCTCGAATACTATCCAAACAACCGCCTCGCGCTGACGGTAGCCGCCTTCTACAAGCACCTTACCAACTTCGTCACCACGCAGGCAGTTGCCTTCAACCTCGTGCCGACGAACCAGGTCGCGGGCGCGCCTTCGAGCTTCCCGTTCACTGAGCTGACCTATGTCAACGGCGACAGCGCCAAGGTCTACGGCATCGAGGTTGGCGGCCAGTATTTTCTACGCAACGGATTCGGCCTGCAGGCTAATGCCACCTATAACAAGTCCCGCGCGGAGCGCGCCGGGCGGCCGACGGTCAACCTTGAGGATGCGGTGCCGTTCTCGGCAAACGCCAAGCTGTTCTACGAGGCGCATGGCGTCAACGCTTCGGTTTCGTACCAGTACCAGTCGCGGTTCGTGTCGTCGCAGTACAGCTACATCGACAGCCTGGCGATAAAGCAGTCGCCGTATCATGAACTCGCAGCGAGCGTATCTTACGACGTCCTGCCGCAGGTCACCGTCTATGCGCAGAGCTCGAATTTGCTCGACTCGGCCACCAAGCGTTTCTCGACCTACAGCAACGTCCCGGCCTTCTACGAATATACCGGTCGGGCGTTCTTCTTCGGCATACGCGCACGCATGTGAGCTGGCAGACAATTAGTCCGTCCGAGCCGACGCTCATGGTATATCATGAGCGTCGACAACGGACCAGTGCGAAGCTGTAGTTTGATGAAGCCATTCGCGATAACAAATATCTCAGCGTGACTGACAATAAGGCCCCGTATTAGATTTTGCTGGCACGCCGCGTCGGCTATCGGAACAGCGCGCTCCGCGCAAAGCCCGCTGGCGTGAAATGTGAGCTATGGCCAACAAACCGGATCAGCCCCCCCCCCCTCAGGCCGACAAGCGTTGTCACCGGTATAGGATGAAGGTGCCTACCATGACAGGACTATGTCGCAGTCGGTATGAATTTGCCCTAGGCAGTTACGTGTGTCGATAACGGCTACGGAAAAAGTCTTTTTGAGCCACCTGTTGAGGTCACGCCTTACGTCTGGCGACGAGATGCTTTCATCAATCGTAGCTAGAATTTTGCTCTTCTGAGCCCTATCCAAGGTAAGCTTTGATACACCATAGTCTAAGAGATCATTTAGCCGATCTTCTGCCTTCGCCAATGCTAGAAAAAGATTGTAGCTGACGCCTCCACAGTCGGTGATAGCGCTGGCCTGCACTGCTTCCTGCGCCTCATAAAGGCCTAATATCGCAGCGTGTATAGCCTTCTTCTCGTAATGATAAACGGCTTTCGGCTCGACCGTACGCAGCCAAACGCGCAACGCTTCAAGAAATCTATCCTCAAGCAGGCTGTAATCAGCCTCTGGGGAGCCGCATTGATACTTTACTAACGCTGCTTGACACCGGAGCACTGGCCTACCATCTTTGCCGAACGCTTGGTAGCGAACTACGGCGCCGCATTCCGCGCAGCGCATTAGGTCGGCTAGGATACTATTGCGAGCAACACTGCCCCCTCGCCGACGCCTACGTAAAATCTCTTGAACCGCTAGAAATCTGTCTGGTTTTATCACTTGCGGGAAATATCCGGCAATCAAGCTCGCTGGGCGTGCGTACCGAGCATGCGTATCGTCATTCGCGATAAAAAGCGGAAGCACACCGGTCACGCGGGGGTTTCGCAACAGGGTGGAAACGGTAGGACCACTCCACCGGTGATCGCCCCGCCATCTGCGTACCCCGCTTTCATTAAGCGCTCTCGCAATCTCAGATGCGGATTGCCCTTTCAACGCTGCCGCAAATATCTGCTTCAGTAGCGCTGCCCTGCCTTCATGCGAAGCGATCTTCTTTGTAGTAGCATCCACTACAAGCCAGTCAGGGACATGGCTGGTGATGAGGCCCCACTTAGGCGCCTCGCGCTTCCTTTTCCAAGCTTCACGAGCACGCACAGACTTCATTGCACTTTCTTCATTCGCTCGGGCGAAGACGATCAACGCATATAGAAGGGAAATAGGATCTTTCGCCAACGTTTCCGTTGAATAAATGCGACGGTCCACCAACGATACAACATTGATGCCGGCCAGTATCAATTGGGATAACAGACTTTGTGCCATAAGTATGTGAGCACGACTTAGCCTATCAAGGCACTCGATAAGCAAGAAGCTACCACTTGGCACATGCTGGCTATGCACCGCTTGTAGAAATTTTGCGAGCGCCCCGGTCTCAGCATTTTTACCGCGAAAGCCAGATACGCCAAGATCTCGTATTGTGAGGCTTTCGTCGAGGTGCAGATCGTGCGCTTTAGCATACTCCGCAGCCATTAAATGCTGGCGGGTAATGCTGTCGCCCGACCACTGCGCCGGACTACTGAAGCGCTGATACGAATAGGCGGTGGGACGCGCTGCGGTGGTTGGGTCTCCCATACGATCCTTCGATGCTGCAAAGGCAATGCCGGATTATAC
The DNA here is from genome assembly GCF_059421875.1 of Sphingomonas sp. GW821-FHT02B09. NCBI lineage: Bacteria > Pseudomonadati > Pseudomonadota > Alphaproteobacteria > Sphingomonadales > Sphingomonadaceae > Sphingomonas > Sphingomonas sp. GW821-FHT02B09. The sequence goes on from NZ_JBWKVV010000003.1 coordinate 415,027, forward strand.
CGTTCTCCGAAGCTCTTGCACTTTGTCCGGTTCGGACTATCCCGAATTTGTGAGACAGGATGATGATGCCCGGCTTGCTGTACGCAGAGCCGAAAGTGAACGACAGAAGCTGCGACGGCGAGACGAAGCCTTTAATCCGTTGCCGTTGGATCACGGTGCATGGAACATTCTCCTCTTCGCGTTCGTGGCGCAGGGTAGCCGCTTTTCCGTCGGGGATGCTTGCGCTCATAGCGGCCTGCCCAGGACTACCGCTCTGCGGCGTATCAGTGAGCTCGAGGCCGCAGGTTTGATGAGCCGGCAGACAAACGAGCTCGACCGACGCGTTGACTGGCTGGCCCTCACACCCTTGGCGTCAGATCTGCTGACAATGTATTTTGGAGCCGACTAATTAAATATTTCAACTGTCGCTACGCCTTGATCCTGGTGAGCGCACCCGTGTGATGTGCCAAAGCGGCTGTGATCGGCCCCAAGCTACAACGTCTAATCGGCGGGGTAGCAAGGACAGCTAGTTGCGGTGACTGGCTTTCGCGCAGTCGCGGCGCCTTTTCTGATCAGACCCATACCCGGCCGTTCAGACCGCCATCTCCGCTCTCCAACTCCTGCCATTCATTCATGTTCTGAATCGGGTTCGAACGCCCAAGCCGCTCTCGATACTGACAAGGCGAAATTTGGGACAGTTCCGACCTTCGCGTGGGAAATGTCCTATGACCGCTTTTGTCAGGAGCAGACGTTTGCGATAGCTGATGGAACGACCCGCTTTGGCTCAAGGCGGTTGCGACCGGGGAGGACGGCGGATAGGTGACGCTTGCCGACGCCACGAAGGTCAAGCCATGCAACTCTCAAGCTTCATGACAGTCTCGGCGGCAGAGGACTTTCTTCGCCGCATTCAAGCTGGCACGGTAGGAAAGCTTCAGATCCCGACGCGCGCTAAGCACCACGCCGCAGGCGGTGAGGCGGCGTTCGTGCAGGCGGTCTCGACCTGGGCGAATGAGGCGGATCCGGCGGACCTCGTGAGCTACGCCGAAGGCCCGAGCGATGAGGTGCAGATCGAACGGCTAGTCAGCAGGCTCCACGGCCTAGTTGGCATACTGGTTGCGGACGCGATTTCGAGCATCCGAGGCCCCGATCTTACAGAGGTTCTCCGACAGGCGGCGCTCGACCGCCTCTCGATTTTGCAGTCCGAGACTCCCGAGGATGGATCAAGAGGGCCGCAGTTGGAAATCATCTGTTTCGACCATCTTGCCAAGAGCCATCCAAGTTCCTTCTACGCACCGGACGAGCAAGGCGTGCTCCAGGTCAGGAGGTTGCCTGCCTTCAACCTGTTCGCAGTGGAGGTCCTGAAGGAGCTAATCCCGTCGACACTCTCGCGAGGGATCCCGGACGGTTTCGCCTCGGCCTTGGGCGGTACGTTGCACGAGCTCTTTCGCAATACCGAGGAGCATGGCCGCGCGACCGATAGCGGGAACGTCCCGGCAAAATCGGTGCGGGGTTTCCACGCCCGACGGCACGCGATCACCCCTACGACACTGCCGACGCTCGCCGCCGACGCCAAGCCATTCTCCGACTATTTCTCGCGGTTACGTCCGGCGCGGGCGGGCAACAGAGACATTCAGCTGATCGAGCTCTCAGTGTTCGACACAGGACCAGGCATGGCCGCTAGCCTCTCCGGCCGGCCTCTGTCGTCGATTGACCGGGACGAAGAGCGCATGTTGGTCCGACGGTGTTTCGGCAAGAACGTCTCCCGTAAGTCGATCTCTTCGGCGGGCCTTGGTCTGCCAACCGTGATTGACCTTCTGCGCGAGCGAAACGGCTTTCTACGGCTTCGGACTGGTCGGCTTTCGCTGTTCAGCGACCTCGGGCTCGAAGAGCAGCGTGCGTTCGGCGAACTTCCCGAGCTGCACGACTGGGCTGACCCGAATGGAGGAGTCGCGCCAATTGCCGGAACGCTCTTCACGCTCCTCTTTCCCGTAGGGACCTAGGTCTTGCGCCCGTTCTACTCGCTTCGCCTCGAAAGGCCGACGAAGACTCAAGTGATTGACACGTTCGTCGTCTTCTTGGCGGCAGACGTACTTCCTGCAGACACGCTCGTCGCGCTGATCGACGCCGAGGTCGAGCGAAACCTCGTGCCGGACGAGGTCGTAATGGTCGTCAGGGAGACCAGCCGCGCGACCGCGGTCGCGGCGATCAGGAGCGATCGCGATCTGAAGCGGCTCCGCCACCGGCTTGCACCGCATGCGACCGTCACCGTCATCGGCTTCGACCGGAAGGGTGCGGAGGCCGGCCGCGATGTCGCGATCGGTGACGGAGCGGAGAGCGGCATCACGCTCAAGGAGATCGCTAGGCGGTCCGCCACGGCTATCTTCCTAGATCACGGCGGCTTCGTTGAAGCCAGCGCCAGCTATCACTTCCGCAATCCGTCGGGACGTCACACCGATCGCTTCATGCGTTTGTCCAACCTGCTGGTGCGCCACGCGGAAATCTCGATCATCGCGATGGCGCTTCTACCGCTAATCCCGGACAACGCGGTGCAGGCGCATGTCGATACGCCTTCCATGTTCGCGCTCGTCTCGGCCGTGAACGAACATCTCAGCGTTCTCCAACCGGGACGCCAGCCGCTGCAATGCGACAGCTTTCGGTCCTATCTGGGCGTCGCAACCTACGACTTCAGCAGAAGCGAAACCGCGATAGTTCTCATTTCGGCAACGTCGAGCGGCAGTCTCGGGTCCATCGTGGAGGGGAGAAAGGTCGATCGATCCCGGATTGCGCATGTCCTTTATCTCGGAGCCTCTTCGCCGCGCTTTCCGTCGGCAGTCGATCTTTCATTCGACAAATGGCTGAACCCGCTCGGCATTGCGGAGGCTCGCGAGACCTATCGGGAGCCTGACTGCGCCCTGTGCGACGCGGGATCGATCGCCGTCGATCTGCGCGGTGATCAATTCGATCTCAGTGGTCCAGAATTCGAGCCGATAACGCTTAACAGAAACGATGCGTCCGATCGCCTCGCGCCGACAATGGATCGGCTTGCTGGTTCCGGCGCGTTCGGTGTGTCGCTCGCGGCGGGTGCGACGGCCCGGCAGTATGTCGTCGACGCAGATCGACTCTGGCAGGCGCCTGCGTTTGCGACGCGCCTCGACTATTTCGCAAAGACCCATGTGCCGTCGAGCACACGCGAATGCATCGTTCTGAACGACGACTCGATGCCTTTTGCCGAGGACCTGCTGAGAAAGGCCGGCATTGCGCCTGTATTCGTTGCGCGCTTTGGCATCGATGACCTCGATCGGACCGATGCACGAGACGGCGTGCCGTTGAACGGCTCACCGATCGTGATTGCTGCGGCTGTGATCGAGAGCGGGAGAGCGCTTCTCGACATCAGCCGCGATCTCCGCAAGGTTCGACCCAACTCTCCGCAAATTTATGTGGTCGGCTTGGTGAAATCGGCCAGCGCAGCTGGTCGGCAGCATCTCGAGAAAACGCTTATTCAGACCCAAGAGCCGAGCCAGCACAGGTTCGCGGCGATCGAGGAACTGGTACTGCCTTCCGCCGGAGCCCCGAACGCTTGGCAGGCCGAGCTGGCTTTCCTCGACGACGCTGTCGTGCGCGGTGCCGCGCTCTCCCCCTCCCTTGCCGCACGACTAACCCTACTCCGAAGAACTTCGAAACCCCTTACTAACGAACTGTTCGTCGCCGGTGGGGCGACCCCGTTGGTGCTGCAACCAGGCTTCGTATTCTGGCCGGCGGAGTTGCCAGAGCGGACCACGGCAACGCCCACCCAAGCGGACGTGTTCTACACGATCAGCAACGTCTTGCAGAAGCTGCGCACCACGTCGCCGAAGCCCGGCGCACGGGTGCTGCGCGCGAACTGGTTTCAGCAGACGTTGCTCGATCCCTCGAATCTCGGTCGGTTCAATGACGGCGTCATACAAGCCAGCCTGCTTCGCGCCGCTAGGCCCACCGAGATCGATTTCTCAAGCGATGCCGGGGCGCGGCTCGACGCAGCGCGGATCGTCGGACGCATCATAGAAGGCGCCCATCGTCCGAGAGGCGAGGCCGCAGCGGAGGCGCTCATCGCCCTTGGTAGCGGGCGCCTCCGCCTTCCGATCGCGGATCTGGCAGAGATCTTGACGGTGAATCCGTCGCACCCGCCGCTCGTTGCCGAGCTTGTCCAGCTCTGCCGAGCTAGGCTGCTCTAAGACGCGAGCGGGGGCCGTCGCGGGCTTCCATTTCGCGCAGTCCAGATTGCCGGAAATGAGGCCAGACCCGGCGATCGGGTTGGCTTTATCCCTGCGGCACCCAGCAGCTGAGTCTTTTCCTGAGTACCACCAGTGTCATTCGAAGAACCGTTCCTGTGGTCGAAGCATGCGGCACGGCCTAGCCGGGTCCCTCCGTGGGACGGCAGGTCACACCATAAGATGGCGTATCGCGACGGCTGAACGAGAGCTTTCGGAAGGCTAGGACGTCCGCTTCTGTAACGGTCGGACGTTTGCGCCAAACCGCGTGAACGTCGCATTTTCGTCGGGAGCTGCCGCTCTCCCCTTCTTTCCCGCGGACCAAGTGCAGACGTTGGCAGTCCCATTCGCGGGCGCAGTTTCTGCCGTTCGATCATCCCACGTTGGCACGGCTTCCTAGTGTCACAACCGCTCGGTTTTGACACTCTTATCCTTTTGCTCTCGTAGACTGTGGCTGGGTCGCTTTTGGGTGGCCTTCAGCGGCTCCCCGTCCACTCCGCCATCACCCGTAGATTGCCGCGAAGCGTCAAGAGCATCTGATCGGGCGTAACGGCCAGCGCTTCCGCGAGGGCCGGCGCGCAATCCGTTGCCTCCCACGGATATAGCGGTCGGTCGCCTGATCGCGCAAAGGGCGCGTCGGTCTCGGTCAACAGGCGTTGAGGAGGCATCCGCGAGACAAGCGCACGACCTTTGGCGGACCTGACCATGGCGGGTCCCACGCTGAACCAACAGCCGAGTTGGACAGCGCGATCAAGTTGGCGCGACGTCCCGGTAAACCAATGGAGGATCGGTAGGCCCGCGTCCGGATGCGCCTCGATTGCGTCGAGCACCTCGTCGGCGGCGCCCCGTGAGTGGATGCTGAGGATCCGTCCGCCAAGTCGCGCGCATTCGGTAAGGATGCGCCGGAAGACGCCTCGCTGCAGGTCGAGCGAGTGCCGATGGGGTGGGCTGCCATCCATTCCAATCTCGCCGACGTAGCGTGTCTCGGGGAGGAGGCCGCAGAGCAGCGCCACTTCACCATGCCGCTCGGCGACGACCTCTGGGTGAAGTCCGAGACCTACACGAATCCGTCGGCGCTGCCCGATGAGCCGCGTGGTTCCTCGCCAAGCCTTCGGCGTGGTGGTGACCGCCAGCACGAACGTGCCGCGGCGGTCTGCCTCGTCTATGATCGCCACTGGGTCAGGGTAGAGGTCGATGTGGCAATGTAGGTCGATCAAGTCACGCCTTCGCGTTGATGGAGCATGGCTAATTCGGCAATGCCACGGCGAACGACCTGGCGGTAGGGCGCAACATCGCCGACCTGCTCCAAGTTCATCGCGCCACCGATTAGCGCATCGATCCCGCGTCTGGCGACTACGTCGATGGCCATCGAAACCGAACGCACATCGTCGAAGCCGGCATGCTTGGCGTCAGCTTGCCCGAGCGGATCGTATTTGTATCCCTTAGTGGTGGCATCGGTTTGGCCCCAGGCTAGAACCGCCCCCCTGCGCACCTGGCAAGGGACACATCGGCCGCAATGCTGGAACCCGGTGCGAGAATAACGGCCGCAGCTAGTCGAGTTCCAAACAAGGTCAGCGAGGAGGTTCTGGTCACTGCAGCCGACAAGCATCTCCCCCTTGGTGGCGTGCTCGTACGGGTTGTGGATGCGGGCATTTAGACCCGCCTGGTCAATTACCGATTGAACGGTGCGCAGCACGAACGGATGCGTCGTCCGGGTGCTGTGCGCGCCGATGCGCAACGGGGTCAGCGGCACATTCTGGCTGATGAAGCCGTTCTCGGGAACGAGCAAGTCCGCAGTTCCGCCGTCTCGAACGCGGTCCAGGCAGCTAGCCGCCAAGGCGCCGAACCCCAGAAAGACGATTGAGCGAGCCCGCTGCGACCGCTCGGACGTGCCGGGCGGCCGAGCATGATGGTTCAGCTGAAGGTGCAGCGTCCCGTTCGAGATGCGCTCCGCGAACCGCTTCTGGTCCGCGCTGTCGCCCTTCGCCTTCTGGCTGACCAGCAGCGGGCGGCGACCGGCGGCTACGGCGTCGATGGCCCCGATCAGACTGTCCATCCCACCTGACAGCAGGCAAACGCAATCCTCCTTCCGCGAACTAGGACGCCTGAGCGGTGCGTAGGGTGGATCACCTCGCACAAAGCCGACAGTCCACAGGTCGTCAGTCAGAAACCGGAGCGCTGTCTCCAGGCTGTGCGTTTGATCGGTCCAGAAGTCCGGTTCCGAAACCGACACGGTCAGATCGATTTCGCGGGTCCAGCCATTCGGGCTCTTGGAGCGGGTGACGGCCTCGTCCGCGGCGACGACGGCCAGCGCGATGGAGCAGAAGTCCCATGCGCGCGAGCTCGGAGACAGTCGGGCCTTGAGCAGTTCGGCGGGAACGAGGCCGCCGACGCGTCCCACGCCCGATCGTATCGCCCTGGCGTAGAGTTCAAAGCGCAGATCCGTGCCAGCTGGAGTCGTTGCGCCTTCAGGCAGGCATGCGACCTTCACGAGACGTAGCTCTCGAAGACGTCGAACGCGTCAGCCATCACCTCGCGTCCCAGCCTTGCGGCGCTTTCCCGGTCGAGCCGGCCATTGAGAGCGCGTCGCTCGTCGTAGCGGCGGCCAAGTTCCTGACGAACGTAATCCTGCATCTCTTCAAGCCGCTGCTGTCCAGTCCTGGCGTTCGGCGCCTTCTGAAGCACCGCGAGTCCAACATCGAGCGCGACCTGGTTGGCGATCTCGTTGCCAAGGAAGTCCCGCACAACCTGATCGATGCGTTCCTGCGGAAGGTCGCGCACGTCGTCGTCGTCGCCGACGCACTCCGCGAGCGCGCGGGCGGCCGAGTCGCGAGACGCCTCGGCTTCCTGTGTGCCGTCGGCAGGGCAAAGCGCATCCACTAGCCTGTCGATGATCTCGGCCTGGGTAAGGCCTTGCAGCTGCGCCTCGTCGAGCCCGTATTCCGCGAGGGCCGCACCCGCAGCCAAGTCTTGGAGCGCCCCGTACAGAGCGCCAGCGCGGGCTGCGGTACTGCCCATGCGCGCTGTGGCGTTGCCGGCCCCGCCCATGCCGGAGCGGACGTAGTGGCCGAGCCCCCGGCGCAGATCCTCCTGCCGGCCGCTGCCACCGAAGCGGCCAAGGGCGGTGCGGGCCGGCCGGAAGCGCCCAGGCGGAGCGATCGGTGGGTCTGTCGGGAGCGGAGTGCCCGGAGGCGTCGCCGGATCCTGAACCCACGGCGGTACGATCGGCACGCCGGGACCCGGCCCTCTGCTCGACGCCGACGTGCCCATCAGGCCTTAAGCTCCCTGGTCAGCCGCTTCTTCATGGGGTCCGGCAAATCCGCGCGATTGGACCATAGCCGGAATAGATCTTTCGCCCAAGGAAGCGAGGCGATGCGCGGGATGATGCTTGGTTCAAGCTGAGTACTGGGCCGCCCATTGAGGAACGAGGATAACTCGGCCGCCAGTCGCGGGTCGGCGACGGCTACGTCGAGGGCTGCATTGAGGATTGGCGGCACGCCCCAGCGGGTCTCGTCACCGGCCCTGACCACAATTCGATCCATGATCGCTGATTGCTCGCGATATGGAAGCTCCTTCACCTTGGTTGCAAGCGGCGGGCTGGGCTGTGTCGCCGCGAGCAGCGCGTCCAACAGGTCGATCGCTTCCACCGACAGGTCGTCGGGGGCGGAGATGATCGGGATGTTGTCGCGACTGATGTATGCCGCTGCGCGGAGATCCTTGTCACCAAGCGGCGGATCCAGCGCGAGCCATTCGCGGACGAAGGGTTCGTCCCAAGGCTTGTCGAGCTTGGTCTCCGCACCGCTACGAACCAGTTGCTCCATTTCGCGGAGCTTGGCGGGATGCCCGTCCGCAGCCGCGTTCACCATTGCGATGAGCGCCGCATAGGCATCAGCGCTTCCGCACCGCTCGAACAACAGGAGCTTCATGAGCACCTCTTCGTCCACCGTGACCTTCTGTCGCTCTGCAAGCGCCGTGCGCAGCGCGAGCGAGTTGAGGAAGCGCTTGATCAGGCGTGGGTTACCACGGATTTCGGCGGAGTTCGTGAGGATGGGAGCGATCCGATCGGCTAACGCTATGCGCGCCCGCAGATCGGGCGGGCAGCCAGTGCCAAGCAAATCCAGCACGAACGCTCTGTCGAGACGCGCGCCGGTCCAGGTCTGACCCAGCCGCTCGCCCATCTTCTCCCGCACCATTTCCTTGGCGTCTGTCTCCAAGTCACTCGCCTCAATGAAGAGCAGCATGAGGTATGCGCGCACGTCTTGTGTGCCGAGCGGGGGCACGCGCAGCGGAAGCTGGATCAGCTTGTCGAAGTAGCTGCGCACCATGGCTTCGCTAAGTCTGGCACCATGGAAATGGATGCGGACCGACTCGCGGATCATTTCCTCGTCGGCGGCGATGACGAAGGCCGTGCGCTTTAGAAACAGGAAGAGCCGCATCGCCTCCAGCGTGCCGATGGCTGTTTCAGGAAGACACCGATCGAGATCGTCGATGAGCACCACCAGCGTGACCTTCATCTCTGCAAGCACGGCTTCAAGGTCCGCGCGGAACTCGTCGATCGCCTTGGGCGGAGTTGCCGCAGAAACTTTCTGCTCCTCCTTCTTGTCTTTGAGGAGCGTCTTTCCTTCCTTGCTAAGCGACTCGAATGCTTTCTTCAGCTTGTCCGCATCATCCTTGGACAGATCGCCATCCAGCACCCCGCCAACCGCAGACATGGCCGAGCCTATGGCCAGCGGCGTGGGGTCACCGGTATGCAGCGCCAGAGCCGCACCTCCTGCCATTCCGGCCAGCCGGAACCAGCGGGTGCGCCGGACGAGGCCCCAAATCTTCTCGACTACTGCAGCGCCGAGGCCTTCCTTGTTCTTCTCGGCGTGATCGGCAAGCGACCTAGTGATGATCTCCATGAGGGCAGCGCGAGTGTCGTCGAAGCCCTGATAGGTCCACGGGTTGAAATGGACGAAGCGCACGGTCTCGGGCACGCCTTGATCGCCATGAGCGCGGGAGACGTTCACGATTGCGCGCTGTTCCGCGATCCTATCTTGGATCGCGATCCGCAGCAGCTCCATCATGGATGACTTGCCCATACCCCAACCGCCGGAGATCCCGATCGACAGCGGCTGACCGGCCGCCCCGAAGATGCGCTCTGCGGCAATGTCGGCGACGTGCTGAAAATTCAGTAGGTCACGGTCGGTTTGATTGTCGGACCACATTACGGCGCGTCCTTCCCCTCCGCGTTCAGCGCTTCATGTACACTTTAAAGCGAGCCTGCCAGAGCGCCAGCACGTAACGCAATGATTAACACCGATCGGTCTGGGGCTCGTGCTATTCGTGCCGTAATCGGCACTAGGCGTTGGGCCTCGAGTCAGCTGGTGATTGGCTTACGTCCTTGCCGTGAGATGCAGTACGACAAACAAGGCACGCAAAAGGCTTGTTCGAATCTCGCTACGATGTCTGCAACCATCCAAGAAAGTTCGTTGAGGGTTTCGAGGCAGGGCATGTCCGCGAACGGGGTGCCAGCAGGAAAGAGGATATCGCCGTTGTAGTCGAAGTCATGGGCGATTGACTGCTCGTATCCCGGTGGGGCGGGGATGAAGCAGCTGGTCCGTGCCGGGGGCTCAGCCGCACCGCGCGTCTTCACAATCGCAAGCTGCTCGAATGCGCCGACGGCGACCTCTACTGCCATGCTGTGCGTGACCGGGAGGATTAGCTGATGCTTGTCTTCAATATCGAGCTGGTGGAGACCGGCCAGTAACGGATTGCGGAGCGGTGTTGGTGCAAGCGCTCGCACGAGGTTGATGGCGAGGGGGCCAGCCTTGCCGAGGTGCTCCTTGAGCGCCCGCCCGAGCCCGGTTTCCTTGCGGAGGACGGGAAACTGTACGTGCTCGGCGTTCTTCCCGTTCGCGATCGCGCACGCGCAGGCGAGATGGTCGAGCGCCGAGCGCAGATTATGTAGCGCGTCGCCTATAAAGAGAGCGAGGTGCCGATCGGGGAGAGGAAGGCGGCAATAAAGGTAGTAGCCTGGCTCGCCTGTCGTCTCGTGCAGGGTTTGCACCGTCTGGTACGGGTGCTTCGCGAACCATCGCCCTACCTCCGCGGCAAAGCTACGAATATGACGATTGGCGTGATCGACCTTGGCGATCGCGCCGGTGAAGGATGGCTTGATCGGTGATAGTTCTTCCATAATTCAAGGTGCCGCGAGCCACGCGACGAGCATGTTGATATCGATCGCAAAGTCACGGCCTTCTTCGGGACCACCTTTGTGAATGATACCAGCCACCGCGGCATTGGCGTCGAGGAGAGGCCCGCCTGACATGCCTTGGGTGAGTTTCTGGGTTACCTCAATGAGCTGCCGACCGGCTTTCACCGTCACGGTGCTGATCACACCGGGCCTGATGTTTAGCGGATCACCAGGTGCCCAAGCTGGGTAACCGGCCGCTGTCATCGGGTCACCGATGGCTACGGCATGGCCGGCGCGGTCCAATTCGTAGAACTCCGTGTTAGGAATAGTATGGCTTAAGATCGCGAGATCGCGGCTATCGTCGCGCTTCAGTACGGTCGCGGGGAAGGTGTTCGCGTGCTTTGAAGGGTGGAACACTTCCACATCCTTGACGCCCTGGACACAATGGGCAGCCGTCACAAGCCCGACGCCCTTGAGGAAAAAATAGGTTCCTTGCGCGTCGTCATGTTCAACGATCCACACGGCACGATCGCGCTGCTCAGCCGCGGTCGGCGTCACCGCAATCGGCTGCAACGGGAAGCAGAGGTTGAAGCGGTGCGCGACGCCGCGAACCACTGGATCGGCTGCGCCCTTGATGTGGCGAAGCCATGATATCTTGCCTCGCAGGTGATCGGTGAGATCGCCTTTACCGCCTAAGCCAACGAACTTCGCCTGTGCGTCTATCAGGCCGAGTTTCTCGACAGAATGAAGGGCCGCACGCACGTTACGAACGTAGTGGCGATCAACGTTCAGCAGTTCGTTGACCTTCAGTCCCGTCACCATGCGCCGCGAATGCCGGTCGGCATAGTGTGACTTTTTCGGGTTGAGGGTGAAGCCGTTTGCGGAAAGGATCCTGGTCAGCGCTGGCGCTAGCTGCTCAGGAGGGACCCGGCCGGGTAATGGAACGGAACCCTCGAAGAGGGATGTCATCGGCTGATGGCTCGAGAAGGTCAGGTCGTCGGCATATCGTGTGTAGATGCAGCGGGACGTTTTCGCCAAGTTCATGAGTTGCTTGTCGAGCCGAAAGCATATCATGTTGGATATGACCGGACTGGTCGGTGCCCCCTGCGGCAGACAAGCATCGAGGCAGCACAGGCGGCCGATAATATCGGCGACACGGGCGTCGATCCCGAGTGACCGGAGAAGACCTACGATCCGGTTCTCGCTGATGGATAGGAAAAAATCCTGGAAGTCGATGTTGAGGATGAAGCGTCGCCGCAGGTGTGAAAGTGCGTTGGTTTTAACAGAACGTTCGGTAATGAAACCGTGGACGGGATTACGGACACGGTAAAGGGGCCCCAGCAGGTCGACGAGCTGTCGCTGAAGGTATTTTAGACGGTCGTTTGGAGCATTAATAACCCTGATCTTGCCACTAGTGCCGACAAGCTCGAAGGTCTTGTACATCTTGGCGCGATACCACCAAATCTTATTCAGTTCGACTGGCGACATACCGAGATGGGTGAGGATAGTCGCTTCATCAGCAAGTTCAGGAGGAAGCTTGACGCGAGGGGGAGGTCCAAACGGGTTCAAGGATACGAGGCCTCCCTTCCAATCACGCCACGGTCAATCAGTATCGCATGGCGGGCACGTCTTGCCCTAGACTTTAGCTCTTACGCCGCAGTTTCACAGCGCGTATGCGAGGGGAGGCCCCGTTCAGCCTTGCTAGCACCTAAAGACGATTACAGCTACCAAGCACTGCTAACGCATTCCCGCTTCCGGCGTTTCCTGGACGTTTGGGGGGCTCTCCGTGTTTCTAGCCATTACGACCGGAGGTGTCACAACCGGTCGGTTCTGACGCTTGGCACGGACGCGGCGAAGTGAGATACAAAGGTCTATCTTCCTGCGCCTGACCATCGCTGGTGGTCAGCGTCACAATTGCTATGTTGGCCCAATGACGGGGACCTTTCGATTCTATTCAAGCGGCTCCAGTGCATTAGTCTGAGGCATCAGGATTGACGGGCTAACGCGCTAAGTTCCAAGAACTAGCAATGCAGTGCGAACGCTTCAGGGCTTCCAACTCCCACAGTCTGCCTTGCGCGATATCACTCGCGCTTGCCGGTCGTCTGCCGCTCAATGCCGCTCGCGTGCCGACCCGCTTACGGGCAATCCGTGTAGCCTTGCGGAGAGAACAGCCGCAGAGGTCACGATGAAGAAGGTCACACCAAACGGAACCCTAATCAAAAAGCTAAGGGAGCAATTGGCAAAGGGATCGCTCCAAAAAGAGATGGCGCATGCCGTCCGTATCAGCGAGCGGATGCTCCGCTCGATCGAAAACAAGAACGCGACGATCTCCATTGCAACCTTGGACCTAATCGCAAATTATCTGGGTGCCTCACGTGATCAGGTTGCCTTCGCGATCGACGTGCCGAAGTTGGTACCGCCACAACAGGTAATGGATCGTGTTCCAGACGACCTGCTTCAGGACCGAGTTATTCCACGCTTCGATAAAGATCTTGCTTACGCGACGATGGATGAGGGGAAGCTCATTCAAGACGCGGGGCACTCGGACGACTTGACCGTTCAGGTCGACGTGCCGCTTTCAGGCGAAACCAGCGAATATGCTGAAGAGCTAATCCGGTTACTGACTGCGCTAACGTGGTCGCAGCGGGACTGGAGGGCTAAGCCTACCCCGGCCGATGATATCGCCCTCGCGAGACGGGTCCGGCAGCTCTTGGTGCTGCTCAAAGGGAACGATGTATGGCTCTACTACACGCATCAGATGCGCCATCTTCCGGAGCGTTTCGAACTGCCCCCGCCCGGTGAAATCAGTAAATTGGAATTCCGGGTGGCGATTGTCCTTGGACCGCCCGGTGAATATGGCGAGAACACTGCCAAGGTCGATGTGGACAACGGTCAGCCTTATCTTCTTAAAGGATGGGCAAGAAGTACGGAGGGGGAATAGTCGTGCTTACGACCATAAATAAAATAAGAAACCTTGGAGTTTTTGGCGATTACGTCGAAGACGTAGGTCTCAAAGATTTTTCTCGTTATAACCTGATATATGGAGAAAATGGCGCAGGCAAAACTACACTATCAAGATTATTCACTGCGCTGAACAGCGGGGCGCATCCCGAATATCCACTATTAGAATTTACCGTTGATGCCGAAGGCGGCGCGATCGGCAAAGGTCAAAAGAGCGCTCGAAAGATCCGAGTCTTTAACTCGGATTACGTTGAAGCGAATATTGGGAAATTTGACGGCCCCTTACGCCCGATCCTAATTGTGGGGGTCGAGAATAAGGCTCTCGCGGAGGAAGTGCGCCGGGAGCAATCGATCTATGATGCCCGCTCCGCACGCATCGGCGAGATCGCGACCACAATCGGTAAAGCCACGACCGAGAAGGGGAAAATCTTCTCAGCGGTGGCAAAGACGATTGGCGAAGCAACAAGCGGGGCCTCGCTTCGCAGCTACCGCAAGCCCGACGCCGAGAAGGATTTTGTCCGGCTCCAGCCGCTGAAGGCATACTCCGAGGAGGAGCTTGAGGTCAGTCGCGCCACCTTGCGGCAGAAGCAGGCCGCCCCGGTGTCGGGTTTTGCGCTGCCATTCCAATTGCGTGACGGACATCCAGAGCCGGTTCCCTTCGTGGACGCTCTATGTCAGTTTTCTAAATTAGTTATCGCGCTAACACCAAAGACCGCACAGGATGGTGCCCTTCAGCGCCTTGTCGCGAACCCCGATATTTCAAAGTGGGTCGAGGAAGGTGTCAGGCTTCACCGCGACCACTCCTCCGAGGTATGCGAATACTGCGTCCAGCTCATCCCACCGGCACGGATCGAAGCCCTTGCTCAGCATTTCGGCGCAGCCGACCAGCTTCTCAAAGTCGAGATCGAAGCGGCAATCGCGCATGGTCGCACGCTCGCCGGAATATTGAATGTTCTTCAACCCCCTGCCCAGCAGACGCTCTACAGCGAGCTGTGGAAAGATTATGAGATTGCAACAGCCGCGTTTGAGGAGGCCCGAAGCGCCTGCCTCGAAAGGCTTGGCGCGCTTGACGCGATCCTTGCCGACAAACTCGTCCGTCGATCAACCGCCTTCGAGGCCGACGCTTTTGTTGAAACCGAGGCGTTAGACGCTGCCGCCAATCAACTCGACGGCATTCTCCAGCGTCATGACATCAAGACCGCGCAGTTTGATACAGCCAAGGCCAAAGCCCGGGAGATGCTGGAAAGGCATTATCTGGCTGAGATAGCCGGTTCAGCCGCCGAGTTTGACCAACAGGTCAGGGAGCTTGAAACGGAGGGGAAGAAGCTCAAAGACGGCGCCCCCGATCTTGACGATGCGCGCGGCATGGAAGCGCTTTTAAAATCCGCGAAGGAGAAGCGGGCAAAAGTTTCGAGCGAACATGCCGGTGGTGCCGAAATGACTACGCGGCTACGCAATTTTCTCGGCCGTACTGACCTGGAGTTTCAGTCTGGCGACGAAGGCTATCGCGTTCTTCGCCGCGGTTAAAGCGGCTAGGCGCTTAAGCGAGGGAGAGAAAACGGCGATCGCTTTTCTTTATTTCGTCGTGCAGCTCGGCGATCATGAGTTTGACGTGGCTGAAGGAATAGTTGTCGTAGACGATCCGATCTCTAGCCTAGACTCCTCGGCGATCTATCAGGCGTTCGCCAGTCTCAAAAATGCCGTTAAGGACGCGAAGCAGGTTTTCTTGCTGACACACAACTTTGAGTTTCTGAAGCTCCTTCTGGATTGGCTTAAGCAAACTAAGAAAGCCGCTTCCTATTACATGATTATATGCGCGGAGACTGAGGGTAACCGCGTCGCCCGTATCGAATCTCTCGATCAAATGCTGATCGATCATCCTACCGAATATCACTTCCTGTTCAAAACGCTCTACACATTCAAATCAAACGGAACGATCGCGGCCTGTTACCATATTCCGAACGTCGCCAGAAAATTGCTTGAAACGTTCCTAGAATTCCATTCTCCATCCACGGCCACGATGTACAAGCAACTTGAGGCGGTAACGTTCGACGAAGATAAAAAAACTGCGATATATAAGTTTACGAATGACCATTCTCATCGGACAGGAAAAGGATTTGATCCTGCCATTGTAGCGGAAAGCCAAAAGAACGTGACGTTTATTTTAGAAATGATCAAATATATTGCGCCTCTTCATTACGATGGTTTGGTGAAGTTGTCAATATAACTGTTCAACCACCCCTACAGGCTAAGCCGTTATATGAGACGATAAGACCATGATGGATGCTGAGCGGAACGATAGGAACTACTCCCTTGCCTTCACTCATCATTCGCTAATGGCAACACCGAGGTGCGTAGGTGCCGTTCTCAGCTAAGTGTCAAAACCAGACGGTTGTGATCCGCCCCGCTGATGCACGGGTTCGTGCCAGTTTCAAAGTGTCAGAAGGGCGCGTCAGAAGTCCGCTCACGGTTCGAAGGAACGACCCGTTCACGCCCCTGGCCCTGCCGGCTTAACAAACGGCAGCTTATTGCGATTGGTCGCCCGAAAGCGGATAGGCCGCTTCCCACCAAAACGCGCCCACCGTTCGCTTGCGAATGCCTTCCCCCGCCCCCTATGCCGGCAACATGACGACTTCAATCATCAAGCTTTTCAGCGGCGGCAAGCGGCTCAAGCACTTTTTCGATAACATTGATAAGATGATGTACGATGCCTGCTATATCGAGTATTTTAGTGGCAGATCGCGCTATCACGAGGATCTATATGACGCCCTCCGCGAAGAGTTCTTCATCGCTCCAATCTTTTTATACCCGATGAAAGGCATCACGATCGATGCACGCAGGGGCTATCACAAATTAGACGGCAAGCCGGTGGTGGGATATCGAGTCAGTGCCCATGTTCCGTTCACCGGTAGCAAACTACTTTTGCAAACACCGCCGGAGGATGGCTATCATTTCGGGTACCGGGGACGCGTAAACAAGACGGCACTTCATTTACACAGCGTATTGCCTGACATGGATGGACGCAGCTTTGCGGAAGGCGTTCAGGCGGAGCTCGAGCGTATCGAGGGCCCTCTCGGAGCATTCCGAAATCGCGCAATAGAGTATGATGATCGTGTCGCGGAGCATCTTCACCGGGTGATCGCATCATTCTAAACCTTATTCGTCCTTGACGTATATGCATTAAGCGTCTAACTGACATCGTCATGGATGATGCAACTTTCCTTGCCAGCTACGATCCCGCCGCCTTCCCGCCTTTGGCGGTGGCGGTAGACGTCGTCCCCCTCACCTTTCACACCGGCGCGCTTCACGTTTTGCTGACAAAGCGTGCCGAACACCCAGCGCGCGGACGGCTGGCCCTGCCTGGCACCTTTGTGCATGCCCAGGAGGAACTGGGCGCAGCGGCGCAGCGGGCGTTACGCGACAAAGCCGGCCTCAACACGCCGGTGCGGCAGTTCCAGGCCTTTGGTGCGGTCGACCGCGATCCCCGCATGCGCATCGTCAGCATCGGCTACATGGCCGTGGTCGATGCCGGGACCATGATGGCGGCCACCGCCTCGGCTGTGGCAAGTGAGCTACTCGCCGTCACCGGCGACAGCGTCCGCAACGCAGCTGGGCGCCGCACCGCGCTACCCTTCGACCATGGCGACATCCTTGCGCGCGCGCTGTCGGATCTACGCCGTGACCTCGACCGCGATGACTGGGCGTTCGGACTGCTCCCAGACACGTTCTCGCTGCGCGAGTTGCAGGCGCTCCACGAGGCCATTCGCGGGCAGACACTGAACAAGCCGGCGTTTCGCAAGCGGCTCATCGAGAGCGGCCGCCTCGAGGCGACCGGGGACATGGAAACCGGCAAGGGCTTTCGCCCGGCCGAACTTTTTCGCGCAAGGAGGAGCGAACATGCCGCAGACTAAGCCCTTGAGTAGCCGAGCAGCTGATGCGCGCACCAGCGTATCACATCCCCTCCAGATTGCGACTGTCGCAGCAGGCCCAGGTCTTGGCAGCGTCGGCATCACCTTCTGTCCCGGCAAACTGCAGCCGCACAGCGCGACCGGTGCATGGGCGCGCGATCTTGGCCTTGACGTTGCGGCAATAGCCGATTGGGGCGCGGCAAGTGTCATCACGCTGGTGGAAGATGACGAACTTGGCGCCCTGGGCGTTGCTGGCTTGGGGCCGGCAGTAAGGGCTGCCGCAATGGCCTGGCACCACCTTCCTATCCGCGATGTGTCCGTGCCGGGCGCCGCGTTCGAAGAGGCATGGAGGCTCAGCGGACCTGGCGTTCGCGATCAGCTGCGCGCAGGGTTCAACGTGCTGGTGCATTGCAAGGGGGGCCTCGGCCGCGCTGGTATGATCGCCGCTCGCCTGCTCATCGATCTTGGCTGGTCGCCCGAAACGGCGCTCGCGGCTGTTCGCGTGGTACGGCCGGGTTCGGTCGAGACCAAGGCACAGGAGGCCTATGTGCTGGCGCTGACGCCGCTGCCGGAAGAGCGGCAAGATCGCTCGGCTGCCGGCATCCGCGACCGCAGCCTTGGCGCGTTGCTAGGGCTTGCGGTTGGCGATGCGCTCGGGACAACGCTGGAGTTCACCCGGCGTGACAGCGGTACCGTACTGACCGACATGATTGGCGGCGGCCCCTTCAAACTTCGCCCAGGCGAATGGACCGACGACACTGCCATGGCACTAGCGCTTGCCGACAGCCTCGACGAACGGCCTTGCCTCGACGCCCGCGACCTGATGACCCGCTTTGTCCGCTGGTGGCGGCAGGGTGAGTATAGCTGCACGGGCCGCTGTTTCGACATCGGGGTCACCACCCGGCAGGCGCTTGCCCGCTTCGAGCGGGATCTCGAACCGTATGCCGGCAGCGATGATCCGATGAGCGCGGGCAATGGCTCGCTGATGCGCCTTGCCCCTGTCGCCGTGCGCCACTGGCGCGACCGTACGAAACTCGCCGACGTTGCCGCGCGGCAAAGCCGCACCACCCATGCTGCACCGGAAGCCATCGCTAGCTGCGTCGCCTATGCCGAAGTGCTGGCTGACGCCCTCTCAGGCATGACGCATCACGATATTCTGGCGGCACAGCGGAGCAGCGATGCGCCCGCTATTGCGGCCATTGTAGCGGGCAGTTGGCGGGGCAAGCCGCGCCGCGACATCCGCTCTTCAGGCTATGTTGCGCATTCGCTGATAGCGGCTTTGTGGTGTGTTGCTCGCACCTCCAGCTTTGCCGATGCGGTGCTGCTTGCCGCCAACCTTGGCGACGATGCCGACACGACCGCGGCCATTACCGGGCAGCTTGCTGGCGCGCTTTACGGTGCAAGCGCCATCCCGGACCATTGGCTGGGGCGCCTTGCCTGGGCCGGGCGACTTGCCGATGCCGCGGACCGGCTCATTGCTGCAGGCGCAGCGGAATGATCAAGGCAACGCCGGCGATGTCAGCAACCCTGCCGTCGAGTTCCGGAGCATCGGACAGCAGTGCCCGCTGGCAAGCACTGTTCGGGTGTCCGGCACCTCAGCGACTGCCGAGCTTGGTCGAGCAGGCGGTTGCTTGGCGTGAGCAGGCCATGCTGCATGGCGATGTCTCACCGGCCATCGCGCACGACCTTCAACTTGCTGCCGAGCATGCGCTGGCGCGGCGCTCCGTTGGCCAGAAGGATGGCGCTACTGCGAATGGCGATGCCATTAGCTTGGCAGCGGCACTGATCGATGGCGCTAAAGTCTCCGTTGCGACACCGCCGCCAGACACAGCGGCATCGCCAAAGAAGGCGGCGACATCCTCTCGCAGTCGCACCACCGCCGCCACGACTGCGCTTCCCCCAGCGGCGAGTCAGCTGCTGCCTGGAAGCCAGCTCATCAAGGCGTACGGCGGCCGCAATCACATCGTTACGGTCGAAGACAACGGCTTCCGCTACGAAGGGGCCGTGTTCACCTCGCTGTCGGCGATCGCTAAGCATATCACTGGCACCCATTGGAATGGCCTGCTCTTCTTTGGTCTCAGGAAGCGCCGCAGCTATCCGCCAAAGCCCCGCCGGCATGACTGAGCCGACGATCCGCTGTGCGGTTTATACTCGCAAGTCGAGCGAGGAAGGCCTGGAGCAGTCCTTCAACTCGCTGCACGCGCAGCGTGAGGCATGCGAGGCCTATATCGCCAGCCAGAAGCATGAAGGCTGGCAGCTCATCCCCACGGCCTATGATGATGGTGGCTTCTCTGGCGGCAGCATGGAACGGCCGGGTCTGAAAGCTCTGCTTACCGACGTCGAGGCCGGGCTCATCGACACCGTCGTCGTCTACAAGGTCGACCGGCTGACCCGCGCACTGTCGGACTTTGCTCGCATGGTCGACCGCTTCGACGCACGCAAAGTCTCGTTCGTCAGCGTGACACAGGCGTTCAACACCACCACGAGCATGGGCCGGCTGACCCTCAATGTGCTGCTGAGCTTTGCACAGTTCGAACGCGAGGTGACCGGCGAGCGCATTCGCGACAAGATCGCCGCTTCAAAGGCCAAGGGCATGTGGATGGGTGGCGCTGTGCCGCTCGGCTATGACGTCGTCGACCGCCTGCTCGTCATCAACGCTCCCGAAGCCGAGCAGGTGCGCGACCTGTTTCGGCTGTACCTTAAACATCGCAATGTTGATGCGCTTGTCGCGGCTGCCGACGCGGCGGGCATCCGCTCGAAGTCGCGTGTCTTCGCCAGCGGTCGAACGTCAGGCGGCGGCAAGCTTGGTCGTGGCTCGCTCTATAGCATCCTTGCCAATCCCATCTACGCCGGTGAGATCGGCCACAAGGGCAAGCGCTTCCCCGGACAGCACGAGCGCATCGTCTCGGCCGACCTTTATGATCCCGTGCAGCAGCTCCTTGCGACGAACCGCCGCAAGGCGCTTGGGACAACATCGACAGGATCCGGGCTGATCCTGTCAGGGCTCGTCCACGATGCTGCTGGCGGCAAGATGACCGCGACTCACACTGGCAAGGCTAACCGACGCTATTGCTACTATGCCTCCGCCATGACCCGGGTGCCGTCAGGCGACCTCGACAGCCTGGTTCTCAGCGAGCTGCGAGACACGCTTTCCTCCCCTGCCCGCCTTGCCACCGCACTGCCAAGCCTCGACCTCGTGTCTCCTGCGGTAATCGCAAAAGCCGCCGCGCGGGCCACGCCCCTTGCCGGCAACGATACAACGGCGAAGCATAAGCTGGTTGGCGATATGGTTGAACGGGTCGATGTCACCGAAGCCGGCGTTACCACCACCTTCCGCCTGGAGCCGCTTGGCCTCGCCGGAAAGACCGGCTGCATCGTCACACCCGCCACCCTTGGGCGGGCAAAAGCTCGGCTGAGCCTGGTTGTGCCAGGACACAGCAACCCGAAGCCGGATAGCAGCCTTATCGCAGTAATCGCGCAGGCGCGCGGCTGGCTTGGCGAGCTGACCAGCGGCCGACAGTCTTCGATCCATGGGGTGGCGAAGGCTGCTGGGGTGACCCCGGCTTACATCAGGCAGCATATCGGCGCCGGCTTTCTTGCGCCTGATCTCGTTACCCGTATCGTTGAAGGCCGGCAGCCGACGTGGCTGACCCTCACCAGCCTGACCGACATGCTGCCGCTGCCGGCGGACTGGCCGGGGCAGCGCGCGCTGTTCGCCGCACAAAACTGACGCTTTTAGGTCGTTTTCGCTTGCGTCTTATCAGACGTCAGACGATCACCATCGCGCTCCCGAAATACGCGGGAGCGGGGCTTAGTAACCTCTTCAAGGAGTCAGCCGGTCGCCATCAGGGGGCCGGGTGGCATGCGCGCATGTCCAGCCGGCTTGCCGGTAAAGGCGCATGCGCCTGTTGGACTCCTGCAGGTTACTAACATCCGGCTTCGGCCGTCGCCCCGAGTGGAACATAGGGGCGACCATCGGCGAAGCTGCGGGAGGCGCCCCGAAATAGGGGAGTGCCTCATGAGCAATAGAACAAGAACCATCACAGCTTTGCTGCCGTTGGTGATGAGCGCCTGCATGCCGGCCATGTCGGTCAACGGCATGCAAAAGCGAGAGCCCGTTCTGGTCGCCGACAGCCCGCGCGATGGCACTGCCATCATCACCTGCGTGACTGCGGCCTGGCTGAGGCTCGGTGGTGCGACGCCAAAGTCTGTACCGCGGGAAACCGGCGCCATGCTGGTCGTGGGCGACAATTTCCCGCTCCTTATGGTGGAAACAACGCCGATCCCATCCGGCACCCACCTCGTCATGCATCAGTTCAAGACAGCATGGTCCGATAACGATCGTCACCGGGTCGAGGAGGTGCGCGCGTGTCTGTGAGCGATCACCAGGGTGGCGGCCGGTTGCAGCGCCGCCAGCGCTACTTCGATCCGATGCGTGTCACCGCCATCTACGAAAACCCGACCACCGGCTGGCGCGAAGCGGTGCCGACACTTGCCTGGGTTTGGTTGCTGCTATTTGGCGGCTTCTACCTTGCAATCCGCGGCCTCTGGCGTGAGGCGCTGATCATGTTGATCGTGATTGTCGCCACCGTGATGGTCTTCGCGCCCCTGCTGATCATCGTGATGCCGGCATTCTGGATCAGCGCCGCGGTGCGATCGCAAAAGATCTTCCAGAACCACTATATGCGCGCCGGTTGGTACGAGATTGACCCGTGGCAACAGGATAATGAGGCGTAAACGGTCAGGTCGCCGGCACCGGCCCTGGGGGACGCTTGCCGGCGATCCGAACCAAACCGGCTGGAGAGGCGAAGTCTTTGCTCTGTAGCCGGCGCCAATTGTGCCTTACCCAGCGAAGCGCCAGATCGTCACGCGAGGCGTTGAACGATGCGAGCACTTCCTCGACTCGCGCTAGTCGGTAGCTGATTTCATCACGGGCCGACTCGAGGTCACCGTGCGGGTCTGACCTCCCTTCCAATGGCGGTCGCGCTCGCAGCATAATGATGCGATCGTCGAGCACAGCTCGTAGGACCCGACTATTCGGTTTGGTACCTGGACCGATGCGCCACAGCGTTGGGTCACCGGTATAGGTTGCCGTCACGACGTGCTCAGGGCGGCCGCCCTCCCCAATGATGCTTGTCACGTCGCTCCAGCCGCTGGTGATGACCAGCGGCCGGATGACCAGCCGCTCGGCCAGCAAATTGGCAAATCTCTGGATCGAGATGCTGCTCCCAGTGACCGCCTCCTTCCTGAGATCCTTCATCAGCTGCATCGCGCAGTCAGCTTTATGGCTGGTAAGCCATGGAGTGAGAGGTCGATCGAGGATCAGCGAGCCGACCAGCTCGACCGGCGTGGCCGGTTCGCATGTCGGTGGCAAAGATCGGAAAAACGCCAGTCCCACGTCAGAGCCGTCAGCAGTAGGGTCGCCGAGTCGCGAAGCCCCTTGCCTCGCCGCCTCATCAGTTCCGGCAGCAACGTCTGCTGACGGCCAATCCGCATAAGTCCGAAACAGCAACTCTTGTGGCAGCGAGGTAAATCCTTCGGCAGCAAGCTCGCGATTAATACGGTCGAGATGACGTTGCTGGTTATGGAACCAGCGCCGGCGCTGATCTTGCTGCGGAACCCGCTGGAGCACAGCAAGAAGAGCATCGCGATTGTGAAGCCTCTTGTTTACATTTCCCAGTCTCTGCTTTATATAGACCAGGCAATGACAGCTCCTGCACGCCCATCGTCCAGTCACGTAGAACAACTTCTGCGCTGGCGCCTGACACCCGGGGCAACTGAAGCTTTGCCGAACGACATTCGGATTACGGCGACTGCCAGTGAGATCGACAAACAGCACGTCGCTTTTAGCCGCTATGTTGGCGCTCCCTGCCATATCATAAGCGAACGTGGCGCGCGCCTGCTCCAAGGCGACAAGCTGCCCACGTCCCACCAAGACGCCGCGCTCGTCACGCCATTCGCAACTGCCGTTGCCGGCACGCCAGCTTCGCAGCGCCCGCAAGATGTCGAGAGCCGGGAAAGCCTCGCAATGAGGCTTGCCGCGCCTGGTGTTTCGCTGACCCAAATCTGGCTCCCGCGGGCGACGCTCCGACGCCCCTTTTTTTATACTCCGATAGTTTCGTGACCGCCAATCTAAATCCTATGTGGCCAACGATCGGCATGCCTCGGCGAGCGCTAGGCATCAGGTGGTCTGAGATATGATGATCTGCGCGTCTAGAGACGCGACCAGCCCGCATGGAGATCAAAGGGGCGAATGAAGGCGTCTATAGACGCCTTCGTACAGGCGTAATGCCCTCAACAAACTGCGAAAACTTTGGGATAGTTCAGACACCGGTGGACGGTGTGGCGGAGACGGAGGGATTCGAACCCTCGGTACGGTTTCCCGTACGACGCTTTAGCAAAGCGTTGGTTTCAGCCACTCACCCACGTCTCCGGATGCGGCAGAGTGGGCGCTATAGCGGCGGTGGGCGGGCGGATCAACCGCGCTTGGTCGTGCGATCCGACGGAATTTCGCGGCATCCCGCCATTCGTTCATTGCCCGGCAAGCGCGACGATGGTTAACCTCGCGCGCATCGGGTTGTCCGAGGGGGTTGGCATGCGTGTGTTCGGGTTTTCCATGGCGGCGGCGAGCCTGCTGGCGGCGAGTGCGCCGGCGCAGATGACGACGATCGATCCCAATCGTGCGATCGACGGCGACCTCGCCACTTCCGCCCCTGCGCGTACGCCCGCCCAATCGGCGCCGCGACGCGCCGATCCGCCGGCCGCGCGGGACGACACCCCGCAGCCGGGCTTCGCCCCGTCCGCCCCGCCGGCCGCCGCGGTGCCGGAGGAGGCAAGGGTCGAAGCGGTCAATCGCGCCGCCGACACCTATCAGCGCGACGACCTGCTCGCCGCGGGCGAAGGCGTGTTCGGCAAGGGCGCGGCGGGGCTCGCCGGTCTGCTGGAGAAGGTGCTGAAGGAACAGGGCCAGCCCAACGCCTATATCGCCGGGCGCGAGGCGGCGGGCGCGTTCGTGGTAGGCTTACGCTACGGCTCGGGGATCATGAGCCACAAGGTCGAGGGCCAGCAGCCGGTCTATTGGACCGGCCCGTCGATCGGCTTCGACGCCGGCGGCGATGCCAACAAGGTGTTCGTGCTGGTCTACAATCTCTATGACACCGCGGATCTGTTCCACCGCTTTCCCGCGGCCGAGGGGCGGCTGTATTTCGTCGGTGGTTTCGCCGCGACCTATCTGCGCCGCGGCAATATCGTGTTGATCCCGATCCGGCTCGGCGTCGGTTATCGCGCCGGTGTCAACGTCGGCTATATGAAGATCACGCGCAAGGCGCGCTGGATGCCCTTCTGATCGGGCGGCGGCTGGCGGCTCAGACGTCCAGTCGCCAGCCGATCGTTTCGCCGGCCATGAACGGCACGACCGCGGTATCCCCGGCGCCGATCCGATCGGGGACGGTGACGGGCGTACGGACCAGCGTCACCGTACCGCTGTTGAGCGGCAGGCCATAGAAGCGCGCACCATGTTCGGCGGCGAAGCCTTCGAACCGGTCGAGCGCGCCCTCTTCGTCGAAGACGCGGAGATAGGCCTCCAGCGCATAAGGCGCGTTGAAGATGCCGGCGCAGCCGCATCCCGACTCCTTCGCGCCGACGACATGCGGCGCGCTGTCGGTGCCGAGGAAGAAGCGCGGGCTGCCCGAGACCGCCGCACGCCGCACCGCCAGCCGGTGCGATTCGCGCTTGGCGACGGGGAGGCAATAAGCGTGCGGGCGCAGGCCGCCGTCGAAGATCGCGTTGCGGTTGATCAACAGATGCTGCGGCGTGATCGTCGCCGCGATCGGATGCGCCGCCTCGGCGACGAACGCCGCCGCCTCGGCAGTGGTGATATGTTCGAGCACGATCTTGAGCGCGGGATAGTCGCGGGTCAGCGGCGTCAGCACGCGCTCGACGAACACCGCCTCGCGATCGAAGATATCGATGCTGCGATCGGTGACCTCGCCATGGATCAACAGCGGCATGCCGATCCGCTGCAGCGTCTCGAGCACGGTCGTCAGCCGGCGGATGTCGGTGACGCCGTGGGCGGAATTGGTCGTCGCATGCGCAGGGTATAATTTGCACGCCGCGAACAGGCCGGCGGCATAGCCCTCGGCGATCATCCCGGCATCGGCGCCGTCGGTGAGATAGCAGGTCATCAGCGGCGTGAAGTCCGCCCCCTCCCCCAGCGCCGCCATGATCCGCTCGCGATACGCCGCCGCCGCCGCCAGATCGGTCACCGGCGGGGTCAGATTGGGCATGACGATCGCGCGCGCGAACTGGCGCGCGGTGTACTGCGCGACCGCGGTCAGCATCGCGCCGTCGCGCAGATGGACGTGCCAGTCGTCGGGGCGGCGGATGGTCAGGCGATCGGTCATGCCCCTCCCTATCGGCGACGGGCCGACGCCGCCAGCTTGATGACGCCCGATCGGACACTAGGTAAGACGGATGAACACCACCCTTTCCGATCGCGCGCTCGTCCGCCTGAGCGGAGACGACGTCCGCGGCTTTCTCCAGGGGCTGGTCACCAACGACGTGATCGGCGCGCTGCCGGTCTGGACCGCGCTCCTCACCTCGCAGGGCAAGGCGCTGTTCGACTTCATCGTCTGGGCGGATGGCGACGACCTGTTGCTCGACGCCGAAGCCGGGCAGGTCGATGCATTGATCCGGCGCCTCGGCCTCTACCGGCTACGCCGGGCGATCACGATCGCGCGCGACGATGGCCTCGCGGTCCATTGGTCGCGCGAACCTGGCCAGGGCGATCCCGATCCGCGCCTCGCGCACCTCGGCTGGCGCTGGATCGCGCCCGCCACCGCGGCGGCGACCGGCTGGCAGGCGCACCGCCTGTCGCTCGGCGTCGTCGAGGGCGTCGGCGAGCTCGGCAGCGGCGAGACCCTGTGGCTCGAATGCAACGCCCGCGAACTCAACGGCGTCAGCTTCACCAAGGGCTGCTATATCGGCCAGGAAAATACCGCGCGGATGCACCATCGCGCCAAGGTCAACCGCCGCCTGGTCGTCGCCCCGCTGGGCGAAGCGGGTGATCGCACCCGTGCGACCTATCCCGATCTCGGCCTGATGATCGAGCATCGCCGGGTCGAGGCGATCGGCGATGCGCTGCGCCCCGACTGGCTGGCCGCAGCGCTCGCCGAGGATCAGCGCCCGACCGCGGTATAGGCGAACCCTGCCCCTTCGACATCGTCGCGACGATAGACGTTGCGCAGGTCGACCAGCACCGGCGCGGTCATGATCGACGCGAGCTTGGGCAGATCGAGCGCGCGGAACGCATCCCATTCGGTCACGATCACCACCGCGTCCGCGCCGGCCGCCGCCTCATAGGCGTCCTTGCAATAGGTCAGCTCGGGCATCATCCGCCGCGCCGGCTCGATCCCCTCGGGATCGTAGGCGCGTACCGTCACGCCGGCGTCGCGCAGCGCCTGCGCGATCGCGATCGACGGCGCGTCGCGCATGTCGTCGGTATTGGGTTTGAACGTCAGGCCGAGCAATGCGACCGTCTTGCCCTTCGGACTGTCGCCCAGCGCATGCAGCACCTTGCGCCCCATCGCCCGCTTGCGGCTGTCGTTCACTTTGACCACCGCCTCGACGATATGGACCGGGCTTTCGAAATCCTCGGCGGTCTTGAGCAGCGCGAGCGTGTCCTTGGGGAAGCACGACCCGCCATAGCCGGGGCCGGCGTGCAGGAACTTGGCGCCGATGCGATTGTCGAGGCCGATGCCGCGGCTGACGTCCTGGACGTTCGCGCCCACCGCTTCGCAGAGGTCGGCGATCTCGTTGATGAAGGTGATCTTGGTCGCGAGGAACGCGTTCGCCGCATATTTGATCAGCTCGGACGTCCGCCGCCCAGTGAACAGGATCGGCGATTCATTGAGATACAACGGCCGATAGACGCCGCGCATCACCTTGCGCGCCGCCTCGTCGTCGGTGCCGATGACGATCCGGTCGGGCCGCTTGAAGTCGCCGATCGCGGCGCCTTCGCGCAGGAATTCGGGGTTGGAGACGACGGCGACCGCGACGTCGGGCCGCTTCTCGCGCAGGATCGCCTCGACCTTGTCGCCGGTGCCGACGGGCACGGTCGACTTGGTCACGACGACCGTCGGCCCGGTCACCGCCGCGGCGATCTCCTCGGTGGCCGCGAAGACATAGCTGAGATCGGCATGGCCGTCGCCGCGACGCGACGGCGTCCCCACCGCGATGAAGATCGCATCCGCACCGGCCACCGAGGCGGCGAGATCGGTGGTAAAGGTCAACCGGCCGGCCGCGACGTTGGTCGCCACCAAGGCCTCCAGCCCCGGTTCGTAGATCGGCATCCGCCCCGCCTCAAGCGCGGCGATCTTGCCTTCGTCCTTGTCGACGCAGATCACGTCATGGCCGAAATCGGCCAAACAGGCCCCGGACACCAGGCCGACATAGCCCGAACCGATCATCGTGATGCGCATCGATTACCCTCTTGGCGGATTGGATGAACCCCGCCGCTCTCTAGCCGAACGCCCGCCGATTGCCAGTCTTCCCGCCGTTGCGAACAGTCGTCCGCGCGCGGCAGCGAAGCAACGGCGTCGCGGTCGCCGCACCGCCGACATACAAAAAGGGAGGCCGGCTCGCGCCGACCTCCCGATTTGCATTCCTGCGGTAGGAGCTGGTCTTACTGACCAGCGCCCGGGCCGTAGGTGACTTCCACGCGACGGTTCTGCACTTCGCGAACACCATCGGCGGTGTCGACGCGCGGACGGCTCTCACCGAACGCTTCCGTCGAGATGACACCGGCGGGGATGGCGTGCGACGTGAGATACGCCTTCACCGAGTCCGCGCGGCGCTGCGACAGGCCGACGTTGTACTTGGCCGAACCCGACTTATCGGCGTGGCCGGCCAGCATGACCTGCGCGTTACCGCAGCTCTGGTACTGGCTGACGGCGTTGTCGAGGATCGACGCGGCCTCAGGCGTAACGTCCGACTTGTCCCATTCGAAGAACACGATGAACGGACCAGGCGAGCAGACCGGAGCCTCTGCAACCGGCGCCGGGGGCGGCGGGGGCGGGGGCGGCGGGGGCGGCGGGGGCGGCGGCGGCGGCGGGGTCGGCGAACCGAAGTTGTACGTCACGCCACCGAGGATGCTGTGCGAACGGAAACGGCCGTCGAACTGACGGTTCGTCGCATCGACCAGCTTGACGTTGTCGGCGTTGAAGAAACGATACTTCAGCGTCGCGTCGATATGGTCGGTCAGCGGAGCGCGGACGCCGGCGAGACCCTGCCATGCGAACACGGTGTCGGAGTCGTCGACGAAGTTGCCGCGGTTGTTCAGGCCGTAGTTCGCCTTGACGCGAGCCACACCGACACCGCCGCCGACGAAGCCCTGGATGCCGTCGTCGTCGCCGAAGTCGAGCAGGCCGTTCAGCATGAAGCTGAGCGCCGAGGTCTTGCCACCGGCATAGTCATAGGTGCCCTGCGGAACCGAGACCAGCGCGCCGGTCGAGGTGTACGCCGGGGTGGTCAGCGTCGAGCTGTAGCCGTCGACGGTCGCCGAACGGTAGCCGACTTCGGTTTCGACGCGGAACCCGCCGAAATCGTAGCCGATGACGCCATCGACGTCATAGCCGTAATTGTGGTCGACCGTAGCCGCCTTGGAGGTTGCACCGATGTCATAATCGATGTCTTCGACGATCATCGCGCCGCCTTCGACGCCAACGTACCACGACTTGTCGCGGGCGAGGGCGGGAGTGGCGAGCGCGGTGGATGCCAGTGCCAGTACGACGGCAAGCTTCCGCATAGGAGTCCCCTTTCTTGAGTGTCACTACGGACAGGGCAAACTCACTATCCGACGGTTGGTTTCCACGCAAGAATGCAAAAGGTCGGACCTGTTGCAAGGATGCCACACCCAATTTCATCCCGCGATCAGACCATGTTGGCGCAAAGCATTGAGAATCCCTGTCAAAGTTTTTCGCGCCACGGCGTCCACCACGGTGCCGCCATCGGGATCGGCGATCGCGCCGCCGCGCGGGCCGACGACGGCGACGCCGCCGATGACGATCCGGCCGGCTACCAGCTCGCCGTCGCGCCAGCGCCCGTCGCGGTAGACGACCGGCAGTCCCGAGGCGGCGTTCCACACTGCGAAGCCCTCGGCGGGAACGACGAACCGCCAGCCGCCGCCGCTCCAGCCGGCCAGCGCATCGCCATGCCCGGCCCAGGCATCGGTCGGCGTCGTGCCGACGATCCAGCATTGCCCCGGCTGCGGCGCTTGCGGCGGCGTGTTGCCGCCGATGCCGATCACCGCCGGCTGCACCAGCATGTCGAGCCGGGTCAGCGCCTCGTTGTGCGTCAGCTCCTTGCCGGCCTGCCCCGCGGTGAGCAACGGCAGTGCCAGCCGCGCGCTGATCTGATCGGTCATCGTCCTGCTCCTTCCGGAAAGAGAATGCGTGTCGGCTGCGATGCGGCCAGCGCGCCCTGCTGGACAATCGCGATCGTCGTGCCCGCCGGCGGCCGCTCGCTTGCGGCGAGGCGCAGATACGGTACCGCCGTCTCGATCACCCGCCGCATGCCGTCCGCGGTGGTGAGCGTCAGCCGATAGGCCTCCGCCTCTTCGACCAGCGGCGTGTCGACACCGTCGGACCAGATCCAGCCGCCACGGCTGCGCCGCGTCCAGCGGATCGCCAGCCCGCCATCACTCAACGTCTCGGTGACGGCATGGACCGGCGCGGGCGGCGCGACGGAGGCGCCGGTGATCGCCACCGCCGCCTCGGCCGGCGCATCGAGATCGCCTACCCCGCTGCCGAGCAGCCGCAGCCGTCGTCCGATCGCCGCCAGCGGCAGGTCGATCGTCGCGACCGCGTCCGGCTCGATCAGGGCGAACCGATCGCCGGCGGCCTGCGTGCCGATCGCCGCCTCGGTGCCGCGCAATCCGCGATACAGGCCGGTCAGCGCCCAGCGCCCGCCACCCAACGGCTCCGCCTGCGCGAACTGGATGAGCTCGTCGCCGAGCAATGCGAGATTGCCGCCCCGCGCCAGGCTCGCCGCATCGGCGTCGCCCAGCGTCATGTCGCCCCGCCGTAGCGCCACCACCGGCCGGCTGCGCCGATCGACCAGCAGCGCCGACGCCGCCGCCGGCAGCGTCTCGATCCGGCCGATCGTCGCCGGCGCCGCGGTCGCGCCCGCCGCGGTCCAGCTCGCCCCGTCGTCGAGGCTGTAGAGCAGCGCCGCCTGCCGCCAGCCCGCCCCCTCGCCAGCCGCTATCACGCTCACCCGCGGCGCGCTCAGCGGCCGGTCGCCGAGCCCGGGCACTTCCGCCGCGATCAGCCATGTCCGCCCGACCGTCCGGTCGGGTGCGGCCACCACCCGCCCGCTGCTCGCCCCGGTCACCACCGCCGGCGCGCCGATCGGTACGAGGGTCAGCGTCGTCATCGTCCCCGACACGCTGCTGGCCGCCACCCGCCAGCGGCCCGGCTCGTCGGCAAGTGCGACGATCGCCCCCGGCGCGATGGCGAGCCCCTCGACGCCGAGCGCCACCTGCCGCCGCGTCCGCTCGATCTCGCCGCGCGCGACCAGCGCCGCCGCAACGCCCTTCGCGGTCGCCGCCTCGACCACCGCGGGCAGCTCGACCCGGTCGATCCGCTCGCCGGCCCCGGGCCGGCGGACGCGCTGCACGCCGATCTGATAGTCGCGCGCCGGATCGTGATGCGCCACCGCCACCTCGCGCGGCACGCTCGCCAGCGCCGCCACCGTCCGCCGCCGCCGCGCCGTCCGCCCGCTCGCCGCCATGCCCGCATCCGCGATCCCCAGCGCCGCGCCGGTATCGCTCTGCCGCACCAGCCGCGCCCCCGCGGTCCGCCACCAGCCGCCATCGAGCATGGCAAGCGTATCGAGCACCCCGCGCACGCTCGCCCCCGACGCGGCGAAGCCGCCGAGCGGCAGCCCGCCGACCGCCACCACCTCGGGCGCGAGCGCCGCAGCGATGTCGCCGCATCCCACCGCCGCGGCATCGGCGACCACCTCGAAGGTCAGCGACGGTATACGATTGCCGAAATCGGCGAGCTGCATCCCCTCGAACACCGCATAGCCGAGCCCGCGATAGGCGGGCGTCGTTCCCATCGCCGAGGCGATCAGCGGATCGACCGGCTGATCCTCGCCCCCCAGGTGGAGGCGGAATCCGGTGTGGCTCTTCCAGTCCCCCGCCGCGCCGCGCAGCAGCTTGCCCTCCGCCCATATCCGCCGCACCGCCAGGATCGGCCGCGCCGACAGCGCCACCGCGAAGCTCGCGGCGTAACTGTAGCTGTTCGTCCCCGGCTGCCCCTTGCCGCCGCGCTGGCTGCTGCGCGTCTCGATCAGGTCGGTCGACCAGATCACCGTACCGGCAACCCGCATCGTCCCGAACACCTTGGGCAGCGCCGTGCCATAGCTCGACGTCTGCACCGCCAATTCGGTCAGCCGCGGTCCCTCGCGCGCCGCGCCGCGGAACAGCCGCCCGTCGATCGCCTGCCCGACGATCGCCCCGACCGCACCGCCGATCGGCCCGCCGACCATCTGCCCGACCGTGCTCAGCACCAGCGTCGCCATCAGCCCCTCCCCTCGTACCGCCAGGCACCCAGTCGCAGCCAGTCCGGCACCCCGGGCCGCGCGACCACCCGCCGCAGGCCCGCATCGGCATGGACGATCCCGGCGCCCGTCCGCACCGCGCCATGGATCTGCCCCGGCCCGACGCGGAACAGCAGCACGTCGCCCGCGGCACCGCCGTCGCCCCGCGCCAGCACCGCATCCAACCGTGCGATCACCGTGGCGGGATCGCCGCCCCGCAACGCATAGCCGCTCGGCACCTCGCCCACCCAACCGGCGCCGCGCAGCGCCGCCGCGATCACCCCGATACAGTCGAGCCCGCTCGCCACGTCGCGCCCGTGCAGCCGGAACGGCGCGCCGACCAGCGCCAGCGCCGCCACCGCGACCCGCTCACCCACCGGCATAGCGGGTCAGCAGGTCGACCCCCGGCAGATGCGGCTCGCCGCGGAAGTTCGCCGCATTGCCGAACCGCGCCGCGCAGGTGGCGAAGCTCTTGTCACACCCCTCGATCAGCTCGACCAGCGCCCCCGTCGCCACCGCGAAGGCCGGCGCGGCGCGCAGCGTCACGGTCACCCCCGCCGACGCGTCGATCGCCTGCACCAGCCCGCCGTTTGCGCCGCCGAACCAGCGCAGCAAGCCGCCGGCATAAGCCCCCGCGACCGGCTCGGCGGCATCCAGCGTCACCATCCGGTCCGCCACCGCCGCCACGCGCGCGAACCGCCGCCGCCCCGCCATCGCCACGCGGCAGCGCCGGTCGCCCAGTTCGGCGCGACATTCCGCCGACGTCTCCTCGACCACCGGCCGGTCGAGCGAGGCGCTCGCCCCCGCCAGCTCGGCGGTGAAACCGTCCTCACCCAGCTCGACCGCGCCGATCCGCCCCTCGCCCAGCTCGGCGACCAAGGCCCCCGTCTCCCAGTCGACCGCGAACACCCGCACCCGCGCCCCGTCCCAGCGCCCGGCGAGCAGGTCCGCCTCGCCGATCGCCGCGCTGGTCAGCGCGCCCCGCACGTCCATCGTATCGGCCTCGAGCCCCGCCGAGCGCTCGATCGCCGAAGGTGTCATCCCCGGCGCGGCGCGATGCACCAGCCCGTCGACGACGAGATCGCGGTCGTGCGTGGTCAGCCCGATCGCCACGCCGTCGCGCCGCTCGATCCGCCAGCAGAAGGCGACGCACGACAGCGCGCTCATGGCCGCACCTCGATGAGCGGCACCGACACCGCCTCGCCGGCGAGGAAGGTCGCGCGGCTCACCCGCAACCGGTCCTCGGCGAAGCGGACGACGACGTCGAAGGCGAAGCTCGCGCGCACCACCGCCCCCGCCGCCGGTGGGCTGTCGAGCAGCACGACGCCCCCCGCCTCGACGCCGAAGCCCTGCGTCGCGACGCCGTCCACTGCGACGCGCACGCTGCCCGCCACCGGTCGCACGATCCGCCGCGTCGCCGCATCATAATGTTTCACCAGCGCGAACCGCCGCCGCACGCCGTCGCCGCTGCCGAGCGGTTCGTCGGTGCCGGCCGCATCGAACGGATCGCGCAGCCGGAACGCGCGCGCCGGACCCATCCGCGCACGGAAGAAGGCGAGCAGCGTCGCGATATCCGCCTCGCTGCGCACCCCCGGCCCGACATCGTAACTGGTGCGCGCCTCCGCCCAGCCGGCGTTGCGCTGTTCGGCGCCGCCCGCGGCGGTCAGGATCGTCGTCGCAAAGCCGGGGATCACCGCCGCCTCGCGCCCCAGTGCGATCGGGAACAGCACGTCGTCATAGTCCTGCACGTCATCCTCCCCCTCGAAATGGACGAAGCCGTCGCGCATCACCTGCGGCAGCGCCCACAGCACCACCGCCGCGACGCCGCGGGCCCGCGCCGCCAGCGCCGCCGCTTCGATCCGCGGCCAATGCGCCGCCGCCTGGTCGCCGCGCAGCACGAAGCCGGCGAGATACTGCTGCCGTGCCGGCGGATAGCCGAGCCGTGCCTGCACCGCCGCGACGCCGCGCGCGGTCGACGCGGCGTCGCCCGCGGTGACCCAGTCGTAATCCTCGAGCTGCAGCACATCGAACGCCGGCGAGGCCCAGCCGAGCGGCAGATTGGCCCGCGCCAGTTCCGGCGCCGCGGCATCGAGCACCGTCGGCAGATAGGTGAGCAGATGGCTGCGACACCCCGGAAACGCCGTCTTCACCGCGTCGACCAGCGCCGCGGTCGAGCGGGCCAGCGCCGCGCCTGCGCGATCCAGCGTCGCCCGCTGCGCCTCGCTCAGCATCCCGCGGACCGAGGGGATCGCCACCGGCGCAAACGCCGCCACCGCCGCCGCGTCGTAGAGGCACGGCCGCCCGTCCGCCATCGTCCACCACCACGGCTCGCCGACCTGCACCATCGGCGCCAGCCCCGCGCCGACGCCGATGCCGACGAACGCCGCCGCGACCTGCCGCAGATAGGCCATCGCCCCGTCGTGCGACGGCGAAAGCAGCGTCGAGGGCGGCTCCCACCCGGTCCGCGCCGGCGCGCCATCGGCGGCACGCTGCTTCCAGTCGTTCCAGCAATGCGCGTCGAACAGCTCGTAGCTCAGCGACCAGATGACGCCGTAGCCGAACGCCCCGGCGCGGGCGGCGAAGTCGCGATGCCACGCCGCGCAGGCGACGTTGAGCACGCCGCCGCGCAGGCTCGCGTAGAAGCCGCCGTCGAGCGCCTCGAGCCGGAAATAATGGCTCATCCCGACGTAATGCGTGATCGCGCCGCGATAGCCGAGCTGGAGCGCGTTGCGCAGCAGCCGCGCCGGGGTGAGATTGTAGCTGTCGTCATAGCCGCTGGCGATCGCGAAGCCGTGTTCGGGCAGCACCGCATCGCCGATCGCCAGCACCGCCCCCGGCCCCTCGCAGACGACGCCGGTCAGTTCGACCCAGCCCTCGCACGCCGCCGGCAGGGCCGCGGCGCTGCCGTCGTAATCGGGCGCGACCAGCGACACGAACAGCCGGTCGACATCCCCCGCCCACACCGGCTGCGCGTCGTCGGGCAACCGGAACCCGCCCGACAGATGCGCAAAATCGAGCGTGACGACCGCATCCTCGGGCGTGCCCACCGAATAATTCCACAACCTGACGTACCAGGCCCGCGCCACCCCCGCGGCATCGCGTCCCTCGATCGTCAGCGTCGGCCCGTTGACCGCATCCAGCGGCTTGATCCCCGCCGAGCGCCAGCGGAACCGCAACCGGCAGCCGCGGAAATCGCGATCGGTGGCGTAGCGCAGCAACGGATGATCGAACCGGTCCTCCGCCTCCCAGATCAGCCCGGCGAGGTCGGCCCGCGTCTGGAAGACCGCATCGACCCGCATCGCATCCGCCGCGGGAGTGGTCACCGCCGCCATCATCGGCCGCGGGAAATTGACCGTCCAGAACCGCGGATCGAACCGCGACACGACCCCCTCCACCTGCTGCTCGCGCCGCGAGCACAGCCAATACGCCATATCGGATCTCCATCGAATCGACGGCGGGACCACGCCCCCGTTCGTCATCCCGGCGAACGCCGGGACCCATGGACCCGCAACGCCGATGGCGGTGCGCCACCGCGCCCATTCCGCAACCGTTAATCCCGGCCTGCGCCGGGATGACGAAAGGGAAAGTGACGCCCCCGCCACCGCCCTCACCCCTCCAGCGCCGCGCGTACCGCCCGCGCGACCTGCCGGCTCGACCGTTCCATCGCCGCCGGCGCCTCCCCCGCCCCGGCCTGCACGTGGATCGTCACCCGCACGTCGCGCGCGCCCGCCGCCGGTGCCGCCTCGACCCGCCCGCTCGCGGTCGGCACGAACAGCTCCGGCCCGCGCTCGCCGACGACATAACCGCGCCCCGGTGCCACCGGCCCGCCGGTCGCCCGGCCGGGCAGACCTGAAGACATCAGCCTCAGCAGCGATATCGCCCCTCCCCCGCCGGTCGCGTCGCCCGGCCGCTCGCCGCCCCAGTTAACATCCCCGCGCATGCCGCCGCCCCCCAGTACCGCCCCGACCCCGGCATGCAGCGCCGCCTTGGCGATCTGCGCCAGCGCCGCCAGTGCGACGCCCTTCAGCTCCTCGAAGCCGAACTTGCCGCTCCGCACCGCCCGCAGCAGCGCGCCCTCGATCGACCGCCCCGCCCGCTGCGCGCCGGCGCCGAGCGCCCCTTCCAGCGTCCCGCGCATCGCCTCGACCTCGCGCGCGAACCCTGCCGTGTCGGCGTGGACGCCGACCACCATCCGCTCCACCTCATCCATCCGGAAACGCCTCCCGCATCGCCGCCAGCGTCGCGGCGTCGGGCGGCGTCGCCACCGCACCGCCGCCGCGCGCCGCCGCCACCACCGCCGCCAGTTCGGCCGGCGTCGCCCGCCAGAAGGCGTCGGGGCTCCACCCCAGCACCGCTCCGGCAGACCCCGCCAGCCGCACCGCACATCCCGCGAAGTCGCTCACCGCCCCGCCAGTATCTGGTGGAGCAGGTCGCGCAGCACCGGCGTCAGCTTGGCCAGCCCGACCCCGATCAGCGCCTCACCCAGCGTCTCGCGCGTCATCCCTTCGGGCAACTCGCGCAGGCAGTGCCAGAACAACGCCACCAGCTCGCCGATGCGCAGCTTGCCGTCGGTCGCGCGCACGACGAGGTCGAACAGCGAGCCCAGCTCCTGCTCCGCCGCGACCAACGCCTGGAACGACGGCCGCAGCACCAGCGCGCAGCCGTCGACGCGCAGCGCGCATTCGCCGCGCGCCGGGTTCGCCGCGGCGCTCACGACGCCACCACCGGGCCGGAACTCTCCAGGCTCAGCGTATAGGATCGCTCGCCGTTGAAATCGCCGGCATAGTCCAGCTTGGTCACCAGGAAGCGCCCGGTCATCGCGTCGCCGCTCTCGAAGCTCAGCCGGTAATCGTCGATCGTCCCCGCGAGCGCGCTCGCCTTGATCCGCGCCTCGGCGGCGGAGCCGGTGAACACCCCCGCGCCCGACACGCTGACGCTGCGCACCCCGGCGCCCGACAGCAATTGCCGCCAGCCGCCCGAATCCTTGTTGGTCACCACCACCGCTTCGCCGTTGACGCTCAATTGCGTCGTACGCAGCCCCGCCACCGTCGCGAACGCCGGCACCGCCGCGCCGTCGCCGACCTTGAGCAGGAACGCACTGCCCCGTTCCACCGCCATCGCCTGTCTCCTTCAGTTGATCCGAAACATCCGCACCGCGAACGTGCTGGTGCCGATCCAATGCTCGGCCTTGCCGCGCACCAGCCGGCTGCGTGCCAGCCGCAGCCCGGCGAGCCGCCACCCCTCCGCGCCGAGATCGGCGGGCATCGTCTCCATCGCCGTTTCCACCGCGACGATCAGCGCGCGCAGCCGCTCGGGCTGCTCGCCGACGTCGGTATAGGTTACCGCGATCGTCCCCACGCGGCCGCTGACGCCGCTCGCATCCGCCGCGCCCAGCACCGGATCGTCCAGCGTCACCCGCGGCATCGCCGCGCGCAGCGGCGGCGCGGCGAACACCCGCGTCCGCCGCCGCAAATGCGCGAGCGTCGCCGCGTACAGCACCGCCCCCGCGCTCATGACCGCGCCTCCGCCGCCAGCCGCATCCGCCGATACGGCCGCCACAGCGCCGCCACCGCGGCGGGCGGCTCGGCCCGCCCGTCGCGATGCTCGAACAGATGCGCGGCGAGCAGCACGACCCCCTGTTGCAGCGGCGCGGCGAGCAGGTCCCAGTTCGCCGCCAGCCCCGCGGAATAGGCGACCGTCACCGCCGCCCCGCTCCGCACCCAGCCGATGCCGTGGCCGTCGATGTCGATCGCCGTCCCCGGCGCCGGTGCGGTGATCGCCCGCACCGGCAGCTCCGCGAGCCGCTGCCAGCCGGGCGCGGCGACGAGCGTCTGCTCGAAGCCGCGCACGATCAGCCGCTGCCCGCAGAACGCCTCGGCCAGCGCCAGCGCGGTCGCCGTGGCGCGGACGAGCACCGCCTCCGCCTCCCCCAGCCGCAGATAGTCCGCCGCGGCCGCCGCCGCGGCCGGTATCGCCCCCTCCATATGCTCCCCCTTCCCCCGCGCGCTCAGGCCGCGGCGAATTTCAACAGCTTGATCGCCTCGCTATCGGCGACGCAGCCGCCGATCCGCCGCGTCGCGTAGAAGCTGACGAACGGCTTGTTGGTGTAGGGATCGCGCAGGATCGCGGTCTCGGCGCGCTCGGCGATCAGATAGCCCGCGGCGAAATTGCCGAAGGCGATGCTGAGCGCATTGGCGGCGATGTCGGGCATGTCCTCCGCCTCGACGACGGGATAGCCGAGCAGCCGCGCCGGCTGCCCCTCGGCAAGCCCCGGTTGCCACAGCGGATGGCCATCGCTGCCCTTCAGCTTGCGGATGCGCGCCAGCGTATTGGCGTTCATTACCCAGCTCGCCCCCTGCCGGTAGGGCGCGCGCAGGCTCTGCATCAGGTCGACCAGCCGCTCGTCGGGCGCGCCGCCGAAGTCGCTCGCCGCACCCGAGGGCAGATATTGCAGCGTCCCCAGCGGTCGCGCGCCGTCCTTCGCGGTCGACAGCGCCTGGGTCAGGAACCCCTTGGGCCGGTTGACGCCGTTGCCGTTGACGAACGCCGCGCCCTCCGCCTTCGCGAATTCCGCCGCGATCTCGTCGGCGAGCCATTGCTCGACGTCGAACGCCGCATCGTCGAGCATCGCCTGGCTCGCCGAGGGATTGGCGTACAGCTCGCCCATCGGCGGCACCAATTCGGTGAACACCGGCGTCGCGGTCTCCGGCCGCGGCCCGGTCTCGCTCGCCCAGCCCGACGGCGTGCCGCCGGTGGTGATCAGCTTGCGATAACCCGCCGATCCGACCTGCACGACATTGGCGATGGCGCGGATCGGCGAGGCGCCGGTCAGCACCCGTGCGATCGCCGCATCGATCTCGCGCGGCACCGCATAGCCGCCCGCATCGCCGCTCACCCCGGTGAACGCCTTCATCTCCAGCGTCGCGCCTTGCCGCACGAAGCCTTCGAAGGCTCCGTCCGCCTGCACCACGCGCGCGCCGTCCAACGCCGGCCGATCGACCACGTCCATGCTTATTCTCCTTGGTTGAAAACTCTTGGCCGCCCGACTCAGTCGACCCGGTCGATCCGCGCCCCCGGCTGCATCGGCACCGCGACGAGGCTCACCTCGGCGAGCGCCACGCGCAGCAATTCGCGCCGCGCGCCCTGCGCCACGCGCAGTGGCCGGTAGCCGACCGACAGCCCGTTGATCGCGCCTTGGCGAACCAGCGCCGCGACGCGCGGATCGTCCACCTCGCCCGCGACGCGCAACCCGCGCGCATCCTCGCCGATCGCGACGATCCGCCCCACCGGCCGCCCGCGATGCTGCCACAGCAGCGGTACCGCGCCGGTATCGGCGAAGGCGCCCGCGCGCATCACGTCGCCCGCGCGGTCGGCGCGGTCGAACAGCGCCGCATAGCCCGCGAAGCCCACCGGCGCGGTCACTCCAGCCATGCGCGGAACCCCAGCTTCATCGCCAGCCCGGTAAGCAGCAGCGCCCCGGCGATCCGCAGCAGCCACCCCGCCGCCGCCTTCCACGCCGAGCGCTTGGCGTCGCGCCACGCGCCGAGCAGCTCGCGCAGCGCGGCAAGGTCGCCCTGCGCCTCCTCGTCGCCCAGCCCGAGCCGCTTGAGCGCGCGCATCGCCGACAGCTCGCCCGCCTCCTCGGCGATCGCGCGCATCGTCGCGATGTTGCTGCCTTCGCGCGCCGCCTGCGCCATCAGTTGCGCCAGAACCTCGCTCATCGTCCTACTCCCACCATGGTGCGTTTCTCCTCGACCGACAGGAAGTCGGCCGCCGCGACGCTCGCCCACAATCGCTCGCGATCCTCGCTCAGCGCCGCCACCCGATCGAGATCGACCGTCAGCGTCGCGTCCTCGAACCAGCCGCTCAGCCCCTGCGCCAGCCCGGCGAGGATCGTCCCCGCCAGCGGCAGCACGGTCAGCCGCCACAGCGCCCGATTGGCCTCGCGGTAATTGGCGTAGGTCGCGTCGCCGGGCAGCCCGAGCAGCATCGGCGGCACGCCGAAGGCGAGCGCGATCTCGCGCGCCGCCGCCGCCTTCAGCCCGACGAAATCCATATCGGCGGGGCTCAGCGACAGCGGCTGCCAGCGCAGGCCGCCCTCCAGCAGCATCGGCCGCCCGGCATTGCCGGCGCCGGCGAAGCCCGCCTCCATCTCCGCCTTCAGCCGCTCGAACTGGTCGGGCGCCAGCGCGCCGCCGTCGCCGGGATCGTAGACCAGCGCGCCCGACGGCCGCGCCGCATTGTCGAGCAGCGCCTTGTTCCAGCGCGCCGCCGCATTGTGCACCGCGACCGCCCCCGCCGCCGCGCCGAGGCAGCCCATGCCGTAATGGTCGTCGACCGGATTGAAGCTGCGGATATGCACCACGTCGGGCCGCGGCCCCTCGGCATCGAGCCGCGTCCGCCGCTCGCCGACCCGATAGACGTAGGCGGTCGGCCAGCCGCCCGCGTCCAGCTCGACGGTGACCCGCTCGGGTCGCAGCGCATAGAGCGCCGCCACGCCGCCGGTCTCGCCGGCCCCGTCGCGCAGCAACTGGACGTAGGCGTTGCCGTGCAGCAGCAGCTGCGCCGCCGCACTCTCCAGCAGCGCCTGCCCACCCGACCGCGTTGCGACCAGCGTCGCCAGCGCCGGCACGCTCGCCGCGATCGGCGCCGCCGCGACGCTCTCCGCCACCAGCTTCACCGCGCGCTGCGCGATCGCATTGCCGGCGAAGGCGTCGCGCACCTGCGCCTCATACGACCGCGGCCACTCGCCGAGCGCCACCCCCGTCCCCGTACGCGACAAAGCCGGCCGCACGCCCTCGCGCGCGGACCTGCGTCCGAATAACCGCATGATGATCTCCCATGATGTATAGGCTGGCCCAAGTCCTCCCTCGCTTCAGCGGGAGCACAGGGTTGGATTGCCCCCGGCAATCCAAGATCATGCCGGGGGCATGATCGACCCTGTGCTGGGACCGCGGGCCGCAGGCCAGTGGTGGAGGGGGCGTTTCTGCAAACGCGAAGCTTACCGTATCCTCCCCCTCCGTCAGCGCTTTGCGCTGCCACCTCCCCCTGGCGGGGAAGGAATTTGGGTTGATCGTCATCCCGGCGAAAGCCGGGACCCATGGACCCACGACGCCGGCGACGGCACATCAATCCACTGTCACGTACCCATGGGTCCCGGCGTCCGCCGGGATGACGATTATGGAGTGGGTAGCCGCCCCTTCGCGTCTTCGCGTCGTCGCGCGAACACCCTCCCTTCGGCGCCTCGCGCCCCTACAACCCCCGCACGCCCGCCCGCGCCCGCCGCCCGAGCATCAGCTCGCTCAGCGCCCACACCAGAGCGTCGGCCCGGTCCGGCGACCGCCCCGGCCCGTGATAGCCGCCCCCCGCGACCAGCCCGCACATCTCGTCCTCCAGCGCCGCGAACCGGCCGCAATGCCGCACCCGGTCGCGCTCGTAGAGCGTCGCCACCGGCTCGGCGCGCGCCACCTTGCCGCGGCTCGCATGCACCAGTGTCACCGGCAGCGCGACGTCCGCGGCGAGCAGCACCGATCGCACCATCGTCCCGCCCTGATTGGCCTCCGCCACCACCCGGTCGGCATGATGCCGCGCCGCGCAAGCCGCCACCGCGCGCGCCCAGCCCTCCGGCGATGCCGCCGCGACGCTCGCATCCTCCAGCACGTAGGCGACGCCATCGCCGTCGCGCCCGACCGCGACGATCCCGCAGGCGTCGCCCGCGCCGGCGTCGCTGCCCGCCGGCGGATCGACGCCGACCACGACACGCACCAGCCCCTCGGGCGCGACGCCGCGGCTCGCCTCGATCCGCGCCCGCGACCACAAGGCACCGGCGAGATCCTCGATCATCTCGCCGTCCAGCTCCTGCCGACCCAGCCGCGTACCGCCATAGGCCTCCTCGACGTGATCGACGAAGACCGCGGGCAGGAACGGATTGTCTCGCGTCGCCCCGCGCGTCTCGACCAGCCCGCGCGTGCGCAGCAGCCGCTTCATCAGCGCGGTCGGCCTCGGCGTCGTCGTCACCACCACCCGCGGCTGCACGCCGCGCCGCAGCCCCATCAGCAGATTGTCCCAGGCGGCATCGCCGCGCCGCCATTTCGCCAGCTCGTCGCACCAGGCGGCGCTGTGTTCGGGACCGCGCAGCTGATCGGGCGCATCCGCCGAATAGATCCGCGCCATCGCGCCATTGGGCCAGTGGATCTCGCCCCGCGACACCGTATAGCGCGGCGTCTGTCCGGTCTTGGCGACGGCGCGCAGCCCGCTCGGCCCCTCGATCATCACCCGGCGCACGTCCGCCGCGGTCGCGCCGACCAGCGCGATCTGCGCTTCGCCGTCGGCACCGGCGACCGCGGTCACCCATTCCGCGCCGGCGCGCGTCTTGCCGAAGCCGCGTCCGGCGCGGATCAGCCAGATCCGCCAATCGCCCGCCGCCGGCGGCGCCTGTCCGTCCTGCGCCCAGCCGCCCACCCAGCGCTCCGCGACTTCGCGCCGCACCGGCCTCGGCAGCGAGCGGACCAGCCAGGTACGCTCCGCTTCGGACAGTCCGGCGAGCGTCGCGATGATATCGCTCGTCGCCTCGCTCATGCCGCCGTCTCGCCCTGCTTGCGCTTGGCGAGCACCGCGAGCCGCCGGAGGATCAACGCGTCGCTTTCCTCGCGCGTCGTCACCTGCCGCGGTGGTTTGCCGCGCTGCTCGCGCCCGGCCCGCCGCTGGTCGTGCCAGACGAGCAGCCGCAGCCCATGCTCCCAGTCGAAGCGGCCCGTGCCGGTGTCCGCCGCCGCCGCTTCGCCCCCCGACAGGACATAGGCCATCGCCCGCGTCTCGATCGTCAGATAGCCCGCGTCGAGCGCCGCGCGCCAGGCGGCGCGGAAGGCGGCGTTGGTCCGCTGCCGGTAATAGGCCTGCGCCGGATCGATCCCGATCCGGCGCGCCGCCGCGCTGATGTTTCCGGTGCGCGACAGGTGATCCATGAACGCGCCGGTCAGCGCCGCGGTCCACCGCAGGCGTCGGCCGCGTTCGGGCATTACGATCGTGAGCGTCTCCCGCCGATCGCACGTCGCCCCGTCTTGGTC
The DNA here is from genome assembly GCF_059421875.1 of Sphingomonas sp. GW821-FHT02B09. Classification (NCBI taxonomy): domain Bacteria; kingdom Pseudomonadati; phylum Pseudomonadota; class Alphaproteobacteria; order Sphingomonadales; family Sphingomonadaceae; genus Sphingomonas; species Sphingomonas sp. GW821-FHT02B09. The sequence continues at coordinate 457,964 of NZ_JBWKVV010000003.1, forward strand.
TGCAACGATACGCCCTGTCATCGTCCGCCCCCCGTTCGCCGAAACGCGATCGGGCCGGCAGCGACGAGGCATCACCCCGACCGCTCCGGCCCGACCCGCAATTCCTCATCGTTCCCGTTATGTACCCAAAGAGCGTGACGATGTCAAGCCTCTTGTACCAAATAGGATAGCACAATTTTCATACGTGCTCGTACTTTTGCACTGGTTGAAGCTGAAAGCGGTAACATGCGATAATCACACGCATTCGCGCATCGACCTGTCCAACAAATTGTGTCACAAACGGGTGTATCGCAGCACAGGATGTGTCTGCCGGACCGTCGTCTTGCGCAATTCTGCACCCGCCATGGTTCCCGGCACATCGATCAGGACGGGCCATTCGGCAATGACCAACCATCGTACATCGCTGAATGGAAAAGGCTTTTTATGAGGATGGCATTGGGTCCGGCTGCGCATGGCCTGATCGGCCGCGACCTCACCGTGATCGAGGTCGATTCGGCCTATGAGACGATTCTCGGCCTGCCGCGCGACGCGCTCGTCGGCCGCTCGGTGTTGGACACCCTCGCCGACGGCGATCGCAAAGCCGGCGAGCGGCAATTGCAGCATATCCTCGACACCGGCGAGGCGCGCTTCTTCACCCAGCGCCACGTCCGTGCCGACGGCAGCGCGCTCTGGGTCAATCTGCACGTCTCGCGCATGGGCGTCGGCGACGACCGCCGCCTGGTGGTGACGTGCCAGCCGCTGCGCGAACAGACCACCTCGCCCTCGACCGTCGAATCGCAATGGCGGATGGCGCGGCTGCTGCTCAGCGCGATCCGAAGCGGCAAGCAATCCTTCGGCCAGGCGCTCATCGGCAACCCCGCGACCGAGATCCTGCTCAGCGCCTATGTGGCGGAGGCGGAGGCCAAGGCGATCCTGGGCGGCGAGGTCGCGGAACGGATCGCGGTCGACTGGCAGCTCGCGCGCCGCTGGCTGCTCGCGCTCGGCAACGCCGGCTTCATCGAGCTGGAACGGCCCGGCCCGATCATGGCGGACACGCCGATCCGGCTGAGCCCACAGGCACTGACGATGTTGGAAGCGATCTTCGGTTCGCTCCTCGCCGTCGCGCAGGGCGCGCCCGTCGAAGCCTAGGATCGACGCTCACTCAGTCGAATCTTCGCCTTGGCGGACAAGGCTATCGCATCTGACGTTCTGTGTGAGGGCTTTGTGTTCCAAACCCACCCCGTCACCCCGGACTTGTTCCGGGGTCCACCCTGCGGCGAGGAGAACGGTTTGAGGTGACGCCATTCTCCTGCGGCTCCGTGCACCCCGGAACGAGTCCGGGGTGACGAAACTGATGAGATGACCGATCGAGCCTCATCACCGTAGCCACATGCCATCGCCCTGCCTTGGCAGGGGGAGAATTGACGGAAGCCCGCCGCTCCTGCCTGTTCAGCGCGACCGCATCGCGGCCCGCGACCGCAACGCCACCCGCGCCCGCGCCAGCCATCCACGCGGCACGGGCACCCGCTGCTGATCGCCCGGCAGCGGCTCGAATTCATGCGGTTCGAACGGCACGTGCGCCAGATCGAGCATCAGGCCGGTGACGTCCTTCGACAGGCTGGCATGGTTGTCGGCATCGAATGTCGCGCGCAAAGCCTGACCCAGCGGCTGCAACTTGGCATCCTGCCCGCGCCACCGCTCGTCGTCTTCGTCCTTGCCGATGCCGCTGCCGTCCATGATTGCCGCCCTCGTCCATCCCCCCAACGAACGGCGCGGCCACTGGTTCAGTCGCGGGGTGCCGGCCCGTCCGACGATTCGCCGGCACCGTCGCCGTCCCCGCCGGATGCATCGCCGTCGGCCACCGCCGCCTCGCCGCCGCCGTAGCAGCGGTCGAGATAATGGTTGGCGATGATGTAATGCGCACGGACCGCTTCGGGGTGGGTGGCGCGTTGCGCCAGCTCCAGTTCGGTCTCCGCTCGTGCATAGAAATAAGTCGTGTCGTCGCGCATGTCCGTGGCTTTCAGGCGATACGTGGATCGCGAAGTCTATAGGGTGGCGGCCGCGCCGCCGATCAATGCCAGCGCCGCTGCGGCAGCGTCGATCCGCCCGATCGGGTCAACGGCTCGCCGCATCGGCGAGACCCGCCCAGGCGGCGATCTCCGCATCGGCATGGCCGTGGACGACCAGTTCGCCCGCACGCTCCGCCGCCAGGTCGACCGTCACCGTGCCGCGCCATTCCCACGTCGCATTGCCCGACAGGCTGACCATCGCATCGCGCGCCACCTGCGCGCGCACCAGCCCGCCCTTGTTGAAGACGGTGATCGGCGCGTCATACGCCAACCGCCCGGTCAGACACGCGGCGAAGGCGGAGGCCGCCATCGCGCTGCCGCAGCTGTCGGTCAGGCCGACGCCGCGCTCGAACGTCCGCACAAAAAGATCCGCCGCGCGCACCTCGACGAACGACACGTTGGCACGATTGGGCAGCCAGTCCGGCGCCGCCTCGCACACATGGCCCAGCGCGACCAGTTCCGCCTCGTCGACGCGATCGACGAAGGTCACCAGATGCGGATTGGGCATCGCGACCGCGGTGAACAGCCGCTCGCTTTCCAGCGGCGGCACGACCGCCTCGACGATCCGCGCCCCTGCGCCGTGCAGCGGCCAGGCGGCGGCGTCGAGCCCCGCCGGCCCCGCCGTCTCGCGCACCGTGTAGACACCCGGTGCCAGCTCGGCATCGCGCACCACCGCCGCGCTCGACGTCTTCAGCTTCACCTGCGCCGCCTCGATCCCCAGCGCCTCGAACCCCAGCCGCGCCACGCAGCGCAGCCCGTTGAGGCACGTCTCCGCCTCGCTTCCGTCCAAATTCAGCATCACCATGGAAAACTGATGATTTTCAGCGCCTTGGCGGAGCAAAAGCAGACCGTCGCCGCCCACCGGTCCGCGGCGGTCGGCGAGCGCCCGTGCCACCGCCGCCCATTCGGCCGCAGACAGATCGAGCGCACGCGCGTCGATCAACGGAAAATCATTGCCAGAGCCATGGCATTTCACGAAATCGAACTGCACCACATCCATCCCACTGCCGCCCTTATGGGCCGCTTATGTTCTCGTCCGGCGGCGCCGATACACCCGCGGTGCCGGTCACGGCAAACGATAATGATCCGCCAGCCGGTCGAGCGCCAGCGTCAGCACCAGCCGCCCGGCGCGCGCCGGCCAGCCTAGCGCCTTCTCCGCGGCAGGCAGCCCCTCGCCGGCGCAGATCACCCGCCACGCGACATCGGCAAGCCCCTTGCCCGCCGCGGCGATCGCGGCGTCGAACCGCCGCTTGGCGGCGATCTGCGCGGTCGTCGGGTCGAGCCCCGCGCCGTCACCGCCGTCGACGCGCGCCGCCCAGCGCATCGTCACCCGCGGCCCGAGCGCCGCCGTCTCGTAATCGCCGCGCAACCGCTCCCCCGCCTCGAACTGGCGCGCATCGACCAGCCCGCGCGCGCGCAACCAGCCCAAGGGCGATTCGGCGAGATTCACCGTCACGCTGCGCCCCGTGCCTGCCGTCCGTTCGACCAATTCCCGCATCGTCGCCTCCATCCGAGTCGCAAACCGGCTTGCCACAACGTCAGCTTTGTAGGACAGAGAAATAACCGCAGCGGTTAGGACGCAGAGATGATCACGGCCATTCGAGAGGTGCGTAGAGCGAAGAACCTGACCCTCGAGGAGGTCGCCCGCCGCTGCGTCCCGCCGACGACCGCGCAGACCATCGGCCGGCTCGAGACCGGCACGCGCACCGTCTCGGTGGCGTGGCTCAACCGCATCGCCGCCGCGCTGGAGGTCGCGCCCGCCGATCTCGTCACGCTCCCCGACCGCGCGACACTGCCCGTCGCCGCGACGCTCGACGCTGAGGGCGCGCACGCCCCACGCCAGCCGCTCACGCTCGTCCCGCCGCAGCCCGCCCCCGGCGGCGTCGCGATCAGCGTCACCGGCAGCATCGGCGACTATCGCGCCGGCGACGCGCTATGGTGCGACTTGCGCGCGCCCGAGCATTTCGGTCAGGCGCTCAACCGCGACGTCCTCGTCCCCCTCCCCGCCGGCCGCTTCCTCTTCGCCCGCCTGATCGGCCGCGACGGCGACGCGCTGCTGCTCCTCCCGCTAACCCCCAACGCACGCCCGACGTCGATCACGTTACCAGCATGGTTGGCGCAGGCCTCGCGACTGATCCGCACGCTGTGATTCACGCGAAGTCATAGCCGGTTACCGTACCCCCAGAAAAAAGCCGTTCGCCCTGAGCCTGTCGAAGGGCAGGTGAGACTCAGGCCCTTAGACAAGCTCAGGGCAAGCGGGGATGGCGGCCGACAAGGCTGACAGGGCGCGATTGCGCCTCTGCAAAATGCTGCTTCTCCTTCGCGTCTTCGCGTCTTCGCGCGAACCAAACCTTCTGGAACAGCGACCCGCTTTAGCTGCACCGCAACATCTGCTACAGGCGCGCCTATGCTCAACCTCAACGGCATCACCGTGCGCCTCGGCGGCCGCACGATCCTCGACGGCGCGACCGCGGCACTGCCGCCCGGCGGGCGGATCGGGCTGATCGGCCGCAACGGCGCCGGCAAGTCGACGCTCGTCCGCGTCATCGCCGGCATGCTCGAACCCGACGACGGCTCGGCCGACATGCCGAAAGGCGCGCGCCTCGGCTATATCGCGCAGGAGGCGCCCTCGGGCACCGCGACGCCGTTCGAGACGGTGCTCGCCGCCGACAAGGAGCGCGCCGCGCTGATGATCGAATCGGAGACGAGCGAGGACCCTGAACGACTCGGCGACGTCTACGAGCGCCTCATCGCGATCGACGCCTATACCGCGCCGATGCGCGCCGCGCAGATCCTGCTGGGCCTCGGCTTCGACGAGGACATGCAGCAGCGCCCGCTCGACAGTTTCTCGGGCGGCTGGAAGATGCGCGTCGCGCTCGCCGCCCTGCTCTTCTCGCAGCCCGACCTGCTGCTGCTCGACGAGCCCTCCAACCATCTCGATCTCGAGGCGGTGATGTGGCTCGAGGATTTCCTCGTCAACTACAAGGCGACGATCGTCGTCGTCAGCCACGAGCGTGACTTCCTCAACAACGTGGTGGACAACATCCTCCACCTCCAGAACGGCAAGATCACGCTCTACGCCGGCGGCTACGACAGTTTCGAGCGCCAGCGCGCCGAGCGGATGGCGCAGCTCGCCGCCGCCAAGGCCAATCAGGACGCGCAGCGCGCCAAGCTGCAGGATTACGTCGCGCGCAATTCGGCGCGCGCCTCGACCGCCAAACAGGCGCAGAGCCGGCAGAAGATGCTCGCCAAGATGCAGCCGATCGCCGAGCTCGCCAATGATCCGTCGCTGTCGTTCGACTTCCCCGATCCCAGCGAATTGCGCCCGCCGCTCATCACGCTCGACATGGCGAGCGTCGGCTATGCCGAAACGCCGATCCTCAAGCGGCTCAATATGCGGCTCGATCCCGACGACCGCGTCGCCCTGCTCGGCCGCAACGGCAACGGCAAGACCACGCTCGCCCGCCTGCTCGCCGCGCAGCTCGCGCCGATGGACGGCGAGATGAACGCTTCCGGTAAAATGAAGGTCGGCTATTTCACCCAGTACCAGGTGGAGGAACTCGACGCCGACGACACCCCGCTCGAACATATGACCCGCATCATGCGCGGCGCCAGCCCCGCCGCGGTGCGCGCGCAGCTCGGCCGCTTCGGCTTCTCAGGCGACAAGGCGGTCGGCAAGGTCGGCAAGATGTCGGGCGGCGAGAAGGCGCGGCTCGCGCTGGCGCTCATCACCCGCGACGCGCCGCACATGCTGATTTTGGACGAGCCGACCAACCACCTCGACGTCGACGCGCGCGAGGCGCTGATCCAGGCGCTCAATTCCTACACCGGCGCGGTCGTGCTGGTCAGCCACGATCGCCACATGCTCGAGATGACCGCCGACCGGCTGGTGCTGGTCGACGGCGGCACCGCGAAGGAGTTCGACGGCAGCCTCGACGATTACATCGCCTTCGTATTGGCGGGCGACAAACAACCCGAGGCCAAGGGCAAATCGGGGGCGAAGAAGGAGAAGGGCAAGCCGATCGACCGCGACGCCGACAAGGCGCGCCGCAAGACGATCCGCGATTGCGAGGCGGAGATCGCCAAGCTCACCACCGACCGCAACGCGATCGACCGCGCGATGTTCGATCCCAAGACCGCCGAGCCGCGCTACGCCAAGCTGGCGATGGGCGAGTTGATGAAGCGCCGCGCCGACGTGCAGGCACAGATCGAGGCGGCGGAAGCGACGTGGCTCGAAGCGACCGAGGCGCTGGAGACGGCTTAACGGAGAGCCTGCTTCGTCAGGGTGCAGGACGGTCACGACGGCATCGAACGCGCGAAGCATGAGCGGCGTGTCAGGCGTCCGCTATCCTCCCGTCACCCCGGCCTTGCGCCGGGGTCCCGCTTCTGTCTGAACGGTGACGAAAAGCGGAATGCCGGATCAAGTTCGGCATGACGGACGAATGACGGCGCCTCCGTGACAACGCAGGCTACGCATGCTACCCGTCATCTCCGATCTGGGGTCGGCCGCACCGTTTGCCTCCAGCAACATCGCGGTTGCACTTAAATCCTTCCAATCATAAGCAACTTCCCGGTTGCACCAGGCGCAGCCGAAAGGTTGCCGATGTCTTCTTCCATGCCGAAGCCGGTGCAGGCCGCCCGTCTGTTCGCGGCGCTATCCGACCCGACGCGGCTGTCGCTGCTCATCATCCTGCGCAGCGGCCCCGGCCGCTCGATCGCACGGCTGTCCACCAATGCCGGCATGACGCGCCAGGCGGTCACCAAGCATCTGCGCGTGCTCGAAGACGCCGGTCTGATCACCGTCGAACGGCTCGGCCGTGAGACCCATTACCGGAGCAAGCCCGGTGCGCTCGACGCCGCGCGTCGCACGCTGGACGCCATCGCCGGCGATTGGGCGGCGCTCCGCCCCCCGCCCGCCGCGGGCTGACGATCCCGGGCAAGAAAAAGGCGCGGGAGTCGCCCCCCGCGCCGTCCGCATGTCCTGAGGCGACGCTCAGCCCTCGACGTCGTCCTCACCCGCGGCATCCGCGGCCGGCCGCTCGAACCATGCCTCGACCTCGCCCGACAGCTTCAGCGTCAGCGGACGGCCGTGGCGGTCGACCTTCTTGCCCAAGGCGACGCGGATCCAGCCGGCGGGGCGGTCATATTCCTCGACGTCGCGGCGCTCGGCGCCCTTGAAGCGGATGCCGATGCCGCGCTCCAGCGCGGCCTGGTCGAAATAGGGGCTCGACGGATCGGTCGACAGGCGATCGGGGGGCGTATCGGTCATGGCGCCGCGCTTAGCGGCATCGCCCCGGCCCCGCTACGAAAAAGCGGCGCGGACAAGGATGTCCGCGCCGCCTTCCCGACGAAACTGCCGCAAGCGTCAGTAGCCGTAGCCATATCCGTAGCGCGGGCCGTAATCATAATAGCGCTCGCGGACCACCACGCGCGGCGGCGGGGGCGGCGGCGCGTAATATTCGTCCCGATAAACCACCCGCGGCGGCGGCGGCGGCGCATCGTAATAATAGCCGCGGTCATAATAGCGATCGCGGTTGCTGCCCGCGACCGCCGCACCGATGCCGAGCCCGACGATGCCGCCGAGCAACGCACCCGCCGCGACGCTGCCGCCGTTGCCGCGGTGGTAATGGCGATAGCCGCCCCAACGCTGCGCATCCGCCGGCGCGGCCGCCGTCAGCGCGGTCGCGGCAAGCGCGATCCCCAGACCTGCTTTCTTCAACATCGCATTCATCACGTCGAACCTCCTCTAACACGACGCTCGGAGTATCTGGTCCAAACGCACAGAGCGGCGAGCGTGTTGCATGTCGTTTAGGCGAGTCGGGCTGAACCGAGCCGGAATGCGGCGTTCATCCGCGGTTTAGCCGCCATGCCGATCGAGGACGGTCCGCCGCTCAGTTCACCCAGCCGCCGTCGATGACATGCACCGCGCCGGTGGTGAACGCCGCCTCGTCGCTCGCCAGATACAAGGCCAGCGCGGCGATCTCCTCGGCCCGGCCGAGCCGCCCCATCGGCTGGCGTGCGATGAACGCCGCCTGCGCCGCCGCATAATCGCCGGTGTCGTGCAGCCGCTGCTGCAACGACGGCGTGTCGATCGTGCCGGGGCAGATCGCGTTGCAGCGGATGCCCTGGCCGACGAAATCGGCGGCGACCGCCTTGGTCAGGCCGATGACGCCCGCCTTGGTCGCGCCATAAGCGAAGCGGTTGGGAATGCCCTTCACCGAGCTGGCGATCGACGAGACGTTGACGATCGCGCCGCCGCCGCCCGTCAGCATCACCGGCAGGAAGGCGCGGACGGTGCGGTACATCGCGGTCATGTTGATCGCGATCGCCTGATCCCATTCCGCCTCGCTGCAGTCGAGGATCGTGCCGGCGTGGACGATGCCGGCGACGTTGGCGAGCACGTCGATCCGCCCGATCTCCGCCGCCAGCGCGGTCACCGCCGCGCCGTCGGTGACGTCGAGCGCGCGCGTCTCGCAACCGACGATCCCGTCGAGCGCGTCGAGGTCGCGGTCGGTGGCGATCACCCGCGCCCCCTCGGCGGCGAATCGCTCCGCCGTCGCACGGCCGATGCCGCGCGCCGCTGCGGTGACCAAAGCCACCTTGCCGTCCAGTCGTTTACTCATGCTGCAGTCCTGCGTTGGGCGATCGGCAGGCAGGCCGGGCCGATCGGGTCGAAAGCCTTGTAGGTGAGGATGAATTCGCGATGGCCCAGCTCTTCGGAGACGCTGCGCTGCCCGCCCGCGACGGCAAGCACCGCATCGACGATCTCGGCGCCCACCTCGTCCAGCGTCGCCGAGCCTTCCAGGATACGGCCGGCGTTGATGTCCATGTCGGCGGCGAGGCGCCGCGCGGTCTCGGGATTGGCGCACACCTTGATCACCGGCGCGATCGCCGATCCCACCACGGAGCCGCGCCCGGTGGTGAAGATCGTCAGGTGACAGCCCGACGCGATCATCTCGACGATCTCGGCATTGTCGGAGATGTTGGGGAAGCCGAAGCGCGGCTCGCCGTCGGGCACCACGTCGAGCAGGTAGAGCCCGCCCGCCGGCGGCACGTCGCCGGGCTTGATGATGCCGCTGATCGGCGAGGAGCCCGATTTGGAATAGGCCCCCATCGATTTCTCTTCCTGCGTCGACAGTCCGCCCTCGGCATTGCCGGGGGCGAAGCTGCCGAAGCCCATGATCGTATAGTAACGTTCGGCCTTGGCGACGCTGGCGATCAATTCCTCGCCCAGTTCGGGGGTGATCGCGCGATCGGCCATGATCCCCTCGCAGCCGACGAGTTCGCCCGTCTCCTCGAAGATGCAGGTCGCGCCGGCGCCGACGAGCGTATCGAAGGCGCGGCCGACCGCCGGATTGGCGGTGATGCCGCTGGTGCCGTCAGAGCCGCCGCAGATCGTTCCGACGACCAATTCGTCGATCCCCATCGCCACGCGCTCCACGCCGGTAATTTCGGCCTGCACGCGCGCCACCGCGGCGAGGCCGGCGGCGATCGTCGCGGCGGTGCCGCCCGTCTGCTGGATGACGAGCAGCTCGGCCGGGCGTCCGCTCGCCGCGACCAGCGCCTGCAACCGCTCGCGGTCGAAGCTCTCGCAGCCGAGCGAGACGATCACCAGACCGCCGACGTTGGGATGCGTCGCCACCGCCTCCATCACCTTGGCGGCATAGGCATTGGGATAGCATCCGGGAAAGCCGATCAGATGGACGTCGGGATCGTCCGCCTTGTCGACGATCCGCCGCGCGACGTGATGCGCGCATTCGACAAGATAGGCGACCGCGACGGTGTTGCGGATGCCCTTGCGGCCGTCGGCGCGCGCATAGCCGCGGATCATGCCCGTGCCTCGGTCATCGTCGCGCGCGTGTGGCTGGCGATATAGTCGCTTTTCATATTGTGCATATGGACCCAATCGCCGGTATCGGCCGCCGCGGTCATCGACCCGATCGGCGCGCCATATTTGATGACCTTGTCGCCCAGCGCGAGGCGATGCCGCGCGATCTTGTGGCCGACGGTGATGCCCTCGCGCGCCGGCACGGTGCCGCCGCCGATCGGCAGCACGTCGCCCGCCGCGATCGGCGCGACGCAGATCAGGACGTTGTCGTCGGGGTGGAGCAGGATCAACTGGTTGGTCACGGTAGACGTCGGCTCCGGTTGCGGGAGGGGATCGAGGAGCGGCCAGGCGGCGGCGGGCACCGGCGTCGCGATCCGCGCCACCATCGCCGCGACCTGATCCTCGCCGACCAGCCCGGCGACGACGCAGGCGACCGCCGGGTGGCGCAGCGGGAAATGCAACGCCGCGGTGGGCAGCGCCACCCCCGCCTGCGCACAGGCGGCGGCCAGCGCCCGGGTCCGCGCGACGATCGCCGCGTCGGGCGCCGCATAATCGTAATGCAGCCGCTGCGGATCGGCCTCGGCCGGGTCGGCGGCGAGGATACCGCTATTGTACGGGCCGCCGACGATCACCCGCACGCCGCGCTCGGCGCAGCGATCGAGCAGCCGCGCCGCGCTGCGGTCGAGCAGCGTATAGCGTCCGGCGAGCAGGATGACGTCGAGATCGACGTGGTCGAGCAATTCGTCGCACACCGCGATCTCGTTGACGCCGATGCCGATTCCCCCGACCGCGCCGGCCTCCTTCAAGCCAACCATCGCCGCATGCCCGCCGTCGAGGAAGGCGGCGAGATGGCGGGGATGATCGTCGCCATGCGTCATCCGGCCGAGATCGTGCGCGAACAACAGGTCGACGCGCTCGCGTTGCAGCCGCGCGAGGCTCGCCGCGAACGACGCACGGATGCCGTCCGCACCGTAATCGAACGCCGGCTCGAACGGATCGGCATCGACGAAGCCGTGCCGGGTGCCCTGCGCCTCGGTCGGTACCAGCAGCCGCCCGACCTTGGTCGAGACCAGCGCCCGCCCCGCCGGGTCGTGCGCGGCGAGCGCCGCCCCCAGCCGCCGCTCGGCAAGGCCGAAGCCATAATGCGGCGCGGTGTCGAAATAGGCGATCCCGGCCGCGAGCGCCGCGGCGACCGTCGCCATCGCCTCGTCATCGCCGACGACGCGATAGAGATTACCGATCGCCGCGGTTCCCATGCCGAAACGCGGCAGCGCGGCCACGCTCACGCCGTCACCGCCGTGCCGCGATGCAGTCGCGCGAACAGCGCGACGCCGACAAAACAGGCGGCGGGCACCAGCATCGCGAAGCGGATCGACCCGATGTCGGAGACATAGCCCATCACCGCGGTCAGCACCGCGCCGCCGATGATCGCCATCACCAGCAGCGATGCCCCCGGCTTGGTGAGCGGTCCGAGCCCGCGCAGCGTCAGCACGAAGATCGTCGGATACATGATCGACATCAGCGCGCTCGACAGCACCAGCGCCGCCACGCCGACCGGCCCGCCGACGAATGCGGCAACCGCGCACAGCAATGCATCGACGGCTGCGAAGATCAGCATCAACCGCGCGCCCGAGATACGCGCCATCAGCGCCGCGCCGACGAACCGTCCGGCCATGAACAACGCCAGCGACAGCGTCAGCAGCCACGCCGCGCGCTGCGTGCCGAGCGACGGCAGCTCGACCGCGACATAGCGGATGAGGAAACTCCACACCCCGACCTGCGCGCCGACGTAGAGGAATTGCGTGCCCACCCCGGCGAGATAGCGCGGCGACGCCAGCAATTTGCGATAGGCGCCGGGCGTGCGTGCCTCCGGTTCGCTGGGCCGCGTCGCGACCGCGGGAAAGCGCGTGACGACGATCACCGCCGCCCAGGCGAAGACGAGCAAGGCGATGACGAGATACGGCAGCCGCACCGCAGAGGCGGCGGCGACGTCGCCCGCGCGCTCGTCGGCGAGGATGAAGGTCGCGCCGAGCGTCACGCCGGCGATCGAACCCAACGGATTGAATGCCTGCGCGAGGTTGAGCCGCCGCTCCGCGGTCTCCGCGCTGCCGAGCGCGGCGACCATCGGATTGGCCGCGGTTTCGAGGAAGGCGAGGCCGCTGGCGATGACGAACAGCGCGAGCAGGAAGAAGCCGTAGCTCAGCATCAGCGACGCCGGCCAGAACAGCAAGGCACCGATGCCGAACAGCACAAGCCCCTGCACCACCGCGGTCTTGTAGCCGAACCGCTGCATCACGATCGCACCGGGAATCGCGAAGCAGAAATAGCCGAGGTAGAAGGCCGACTGGACGAGGCCCGATTGCAGATCGCTCAACGTGAACACCGCACGGAAATGTGCGATCAGGATGTCGTTGAGATTGTTGGCCATGCCCCACAGGAAGAACAGGCCGATCGTCAGCAGCAGCGCGCCGCGACCGGCGGGCATTGCGCCATCATCGTCCTGTACGGCGACGCTCGGGTTCATTAAACCTCTCCCACTCTCTCCACGAACGGTCGCGGTTCGCGGGATTTGACCGAGGGTCTATGCCCTCCCGCCGCGATATGAAATGTAAAAATCACTTTCATCTGCGGATTTTCCTTGCCACGCTGCGCACTTACGAGGTGGGATGGCGCAGCGACGGGACGAGGGACACGTCGTCGCCCAATTGCTCCGTCACCTCCCGGTGGCCCGGTGGCCCGGTGGCCCGGTGGCCCCGGGAACGGGGTGACGGGTAGACGGAAGAACGGCGGCAAGCCGCAACGTAAGAACGACGACCCGGGGGGAGGGCATATGACGACCAAAGTGCGCTATCAGGCGCCCGCATTGACCAAGGGGCTCGAAATCCTCGAGCTGCTCGCCGCATCGAGCGTGCCGCTCACCATGTCGGACGTCTCGACCGCGCTCGGCCGCTCGGTCAGCGAGATCTTCCGGATGCTGCAGGTGCTCGAGGCGCATCGCTACATCGCGCGTGGCGACGACGGCTATCGGCTCACCAACCGGCTCTTCGCGCTCAGCATGGGACAGCCGCCGGTGCGCGATCTCGTCTCCACCGCGCTGCCGGTGATGCGCACGCTGGCCCGCCAAACCGGGCAGAGCTGCCACCTCGTCGTCGTCTCGGGCGCGGAGATGGTGGCGATCGCCGGGGTCGAGGCGCCGGGCCTCTCCGGCTTCGCGGTGCGCGTCGGCTATCGCCGGCCGCTCCACCGCTCCGCCTCGGGCCGCATCCTGCTCGCCTTCCAGCCCGAGGACACGCGTGCGGCGATGCTCGACGAGGTCCGCGCGACCGGTGACACGATCGACGACGCCGCGCTCGCCACCCAGCTCGCCGCGATCCTCGCCGCAGGCGGCGGCACGTCGCCGAGCCCGCTGCTCAACGGCATCACCGATCTGTCCGTCCCGATCCTGTCGTTCGGCGCCGCCCGCGCCGCGCTCACCGTGCCGTTCGTCGACGGCCCCGGCAGCCTGGTACCGATCGCGCAGACGCAGGACGTGCTGCGCGCCGCCGCCGCGACCATTGCCGCGGCGCTCGATCCAGCGCTCGGCGATCTCGCCGGCACGGCCGAGACCGCATGAACCGCCGGATGGCGGCCATCCCGTTCGCGCTGGCGGCGCTGCTGCTCGCCAGCGGCGCGCAGGGGCGCGACTATCAGAGCGCGCCGCCACGTCGCACCGCAGTCGAGAAGGATTGGGGTCCGTGGCTCGGCCCCTATCGCGCGCGACTGGTGCCGGTGCTGATGGAGGATTTTGGCGAACGCTATCTCTACGCGCCCGCCAATGCGGCGCTGCCACCGCCGCGCGCCGGTGAGCAGCGCGTCGTCTTCCTCGGCGACTCCATAACCGACCGCTGGGATCTCGCCGCCGGCTTCCCCGGCCAGCCCTATGTCAATCGCGGCATCGGCGGGCAGGTGACCGCGCAATTGCTGCTGCGCTTCCTGCCCGACGTCGTCGCCCTGCGACCCGCGGCAGTGGTGATCCTCGCCGGCGTCAACGACGTGCAGGGCGTGCTGCAACGCGAGACCCCCGAGCAGATTGAGGACCATTGGCAGGCGATGGCCGACATCGCCGACCGCCACGGTATTGCGGTAGTGTTCGGCGCGCTGCTGCCGGTCAACGATTACACCCCCGCCGCGCGCGACGTGGTGCGCGAGCGCAAGCCCGCCGAATTGCACGCGCTCAACCAATGGCTGCGCGGCTTCTGCAAGCGGCGCGGCTATGCCTTCGCCGATTACGAAACCGCGCTCGCCGACGACAAGGGGCTGATGCGCCGAGACTATACCGTCGACGGCATCCATCCGCTCGCCGCCGGCTACGCCCGCATGGCGCCGGTCGCCCGCGCCGCAATCGCGGCGGCGGTGGCCAGCAAGACGAAGAGGACCCCCTGATGCGCTATCCCAAGCTTCTCGCCGCCGGCCTGTGCCTGACGGCCTCCGCCGTCTCGGCGCAGACCAACGTGCCCGGCGATCCCTATGCCGGCGACCCCGTCGGCATCGTCGCCGATCCCTGTCCCGCCCACCCCAAACCCGCCGACGGCCAGGGCTGGCAGATGTGGAACCTCCATATGCTGACGCGCGACCACGGCCAGCTCTGCCGCTATCGCGCACAGAATGCCGCGCTGACCGAGCCGGCGCGCGTCGTCTTCATGGGCGATTCGATCACCGACAATTGGATCGGCGCAGATCCGTCGCTGTTCACGCACGGCCTCGTCGATCGCGGCATCAGCGGCCAGACCACGCCGCAGATGCTGCTGCGCTTCCGCCAGGACGTGATCGCGCTCCGCCCCAAGGCGGTGCACATCATGGCCGGCACCAACGACATCGCCGGCAACACCGGCGCTGCGACGGTGGAGACGGTGCAGGGCAATATCGAGACGATGGCGGAGTTGGCGCACGCGCACGGCATCAAGGTGATCCTCGCCTCGATCCCGCCCGCCGCCGCCTTTCCGTGGAGTCCGGAGAAGCGCCCGGCGCCGCAGATCCTCGCCTTCAACCGCTGGCTGCGCGGCTATGCCAGGGCGCATGGCTACACCTACGTCGACTATCACGCCGCGCTGACCACGGCGGAGGGCGGCATGAAGCCCGGCCTCGCCAGCGACGGCGTCCATCCGACCCCGGCGGGCTATGCGGTGATGCGTCCGCTCGCGCTCGCCGCGGTCGCCAAGACGCTGGGGGGCGGTCGATGAGCGTCGATCGCCGCGGCTTCCTCGCCGGCAGCGCCGCACTCGGCCTCGCCCAGGCGGCACCGGCCATAACCGCCGCAACGCCGCCGCACGCGGCGCTGCGCCCGGCCAAGGTCGCGCCGCCGCCACGCTTCACCGCCGACTGGGAGTCGCTCGCCGCCGGCTATTCCGCGCCCGACTGGTTCCGCGACGCCAAGTTCGGCATCTGGGCGCATTGGGCGGCGCCCTCGGTCCCCGGCATCGGTGACGATTGGTACGCGCGCAACATGTACCTTCAGGGCCACCCCACCTACGACCATCATCTGAAGACCTACGGCCACCCCGCCGACACCGGCTTCATGCAGATCCAGAACCAGTGGCGCGCCGAACATTGGGACCCGGCCGAGCTGCTCGACCTCTACAAGGGCGCGGGCGCGCGCTATTTCATGGCGCTCGCCAACCATCACGACAATCTCGACTGTTTCGCCTCGACGCACCAGCCGTGGAACTCGACCCGCATTGGGCCGAAGAAGGACATCGTCGGCATCTGGGCGAAGCTTGCGCGTGAGCGCGGGCTGCGCTTCGCCGTCTCCAATCACAGCGCCCACGCCTGGCACTGGAACCAGCCCGCCTATGGCTACGATCCCGTCGGCCCGCGTCGCGGCCAGCGCTACGACGCCGCGACGCTGACCCGCGCGCAGGGCCGCGGCGCATGGTGGGACGGGCTCGACCCGCAACAGCTCTACACGGGCGCGTCGATGGCGATGCCCGACGGCATCGGTTCGCTCGCCGAAGCCGGTGCGTGGCACGCCGCCACCGACGGATTGTGGAACGAGGGCGTGCCGCCCGATCCCGACTATGTCCGCCGCTGGACCCTGCGCTGCCGCGAGCTGATCGACAGATACGAGCCCGACATGCTCTATTTCGACAATCACGATCTGCCGCTGCAACAGGCCGGGCTCGACATCGCCGCCTATTTCTACAACCGCAACATGGCGCGCCACGGCGGCCGGCTGGAGGGCGTCGTCACCGCCAAGGAGACGCCGCCGCAACGTCGCATGGGCCTCGTCGACGTCGTCGAGCGCGGCCAGAAGAGCTTCATCGACCCCTATCCGTGGCAGACCGAGACCTGCCTCGGCAATTGGTTCTACGGCGCGCAATATGAGCGCGAGAACCTCTACAAAACCCCCGCCAAGGTGCTGCACACATTGTGCGACGTCGTGTCCAAGAACGGCAACATGATGCTCAGCGTGCCCATCAAGGGCGACGGCACGATCGATGCGCGCGAACGCCAGATCGTCGGGGAGATCGGTGCATGGATGCGGATCAACGGCGCGGCGATCTATGCCACCCGCCCGTGGCGCATCCACGGCGAGGGGCCGGGCGGCGCCGGCGCGGGCAGCTTCTCGGAGGGCGGCCGCGACACCGGTTATACCGCGCGCGACATCCGCTACGTCACCCGCGGCAAGGCGCTGCACGCGCTGGTGCTCGGCTGGCCCGCGGACGGCGTCGCGCGGCTGACCCTGCTCGGACGCGACAATCCGGTCGGCCGCGGCGAGGTGCGCCGCGTGTCGTTGCCCGGCAACGGCGCACCGCTGCCCTTCACCCGCACCGGCGAAGCGCTGGAGGTACGATTGCCCGCCGCCGCACGCCACGCCATCGGGCTGGCGCTGATCGTCGAAGGACCCGGCCTGGTCGACTGAGTCCGCCTATTGCGCTGCAGCACGGATCGGTCTAGGCGGCCGGCATTCGCCTGGACCCGGTGCAATTCCGGGTGGCTATTCCGGCCGCCGATCCGCCGGACAACGCAACCGCTCCCGAACATTGACGCGTCGCCGCCGGCGGCGCCGGAGCGGTCATGCGGATTTCTACGTCATGATTAGTCTTTCCCTGTCCCGTTACCGCGCCGAATGGTTTTCGAGCGCCGCCGGCGCGCGCCGCGACGTGCTCGCCGGCATGGTCGGCACCTTCGCGCTGATCCCGGAGGTCATCGCTTTCTCCTTCGTCGCCGGCATCGATCCCGAAGTCGGCCTGTTCGCCTCCTTCGTCATCGGCATCGTCATCGCGATCGCCGGTGGCCGCCCCGCGATGATCTCGGGTGCCGCCGGCTCGGTCGCGCTCGTCGCCGCCGCGCTCGTCCACGCGCACGGCCTCCACTATCTCCTCGCCGCGACCCTGCTTGCCGGCCTGTTCCAGGTCGCGTTCGGGCTCCTGAAGCTCGACGTGCTGATGCGCTTCGTCTCGCGCTCGGTACGCACCGGTTTCGTCAACGCGCTGGCGATCCTGATCTTCTCGGCGCAGTTGCCGCAGATGATCGGCGTCGACTGGCACACCTATGCGATGATCGGCCTCGGCCTCGCGATCATCTATCTGGCGCCGCGCGTGACCAACGTCATCCCGTCGCCGTTGATCTGCATCGTCGTGCTGACCGCGATCAGCATCGCGCTGCCGATGCCGCTGCGCACGATCGCGGACCTCGGCCGCCTGCCCGCCTCGCTGCCGCATTTCGGCTGGCCGTCGGTGCCCCTCGACTGGCAGACGCTGACGATCGTCGCGCCCTACGCGCTGGCGATGGCCGCGGTCGGCCTGCTCGAATCGATGATGACCGCCAGCGTCGTCGACGACCTCACCGAGACGACCAGCTCCAAGGCGCGCGAGTGCAGCGGGCTCGGCCTCGCCAATATCGCCGCCGGACTGTTCGGCGGCATCGCCGGCTGCGGCATGGTCGGCCAGACCGTCGGCAACGTCCGCTATGGCGGGCGCGGCCGGCTGTCGACGCTGGTCGCCGGCGTGTTCCTGCTCGTCGTCATGGTGCCGCTGCGCCCCTGGGTCGCGCAGGTGCCGGTCGCGGCGCTGGTCGCGATCATGATCATGGTGTCGATCAGCACCTTCTCCTGGGGATCGCTGCGCGACCTCGTCCGCCATCCCAAGACGTCGGGCGCGGTGATGCTCGCCACCGTCGCGGTGACCGTGACGACGCACGACCTGTCGGCGGGGGTGGCGGTCGGCGTGCTGCTGAGCGGCGTCTTCTTCGCCTTCAAGGTCACTCGGCTGATGCAGGTGACGGTCGCCTATGACGCGGCGACGGACACGCGCGACTATGGCGTCACGGGGCAGATCTTCTTCGCCAGTGCCGAGATCTTCGCCGACCGGTTCGATCTGGCGGATACCGCCCGGCACGTCCGCATCGACCTGACGCAGGCGCATCTGTGGGACGTGACTGCGGTCGGTGCGCTCGAAGAGGTGGTGACCAGAATGCGCCGCCACGGCATCGCCGTAGAGGTGGTCGGCCTCAACGCGGCGAGCGCGGTGCTGGTCGACCGGCACGCGCAGGCGATGCGCGTGCCGGCGACCTGACCCCTGCCGTTATGCGGCGGTCGAGGTCTTGATGTTGCCGTTGACGCCGGCCGGGAAGAAGCCGCCGCTGCTTACCGCACCGGCGTTGAGGTAGGCGACGTTGAGCACGTCGCCCGCCGTCCGGCCGAATACGATGCCGTTGCTGTCCGCAGGCACGATGTTCGATGCCGCGCCGCCGTTGATCGTCGTCGGGCTGATCCCCTGATCGTCGTCGAAGCCGTTGTCGACGGTGTCGCGGGCATTGGAGATCAGGTCTGCGTTGGTGCGCAGCGCCGGCATCGCGAGCCCCTTGCGGTACAGCAACGTGCGCAGCAGGCCCGAATGATAGGCCTCCACCGCAAGGATGCCGGCCGCCGCGTCGAGAATGACCTTGTTCGAGATCAGCGACGCCGATCCCTTATAGGCGGTGACGCCGACGTCGGACAGCAGCATGCCGCCGAGCAGCCAGTTCTCGTCCGACGCATAGGGATTGAACGTCCCCGTCGCGCCGACCACGCCGGCGGCGCGCGCCGCGGCGGTGAATGCGCCATTGGCGCCGCCATCGATGTTGATCGCGGGCATCGCCACCGCCGACGAACCGAGCTGCTGACGCAGGAAGGTGACGTGGAGGTTTTCATCCGAAGCGATTTCTCGCGCATAGGCCGCGACTGAAGCGTCACGGAACGGCACCTGCGCACCGCCGGTGACCGCGCCCTGCGTACCGGTGCCGGTCTGCAAGCCTGCGGTGAGGCCGCTGCCGAAGGCGGCGAACGTGTAGTAACTGGCCTCGAGATATTCGAGGTTCAGCGCGAAGTTCAGCACGTCGACGTCGCCGGCGGGCAGCGCGGCGGTGGGCGTCGGCGACGGGGCCGGTGTAAACGGCACCGATTTGTCGTCGTCATTGTCGCAGGCGGCGAGCAGCGACGCACCGGCCGTCGCGGCGACGGCGGTACCCGCCATCTTGATGAAGCGGCGGCGTTCGTTCCGCCGGCGGTCGGCGATGTCGAACACTTCGAGAAGCGTTTCACGATCGATCATAGGATATCCCCTTTGAACCCGAGGCTCAGGCGTTGTTGGCGCTGCTGCGGATGGTGCCGTTGACACCGGACGGGAAGAAACCGCCGGCGGTGACCTGAGCCTTGTTCAGGTAGACGATGTTGAGGACCTGCCCGGTCGTACGACCGAAAGCGATGCCGTTGCCGTCGGTCGGCGCGATGTTCGAGGTCGGACCGGCGCCCGAGCTGACATAGGCGATGCCCTGATCGAGGTCGCTGGTACCGTCGAGGCTGTCGCGCGCGGTCGAGACAAGTTCGGTGTCACCGCGGATCGTCGAAGCCTTCAGCCCGACGTTGCCGCCGAGTTGATCGATCGTCGTGCGGATCATGCTGGCGTGATAGGCTTCGGCGGCGAGGATGCCCGCCGCGGCATCGAGATAGGTCTTGTTGGTCAGCAGCGACGAGGCGCCCTTATAGGCGGTGACGCCGACGTCCTCGAACAGGAACGCGCCATAGAGGAAGGCGAGATCCGACGCATAGGGATCGAAGACGCCGCCGGCCGGGACGAGCGTCGCCGCCTGTGCCGCGACGCTGAACGCGCTGGTCGCCGAAACGCCGATGTCGATCGCGGGCTGGGCGACCGCGGCGGATCCCAACGCCGTGCGCAGGAAATTGACGTGGGCGAGTTCGTCTTCGGCGATTTCGCGTGCCATTTCAGCGAGCAGCGAATCCTGGAAAATGACCTGCTTGCCGCCCGTCGCCGCGACCGGCGTACCGACGCCGGTGATCGACGTCGCCGGGATGCCACGACCGTAGACGGCATAAGAATAGAAGTTCGCCTCGAGATATTCGAGGTTCAACGCGAAGTTGAGAATGTCCGCATCGGTCAGGGTCTGCGCCTGCGCGGGATTGCTTACCAAAAAGGCGCCGGCCCCGACGGCCGCCGCCCCTACTGCCGCCTTGAAAAAGGCCCTTCGGTCCTTGCGCTGTTCGGCATGCGCCGCAAGCGCGTCGATCGGACTGACATCGTGACTCACGCTGAGAACTCCCCTTTGTGTTGAGAGCAGCAACATTCAATCGCCGGTTCCGTTCCAGCATTATCGCATCGGCCCCAAACTGTTTGGTCGTATAGATGTCGATCAATACGCCAGCCGCCGTTGTTGCGATGTCGAGCGCAAGCTCAAGAATTATGTCTGTCTCGGACTATATTTTAATCACGATAATTGTGCGGCGCAGCGAAGTACCCAAAGCCGCCTCCGTCATCAAAATGAAATTGGTATTACTTTGGCCTGTAACCTTAGCCACCTAGCGGCGTGGCGAACGGCATAACGCCAGGGGGACTACACATGCTTCGTACTTCGCGCCTGATCGGCGCCACGCTGCCGCTCACGCTCGCGGCGCTGCTCGCCACGCCGGCCGCGCTCGCACAGACCAATCCGGCCAGCACCACCGACGCGCCGACGGGCGATTCGGAGCAGGACGGCGAGATCGTCGTCACCGGCAGCTATGCGCGCAGCATCGCCGCCGCCACCGAGACCAAACGCAAGGCCGCCTACGGCCTCGATTCGATCGCCTCGACCGACATCGGCAAATTCCCGGCGCAGAACGTCGCCGAGGCGTTGCAGGTGGTGCCCGGTGTCGCGATCACCCGGCCACGCGGCGAGGGGCTGTACGTCAGCGTTCGCGGCCTCGGTCCGCAGTTCCAGAACACCCTGGTCAACGGCCGCACCGTCGCGCTCAACGACCTGATCGAGAACGGCGGCGCCAACGGCCGCCAGTTCCGCTTCGAGATGCTGCCCGCCGAGTTCGTCTCGAGCATCGACGTCGTCAAGACGCCGACGCCGGACATGAACGAGGGCGCGCTCGGCGGCAATATCGACGTCAAGACTTTCCACCCGCTCGATATCGGCACGCGCACGACGCTGAATTCGCGCTACACCTTCACCGCGCAGACGCACCGCGTCGAGCCCAATGCCACGCTGCTGACCAGCTACCGCAGCCCGGACGAGACGGTCGGCATCCTCGCCGGCGCGCAATATTGGGGCAAGCAGGTCCGCAACGACCGCTTCATGAACTTCGGCTGGAACACCAATCTGCTCGGCAGTGCGAGCGGCCTGTACACGCCGACGCGCACGCGCCCGACGATCGAGACGGAGGATCGCAAACGCCTGTCGGGCATCGTCTCCGCGCAATGGCAGCCGACGCCGGAACTGCGCACCACGCTCGACGTGATCGCGACGCGGCTCGACGTCGCCTATGACGAATTCGGCATCGACATCTATCCCGACGATTCCGGCGATAAGAAAAACCTGGCCGCCATCGTTCCCGGCTCGACCAAGATCAGCGGCAACACCGTGGTCGGCGCGACGATCAACAACGCGCGCTTCATGGCGTCGCGCGAATACAGCCTCAACCGCCACGACCTGCTCACCGTCGCGCTGCGCCAGAGCTTCGACCAGGGTCGCTGGCACGCCTCGGCCGACGGCAGCTGGTCGACCGCGCACAGCTACCACCCGAGCAATGCCGAGGGCACGGTGCGCAGCCGCGCGCAGTTCATCGCGCCGCTGACCTATGACGCCTCGGGCGGCTACAAGGTGCTGCCGACGCTCACCACGACGCGCGACCTGACCAATCCGGCGAACTATGCCGTCACCACCTTCAACATCGCGCCCAAGAACAGCAAGGATTGGGACGCCTATGGCCGCGCCGACCTCGGCTATGACGTCGGCGATGGACTGCTCCGCAAGATCGCGGCGGGCGGCGAATATCACTGGCGCAAGCGCGATTATCGCCGTCGCGACTATCTGATCGACACGGTCAAGGGCCAGCCGCTGTCGGTGCTCGGCTCGGGCGCCTATCAGCAACTGCCCTATGACGACTTCCTCGCCGGCGTTACCGGCAACAGCCCGCGTACCTGGCTGGTGCCCGTCACCAAGGCCTATTACGACGCGCTGTTCACTCCGGCGATCGCCAATGCGGCGCTGACCCCGGCGGACCGGCGGTCGTCGTTCGTCACCAGCGAGAAGATCGCCGCCGCTTATGTCCGCGCCGATTACGGCGTGATGCTCGGCGCGGTCGAGGTGACCGGCAATATCGGCGCGCGCTACGTTCACACCGATCAGGTCGCGAGCGGCACCCTGACTACTGGCAGCACCCCCCAGGCGGTCAGCTATCCCAAGACGTTCGACAACATACTGCCGAGCTTCAACCTGCGTGCCGAGCTGACGCCGAAGCTCGTCGCCCGCCTCGCCGCGAGCCGCGTGCTGACCCGCCCCAACATCACCGATTCCGCACCGCGCATCACCGTCTCGACCGACGCGGCGACCGCGAGCGGCGGCAACCCGCAGCTCAACCCGTTCCTCGCGACCCAGTTCGACGGCTCGCTCGAATGGTATTTCAACCGTCGCGGCGCGCTCACCGGCGCCCTCTTCTACAAGAACCTCGACGACTATATCACGGCGCAGAACGTCAATATCGACATTCCCAACCGCGGCACCGTGCTGCTCAGCACCTCGGTCAACGGCGGCAAGGCGAAGGTCTACGGCTTCGAGGCCGCCTATAATCAGGTTTTCACCTTCCTGCCGAAGCCGCTCGACGGCCTCGGCGTCCAGGCGTCCTATACGCACACGTCGGTGGAGGCGAACTACACCGCCGGCAATCGCGTGTTGCGCAACGAGATGCTCGGCCTGTCGAAGCAGAGCTACAATCTCGTCGGCTTCTACGATTACGGCCCGGTGTCCGCCCGCCTGTCCTACGTCTGGCGCGACAAATATCTGTCGGGCACCGGCAGCACCAGCCAGGCACCGACCTTCACCGCGCCGTTCGGCTCGCTCGACGGCAATCTGTCGCTGCGCGTCACCCCGCAGCTGATGTTCAGCGTCGAGGGCATCAACCTCGCCGGTGCCCGCGCCTATACCTACAATGACGACACGCTGCGCTTCGGCGAGATCAATTATTACGGCCGGACGATCCTGTTCGGCGCGCGTGCGGAGTTCTGATCGATGCGGCTCCGTACCCTCGCTTTGCCGTTGCTGGCGCTCGCCGCGTCCGGCAGCGCCGCCGCACCGCCGCCGCAGGCGGTGAACGACATTCAGGTCGTCGGCTCGCACAACAGCTTCAAGGCGCGCATCCCGGCGGCGGTGATGGCCCGGCTGCGCGCCGCCGACCCGAAGCTCGCCGCAGCGCTCGATTATTACCACCTGCCGCTCGCCCGCCAACTCGACGCTGGCGTGCGCCAGCTCGAGATCGACGTCTTCGCCGATCCGGCGGGCGGCCGCTACGCCGATCCCAAGGGCGAGGGCACCGCCCGCGCCGCAGGTGAGGCGACCGGCTTCGACCGGCCGGCGATGCTGCGCCCGGGCTTCAAGGTCTTCCACATCCCCGACGTCGACTATCTCTCGACCTGCGTGACGCTGCGCCGCTGCCTCGGCGAGATCGACGTCTGGTCGCGCGCGCATCCGCGCCACCTGCCGATCATGGTCACGATCAACGCCGCCGACACGCCGGGCAGGGATTCGCGGATCAGCCCGCCGCTGCCGCTCGACGATGCCGGGCTGCTCGACGCGCTCGACGCCGAGATCCGCGCCGCATTGCCCGGCAAGCGGCTGATCACGCCCGACGAGGTGCGCGGGACCGCCGCCACGCTGCACGCCGCGGTCACCACCCGCGGCTGGCCGTCGCTCGAATCGGCGCGCGGTCGCGTCTACGTGCTGCTCGACGTCCGCGACGCGGTGTCCGCCGTCTATCGCGCCGGCCACCCCTCGCTCGCCGGCCGCGCGATGTTCGGCTGGTATCGCGACGATCAGCCCGAGGCGGCAATCGAGATCGTGCAGGACCCGCTGGTCGATGGCGCCGCGATCCGCCATTGGGTCGCGCAGGGGCTGATCGTCCGCACCCGCACCGACGCCAACACCGTCGAGGCGCGCGCGCACGACCTCCGCAAGGCCGCCGCCGCCGCGGCGAGCGGCGCGCAGGCGGTGAGCACCGATTATTACCCCGGCGCGCCCGATCCCGCCCACCTCGCCTTCCGCGTCACCTTGCCCGGTGGTGCGATGGCCCGCTGCAACCCGGTACGCATCGCCGCCTGCCGCCTCGCCCCCTGATCCGCCCGCCGCCCCAATCCGCGCCGCAAGATACGGGCAAAACACGATTTTCCTCTGCGCCACGGTGACTTGACCAAAGCACCGCCAGCGCGAATGATCGCGCTAACAACGATCGAGAGGATTGCTTATGCCCCCGTCACGCCGCGAGCTGCTCGCCGGTGCCGTCGCGACCGCGGCGGTCGCCGCCGCCGCGCCGCTCGCCGCCGCCGCGGCCCCCGCCAGTCTGCAGGGCATTGCGGCGCGGCGCGGGCTGCGCTTCGGCACGGCGGTGCCGTGGCAGGCGGGCGGCCGCGACGGCGTGCCCGTCGCCGATCCAGCCTATGCGCGGCTGATCGCGGCGCAATGCGGCCTGATCGTCGCCGAGAACGAGATGAAGTGGCAGCATCTCCGCCCGACGCCGACCACCTTCGCCTTCGCGCATTTCGACGCGATCATGGCCTGGGCCGAACGCGAGCATCTCGCGGTGCGCGGCCACAATCTGCTGTGGCACCAGCCGAAATGGTTTCCGCGCTGGCTCAACGATTACGATTTCGGCGCGCAGCCGCATGCCGCCGCCGAAGCGCTGCTGACCACCCATATCCGCACCGTCGTCGACCGCTACGGCCGGCGCATCGCCAGCTACGACGTCGTCAACGAAGCGGTGCGGCCGGAAGACGGCAAGCTCTACGACACCAGCCTGTCGAAGGCGCTGGGCGGCCCGGAGGCGACGCTCGATCTCGCCTTCCACACCGCGCGGTCGGCGGCGCCGCAGGCGCAGCTCGTCTACAACGATTATATGAGCTGGGAGCCGGGCAACGCCGCGCATCGCGACGGGGTGCTGCGCCTGCTCGAAGGCTTCCGGCGGCGGGGCGTGCCGGTCGACGCGCTCGGCGTCCAGTCGCACCTCGTCACCCAGGGGATCGATACCGGCGCCGCGGTCGCGCGGCTGGAGGGCGACTGGCGACGCTTCCTCGATGCGGTGACGGCGATGGGCTATGGCCTGCTGATCACCGAACTCGACGTCCGCGACAACCATCTGCCCGCCGCAATTCCCTCGCGCGACCGCGCGGTCGCGGACTTCACCCGCGCCTATCTCGACATCACTTTGTCCTATCCCAAGCTGCGCGACGTGCTGTGCTGGGGCTTGAGCGACGCGCACAGCTGGATCGAAGGCTTCGAACCGCGCCCCGACGGCGTCAAGCGCCGCCCGACCCCCTATGACGTCGCACTCCACCCCAAACCGATGCGCGCCGCGATCGCCGCGGCACTGGCGGCCGCACCGATGCGGTGACCCCGCGCCCGCACCGATCGGCGCCGCAACGCGACACCTCCGGCCGTTACTCGGCCTTGGATTCATCCCTTGCAAGTGTCCTCATCGCCGGTGCGAACGACACAGTGCTCCTGCGAAAGCAGGAGCCTAGGGCCAAGCAAAGCAACGTCTTGTACCGATTTGGATCCTGGGCTCCTGCTTTCACAGGAGCACTGGGGTAGTCTTGCCAAGGTCTCGACTTGATCCAAGGTCTCGCTACGTTCTCGACAAAGGCCGATCAGGAAAGCGGCCCCCCGAGTCAAAGCCGGGCTGACAAACAGGCCGAAGCGTCGACGGACCGGATCGTCAATCTCGCCCCCTGCTAGCCCGCCACCTCGATCCCCTCGATCACCACTTGCGGGTCGACCAGCCAGACATGCAGCACGTGCCGCCCCGCACGCGTCACCGGCAGCGTCGCGCCGGCGACGCGGCGATTGTCGGCGACCGCCTTGCCCCAGCGCGCCTCGGTTTCGTCGGCGAGCAGGTCGACGATCACCGGCGCTCCGCCGTCCAGCGAGAGTGCCACCCGATGACGCCCGGTGCCGCGCACGTCGAGCCCCGGCGCGGCGACCACGTCGAAGCGGCGTGCCCCCGCCGGCAGGTCGATCGCATAAGCGAGCTGCGGCCCGGCCCCGCCCGGCCGCTCGATCGCCGGCGCGGTCGCCGGCGTCGCGATCATCGCCGCGCCCGCGGCGGTGAAGCCCGCCACCCGCTGCCAGCGGACGCCGGCGCCGTCGATCGCCCGGCCCGCATCCGCGGCGATGCTCCGCAGCGGCGGCGTGGCCATCGCAGGCACCGGCAGCGGCGCCGCCACCGTCGCCAGCGCCGGCATCACGTCCACGTCGGGCTGCTGCCAGCCGGTATAGCCGATATGCGTCTGCGCCATCATCTCCGGCCATTTGCCGCCGGCCAGGCATTCGTAGCGGCGGCGCAGCGCGGCATCCTCGGCGAAATAGCCGCGCGCCGCCGTCGCCCAGCGCGCCGTCGCCGCGGCATCGCCGGCCTGCGCCGCACGGCGATTGGCGGCGACCGCGGCGTAAAGCCGATGCAGGTTGGTCATCGCATCGATCCGGTGCAGCACCAGTTCGTCATAGGCATCGCGCCGCTCCGTCGGGATCGCCGCAGCCAGCCGCCCCGCGCGCGCCGCCAGCGCAGTCCATTCGCCGAGCACGCGCGCCCAGCCACCCGCGGTCCCGGCATAGGTATCGGCATCGATCAGCTCGGGCTTGCGGCGGCTGGCGAGCCGGCCGTATTCGGCGATCAGCGCGCCGATCGCCGGTCCCTGCGCCGCACCGAATTGCTGCGCCGCCCAGCGCGCCGGATAGGCCTGCATCGCCGCCTCGGTCATCCGATCGGGGTCCCACGCCATCGCCAGGAAGAAGCTGGTCGCATATTCCATCGGCTTGAGATCGCCGACGTTGACGATCCACAGTCGGTCGGCGCCGAACTGGTGCGCCATCGCCATCTGCTGCCAGACCCGCGGCACCGCATTGGTGTCGAGCCATTTGTAGTTGCGCGGGCCGCCGACGTAATCGAAATGATAATAGACGCCGGCCCCGCCCGCGCGCTGTTCGCCCGGCACCGGCAGTCGGCGGATGTTGCCCCAATTGTCGTCGGCAAACAGCAGGGTGACGTCGTCGGGAACGCGCATCCCCTGATCGTAATAATCCTGCACTTCCTTGTAGAGTGCCCAGACCTGCGGCGTGGCAGCGGCGGGCTTGCCGGTCACCTCGGCGATGGTGCGGCGCTGGTCGGCGATGATCCGCTGCAACAGGCCGATCGCGGTGCCCTGCGTCATCGGCTCGTCGCCGTCGCCGCGCATGCCGATCGTCACCGGGTCCTCCGACACGCCGCGCCGCGCGATCCCCGCCCGCCAGAAGGCGCGCAGCCGCTCGGCGTTGCGGGTATAATCCCATGGGCCGCCACCCTGCCGCTGCCATTCGATATTGGCACGCTCCATCGGTTCGTGATGCGAGGTGCCGAGGATCACGCCCATCTCGCGCGCGAGCGGCGCCGAGGCGGGATCGTCCTGCCACAGCGACTTGCCCCACATCGCCGGCCACAGGAAATTGGCCTTGGCGCGTAGCAGCAGCGTGAACAGTTTCTCATAGGCGAAATGGTTGACCCCGCCGAACCGCGCGCGCGCCCAGCCGCCGAACGCCGGCTCCTCGTCATTGATGAAGATGCCGCGATATTTCACCACCGGATGGTCGGCGACGCGGCCGGCGGTGAGATAGAGCGTCGGATGCCGTTGCGCGGGCACGTCGGCCCACCAAGTCCACGGGCTGACGCCCGCCTTGGCGCTGATGTCGTAGAGGCCGAAGATCGTGCCGCGCCGATCGGCACCGACGATCACCAGCGCGCGATCGACACCCGGCAGCGGCCGCTCGACCACCTGCTCGACATAGCCCTCCCATTGCCCGTCGAGACCGCGGACGTCGATCTTACCGGCGCGGATCAGCGCTCCGACCAGCGGGCTGCCGAGCGTCCCGGCGATGACCGTGGTGCCGGCGTCCGCCTTGCCCACCAGCCGCACGGCGCCGCCACCGACCGCGACGAGATCGCCGACCAGGTCATCCGCCGCGCGCCGCACGCCAGCATCCTCGCCGGCATCGACCGCGATCAGCGTCGGCCGCCCCGGCGCGAGCAGCGCGACCGCACCCGGTGCCGCGCGCATGCACGCCGTCACTGGCGCTGCACAATCCGGTATCGCCGCGGCGGCCGCAGCCGGACTGGCCGCGGCGAGCATCGCCATCATGATCCGCTGCAGCTGCATATCCTCTCCCCGTCCGCCGGTTGTCGCGGTACGCCACTTGGTGATAACGCTAACACGAAGCCTCGGACAAGAGGATGGCGATCAGGAGCGGCGAATGACGAAACGGTGGCGCTTTGCAACGATAACGATCGTCCTGGCCGGACTGGCAACCGGCGGATCGTCGCAGTCGCTCCATCCGCGGCCCGCGGCGCGCGCAATGCCGTCGTTATGCTGGGTCCCCGCCTGGGGGTCGGCACAGATGCTCGCCACCGCGGCGGATGCCGAGCGGATCGCGGCGCTCGGTCCGGTGACGATCCGCCAGACCGTCCATCTCTCCGCCGGCGGCACGATGGTCCGCGTCCGCCTCTCCAACGTGATGGGCGACACCCCGCTGCGGATTGGTGCGGCATGGCTGGCGCGGGGCGTACCGGGTCAGCCGCAGGTCACCGGCAATCACACGATGACCTTCAGCGGCGCCACCGCGACCACCATCCCCGCTGGCGCGGAAATCTATTCGGATCCGGTGCTGCTGGCGACGCAGGCCGGTGATGATCTGGCGATCAGCCTGTTCCTGCCCAAGCCGGTGACGCGTCATACCGGCCACCCCGGCGCGCGCGCGACGACCTTTCTCGTGCGCGGCGACCAGAGTGCGGCCGCGACGCTGGCGGCGCCTGAAAAGATTGGCGGCTGGTGGGATCTCGCCGACGTCGAGGTCGCCGGCGGCGGCACGGCAGGCGCGATCGTCGCGATCGGTGATTCGATCACCGACGGCCGCGGCGTCCGCGACGACGGCAACGCGCGCTGGACCGACGTCTTCGCCCGCCGCCTCGCTGCGAACCCGGGGACGGCGGGCCTCTCGGTGGTCAATGCCGGGATCGGCGGCAACCGCATCCTGCTCGACGGCAACGGTCCCAGCCTCATGGCGCGCTTCGATCGTGACGTCATCGCGCGGCCTAACGTCCGCTATGCGATCGTGCTGGAGGGTGTGAACGACCTCGGCGTCCTGACCCGCGACGCCCCCGCAAACGCCGCAACGCAGCGTGCCTTGATCGCCGAAATCACCGCATCCCACCACGAACTCGCCGCCCGCACGCGCTCACATGGCATCCGGTTGATCGGCGCGACAATAACCCCGCTCGTCGGCAACGATTATTACCACGCCTCGGCACAAACCGAAGCCACCCGGCAGGCGATCAACGCGATGATCCGCCGGTCGGCCGTGTTCGACGCGGTCATCGACTTCGATGCGGCGATCCGTGACCCTGCGCATCCGGATCGGCTGTTGCCGGCCTATGACAGCGGCGATCACCTTCATCCCAACGAAGCGGGCTATCGTGCGATGGCAGAAGCAGTCCCGCTGCGTCTGTTCGGCGCGAGCGACGTACGAACCCATCGGCGGAGATGACCACCGTAATGTGCCCGAAATGCAGAAAGCCCCGGCTTATCGGCCGGGGCTATCGTGGAATTTGGTTGCGGGGACAGGATTTGAACCTGTGACCTTCAGGTTATGAGCCTGACGAGCTACCGGGCTGCTCCACCCCGCGACAGGGTTGTGACGCGAACGCCCCCGCGGTTTGGGCGGGGGTGTTGGCATCCGTCACCGGATGATGAATTGTGTATGGGTTCTTTGCCCCGAGCGTGTTGCTTCG
>NZ_JBWKVV010000004.1:0-308447 GCF_059421875.1 Sphingomonas sp. GW821-FHT02B09
ACACCGGCACAGCTCCCTTACCCCTTTTTCTCGGGGCGGTCAGCGCGCCAGGTCTGTTGTGACTGCCTCGGCGACCATGTCGGCCACCGCTGCGGTGACACCCATCTAGGCGGGCCGCCCCAGCCCGTCAACACCAAATTGCACTTTTACGACATTTGTGGGGGAAAAGTTCCTCAGCAGGCGTCCTGCGCGGTTCTAGACGGGTTCCGAACCCCTCCCCTAGCCCACGCGACAAAGCCTGCGGTTCGCGGTAGTTGACCGCATGCCTTCCCCTTATGACGCGATCATCCTCGGCGCCGGCGCGGCCGGACTCATGTGCGCCGCGGTCGCCGGCCAGCGCGGCCGGTCCGTTCTGCTCGTCGATCATGCCGATGCGGCCGGCAAGAAGATCCTGATCTCGGGCGGCGGGCGGTGCAATTTCACCAACCTCCACACCGCGCCGGACCGCTACGTCTCCGCCAATCCGCATTTCGCCAAATCGGCGCTCGGGCGATATACCGCGAGCGATTTCATTGCGCTGGTCGAGCGCCACCGGATCGCCTGGCATGAGAAGACGCTGGGGCAATTGTTCTGCGACGGCTCGGCCCGGCAGATCGTCGCGATGCTCCTCGACGAATGCGACGCGGGACGCGTCGACGTCGCTCTGTCCGCGCCCTTCGGCGAAGTCGGGCATGACGGCGCCGCGTTCACCGTCGCTTTGCCGGACCGCGTCGTCCGCGCGCCGCGGCTGGTGATCGCCACCGGTGGGCCCTCGATCCCCAAGCTCGGCGCCACCGGTGCCGCTTACGATCTCGCCCGACGATTCGGCCTCAAGGTGGTCGAGCCGCGGCCCGCACTGGTGCCCCTGACGCTCGGCGGCGACGAGGCGTTGTTTCGGACCTTGTCGGGCGTTGCCGCCGATGTCGTGGCCAGCGCCGGCAAGGCGCGGTTCCGCGAGGCGGCGTTGTTCACGCATCGCGGCCTATCGGGTCCTGCGATCCTGCAGGTGTCGAGCTATTGGCGACCGCGCGAGCCGATCGGCATCGACTTCATGCCGGATGCGGATCGCGACTGGCTGCTGACCGCCAAGCGTATGCAACCCCGTGCGACGCTGCGGCGGACACTGGCCGCGACGCTGCCGGACCGTCTCGCCGAGGCGCTCGCCGAACGGCTCGACCTGTCGGTCGAACTGGGCAACGTTCCCGACCGCCGGCTCGACGAGGCGGGGCGACGCTTGTCGGATTGGCGATTCACGCCCAACGGCAGCGAGGGATTCGCCAAGGCCGAAGTGACCGTCGGCGGGATCAGCACCGCCGATTTGTCGTCCCAGACGCTGGAAGCGCGCCGCGTCCCCGGCCTGCATGCGATCGGCGAGGCGGTCGACGTGACCGGCTGGCTCGGCGGCTATAATTTCCAATGGGCCTGGGCGAGCGGCTGGGCCGCGGCGCAGGCGCTCTAGACGATCAATCCTGCGCGGCGGGGCCGTCGGTCGAAACCGGGATGGCGTGCACGGCGCGATCCTGCGACGCGAGCAGATAGTCGGCGGTGGTCAGGAACGGGATCGGGTTGACCGCATGGCCGTCGATGCGGACCTCATAATGGAGATGCGGACCGGTCGAGCGACCGGTCGAGCCCATCAGCGCGATCAACTGGCCGCGGGTGACGCGGGCGCCGTCCTCGACGAGGATCTTGGACAGATGGCCGTAGCGGGTGGCGATGCCCTTGCCGTGGTTGATCTCGACCATATTGCCGTAGCCGCCGAGCCGCGAAGCGTGATCGATGATGCCGTCGGCGGTAGCGTAGATCGGCGTGCCGACCGGACCGGGGATGTCGACGCCGGCGTGCATCGCCGCGGTGCCGCGGAACGGGTCGGAGCGGATGCCGAAGTTGCTGGTGAACTGGAGATGCTGGACCGGCTGGACCGAGGGGATGGCGATCGCGCCCTGCGGCCGCGTATCGAGCTTCTTCCAGCTCTGGAACAGGGTGCGGAACTGCGCGTCGGCCTTGAGGTCGGCCTGTGCCTCGGCGCCGTTGGCATCGAGCATCGGGCCGCCCTTGCCCTGCGCCGCGACCGTGGCCCGCGGGGTGCCGTCTTCCGCCTGTGCTGCGCCAAAACCGAGGGTCATCGCACCGAGTGTGGCGACGATCGTGGCTGTACGGGCGAAAATGCTCATCGGACCCCAATATGATGCGCCGCGCCCGTGATGACGGGTGCGACCTATTCCCTCGTCTCGAAACCGCAGCCCCACCGCGTCCCTGACGGTCGATGTGTGCCCGCATTTCGCGGGTAACCACAAGAGCCGCTGCCCGGTCGCCGCGATCAAGCGGCTTGGGGCTGCGCCGAGTCGATGCGACACCGTCACATCGCCTGGATCGCGCGGGTTAGAAGACGGGGAACGGAGCCGGCGGTTCGGTCCGGGTTGACGGCCGTCGGCCGGGTGGCCGGGACGGCACGCCGGGGGGCATGACGCGCCCGATCGGGCGGCCTATAACGCGCGCTTCATCAAATGGATGGCTTGCATGCTCGACTCCACTTCCGCCCAGGTTCCCACGCTCAGCCTCGCCGATCAGGCCGGCGACCCCGATGGCTTCGCCGCAGCCTTCGGCGAATCGTTCGAGCGGTTCGGTTTTGCCATCGTCGCCGATCACGGCGTGCCGCAGGATCTGATCACCCGCGCCTGGCACGAGACGGAGGCGCTGTTCGCCCTGCCCGAAGCGGAGAAGCGCGACTATTTCGTCGCGGGCGGGGGTGGCGCGCGCGGCTATACGCCGTTCAAGACCGAGATCGCCAAGGACGCCAAGCACGTCGATCTCAAGGAATTCTGGCACATTGGTCGCGAGCTGCCGGAGGGGCATCGCTACGCCGACACGATGGCGCGCAATATCTGGCCGACGCGCCCCGAGGGCTTCAGGGACACGTTCCTCGAACTGTTCACCGCCTTCGACCGTGCGGGCGACCGGTTGCTGTCGGCGATCGCGCGGCATCTCGGCCTTGCGCCCGACTGGTTCGATCCCGCGGTGAAGGACGGCAATTCGGTGCTGCGCCTGCTCCATTATCCGCCGATCCCCGCGGATGCCGAGGGCGTGCGCGCCGGCGCGCATGAGGACATCAACCTCATCACGCTGTTGCTCGGCGCCGAGGAAGCGGGGCTGGAACTGCTCGACCGCGCGACCGGCCAGTGGCTGGCGATCAAGCCGCCAGAGGGCGCGATGGTGGTCAACGTCGGCGACATGCTGCAGCGGCTCACCAACCACGTGCTGCCGTCGACGACGCATCGCGTCGTCAATCCGCCGGTCGAGCGCCGCGGCCATTCGCGCTATTCGATGCCCTTCTTCCTGCACCCCGCGCCCGATTTCCTGATCGAGACGCTGCCGCAGACGATCAGCGCGGAGAATCCGAACCGCTATCCGCAGCCGATCACGGCGCACGACTATTTGCACCAGCGGCTGGTGGAGATTGGGCTGATCAAGGGGTAGGCGCGGCGGCGGCGGGATCGGAGCGATGGGGTCGGAGACTTCCGCCCCCATCGGTTCATCGCGGTTTTCGTCAGTCGAACCCGCGTTCGAGATAGCGTGTCGCGACCGCGCAATGCATCGCGATGCCCTTCGCCATGACTGATTCCTCGATCGTCATCCGCGTATTGTGGAGCGGCGGGTTGGTCGCCGGATCGCTGCCGGCGGGGGCGACGCCGAGGAAAGCGAAG
Organism: Sphingomonas sp. GW821-FHT02B09; assembly: GCF_059421875.1. NCBI lineage: Bacteria > Pseudomonadati > Pseudomonadota > Alphaproteobacteria > Sphingomonadales > Sphingomonadaceae > Sphingomonas > Sphingomonas sp. GW821-FHT02B09. The sequence continues at coordinate 3,684 of NZ_JBWKVV010000004.1, forward strand.
GCGCCGGGGAATTTGCGCAGCACGTAGGAGAAATCCTCCGCGCCCATCATCGGCTGCGGCATCGGTGCGAAGGGCCGGCCGAGCTCGCCCGCCACCGTCTCGATCAGCGCCGCGCCACGCGGGTCGTTGACCGTCACCGGATAGCCTTCGTCGATCCACGCCTCTGCGGTGGCGCCATGCGCCGCGGCGATATTCTCGGCGATCCGCTTGATGGCGGCACGCATCGTCGTGCGCGTCGCCTCCGACAAGGTGCGCAAGGTGCCGAGCATACGGACCTCGCCCGGGATGATATTGTGTGCCGAGCCCGCCTCGATCTTGGTGATCGACAGCACCGCGGGGTCGGTGACCGCGATCGCACGCGCGACATAGGTCTGGAAAGCGGTGACGATCTCGCAGGCGACCGGCACCGGATCGATGCAATCGTGCGGCATGGCGGCGTGGCCGCCCGCACCACGCACGACGACGTGCACCGTATCCGCCGATGCCATGATCGATCCGGCGCGGGTGATGACGACGCCGGCGGGGGCATTGGGGGTGATGTGCAGCGCGAAGGCGGCGTCGGGCGCCGCGACGTCGAGCAGGCCGTCGTCGATCATGAAACGCGCGCCGTGATGGCCCTCCTCGCCCGGCTGGAACATGAAGACGACGGTGCCGGGGAGCTGATCGCGGCGCGCGGAGAGCGCACGGGCGGCGCCGACCAGCATCGCGGTGTGCGAATCATGGCCGCAGGCGTGCATGCGGCCGGGGATGGTGCTGGCGAAGGGCAGGCCCGTCTCCTCATCCATCGCCAGCGCGTCCATGTCGCCGCGCAGCAGCACGGTGCGGCCGTTGTCGCCCTTCTGCCCGCGCAGGATCGCGATTAGGCCGCTGGTCGCTTTGCCCTCGTGATATTCGAGCGGCAGGCCGGCGAGCGCCGCCTTGATCTTGTCGGTGGTGCGGCGGCAGTCGAGGCCGATCTCCGGCTCGGCATGGATTGCGCGGCGCAGGGTGACGATGTCGGCGAGCTCGGCTTCGCCGGCCGCGGTCCAGTCGCTGAGAATGGGGTCGTCGAGGGACATGATGAGGCTCCGTTTCGGGCGCCAGTTTGCGCCGGAGCGGGGTTGTTGTCGAGCTTTGGGGTGTGCTCCACGTAACCCGTCATCCCGGCGGAAGCCGGGACCCATTGATGCGGAACGTCGATAGTGGCGCGAAACCGCAAATGCGCCGTGACCGTGGTTCCCGGCGTTCGCCGGGATGACGAAGATGGGGACAAACGACCCCCCTTCACCGCATCAGATTGCCCAGCACGCTACGCAGCACCGTTCCGACGAGACCGCCGCCCGCCGACGAGCGCCGCGAGCCCGACCCGAACACCTGCTTGCCGATCTCGTTGGCGACCTGCCGCCCGATCGACGAACTCGCCGCGCGCGTGGCCGAGGTCATCGCCTTCGACCAGGGCGAGTTGGCCGCCTCGCGCGCTGCCGCCGCGTCCGCCTTGGTCTGCGCCGCCTGCGCGCGCGCCGCTTCCTTGGCGGCCTGCGCTTCGGCCTTGGCCTGCACCGCCGCCGCCTTGGCGGCATCGTCCTGCGCCCGCGCCGCCGCCGCGGAAGCCGCGGCCTCCTGCGTCTTGGCGGCGAGAATCTCCTCCGCCGATTCGCGATCGATCGCGGTATCGTATTTGTCGCCGACCGCGTCGGTCTGGATCATCACGGCGCGTTCCTGCGGCGTCACCGGGCCGACGCGGCTGGCAGGCGGCTTGATCAGCGTGCGTTCCACCGGCGCCGGCGACCCGTCCGCCTGCAACAACGACACCAGCGCCTCGCCGACCTTCAATTCGGTGATCGCGGTGGCGACGTCGACGCCCGGATTGGCGCGGAACGTCTCCGCCGCCGAACGCACCGCCGCCTGATCGCGCGGCGTGAAGGCGCGTAGCGCATGCTGGACGCGGTTGCCGAGCTGGCCGGCGACCGTGTCGGGGATATCGATCGGGTTCTGCGTGATGAAATAGATGCCCACCCCCTTGGAGCGGATCAGGCGAACGACCTGTTCGATCTTGTCGAGCAGCGCCTTGGGCGCGTCGTCGAACAGCAGATGCGCCTCGTCGAAGAAGAAGACGAGCTTGGGCTTGTCGGGATCGCCGACCTCGGGGAGATGCTCGAACAATTCGCTCATCAACCACAGGAGGAAGGTGCTGTAGAGCTTCGGCGCGGCCATGAGCTTGTCGGCGGCGAGGATGTTGACGATCCCCCTGCCCTTGTCGTCGGTACGGAGGAAGTCGTCCATCTCCAGCGCGGGTTCGCCGAAGAAATGATCGCCGCCCTGCGTGCGCAACTGGAGCAGCGCGCGCTGGATGGCGCCGATCGATTGCTTGGAGACGTTGCCGTAGGTGGTGGTGAGTTCGTCGGCACGGCTTGCGCAATGCGCCAGCATCGCCTGGAGGTCGTCGAGATCGAGGAGCAGCAGCCCCTCCTTGTCGGCGACGTGGAAGGCGATCGTCATCACCCCTTCCTGCACGTCGTTGAGATCCATCAGCCGGCTGAGCAGCAGCGGCCCCATTTCGCTGACCGTGGTGCGGATCGGATGGCCCTGTTCGCCGTACAGGTCCCAGAATTGTACCGGCGTATCGGCATAGGCCCAGTCGGTCTCGCCGATCTCGGCGGCACGCGCGGCGAAGGCGGCATGCGTCTTGGCCTGCGGCGAACCCGCCATCGCGAGGCCGGACAGGTCGCCCTTCACGTCCGCAACGAAGCTCGGCACCCCGACCTTCGCGAATCCCTCGATGATCCCCTGCAGGGTCACCGTCTTGCCGGTGCCGGTCGCACCGGCGATCAGGCCGTGGCGGTTAGCGCGCTTGAGGTCGAGCAGCTGCGGCTTGCCGCCGCCAAGGCCGATGAAGATGCCGTCGCTCATGTCCCGCTCCTGTGCTGGTGCCGGAGACCTACCCCGGCGTGCGGGCAAAAGGAAAGGGCCGCCGCTCCGGAGAGCGACGACCCTTCACCTGCACCGGTATGGCCGGGCTTACTTGATCTTCACCGGGATGAAGCCCGGGATCCGGCCACGCTGGACCAGCAGCAGGACCTGCGGACGACCCGCCGCCTTCGCCTGCGCGACGAGACGGGCGACGTCGGCCGCGGTGCGGACCGGCGTGCTGTTGACCGCCTGGATCACGTCGCCGCGCTTGATCTTGCCGTTGGCGTCGCTCGATGCGTCGACCGAGGCGACGACGACGCCCTGTACGGTGGGATCGACGCCGACCGCGCGGGCGATACCCGGGGTCAGCGGCTGGACGTTGAGCCCGAGCGGCGCCGAGCCGCCCTGGGTCGTGCCGGCGTCGTCATCGTCATTGCCGTCCGTCTGCGAATCATTCGGCCCGAACCCGCCGGAATCCTCGCCGCCATTGGCCAGCGCCTTCAGCTGGTCGTTCGACGGACGCGTCGCGACCTGGATGTTGAGCGACGTCGGCTGACCGGCGCGCAGCACCTCGAACCGGGCGGTCGTGCCCGGCTGGAGGTTCGAGACGAGACGCGTCAGCGTCTGGTCGGGCGTGACCTGCTGGCCGTTGATCTTGGTGACCACGTCGCCCGCGCGCAGACCGCCCTTGGCCGCCGGACCCGCCGGCTCGACCCTGGCGATCAGCTCGCCCTGGTTCTTCGGAATGCCGAGCGCCGCGGCGGCATCGTCGTTCACCGCACCGCCGATCGACACGCCGATATAGCCGCGGGTGATCTTGCCGCCCTTCATGAACGTCTCGATGATCGGCTTGGCGGTCGCCGCGGGAATGGCGAAGCCGATGCCGATATTGCCGCCCGACTGGCTGAAGATCTGCGAATTGACGCCGATCACATTGCCGTTGAGGTCGAACATCGGGCCGCCCGAATTGCCCTGGTTGATCGAGGCGTCGGTCTGAATGAACTGGTCATAGGCGCCACCCTGACCGGTGACGCGGTTGATCGCCGAGATGATGCCCGCGGTCACCGTGCCGCCGAGGCCGAAGGGCTCGCCGATCGCCAGCACCCAGTCGCCGACGCGGGCACGGCTCGAATCGCCCCACTTCACGAACGGCAGGCCGGCGGCGTCGATCTTGAGCAGCGCGAGATCCGAATCCTGGTCCTTGCCGATGACGCGTGCGGTATATTCCTTGTTGTTGCTCAGCGTCACGGTGATCGAATTGACCGTCGCGCCCTCCGCACCCGGCGCGATGACGTGATTGTTGGTCACGACATAGCCGTCCGGCGAGATCAGGAAGCCCGAGCCAAGCGACGCGCCCTCGCGCTTCACCGGGGCGCCACCCTGGCCACCGCCCATGCCGCCGAACAGATCGCCGAACGGCGTGCCCGAGAAGGGATTGGCCGGCTGGCGCTGGACGATCGTCTGCTTGGTCGAGATGTTGACCACCGCGGGCTGCAGCTTGGCGACCATGTCGGCGAAGCTCATCGGCGCGCCGGCCTTGGGCGCCGCCGCCTGGATCGCACCGGGCTCGTTCTGGGCCTGTTGCGCGGTGCTCGGCTGCAGCGCCAGCGTGGCGGTCGCGCCACCGAGGAGAAGCGCACTGGTAATGGCGTAGGCGTAGCGCACTAGGAGAAAATCCTCTTCATGAAGGGCGATCGGAATTGGTGCCTTAGTGGACCCAAACGCCTGAACGCCGCTTGAATGTTCATACGCCCGAAAGCTGGGGGCTCAATCCTCGCGGATCAACGCCCCCGGCCCTCGAACTCACGCAAGTAACTGTTTCCGGGTGACAAGATGATGGACGTCGAACCGCTCGGCGCCGGCCCGCCATCCGCCCCGAAGGTGTGGCGGTAGGACTGCATGGCGCGGTAGAAGTCGTAGAAGTCGGCATCCTTGGTGAAGCTTTGCGCATAGATGCGCGCCGCCGCCGCATCCGCCTCGCCGCGGATGATCTGCGCTTCCTTCTGACCCTGCGCGCGGATCGTCGTCGCCTGCTGCTGGCGGGCGGTCGCCATCCGGGCGAGCGCGCGGTCGAGCGGGCTGCCGTCGGGCAGATCGGCATGCTTGATCCGCACGTCGACGATCTGCACGCCATATTGGCTGGCGAGCCGCTGCATGCGGGTCTGGATATTGTCCATCACCTGGTCACGCTCGGGGCTGAGCAGCGTCGCGAACGGCTGGTTGCCGAGCTCGTTGCGGATCGAGCTGCCGAGCAGCGGGCGCAGCGCCTCGGTGATCGCCGCCTCGGTCTGCGAGGTGCTGCCGGTGGCGTTCACCGCCTTGAGCGGATCGATGATCCGGAAGCGCGCATAGGCATCGACCTCGAGCCGGAGCTGGTCGGACGAGAGCACCTGCTGGTTGTCGTAATCGACGTCGAGCACGCGCTTGTTGAGCCAGACCAGCCGGTCGATGAACGGGATGCGCAGGATCGGGCCGGCACCGGTACGGCCGAACTGCTCGTTCGGTTTCCACGCGTTGACGGTGCGCACCGGCTGCTCGAAGCGCAGGATGACCGCCTGCTGCGTCTCCGGCACGATGGTGATCGTCGCCGAGAACAGGATGACGAGGACCAGCGCGGCGAGGCCGAGCGCGATCGGGTGACGCCAAAGGCCGTTCACTGGCCGCCTCCCGTCGCGGGTGCGGGCTGCACCTGGGTCGCCTGCGCCGGCGCGGCATCGGGCAGTCGCCGCGCGCGGTCGAGCGGCAGATAGGGCACGACGCCATTGGCTTCGACGATCGTCTTGTCGGACTTGGCCAGCACGGCCTCCATGGTCTCGTAATACATTCGGCGGCGCGTCACCTCGGGAGCGAGGCGATACTGTTCGTACACCTTGTCGAACTGCGACGCTTCGCCTTCGGCGCGGGCGACGACCTGCTTGGCATAGGATTGCGCCTGGTTGCGCACGCCCTGCGCATCCTGCTGCGCGGCGGTGACGTCCTTAAACGCGTCGTTGACGCGCGCGGGCGGATCGGCCTGCTTGATGCCGACGCCGACGACGACGATGCCCGACTTATAATCGTCGAGCACCTTCTGCATCCGCTCCTGCACCTGGTTCTCGATCAGCGCGCGGCCCGGCCCGAGCGCCGAATCGAGGCTGACGTTCGCCACGACCTCGCGCATCGCGCTTTCCGCGGTGGCCCGCACCGTGTCGCGCGGGCGGTCGATCTGGAACACATAGTTCTGCGGGCTCGATATCTTCCAGCGTACCGCATAGGCCAGATCGATGATGTTCTGGTCGCGGGTCAACATCAGATTCTCGGTGCCGCTCTCCGGGAAGTTCTCGATCCGGATATTCTGCACGTCGACCTTGACGACCCGTGCGATCGGCGCCGGCATCGTCATCGCGATGCCGGGATCGAGCGTACCCGAATAGCGGCCGAGATAGGTGACGACGCCGCGTTCCTGCGGCGCGATCGGGTGGATCGAGGTGTAGAGGATCCAGACCAGCAGGATGATCCCCGCGCCGATCAGCCACAGCGCCCGCGCGTTGGGCGCGCCGGGCAGGCCACCCATGCCGCCGCCATTGCCGCCCCCGCCGCCGCCGCGCGCCTTGCGCAGGAAGTCGTCGAGCGCGGTCGGCTTGGCGCCGGTCTTCCGGGCGCCGGGCGGCAGCGACCACGGGTTGCGCGGACCGCCGTTGGCGCCGCCATTGGCGTCATCGCCCTGTCCCCAGGGACCCTTGGGCGTCTCGGCAGCGAGAATGGGAGGGCGGCTTTTGCGGCCCGGCAGGATATTCATCCTTTCCTTATAAGAAGGCGGACGCGGAAAAACAGTGGCAAGCCGCCGGCGCGGGCCTATCTGGTGCCGCATGACACAAGACGTAACGATTGCCGCGGTCCGCGCCGCCGCGGGCGAGCGGGCGACGGTCCGCTTCGAGGGCACGCGCGCCGGCATCGTGCTGGACGCGACCGGGCTCGGCGGCGCCGAGCGCGATGCGCTGGAAGCCGCGGTCCGCGCCGCGGCGAGCGCGGCCTGGGCGGGCGAGGTGCGGCTGGTGGTCACCGCCGAGCGCATCCATCGTCGCCTGCTTGCGGTGGCGAGCGGCAAGGGCGGCGTCGGCAAATCGACGCTCGCCGCCAATCTCGCCATCGCGCTGAAAGCGCGCGGGCGGCGCGTCGGTCTGGTCGACGCCGACATCTACGGCCCGTCGCAGCCGCGGCTGATGGCGGCGGAAGACCAGCGGCCGACCGCGAAGGACAAGGTGCTCGACCCCGTCCCCACCCCTTATGGCGTGCCGATGCTGTCGATGGGCCAGCTCATCCAGCCGGGCAAGGCGATCGCGTGGCGCGGGCCGATGGCGGCGGGCGCGCTCACCCAGCTGGTCGATGCCGATTGGGGCGCGACCGACACGCTGGTGCTCGACCTGCCGCCCGGCACCGGCGACGTGCAGCTCACCATGGTGCAGAAGCACAAGCCGGCGGGCGCGATCATCGTCTCGACGCCGCAGGATCTGGCGCTGATCGACGCGACGCGTGCGATCGACCTGTTCGACAAGGCGGGCATTCCGATCATCGGTATCGTCGAGAATATGGCGGGCTATGTCTGCCCGCATTGCGGTGAGCTGTCCGATCCGTTCGGCAACGGCGGCGCGCAGGCGACCGCGGAGCGGCTCGGCCTGCCCTTCCTGGGCCGGGTGCCGCTGGCGATCGGCATCCGCACCGCCTCCGATGCCGGTCAGCCGCCGGCGGCGGGGAACGGCGCCGATGCGACCGCGTTCCATGCGATAGCGGGTCAGGTCGACGACTGGCTGCGCACCCATTAAGGAGACGATCATGCCGCTGACCGACGATGCCGCGATCAAGGCACTGCTGGAAGGCGCACGGACGATCGCGCTGGTCGGCGCCTCCGACCGGCCAAATCGGCCGTCTCATGGCGTGATGGCGCGGTTGCAGCAGCACGGCTATCGCGTCATCCCGGTCAATCCGCAGATCACCGGCGAGCACGTCCTCGGCGAATTCGTCTTCCGTGACCTGCACCAGCTCGGTGACCCCATCGACATCGTCGACATCTTCCGCCGTCCCGACGCCGCCGGCGAAGCGGTCGACGAGGCGATCGCAATCGGTGCGAAGGCGGTCTGGCTGCAGCTCGGCGTGATCAACGAGGCGGCCGCGGCACGGGCGGAGGCGGCCGGGCTGCAGGTGGTCATGGACCGCTGCCCGGCGATCGAGATCCCGCGGCTCGGCGTCGCCCCGATCGAGGCTTGATTCGATAGCCCGGCTCGGCGAGGATGGCGGCACCGCTCGCTGTGGGAGTAGGCCTGGATGCTTGCGCTGCTGTTGCTGTTTGCCGCCCCGACCGAAGACCCCGCGAAGGTCATCGCGCGATCGTCGTCCTTGATCGCCGGCGATCGCTGCACCACCGATCCTGACAAGACCGACATCACCGTCTGCGGCCGGCGCCGCGCCGATCGCTTCCGCGTGCCGTTCGTCGTCCACGACGCGGGCGATCCCAAGCATGAGGCGGTGCGCGTCGAACGCGACCGGCTGCTCAACCGCACCAATCCGGTGCAGGAGCACAGCCCATTCCTCGTCGGTGGCGGCATGTCGGGCGTGACGGTGAGCAGTGCGACCGGCGTCAGCGGCGTCACCAACCGGCCGCTCGCGCCATGATCTGGCTCGCAATCGCTCTCCAGACCGCTGGCGCGCCGGCGCCGGAGGCTCCACAACGCTGGTCGATCCTCACCCCGCAGCCGTGTCCGCCGCAGGCCGACAAGAGCGACATCGTCGTCTGCGCCGACGGCAAATCGTCGCAGACGCTGCCGCTCCCCGACGAAGCGGGCCCGGCCCCCGGTCGCGGCGCCAACCGCGACCTGAAGGCGGCAACGGCGCTGGCGCTGGAAGCCCCGCCCTGCGCGGCGTCGCTCGGCGGCTGCACCGTCGGCTTCGGGCCACCGATCGTGCCGATCGTGAGCGCGCTGGCGAAGGTCGCCAAATCCGCCTTCGCCAGGAAACCGGACAAGCGCGGCCGCGTGGCGATCGACCTCAGCGAACCTTGATTCCACCACATGCGGCTGACGTCGAACGGTCACCCTGCAGGGTTATCGCCCATGAGGAATTGTGCGAGTCCGCCGTCTTCCAAACCCACCTCGTCACCCCGGACTTGTTCCGGGGTCCACCCTGCGGCGAGGTGAAAGGCCCGATGCAGGACCGTTCTCTCGCGGCCCGGTGGACCCCGGAACGAGTCCGGGGTGACGGATCTGACGAGGAAGCCGATCGAGCCTCATCACCGTAGCCGTATGCGATAGCCCTCCCCCTGGCGGGAGAGGAACATGGGATTACCCCAGGATCGGCATCCAGAGCGGCTGGCCGGACAGGCTCTGCGATCCGCGCAGCTTCTCCAAGGCATGGACCACCGCGCGTTCCGGACCTTCATGCGTGACGATCGCGACGATCGCGCTGCCGTCCGCCGCGACGCCACGCTGGATCAGGCTCTCGATCGACACGCCGGCATCGCGCATCGCCGCGGCGATCTCGGCAAGCACGCCGACCCGGTCCTGAACGGTGAACCGCAAATAGGATCGCGCGCGCCGTTCGCCGGTGTCCGCGGCCGGCTCGACGGTCAGCGCCGCCGCCGGCATCGCATAGGGCGAGCCATATTCGCCGCGTGCGATGTCGATCAGGTCGGCGACCACCGCGCTCGCGGTCGGTCCCTCGCCCGCGCCGGCGCCCTGGAAGAACAGGCGGCCGACGTAATTGCCCTCCGCCACCACCGCGTTGAGCGAGCCGGTGACGTGCGCGAGCGGATGGTCGACCGGCACGAGATGCGGATGCACGCGCTGGAACAGCCCGTGCGCATCCGCCTCGGCCACCCCGACCAGCCGCACGCGATAACCGAGCGCCGCCGCCTCGGCGATGTCGGCGGCGATGACGTGGCGCACCCCCGTCGCTGACACGTCGCCGAACGCCGGGCGCGTCCCGAAGGCGAGGCTCGCGAGGATCGACAATTTGTGCGCGGCATCGACGCCGTCGATGTCGAAACTGGGGTCCGATTCGGCATAGCCGAGCGCCTGCGCCTCGGCGAGCACCTCGGCGAAGTCGCGCCCCTCGGCCTCCATCTTCGACAGGATGAAATTGCAGGTGCCGTTGAGGATGCCATAGACACGGCTGATCCGGTTGGCCGCGGCGCCCTCGCGCAGCCCCTTGATCACCGGCACGCCGCCCGCCACCGCCGCCTCGAACTTGAGCGGCACCGTTGCCGTTTCGGCCGCCTGTGCGAGTTCGAGGCCGTGATGCGCGATCATCGCCTTGTTGGCGGTGACGAAGCCCTTGCCCGCCGCGATCGTCTGCCGCGCCAGCGTCAGCGCCGGGCCGTCCGACCCGCCGATCAGCTCGACGACGACATCCGCCGCGTCATGGCCGGCGAGATCGCGCATGTCGTCGATCCAGGCGAAACGGGCCAGATCGATGCCGCGATCCTTGTTGCGGTCACGTGCCGAGATGGCGACGATTTCGATCGGGCGGCCGGCGCGGCGGGTGATCAGATCGCGGTTGGCATCGAGCAGGCGGACGACGCCGCCGCCGACCGTACCGAGCCCGGCAAGGGCGACGCGCAAGGGTGTGTTGCTATCCATGGCCGCCGCCTAGCGGAAAGGCGCGTCGCCTGTCGAGACGGCGCAGCTTTATGTCGTGTACCGCGCCGCCATTGCCCGACCGCCGCGTACCGTGCCACAACCCGCCGCACTTCCATTTTGCCAGCGAGCGCATTTCCCTGATGGCCACCGCCCCCAGCCCCACCACCCGGCCCGTTGCCGAACTGACCGTTCGCGGCATCCTGCTCGGCGGGCTCATCACCCTGCTGTTCACCGCCGCCAACGTCTATCTCGGGCTGAAGGTGGGGCTGACCTTCGCCACCTCGATCCCCGCCGCGGTGATCTCGATGGCGATCCTGCGCTATCTGCCCGGCGCGACGATCCTCGAGAACAATATCGTCCAGACCGTCGCCTCGGCGGCGGGGACGCTCGCGGCGATCATCTTCGTGCTGCCCGGGCTGGTGATGATCGGCTGGTGGCAGGGCTTTCCCTATCTGCTCACCGCCGGGATCACGATGACCGGCGGCATCCTCGGCGTGATGTTCTCGGTGCCGCTGCGCCGCGCGCTCGTCGTCGATACCGACCTGCCCTATCCCGAAGGCCGTGCCGCGGCCGAGGTGCTGATGGTCGGCGCGGGCAGCCGCGCCGGCGAGGCGGAGAGCGGCCGCGGGCTGCGGCTGATCGTCGTCAACGCGCTGGTCTCGGCCGGCTTCGCCGTGCTGACCCAGACCAAATTGGTCGTCGCCGAGGCGGCGCATTTCTTCCGCGTCGGTGCCGGCGCGACCGCGATATCGGGCGGCCTGTCGTTCGCACTGATCGGCGCGGGCCATCTCGTCGGCCTGTCGGTCGGCCTCGCGATGTTCGCCGGCGTCATCATCGGCTGGTGGATCGCGCTGCCGATCCTCACCGGCCTGTCGCCCGCCGCGACCGGCGTCGGGATCGAGGCGTGGGTCGGCGGCGTGTTCCGCACCGACGTGCGCTTTCTCGGCGCGGGCGTGATCGGCGTCGCCGCGATCTGGACGCTGCTCAAGATCATCGGGCCGGTGCTCGGCGGCATCCGCTCGTCGATCGCGGCGAGCAAGGCGAAGCGCGGCGGTGCCGTGCTCGAACTGGGCGAGCGCGACCTGTCGATCGGTATCGTCGTCGCGGTGACGCTGGCGACGCTGGTGCCGATCGCCGGGCTGTTGTGGTCGGTGATCGCGGGCGGGCCGTTGCAGGGGTCGGCGCTGGTGCTGATCGCCGGCGCGCTGGTGTTCGTCCTGGTGCTCGGCCTCGTCATCGCCGCGGTGTGCGGCTATATGGCGGGCCTGATCGGCGCGTCGAACAGCCCGGTATCGGGGATCGGCATTCTCTCGGTGCTCGCCGCCAGCCTGATGCTCGTCGGCCTGTTCGGCCGCGCTGCCGGGCCGGATACGACGCAGGCGCTGGTCGCCTATGCGCTGATCGTCACCGGCATCGTCTTCGGCGTCGCGACGATCTCCAACGACAATCTTCAGGACCTCAAGACCGGCCAGCTCGTCGGCGCGACGCCGTGGAAGCAGCAGGTCGCGCTGATCTTCGGCGTCATCTTCGGCAGCCTCGTCGTGCCGCCGGTGCTCGAACTGCTGGCGACGACGCTCGGCTTCCAGGGGGCGCCCGGCGCCGGTCCCAACGCACTCGCCGCACCGCAGGCGGCGCTGATCTCCGCACTCGCCAAGGGCGTGCTCGGCGGCGATCTCAACTGGGCGATGATCGGCTATGGCGCGCTGGTCGGCGTCGCCGTCATCCTGCTCGACGAGACGCTTGGGCGGCTCGGCAAGCTGCGGCTGCCGCCGCTCGGCATCGGCCTCGGCGTCTATCTGCCGATGGCGGTGACGCTACCGGTGGTGATCGGTGCGGTGATCGGCGCCTTCTACGATCGCTGGGCGGAGCGGACGCCGGACGTCGAGCTCGCCAAGCGCATGGGCGTACTGACCGCCACCGGCATGATCGTCGGCGAGAGCCTGTGGGGCGTCGGCTTCGCGGTCATCGTCTACGCCACCAATTCCGACGCGCCGCTGGCGATCGCGCCGGCAGGGTTCGAGACGGTGGCGCTGATCGGCGGGACGATCGCCTTCCTCGCGCTGATCGCCGGCCTGTACCGTTACACGCGGCGATCCGTCGCCGCCTAAATGCGGCCAAGCGTTGGAACGCGGCGCAGGATCGGCCGTTGAACACGGCGAACCCGGTGATCACCCTGCCATCCCCCCCGGCCGGTGATTGCCGGGTTTTCCGTTAGCGTATCATGGGGTTCGTCGTGACATCGTCAGCACAAGAGAAGCGCGACCGACTGGCGAGGGTAAGCGAGGCGCTCAATTCCAGCGTCGCCGTGCCGACCGATACCTTCATCACTGACGATATTCCGCTGCTGCTGACCAAGCTCTCGCAGATCCCGGCCAAGCGGGGCGAGAAGCGCAGCGACGGCGCGGACTGAACGCCACGTCCCACAGCTCAAATGTCATCCCCGCGAAGGCGGGGATCCATAGACGCTGACGTAGCGGATCAATCGCAACCCTGCGCGTCTGGATCCCCGCCTTCGCGGGGATGACCAAGATTTGGGATGCCCCCCACAGTAGAGGGCCATCCCTCACACCATCGCGGCGAGCATGTCCTTGATCTTGACGAAGGCGAAGCCGACCGAACTGTCGGCGATGCCATAAGGCAGGAACAGCGTGTCGCCGTGCTTGATCGCACCGCAGCTATAGACGACGTTGGGCACATAGCCCTCGCGGTCCTGATCCTTCGCGGCGAGGATCGGCTCGCGCGTGCGGCCGAGCACCTTCGACGGATCGTTCTTGTCGAGCAGCGCCGCGCCGATCGAATATTTGCGCATCGCGCCGACGCCGTGGGTCAGCAGCAGCCAGCCCTCGTCAAGCTCGATCGGCGGACCGCAATTGCCGATCTGCACCAGCTCCCAGGGGAAGACGGGGGTCAGGATCTTCTCGCCCTCGTCCCAATGCTCCAGACTGTCCGACTTGAGCAGGAACAGATTCTCTCCGTCCTGGCGGCCGATCATCATATATTGGCCGGCGACCTTGCGCGGGAACAGCGCCATGCCCTTGTTGCGCGCCGCCGGCCCCGACATCGGCACGAGGTCGAAGGCGCGGAAGTCGCGCGTGCGCAACAGCTCGGACTGGATCACCGAGCCGTTATAGGCGGTGTAGGTGCCGATCCATTCGTAGCTGCCGTCCTCGTGCTGGAAATGCACGATGCGCAGGTCCTCGAGCCCCTTGGACTGCGCCTGGGTGATCGGGAAGATGACCGTGCCCGACAGCGTCGAATCGCGATGCCGCCAGACCGTGACCGGCCCCTCGGGAATCTCGTCCTCGCCGGCCCCGACGACGTCGGTCGCGGTGGCGAAGGGCGGCTCGGGCGCCAATTTCAGCTCGTTGCCGCTGGTGATGATCCCCTCGCGGAAGGCGACCGAGGAGATATGCCCCTCGCCCACCGAGCGCAGGCTCATCAGGATGCGCATCGATCCCTCGGGCATGCCCGTCTGGTCGAAATGCGGCACCGCGCTGGGATTCATCAGCGCCGCCGCGGCATAGCTGTATTCGTGGCAGAAATAGGCGCCGATCAGCTGACGCTTCTCGTCGCTGATCTCGGCACCGTCGAGGCCGAGCAGATCCTCGATCTCGTCGTAGCGCGTCATGAAGACGCGGCGCGTCTGCCAATGGCGCGCCTCGAAATCCTTGAGCACGGTCTCGAGCTGCTCGCGCGCCTCTTCCGGCGACATTTCGAGCACTTCACCGACCAGACGCTCGGTCCGGTTGGGTGGGCCGCCCTTGCCGCCCCACGCGATGTGGAACGGCCGGACGACGACACGGGACGGATCGGCATGAAGCCGCAAGCGGTGGGTGAACAGGTCCATCGCGATTGTTAAGCCTCGCCGGTCGGGTCGTTGACTGAGCCGCCGCCCGAACCGATCAGGCGACGCGGGTCGTCCCTGCCACGCCTTGGACCGACTTTGAAAGCCCCGAAATCGCGCAACTCGCCAGTTGGAGCGCCAAAATCGACTCGGCACCCTGATTGCGGTTGAGACCGGTCGGCATCAACCCGTCGAAACAGCCACCGTCCGCCGGACTGGCGAGCGGCAGGTCGAGATCGTTCTGGCCGAGATACCAGGCATAGGCCCGCTCCGCCTCCGCTACCCAGCGCGTATCCCCGGTCGCATGCCAGGCTGCCAGACAGGCATCCACCGTCGCCTGCGCTTCCAGCGGCTGCTGGTCGAATTGCAGCGGCTCGGCATAGGGCCGGCCGAAGCTCTCGGTGCCGACGGCACGGAAACGCCCCTCGGGAGAGGTCTGCCTGCCGACGATCCAGTCGAGCGTCTCCAGCCCGCAATCGATTAGGTCCTGCCGTTCCAGCGCCTGCCCGGCGACGATCAGCGCCTGCGGCAGACGGGCGTTGTCGTACGCAAGGACGATCTCGAACCATTTCCATTCCGGCCGGCGTGCCTCGGCCAGCAGGGCGAGATGATCGTCCGGAAAGCGTTCGAGGATCGAGCGCGCCAGATCATGGCCGGGCGACGCCTCGAGCATCGCCGCCGCGCCCAGCATCGCGAACGACTGCGCGCGCAGCGAACCCAGATCGAGCGCCAGACTGGCGGTCGCGTCGAACATGTTGCGCGCCCAGTCGCGGTGCTTGGCGTCCTTGCCGTCGCGCGCGGTGACGCCGAGCGCCCAGATGGCGCGGCCGTTCGAATCCTCGGACCCCACGTCTTCGCACCACGTCCGGTCGAAATTCATGAAGTTGCGGAACCGGCGCTCGTCGGGGTTCCAGGCATATTGCACGAACGACGCGTAGATCGTCGTCCATTTGTCGCGCTCGACGGGATCGATGTCGTCCATCGCGCTCATCAGCATCAGCGCGCGGGCATTGTCGTCGATGCAATAGCCGTGACGACGATCGGGCACCGAATAGATCGAATGCTGCAACATGCCGGTCGCGTCGCTCATCCGCTCGACCGCGGCGAAATTGGGCTTCAAGGCGCGCACGCCCTGCTGGACCTGCGCCAGACGCCGGGGGCGTGCGGCGACCGCCACCTCGGTCTCGTGCAGCGTCGCTTCGGCGAGGCGCGGCCAGATCATCGTCCGGCCGCGATCATAGGCCCGCTGCGCCAGCCGCGTGCGATCACGCGCGCTCGACAGCAACCGGTCGATCTCGCGCGCGAAGGCAGCGACATCGCGGAAGTCGACGAGCACGCCATGGCCGTCGGCAAGGATCTCGGTCGCATGAACGTAAGGGGTGGAGATCACCGCCTTGCCGACGCCGACCGCATAGGACAGCGTCCCGGAGGTAATCTGCGCCGGGTTCAGATAAGGCGTCGCATAAATGTCGGCGGCCTGGAGATAATCGATCAACTCGTCATGTTCGACGAACGCGTCGATGAACGCGACATTGTCGCCGACGCCATGCTCTTCCGCCAGCGCCTTCAGGCGATCGCGATAGGCCTCGCCCTCATGCGCGACGAGATTGGGATGGGTCGCGCCGAGCACGACATACAGCAGATTCGGGTGCCGCGCCGTAACGGCGGGCAGCGCATCGATGATCGTCTCGATCCCCTTGTTGGGCGCGAGCAGTCCGAAGGTCAGCACCACGTCACGACCCTGCCAGCCGAAGCGCGGCTTCAGCGTCTCGGGATCGACGAAGAGGCGATCGGGCACGCCATGCGGGATCATCGCGATCTGTCGCGGCGCCGCACCGTAGACGCGGCGCAGGATGTCGCGGCCACGCTCGGCCATCACCACCACCTTGGCGGCGCGGCGCAACAGACCTTCGAGCACGCGACGCTCGTCGGCATTGGGCTTCTCGAGCACGGTATGGAGCGTGACGATCACCGGCAGCGTCGTCCGGTCGAGCAGCGCGAGCAGATATTCGCCGGCGGGACCGCCGTAGATGCCATATTCGTGCTGCACCCAGATCGCCTGCGCGCCGCTCGCCTCGATCGTGCGTGCGGTCGACAGATAGGCGGACAGATCGGTCTGCGGGATCGTGCCGGTCACCGCGGGCGGATAGTCGTAGCGCCCGGGATGATCGTCCATCGCATAGACGTCGACGTGCACGTCCGGGAACCGGTCGCGCATCGCCTGATAGACGTCCGTCGTGAAGGTGGCCAAACCGCACTGGCGGGGCAGGAAATTGCCGATCATCGCCAGATGCCGGATTGTCTCTCCGTTAGCCGCAGTCGGTCCCATGCCTGTTCCTTCGCTGTTGCAACATTACGGCTGTACCGCAAACCTTGCCTGCAGATGAACACGCTCGGGCGGCAAAGGTTGCAGTGATGTTGCACCGCAACCCGGATATTGGGTTAATTTTGATCAACCCCTGCCGCGATACGGCTGCACGCCCTGGTCGGGCAGCCACAGGTCGGACGGGGGCGGTCCGGACTGCCAGAAGACGTCGATCGGGATGCCGCCGCGCGGATACCAATAGCCGCCGATCCGCAGCCATTGCGGCTTCATCTCGTCGAACAGGCGCTGGCCGATTCCGACGGTGCAATCCTCGTGGAAGCCGGCGTGGTTGCGGAACGAGCCGAGGAACAGCTTGAGCGACTTGGATTCAACGATCGTCTCGCCGGGCGCATAGTCGATGACCAGATGCGCGAAGTCGGGCTGGCCGGTCACCGGACACAGCGAGGTGAATTCCGGCACGGCGAACCGGACGAGATAGGTCGTCCCGGCACGCGGGTTGGGAACATAATCGAGCACCGCTTCGTCGGGAGAGGCGGGCAGCTGGCTGGCTTGGCCGAGGTGCATTGGGGTCATGCCCCGCCATGTAGGATGTCGATCCCGATATGAAAACGCTGGTTCCGGTGCTGGGCGACCAGCTCAGCCTGTCCCTCTCCTCGCTGCGCGACGCCGATCCGGCCGAAACGATCGTGCTGATGATGGAGGTCGGCGACGAGACGACCTATGTCCGCCACCACAAGCAGAAGATCGCCTATATCCTGTCGGCGATGCGCCACCATGCCGCGGCGCTGACCGACGCCGGCTGGACGGTCGATTACGTCCGGCTCGACGATCCCGACAACAGCGGCAGCTTCACCGGCGAGATCGCGCGTGCCGTCCAGCGCCACGCCCCGGAGCGGATCGTCGTCACCGAGGCCGGCGAATGGCGCGTCGTCGCGATGATCGAGTCGTGGGAGACGGTCTTCGGCATCCCCGTCGAGATCCGCAGCGACGACCGTTTCGTCTGCGACCATGCCGAGTTCGAAGCCTGGGCGAAGGACCGCCAGCAACTGACGATGGAATTCTTCTACCGCGTCATGCGCCGCAAGACCGGGCTGCTGATGGACGGCAAGCAGCCGGCAGGTGAGCGCTGGAACTTCGACAAGGAGAACCGCAAGCCGGCGAAGAACGACCTGTTCATGCCGCGGCCGCACGCCTTCGCCGCCGACGCGGTCACGCAGGAGGTGCTGGCGCTGGTCGCCGAGCGGTTCGCGGATCATCCCGGCACGCTCGACGGCTTCGCTTATGCGGTGACCGCGGCGGATGCCGAGAAACAGGCCGCCTATTTCTTCGAAAAGGCGTTGCCGCAATTCGGCGATTACGAGGACGCCATGCTGACCGGCGAGCGCTATCTGTGGCACTCGATCCTGTCGCCCTACATCAATTCCGGGCTGCTCGACCCGCTCGACCTATGCCGGCGCGCCGAGGCGGAATATCGCGCCGGCCGCGCGCCGCTCAATTCGGTCGAGGGCTATGTCCGCCAGATCATCGGCTGGCGCGAATATATGCGCGGCATCTACTGGCGTGAGGGGCCGGACTACGTCGAACGGAACTTCCTCGATCATCACCGCAAATTGCCCGGCTGGTATTGGACCGGCGAGACCGACATGCATTGCCTCAAGGAAGCGATCGGCCAGACGCTCGCCACCGCGCATGCGCATCACATCCAGCGCCTCATGGTCACCGGCAATTTCGCGCTGCTGATCGGCGCCGATCCGGCCGAAGTCCATCGCTGGTATCTCGAAGTCTATATCGACGCGTATGAATGGGTCGAGCTGCCCAATACGCTCGGCATGAGCCAGTTCGGCGACGGCGGGCTGCTCGGCTCGAAGCCCTATATCTCGTCGGGCGCCTATATCGACCGGATGAGCGACTATTGCGGCAAATGCCGCTACGACGTGAAGCAGCGCGTCGGCGAAAACGCCTGTCCGTACAATGCGCTATACTGGGATTTCCTCGTCCGCCACGAGGACAAGCTGGGCAGCAACATGCGGCTGCGCATGCCATATAGTACGTGGGCGAAGCAATCCGCGCAATCTCAAAAGGATACACGCGCGCGAGCCGCAACATTCTTGCAGGCCCTCGACACGGCCGGGGAAGACGGCTATTGACGATGCCGGGCACTCCTCCCCAGTCGTCGGCCCGACTAACACGTGTGAACGTATGGAGAGAGTGATGGACGCGTTGGTGACCACCGAATGGCTGGCCGGGGAACTCGGTGCGAGCGATCTCAGGATCGTCGATGCCACCTATGTCGATGCGGCGCTCGGCCGCGACGTCGCTGCCGACTATGAGGCGGCGCATATCCCCGGCGCCGTGTTCCTGAACCTCGGCGAGCTGCGCGATACCGACAATCCGCTGCCGATGATGCTGCCGTGCGCGGAAAAGTTCGCCAGCCGCATGCAGAGCCTCGGGCTCGGCGACGGCAGCCGCATCGTGCTCTACGACGATTCGCCCTGGCATACCGCGGCGCGGGCGTGGTGGATGCTGCGCACCTTCGGCGCACATGACGTCGCGATCCTCGACGGCGGCCTCGCCAAATGGCGCGCCGAGGGGCGCGAGACGGCGAGCGGCAAGGAAACGCTGCGCCACCGCCACTTCACCGTCTGGGTGGATCACAAGGGCGTCCGCACGCTCGACCAGATGAAGGCCAATCTCGCCAGCGGCGACGAGCAGGTGGTCGATGCCCGCTCGGCGGCGCGCTTCACCGGCGAAGAGCCCGATCCGCGTCCGGCGACGCACGCCGGTCATATCCCCGGCTCGAAGAACCTGCCGTATACCGGTCTCTTCAACCCCGACGGCACGTGGAAGCGGGGCGATGCGCTCGCGACGGCGTTCGCGCAGGCGGGGGTCGATCTCGACCGGCCGATCGCATTGACCTGCGGCTCCGGGATCACCGCAGCGACGCTCGCTTTCGGTCTGCACTTGCTCGGCAAGGACGCCGCGCTCTACGATGGCAGTTGGTCGGAATGGGGAGCGGATCGCTCGACGCCCAAGGCCATGGGAGCCAAGGAAACCGTTGACGGATGACACCACGACCGGCCGGCCTTTCGGGGACGCGACGCGCGTCGTCCAGGCCGGCCGGCGCTCCGAATGGACGCAAGGCATCGTCAACACGCCGGTCTGGCGTGCCTCGACGATCCTCTACGACAGCATCGCCGATCTGCGCGCCAATGCCCGTCCCGACACGCATCACCGCCTCTATTACGGCCGGCGCGGCACGCCGACGCAATGGAGCCTCGCCGACGCGCTGACCTTGCTGGAACCGGGGGCGGAGGCGACCTTCCTCTACCCGTCCGGCGTCGCGGCGATCGCGGCGGCGTTGCTCTCGGTGCTGTCGCCCGGCGACGAACTGCTGCTGGTCGACAGCGCCTATGATCCGACGCGCGGCCAGGCGATGCAGTTGCTCAGGCGTTTCGGCATCACGACGCGCTTCTACGACCCGCTGATCGGCGCGGGGATCGAGGCGCTGATCGGCCCGGCGACCAAGGCGATCTTCCTCGAAAGCCCGGGCAGCCTGACCTTCGAGGTGCAGGACGTGCCGGCGATCGTCGCGGTCGCCAAGGCCCACGGGCTGACGACGCTGCTCGACAACACTTGGGCGACGCCGCTGTTCTTCCCGGCGATCGAGAAGGGCATCGACCTCACCATTCTCGCCGCGACCAAATATGTCGTCGGCCATTCCGACGCGATGCTCGGCGCGGTGACCGCGGCGCCGGGCCATTATGCGCGGCTGCGCGATACGAGCTATCAGCTCGGGCAGGTCGCCTCGCCCGACGACAGCTGGCTCGGCAGCCGCGGCCTGCGGACGATGGCGGTACGGCTCGCGCAGCATCAGCGCAGCGCGCTGGAGATCGCGCATTGGCTGGCCGAACGGCCCGAGGTGGCGCAGGTGCTGCACCCGGCGCTGCCCTCCTGCCCCGGCCACGATCTGTGGGTGCGCGACTTCAAGGGATCGAGCGGACTGTTCTCGTTCGTGCTGAGCGGCGGCGGCGAGGCCGCGCGCGCCGCCCTGATCGATACGCTCGAGCTGTTCGGGATCGGCTATAGCTGGGGCGGGTTCGAGAGCCTCGCCATCCCCGCCGACCCGGCGCGGATCAGGACCGCGGCGCCGCGGGACTATGCCGGACCGATGGTGCGGTTGCAGATCGGTCTGGAGGATCCGGCCGACCTGATCGCCGATCTGGAGCGGGGATTGGCGGCGTTCCGGGCCAAATTGTAACCTAAATTCCTCCCCCGCTGACGCGAGGGAGGATTTAACGGTTACTGCGCCGACGCCTTGGCGTCCTGTCCGTCACCTTCCGGCGCCGCGACGATGTCGCGCGTCGTCGCGCCCTTGTCGACGACGTTGGTCGCGGGGTCGCCGACCGACGAGCGGATGCCGGTGTCGGCCGCATCGCCACCGGCTTGGTTGACGACGCCATTCTCCGCGGCGCTGCGCTGCGTGTTGCCGCCGAACAAGGCGTCGAGCGTCTGCGCCTGCGAGGCATTGTCCTGCGGGCGGGCGGCGCCGGGCTGCGGCGGGACCAGCGAATAATCGGGCGGGATCACCAGCGGCGCCTGCCGCGCGACGGCGAATTCGTCCGGCCGGGCGCGGTCGTAGCCGCGCTTGCCGCAGCCCGAGAGGAGGACGACGCAGGCGAGGCCGGCGAGAATCGGAACTGACTTACGCATGGGGATTCTCCGAGGGGATGTCGCGCTTGTCGCGCATCAGGAGCGCGCGGACAAGCAGCACCAGCACGCCGAGGGTGATCGCCGCATCGGCGACGTTGAACACGAGGAACGGCCGCCAGTCGCCGAAATGCAGATCGGCGAAGTCGACGACATAGCCGAAGCGCACCCGGTCGACGATATTGCCGAGCGCGCCGCCCAGGATCGCGCCGAGCGCCATCTGGTCGGCGCGATGCGGCTCGCGCGTCATCCACACCGCCACCGCCACCGCGATCGCGCCGGTCATCGCGACCAGCGCCCAGCGCATCGTATTCGTGTCGGCGTGGAGCAGCCCCAGCGAGATGCCGTGGTTGGCGACGAAGCGCAGGTTGAAGAACGGCGTGATCGTCCGCTCCGCGGTCAGCTCGTCGAGCTGCAACACGTCGGTGATCGTCACCTTCGTCACCTGATCGACGACGAACAGCAATGCCGCGGTCAGCAGCCCGGCGATCGGGGCCTTACGCATGGGCGACGACATCCTCGCAGCGTGCGCACAGATCGCCGTCCACGGTCACTTCGGGCAGATGGCGCCAGCAGCGGCCGCATTTGCGATAGTCTGTGCGCGTCACCGCCACCTCCTCGCCGGCGTCGACCTTCGCGACGATGAACGTCTCGGCCAGCGCCTCGGCCGACAGCGGCAGGTCGGGTACGGTCACCTCCGCCTCGAGGCTGGAGCGCACCGTCTTCTCGCGACGCAGCGGCTCGATCGCCTCGGTCACGCTGGTGCGCAGCCGGCGCACGTCGGCCCAGTCGGTGGCGAGCGGCTGGTCGCCGGGCAGCGCCGGCAGTTCGGGCCATTCGAGGAAATGCACCGAACCGTCCTCGCTCGGGAAACGCGCCTGCCACACCTCTTCCGCGGTGAAGCAGAGGATCGGCGCGGCATAGCGCACCAGCGCGTGGAACAACGTGTCGAGCACCGTGCGATAGGCACGCCGCTTCGGATCGCCCGGCGCATCGCAATAGAGCGAGTCCTTGCGGATATCGAAGAAGAAGGCCGACAGATCCTCGTTGGCGAAGTCGGTCAGGCGGCGCAGATAGCGGTTGAGCTCATAGCCGTTCGCCGCCTCGCGCAGGTCCATGTCGAGCTGGCCCAACAAGGTGAGCACGTAGCGTTCCAGCTCGGGCATCGCCTCCACCTCGACCCGCTCGCTCTCGTCGAACCCGTCTAGCGCGCCGAGCAGATAGCGGAAGGTGTTGCGCAGCTTGCGATAGCCGTCGGAGGCGGTGCCGAGCACTTCCTTGCCGATCCGCACGTCGTCGAAATAATCGGTCGACGCGACCCACATACGCAGGATATCCGCCCCGCTCTCGCCGATCACCTTGAGCGGATCGACGACATTGCCGAGGCTCTTCGACATCTTGCGCCCCTGCCCGTCGAGCGCGAAGCCATGGGTCAGCACCGCATCGTACGGCGCGCGGCCGCGCGTGCCGCAGCTTTCGAGCAGCGACGACTGGAACCAGCCGCGATGCTGGTCGCTGCCCTCGAGATACAGATTGGCGCGGACATCCTCGCCATAGCGCGCCTCGACGGTAAAGACATGCGTCGAGCCGCTGTCGAACCAGACGTCGAGAATGTCGTTCTGCGGCTCGTAATTTGCCAGGTCATAGTCGGGGCCGAGCAACGTCTGGTGATCCGCGGTGAACCACGCATCGGCACCACCGTCACGGAAGGCGGCGACGATCCGCGCATTGACCGCGGCATCGTTGAGATAGTCGCCGGTCTCGCGATGCACGTAGAGCGCGATCGGCACGCCCCACGCGCGCTGGCGGCTGATGACCCAGTCCGGCCGCCCCTCGACCATCGAGCGGATGCGGTTCTGCGAGCGCGCCGGCACCCAGCGGGTGTGCTCGATCGCGTCGAGCGCGGTCTCGCGCAGCGTCGCGCCGTTCGACGCACCCTCGCCACCATTGAGGATCGGCCGGTCCATCGGGATGAACCATTGCGGCGTCGCGCGGAAGATCACCTTCGCCTTCGACCGCCACGAATGCGGATAGCTGTGCGCGAAATCGTCCGATGCGGCGAGCAGCGCGCCGACCGCGCGCAGGTCCGAACAGATCGGCCCGTCGGCGCCGACGAACTTCTTGTTGATGACGCTGCCCTGCCCGCCGAGCCACGCCCAGTCGGGCCGGTAGAAGCCGGCGCCATCCACGGCGAAGACCGGTTCCAGTCCATGCGCCTTGCACAGCAGGAAGTCGTCCTCGCCATGATCGGGCGCCATGTGGACGAGGCCGGTGCCGGCGTCGCTGGTGACGAAATCGCCCGACAGGAACGGCCGCGGCCGTGCGAAGAAGCCGCCGAGCGCATGCATCGGGTGACGCGCGGTGGCGCCCTCCAAGGCACTGCCCTTGACCAGAGCGATTACGGTTTCGGGCGCGATGCCGGTGCGCTTGCCGAACGCCGGCACGAGGTTCTCCTCGACGAGGAACCGCCGGCCGCCGCTTTCGAACAACACGTAGTCGAGCGCCGGATTATAGGCGAGCGCCTGGTTGACGGGAATCGTCCACGGCGTCGTCGTCCAGATCACCGCGGTCGCACCGACCAGCATCTCGCCCTCGGGCGCGGTGGCGATCTCGAAGCCGACGTCGATCTGCGTCGAGACGACGTCCTCATATTCGACCTCGGCCTCGGCGAGCGCGGTCTTCTCGACCGGCGACCACATCACCGGCTTGGCGCCGCGATAGAGCTGGCCGCTCTCGGCGAATTTGAGCAACTCGCCGACGATCGCCGCCTCGGCGTCGTAATTCATCGTCAGATAGGGATCGGCCCAGTCGCCCATCACGCCCAGCCGCTGGAACTGGTCGCGCTGCACGCCGACCCAGCGGTCGGCATAGGCGCGGCATTCGGCGCGGAACTGCGCGACCGGCACCTCGTCCTTGTTCTGCTTCTTGGCTCGATACGCCTCCTCGACCTTCCACTCGATCGGCAGGCCGTGGCAGTCCCAGCCGGGAACATAGGGCGCGTCCTTGCCCATCAGCGACTGGCTGCGGACGATGATGTCCTTCAGCACCTTGTTCATCGCATGGCCCATATGGATGTCGCCATTGGCATAGGGCGGGCCGTCGTGGAGGATGAACAGCTCGCGCCCCTTACGCTGCTCGCGCAACCGGTCGTAGACGCCGATCCGCGCCCAGCGTTCGAGAATCGCCGGCTCCTTGGCGGCGAGGCCCGCCTTCATCGGGAAATCGGTCTTCGGCAGGAAGACGGTGTCGCGCCAATCTTTCGGCGTGTCGGGGGCGTCGGTCATATGTCTGGCGGTCTTATCGTGAGTGTCGGTCAGCACAAAGCGCATAAACGAGATGGGTTAAGCATCGAGCAACACCCGGGCCCGCGCGCAATCGCGCTCCATCTGCGCGGTCAGCGCATCGAGGCCGTCGAATTTCGCCTCGGGCCGCAGATAGTCGATCAGCGCCACCTCGATCGATTGCCCGTACAGGTCGCCGGAGAAATCGAAGAAATAGGGTTCGAGCAATTCCTTGGGCGGATCGAAGGTCGGCCGGATGCCGAGGTTCGCCGCGCCCTTGAGCACGCGCCCGTCGGCCAGCCGCGCGGTCACCGCATAGATGCCGTAGGCGGGGCGCAGATATTTGCCCATGTCGACGTTGGCGGTGGGATAGCCGATCGTGCGGCCGAGCTTGTCGCCATGCTGCACCAGCCCCTCGATCGCAAACGGCCGCGTGAGCAGCCGCGTCGCGCCGCGCGGGTCGCCGTCGCACAGCAAGGTGCGGATGCGGGTCGACGACACCGGCTCGCCGTCGAGCGTCACCGCCCCGACCGTCTCCGCGACGAAGCCGTGCGCGCGGCCGCGCTCGGCAAGCAGGCGGACGTCGCCGCTCTTGCGATGACCGAAGGTGAAATCCTCCCCCGTCACGACGCCGGCGACGGCGAGATTGGCGTGCAGCCGCTTGGCGATGAACGCCTCCGCCGACAGTGCGGCGAGCGATGCGTCGAACGGGAAGACGACCATCGCATCGACCCCCGCCGCGGCGAACAGGCGTTCGCGCTGGTCGAGCGTGGTCAGCCGGAACGGCGGGGCATCGGGGCGGAAGTGGCGCACCGGGTGCGGATCGAAGGTCGCGACCAGCGCGGGACGCCCCTCGGCACGCGCGCGCGCCACCGCCCGCCCGACCACCGCCTGGTGTCCGAGGTGAAAGCCATCGAAATTGCCGAGCGCGACGATCCCGCCCGCCAGATGCGACGGCACCGCCGAGCCACCGTCCAGCCGCTCCATCGCCGCGGCCTTAAGGCGCGCGCCGCCGCGGAGCAACAGGCGGCTGGCGACATAGGCTGACGCTATAGTAAGATCGTGCCATGACCACCCTCCCCTCCCTCGGCAACGGCCTGACGCCGGAGCCGATCGTCGCCCGCATCCTGTCGCAGGCCGGCGTGCAGAAGGTGCCGAGTCCCAAGCTCGACCTGTTCATCGCCCGCGGCTTCATCGGACCGGTATTGTGCGACGCGCTGATCGAGCGGATCGACGCGGTGCGCCGCCCCTCGACGATCGCCGACCCCAATGGCGATTCCGCCTTCCGTACCAGCGAGACCGGCGACCTGTCGGCCGATGACCCGGTGGTGCAGGCGGTCGAGGCGCGGCTGGCGGCATTCACCGGCCTCGACCCCGCGCACGGCGAGCCGTTGCAAGGCCAGCGCTATGCGGTCGGGCAGGAGTTCAAGGGCCATACCGACTATTTCGAGCCGCAGGGCGCCGACTTCGACCGCTATTGCTCGGTGGCGGGCAACCGGACGTGGACGGTGATGGTCTATCTCAACACGCCCGAGGCGGGCGGCGCGACGCGCTTCAAGGCGGCCGACAAGATCATCCAGCCGGAAACCGGCAAGCTGGTCGCCTGGAACAACCGCCGGCCCGACGGCTCGCTCAATCCGGCGACGCTGCATCAGGGGATGAAAGTACGCGAAGGGGTGAAATACGTCATCACCAAATGGTATCGCGAACGGGTGTGGGCGTGATCCCAATTCCTCCCCCGCTAGGGGGAGGT
The DNA here is from genome assembly GCF_059421875.1 of Sphingomonas sp. GW821-FHT02B09. Lineage (NCBI taxonomy): Bacteria > Pseudomonadati > Pseudomonadota > Alphaproteobacteria > Sphingomonadales > Sphingomonadaceae > Sphingomonas > Sphingomonas sp. GW821-FHT02B09. The sequence goes on from NZ_JBWKVV010000004.1 coordinate 30,094, forward strand.
GGCAGTGCGCAGCACTGACGGAGGGGGAGGATGGGGCGGGAGCCCTGTTACGAGCCTTCCGCCCCATCCTCCCCCTCCACCACTCGGCTAGCGCCGAGCGGTCCCCCTCCCCCTTGCGGGGGAGGATTTTCAATCAGAACGTTGCGCTTACGCCGAGGCTGAACACCCGGCCGAGGTTATACCGATTGATATACACCTCGTTGCCGTTGGCGAAGGTCTGGCTCTCGCGATAGCGCGTGCGGGTCAGGTTGCGCGCCTCGGCCTTGATCTCGAACTTGCCGCCCATCAGCTCGACGCCTTGCCGTGCGACGAGATCGAGGCGGATGCCGGGATGCTCGACGATATCGGGCTGGAAACCGGTGCCGCCCAGCAGCGACGGACCGCGATTGGTCACGCGCTTGCTCGCATAGTTGAACAGCAAGGTGATCTGCGAGAGCGCCGCGCTGTCCTCGATGCCAAGTTGCAGATTGACGAGATGGTCCGACTGCCCCGTCAGCGGCGCGCCGTCGCGGAACAGCGACGAGGCCGGTGCGAAGCCGACCGCGCAATTGCCCACCGCCTGCGTCGACGAGGCGACCGACGGCGCGCAATTGCTGTCCGCGGTGATCTTCGACTTGGTATAGGTGTAATTGGCGACGAGCAGCGCACGCCGCGTCGCGAAGAAGTCGCTGCCGAACATGTCGGCGAGCGGAAAATACTTCTGCAGCTCGACCTCACCGCCGTACAGCGTCGCCTTGGGCAAATAGGTGAAGCCGGTCTGCAACCGGTCGTCGGCGCCGGTGTAGAAGCCGACCTGCTCGATCGGATTGTCGATCCGCTTGTAGAAGCCCGCCAACGTGAAGCGCTGGTCGCGCTTGAAGAACCATTCGTAGCGCGCTTCGAGATTGTAGAGCTTCGAATCGCGCAGCAATGGATTGCCGAAGAACAGGCGATCCGAATCGGGATCGCGGAACTGCTGCGGCGCGAGCTCGCGGAACTGCGGCCGCGAGATCGTCTTGGCGGCGCTGGCGCGCAGCTGCATGTCGGCGGCGAAATTCCAGGTCAGCGTCGATGCCGGCAGGAAGTAATCGTTCTTCAGCCGCGCGAGGCCAGTGGTGACGCCGAACGGCGTGACCCGCTCGTCGCCGCGTTCGTAGCGCACGCCGATCACCGCGCGCAGCCCGTCGAACGCCTCGCCCTCGGCCTGCACGTAGCCCGCATGGACATCGAGGGTGGCGTCATAGCGATAGGCGCCCGCCGCGGTGTTGAACTGCAATTGGATCGTGCAGGGCGCGGTATTGGCGGTCGACGGACAGGCGTTGTTGAGCACGTCGGGGCTCAGCAGATAATCGGGCCGCAGCAGATTATAGGGATAGCCCGGTGCGGTGCCGCCGCCGTTCGACGTCTGATAGTTGAACTGCAAGCGCGACGAGGTGCGGTCGGTGCCCTGGTAGAAATAACCCGCCGACAGCGTGATCGGGCGATCGCCGTCGATCTTGTACGACGTGTCCGCCTGACCGGTCCAAAGATTCTCGTTCAGCTCGCTGAAGATGATCGACGCGAAGGGGGTGAAGCGCTGCGTCACCTGATAGGCGCCGTTGCACTGGAAGCCGCCGGCCTGTTGCGCGCCGTCGCTGGTGATCGGCAGACCGGTGGTGGTGGTCGCCGAGCAGAGATAGTCGAACTGCCGCTCGTAGGGCGCGTTGCGCTTCGAATTGGCATAGGCGCCGCGCACGTCGAGCTTCAGCGCGTCGGTCAGCTTGAACTCGCCGACCAGCTGCGTCTCGATCAGCTGGCGTTCGAACCAGTTGGTGTTCTGCTGGAAACGCAGCCCGCTGGCGTTGTTGTACAGCGTCGCCGCCGAGCCGCGCCCCTGCTTCAGCGTGTCGTGGATGTAGACGTTGGTCCAGCGCAGCGTGTTCTCGCCGAACTCCAGCCCGACGCCGATCAGCGCATTGGCGACGATGCGATTGTCGGTCAGCAAGGTGCTGAAATCGTTGCGCAGCGTGCCGTCCGCCGAAACGCTGTCCTGCTGGTTGGCGAAACGCGTGCGGAAGGTGTTGCTGGCGCTCAGCGAGGCGATCACGCCGAGCCGCGACGAACCGATGTCGTAGACCGAGCCGCCGCTGATCTCGCCCGACCAATTGGCCGGCAGCTGGTTGTTGCGCTGGAGCAGGGTGGTCGAGGCGTTGGACAGCTGCGCGACCTGCGCGGCGGGGATGATGCCGCTGCCGTTGGGCGCATTCTTGATGAACGCAGGCACCTTGCGCGTGCCGTCGTCATAGCCGATCCAGTCGGCGTCGCCGCCGGCATAGGTATAGCCCAGCTCGCTGGTCGTCGCGTCGTCGGCGGCGATGGTCGCACCGAACGAGACGAAATTCTTGTCGGGGATCGCCTTGGTCGTCAGGTTGATGACGCCGCCGCCGAACTCGCCGGGATAATTGACCGAATAGGTCTTCTGGACCAGCGCCGAGCCAACGATCGTCGTCGGGAAGATGTCGAGCGGCACCGAACGGCGCAGCGGTTCGGGGCTCGGCAGCGGCGAGCCGTTGAGCAGCGACGAGGAGTACCGATCGCCGAGGCCGCGGACGTAGACGAAGCCGCCGCCGACCACCGACAGGCCGGTGACGCGGGTCAGCGCGCCGGCGATATCGCCCTCGCCCGTCCGCGCGATATCGGCGCTCGACAGCACCGAGACGATCTGCGGCGTCGAGCGAACGACGTTGGGGATGTTGCGGCCGACGACGACGATGTCCTCGACATCGCCGTTCATGCCCGGCGCGGACACTTCGACCGGCGCTTCCTGCTGGTCGGTGGAGGTCGGCGCCGCGGTCTGCGGATCGGTCGCGCCGCCGGGGCTCGAGGTCGCGGGGGTCGAGGTCTGCGCCGGCGGCGGGGCCGGCGCGGCGGTACCGCCCGCGGTCTGCGCGAGAACCGCCGGCGCCACGAGGGTGGAGGACATCAGTAGAAGGGTGGCGAAAGCGAGCCGCTGCGGCATGACCGTCAATCCCGGATCAGGAGTCTGGATACAGGTGTCCGCAGGTGACGGGATCGCCACCTGCGGCATCGATGCTGGGATGGGGCGCCGTCAGGCACCCCATGGCCTCAGCGGCCCTGGCAGGCGAAATAGACCGAGTTGAACGACGGCGGGCCGAAGTCCTGCAACGCCGAGTCGGCGGGACGGACCGTGCTGCGGCCGCCGCTGGTCTGTTCGCCCGCGATGATGTTGACGCAGGCGACGTTGTTCACCGTCTTCACCACGCCGTTGACGAAGCGCATGTCGGAGCCGCCACGCTGGCGGATCGCGGCGGGCGCCAGCGCGGTCTGGATGAAGGTGAAGTTGGCGTAGGTCGCGAAGGTGCGCGGCAGCAGGTCCTCGGCGTTGTTCGAGTCGATCTCGGTCGAGAAGCTGTCGACGGTCGCGCCGCTGGTCCGCTGCGCCGCGATCATGAATTGGATGAAGCCGCGATAGCCGTTGTCGATGTCGAAGCCGTCGTCGTCGGCGCCGGTGATCGCGATATATTTCAGGTTGCTGGTGCCGCCGAAGATCTCGATGCCGTCATCCGCCGAATTGTGGCTCTGGATATGGTCCAGCGTCGTGCCCGAGCCGGTCGCGCCGAGCGTCAGGCCCTGTAGCTCGTTGCCATCGCTGATCGCGATGCCCGAATAGCGGATCTGGACATAGGACATCGTTCCGCTCGAATCGGCGGTGTCGGTGCCGCCGTAGAAGCGGCCGGTGACGCCCTCGATCGCGAGCTGGCACGGCGTCGCGTTGCTGCCGCCGCTGCCGGTGGCGCAGACCGCGGTCGGCGCGCGGCCGAGCAGGATGATGCCGCCCCAATGGCCCTGGCTGGTCTCCGATTCGCCGGTCGCCGAGCTGACGTTCTGCTGCGAGGTGAAGATGATCGGCGCGCTGGCGGTGCCGATCGCGTTGAGCTTCGATCCGCGGTTGATCAGCAGCAGGTCGTTGGTCGATTCGTTGGCGTTGGCGAAGACGGTGACGCCCGGCTCGACGGTCAGCGTCACGCCGGTGCCGCCGCTCGCGCCGAGATCGGTGCCGACCTCGGTCTGGCCGGTGAAGCGATAGGCGATGCCGGCGATGCGCGGCAGCGTCAGGCTGGTGGTGATCGCCTGCGGGATGTCGCAGACCTTGAAGCCGCCGATCGTCGCCGCGGTGGCGGTGTTCGCCGCACCGCTCGCGGTGGTGGTACCGGTCGGGCAGGCCGCGCCGCTCGCCAGCGTGCCGATCGCCGGCACCGCCGTGCAGCGCGCACCGCTGCCGCCGAACTCCGCTGCGGTCGAATTGCAGGTCCAGCCCTGGAAGCTGGTATCGCTCGGCCCGCTCAGCGCACCGACGTAATTCGTCCGGGTGAAGAAGGCGTTGATCGCCGACGGATCGGCCGCCGTGGTCAGCGAGGTCGCCGAGGTCGGATAGACGCCGTTGAGCGTCGAGCCGGTGCCGTTGACGTTGTTGTTGCTGCCCGCGTTGACGATCGCGAGTTGCTCGTCCGCGGTGATCGTGATGCTGTTGACGGTCGTGGCGGCGGCGAATTGCGCGGCGGTGATCGCCGAGGGGGTCGGCGTCGGGGTGGGCGCGGTCGGCGTCGGCGTCGGGCTGACGATCACGACGCTGCCCGCACCCGGCGAGGCGACGCTGTCGGCACCGCCGCAGCCGGCGAGCGCCAGGCACGCGGTTGAGGCCATGAGGATTGCGCCGATGCGCGTGTGGCTCGCCATGATCGAAAGCTCCCGGTCGTAGTCGTTGTGACGGCCGGCCGAGGCTCCCCCTTCGACCGTTCCCTGGAGCCCCGGTACGAGCGGTAAATGACTCCTGAATGAGATTCAGGAGACGTTTTGGTGACGATGATGTGACGGGTTTGTTACGGCGGCAGCTGGGGGACAGCGCGACGCATGGGACGCAAGCCACTGAATGGTCTAAAATTTTCCGCCCCGCCAGCGCGAACGGATCGCACTCGACCCGTAACGAGGCAAACCATATTCCCGTCACCCCGGCCTCGAGCCGGGGTCCCGCTCCTTCTTCTGCCGCTCCACCGCGGCAAGCAGACCGGAGCGGGATGCCGGATCAGGTCCGGCATGACGAAGCAGGTTGCCCCCCTGCCCCCAAACGCAAGACGGGCGCCCTCCTTCCGGAGGACGCCTGCCACGCATCAAGCCGGGAAGCTTACTTCTTGCCTTCCGTCACGCCGATCGCGGGAACCGAGACGGTTTCCTTCTCGGTCTTGACCTTGGGCACTTCGACCGTGGTTTCCTTGGTGCCGACGACGACCTTCTTCGAATCGAGATCCACCGCCGGCAGCGAGCCGCCCTTGGCGCTGACGTCGACGGTCGGCAGCGAGCCCTTCTTGGTGACGTCCGCGCTCCAGAAGCCGGTCAGGAACAGCAGAGCGACGATGATGATCGCCACCACGGCCACGATCGCCAGCACACGGCCCGCGCCACCGCGGCGCTCGACGATGACGCGGTCGCCGTTACGGTCGGTCGTATAGTCTACCATGATCTCTCTCCCTTTGAACTGAAGAGCTTAATCCGGAGATCGGGCGATTGTTCCCGATCCGCAACGACCAAAAGGGGGACCGGACTGCCCCACGCCCGGCGCGCCGGCCGCGACGCACCGTCGCCAGAAACCAAAAAGCCCGCCGATCATGCGATCGGACGGGCTGATATGGTGGGCGCGACAGGGATTGAACCTGTGACCCCACCCGTGTGAAGGGTGTGCTCTACCGCTGAGCTACGCGCCCGAAACTTGTCGGAGGCGGGCCTTTACGGGCAGCCGCCGCCGCTGTCCAGTCTCAGTTCACCGAATCTTTCAGGCCCTTGCCGGCCTTGAACTTGGGCTGGTTGGACGCCTTGATCGTCATCGGCTCCAACGTGCGGGGATTGCGGCCCTGCGACGCCTTGCGCTTGGACACGGAGAAGGTGCCGAACCCCACCAGACGAACCTCGTCGCCCTTCTTCAAGCTGTCGGTGATCGCATCGAAGACCGCTTCCACCGCCTTGATCGCATCGCCCTTGGCGAGCCCCGAGGTGTCCGCGACCGTCGCGATCAGCTCTTGCTTGTTCATGGAATACTGCCCCCTTCGAACCCTAAGAAGAATCATTGCCAAGCCAGAACGACCAATAAGGCCGCCCCGACCGGCAGAGTCAATCGATACCGTTGCGCTCTGTAAGGCGCAGCGGTTTCAAAACGTTAACGACGGCCTAGCCGCCCTTGGGTCAGTGATGCAACTCACCGCCCGCAGGCGCAACCCCCGCCGGGGGCAATGCGGCGAGTTCATCGGCATCCGTCCACTCGATCGCCGACAGCGGCTCGGTCAGCGCCAGCTTGAGCACCTCGTCGACATGCGCGACCGGCACGATGGTCAGCCCGTCCTTGATGTTCTGCGGAATGTCGGCGAGATCCTTTTCGTTCTCCTGCGGGATCAGCACCGTGGTGATGCCGCCGCGCAGTGCCGCGAGCAGCTTCTCCTTGAGCCCGCCGATCGGCAACACGCGGCCACGCAAGGTGACCTCACCGGTCATCGCGACATCCTTCTTCACCGCCACGCCGGTCAGCGTCGAGACGATCGAGACCACCAGACCGATGCCCGCCGACGGACCGTCCTTGGGCACCGCTCCCTCGGGCAGGTGGATATGGATGTCCTTGCGGTGGAACAGCGACGGCTTGATGCCATAGCTCGGACTGCGCGCCTGGACGAAGCTGAAGGCGGCCTGCACCGATTCCTTCATCACGTCGCCCAGCGTGCCCGTGGTCTTGACCGCGCCCTTGCCCGGCACGGTGACGCTTTCGATCGTCAGCAATTCGCCGCCCACCTCGGTCCAGGCAAGGCCGGTGACCGCGCCGATCTGATGCTCGGTCTCGCCGAGCCCGTGGCGGAACTTCTGCACGCCCGCGAACTCGCCGAGATTGTCGGGCGTCACCGTGACGCTGGTCACCTTGCCTTCGAGGATCTGGCGCAGCGCCTTGCGCGCCAGCCGCGCGATCTCGCGCTCCAGCGTACGAACGCCCGCCTCGCGCGTGTATTTCTGGATCAGCGCGCGCAGGCCGTCCTCGGTCAGCGTGAACTCGCCCGGCTTCAGGCCGTGCGCCTCGATCTGCTTCTCGATCAGATGGCCCTTGGCGATCTCGACCTTCTCGTCCTCGGTATAACCTTCGAGGCGGATGATCTCCATCCGGTCGAGCAGCGGCTGCGGCAGGTTGAGCGTGTTGGCGGTGCAGACGAACATCACGTCGGACAGATCGATGTCGATCTCGAGATAATGATCGTTGAACTTGCCGTTCTGCTCGGGGTCGAGCACCTCGAGCAGCGCCGACGCCGGATCGCCGCGGAAATCCTGACCGAGCTTGTCGATCTCGTCGAGCAGGAACAGCGGGTTGGACGTGCCGGCCTTCTTGAGGTTGGTGACGATCTTGCCCGGCAGCGAGCCGATATAGGTGCGGCGATGGCCGCGGATCTCGGCTTCGTCGCGCACGCCGCCCAGCGACTGGCGGATGAACTCGCGCCCGGTCGCCTTGGCGATCGACTTGCCGAGGCTGGTCTTGCCGACGCCCGGCGGGCCGACGAGGCAGAGGATCGGCCCCTTCAGCTTGTTGGTGCGCGCCTGCACGCCGAGATATTCGACGATCCGGTCCTTGACCTTCTCCAGCGCATAATGGTCCTCGTCGAGCACCGCCTGCGCCGCGGCGATGTCCTTCTTGATCTTGGACTTCTTGCCCCAGGGCAGACCGAGCAGCACGTCGAGGTAGTTGCGCACGACGGTCGCCTCGGCGCTCATCGGCGCCATCGTCTTGAGCTTCTTCAGCTCCGACGTCGCCTTGCTGCGCGCTTCCTTGCTGAGCTTGAGCGTCGCGATCTTCTGCGTCAGCTCGGCGATCTCGTCGCCGTCGCTCTCGTCGTCGCTATTGCCCAGCTCGCGCTGGATCGCCTTCAGCTGCTCGTTGAGATAATATTCGCGCTGCGTCTTCTCCATCTGGCGCTTGACGCGGCTCTTGATCTTCTTCTCGACATGCAGGACGCCGAGTTCGCCTTCCATCAGCGCATAGGCCATTTCCAGCCGCTTGACGGGGTCTAGCTCGACCAGCAGCGCCTGCTTGTCGGCGACCTTGACCTGCACGTTGGCCATGATCGCGTCGCCGAGCTTCGACGCCTTCGTGATCTCGCCGAGCTGCTGTGCGGTCTCGGCCGGCAGCTTCTTGTTGAGCTTGGCATAGGTTTCGAACTGCTCGACCGCCGAGCGCATCAGCGCCTCGACCTCGATACCCTCCGCCTCGCGCTCCTCGAGCATCTCGACGGTCGATTGCAGAAAGCCGTCGCCCTCCGACAGCTCGCCCAGGCGACCGCGCGCCTTGCCCTCGACCAGCACGCGCACGGTGCCGTCGGGCAGCTTCAGCAATTGCAGCACGGTCGCGGTGACGCCGACCTCGTACAGGTCCTCGCGGCCGGGATCGTCCTCGGCGGGGTCGAGCTGCGCGACGAGGAAGATCTCCTTGTCCGCGCCCATCGCCGCTTCCAGCGCGGCGACCGATTTGTCGCGTCCGACGAACAGCGGCACGATCATGTGCGGGAACACGACGATGTCGCGCAGCGGCAGAACGGGGAATGTGATCATGGATACTCCGGTGCCACCTCGAACGGGGTGGCTTTGATACACTATATGGGGATCGGGGCGTATCCATCAATCGTCGCGCTCACGGCACGGCAGGTCTTGTCATCCTTCCGCCGAGCGCCGAAACCCGCCGCTTCCATCCGGGAGTACAGAATGCCGCTACGCCTGCCGTTCGCCGCCCTATTGCTGCTGTCGGCCAGCACTTATGCCGCCGAGCCGGGCAAGCCGCCGCTCAGCGCACAGACCGCCGCCTCGGGCGGGCCGCTCGACGCCGCGCAGAAGAAGGTGACGTTCGACACCGCCGACCTGCAGTTCGAGGTCGATCCCGAGCGCGAGGTGATCAACGCCACCGCGACGCTCGTCTTCACCGCCAAGGAGCGGATCGACCGGCTGGTGGTCGATCTCGACAAGAATTTCACCGTCACCGCGGTGACCGTCGATGGCGTCGATTCGGCGGGGTTCAGCAACCCCGAAGGCCGGATGACGATCAAATTGGTCAAGAAGGCCGCCAAGGACGCCAAGCTCACCGTCAAGATCACCTATGGCGGCCGCCCGCATACCGCGGTGCGCGCGCCGTGGGACGGCGGCTTCGTGTGGGCCAAGACGCCCGACGGCAGTCCGTGGATCGCCACCGCGGTGCAGGGCGAGGGCTGCGACCTGTTCTGGCCGTGCATCGATTATCCGACCTACGAGCCGCAGACGGTGACGCTGCACATCACCGTGCCCAAGGGGCTGAAGGCGCCGTCGAACGGCAAGTTGCTCGGCGTGGATCATCTCGACGACGGCCGCAGCACCTGGAACTGGGAGGTCGCGCACCCCAACCCCTATACGATCGCGCTCAACGTCGGCCCGTATGAGGAGCTGACCGGCACCTACAAGAGCAAATACGGCAACGAGATACCGATGTATTATTGGTATCTGCCCGGCGAGAAGGAGAAAGCGGAGAAGCTGTTCGCCGAATTCGCGCCGACGCTCGACTTCTACGAAAGCGTCGTCGGCCCCTACCCCTGGGCGAACGAGAAGGTCGGCGTGGTCGAGACCCCGCACAAGGGCATGGAGCACCAGACGATCAACGCCTACGGCAACGACTATGCCAAGGCGCCCGAGGGCTTCGACTGGCTGTTCCAGCACGAATTCGGCCACGAATGGTTCGCCAACCAGATGACCGCGCCCAATTGGGACGACTTCTGGATGCACGAGGGCTTCACCGAATATATGCAGCCGCTCTACGGCCGCTGGCGCGACGGCGACGCGCGCTATGCGGCGATGATGCTCGACATGCGGCCGAAGATTCTCAACCAGTCGGCGCTGGTCGCCGGCAAGCCGCAGACCGCCGACGACGTCTACAAGACCGCGCCGGGCCGCGGCGGCGACATTTATTACAAGGGCGCGTGGGTACTCCACACGCTGCGCAACGCGATCGGCGACAAGCAATTCGACGAGATCCTGCGCTGGACCGTCTACGGCCGCGCCGATCCCGCGCCGGGCAATTTCCAGCCCGTGTTCCGCACGACGCCCGAGTTCATCGGCTACGTCAAGCAGGTGACCGGGCAGGATTGGCAGTGGTTCTTCGACGTCTATCTCTATCAGGCGGCGCTGCCCAAGCTGACCGCAACGCGCAATGCGACGCAGCTCACGCTGAAATGGACCTCGCCGACCAACAAGCCCTTCCCGCTGCCGGTCGAGGTGTCGGTCGACGACGTCGTCCAGAAGGTGGCGATGACCGGCGGCGTCGCGACGATCACCGTGCCGGCGGGCGCGCACGTCGTCGTCGATCCGATGGCGCGCGTGCTCAAGCAGGACGACGCGATCGACGCCTATCAGGCGTGGAAGGCCGCGCAGCCCAAACCCAAGTGATCGAGGAGCCTGCGATGACGACCCAGCCCTGGACCGCCCGCGCTGCCGAAATGGCGGCAATCTTCATGGTCGGCGACGGCCTCGTCGGCCTCCTCCAGCCGCGTCGCCACGTCGATCTGTGGAAGGAGGAGGCGCTCGGCGCGGAAAGGACGGTCGCGCCGTTCGTCGACCGTCCCGGCCGGCGGCAACTCTATGCGCTCGCGCAGATCGCCGGTGGACTGTGGCTCGCCAGCCGCCAGCGCCCGCGCTAGGCCGGGTCGACGTTCCAAGCTTGGCGAAACTTCCTCCCCCGCCAAGGCAAGGCTATCGCATATGACTGCGGGGACGAGGATCAAGCCGCTTCCACATATTCTTCGTCACCCCGGACTCGTTCCCGGGTCCACCGGGCCGCAAGAGAATGGTGCCCTTTCAAGCCGTTCTCCTCGCCGCAGGGTGGACCCCGGAACGAGTCCGGGGTGACGGGGTGGGGTTGGAAGGCGGTGGGCTCACATAAACACTCATATGCGATCCGCGCTTGGCCACGCGCGCCTTTACGGCACCACCGTGGTGAACAGATACGCCGCGAAGATCACCAGATGCACGACGCCCTGCAGCACCGTGGTCCGTCCGGTGCCGAGCGAGATCGTCGTCACGAACAGCGACAGCGCCAGCAGCGTCATGCTCTTCGCCCCGATCCCCAGCGCCAGCGGCAGACCGAGCACGAGGCTGACGATCGCCACCGCCGGGATGGTCAGTCCGATCGTCGCCAGCGCCGATCCCAGCGCGAGGTTGAGGCTGGTCTGCAACCGGTCGCGCCGCGCAGCATTGTAAGCGGCGAGGCTCTCCGGCGCGAGCACCAGCGCGGCGATCACCACGCCGACGATCGCCAGCGGCAGCCCGGCGGCGAGAATCGCCGCCTCGACCTGCGCCGACAGTCCCTTGGCGAGCAGCACCACCACGACCAGCGCGACCAGCAGGATGCCGAACGCGATCCACGCGGTGCGGTCGCTCGGCGGCGGTGCATGTTCTTCCGGCGCGATATCGCCCGCGGGCAGGAAATAGTCGCGATGCCGCACCGTCTGGACCAGTACGAACGTGCCGTAGAGCACCAGACTGACGATCGCGACGAAGATCAATTGCGACGGCGCATAGGTCGGCCCTGCCGCGCTGGTCGTGTAATTGGGCAGGATCAGGGACAGGACGACCAGCGCGGCGAGCGTCGCCAGCGCGGCACTGATCCCGCGCAGCGTGAAGCGCTGTTCGCCATGCGTGATCCCGCCGGTCAGCAGGCACAGCCCGATGATGAAGTTCAAAATGATCATGATCGCCGCGAACACCGTGTCGCGCGCCAGCGCGGCGACGTCGCCCGATCCCGACAGCATCAGCGAGACGATCAGCGACACCTCGATTACGGTCACCGCGATCGCCAGCACCAAGGTTCCGAACGGCTCGCCGACGCGATGCGCGACGACCTCCGCATGATGCACCGCCGCCACGACCGCGCCGATCAGCACGACCGCGGCGACGATCGTGCCGATCGTCCCCATCGCATAGACGGACAGCAGCACCACCGGCACGCCGAGCGCCGGGAACAGGATCGCCCATAGCGGCAGCCCCATCCAGCCCTTGGTCACGGTCATGCTTTCGTCTCCAGATCGTTACGCAAGGCCAATGCTCTTGCGCCGCGAAAAGGTCCGTATTGATCGCCGCAGCGGAATGCCATTAACACTTTGATACGGATCAAGAGCAATACACCGGTCCCGTTTAGCGCCCCTGTGCGGCGCGCGCCTGCGCCGGACGGTCGAACGCCTGATCGCGATAGCGCCCGTCCTTCTCCACCCAATGCAGGAAGAGGTGCGCCGACCAGCTGTTGGGATTGGCCTCGAGCCGGCCGTGCCGGTGATGCGTCCCCTGATACAATACCCCGTCACCCGGCTGCATCGCCACCGACGCATAGGGTTGCGTGCCGAAATCGTCGCTGACCTGCGGCTGCGGCACCTCGCTTCGCTCGGTCGCGACCGACAGCGCCCATGGTCGGTCGTCGCCGTAAGCGATGGTCAGCGACAGGCTGTGCTCGCACGCCTGCCGATCCGAATGGACCCGGCAGACGTCGCCCTGCTGATAGGCGCGGAAATAGGCATAGGTCGGCAGCAGCTCGCACCCCACCACCTCGGCGACCCGCGGCGTCAGCCCCCACAGGAAGGTGAGCATCGGCGCATATTGGAACGCATAGACCTCGATCGCCGGCTGGCGCAGCAACGGCCCGCGAGCGGTGAAGCTCTGCAACGGTCGCCCCGCCGCCTGCAGATCGGCCTGCATCATCCGGTAGAAAGCGAGCAGCACCTCGGGCACGAACAGATGCGGCAGGCCGACATGGCCGTCGCGATGGTAGCGTTCCGATAAGGTCATGGTCCGGCTCGTCTTTCTGGCGTCGCTCCGGGTCTAGGACGCCGACGCGGCGGGCGCCACGCCTGTTTCGCCGGCGGCGGTCAGTCGCCCATGACGAGCAGGATCGCCGGGAACAGGTTCTGGAGGACGTGCACCGCCACCACGACGCCGACTGCCCACCAGAAGCCGCGCGGCCGCCATGTCACGTAGAGCGTCGAGAAGATCAGGAACGGCCACCAGATCACCGCCCCCCACCACGGCGAGGCGAGGCTGTGCGCGATTCCCCACAAGGCGCTGCTCGCCAGGACCGCCTGCCACCCGCTCAGCCAGCGCAGCAACAGGCTGAGGACGCCCGCCATGATCAGCGTCTCGACGACGGGACTGAAGCCGGCGACGAGGAACAGCTTCACCGGTCCCGAGGTATCGCCGAGATCCGGCCCGGGATTGCCCGGGACGAGATGATCGATCGCGGTGCTCAGCGCGATGCTGCCGACGATGGTCAGCAGCCAGCCGACGAGGATCGCCAGCCACGGCCGCCGGTCGCGGAACAGCAGCGGCGGCAGTATCGCGAGCGGTCCGCGGCCTTCGTGCCATAGGGGGCTGAGGCCGCGTGCGGTCTCGATCCGTGTCGTTGCCATCGTCGCTCCGTCGTTTGAACGCCCCCGTGGGGCCGGCAACGTTAACGCCGGATGAGGCGATGCGACGCGCGGGCGATGTCACGCCATCGTTTTCGCCGGCAATTACGACCTCTCGAATGCGGAGCGCGGCCCGCCCGACCCATCACCCCGGCCCACACGGTTTTTGCAAATCCTCCCGGCGACCCGGCAAAGGCGGGCGTCTGCAAAACGTCGAATGCACCTAGCGAAGGTGCGGAATTTGTTAGCTATCGCGCTCCCGCGGGCACGAGCACGCGTCAAAACCTCACCAGTGCGCTCGCGCAAAACCTCGCCAGTGCTCCCGCACAAAACCTCGCCAGTGCTCCCGCGCAAAACATCGCCAGTGCTCCCGCGCAGGCGGGAGCCCCAGGAGTCCCGCACGCTACCGGACGGTGTTCCGCTTGGCCCTGGGTTCCCGCCTTCGCGGGAACACTAAAGATGGGGCGGACGCGCCAGCGCCTCTCGACCAATGTGGCAATGCGGCAATGCCAGAACTACCAATGACCAGCCACCGCCCCACGAAAAAGGGGCGCCGCTCGCGCGACGCCCCTCCTCATCGTTTCCACAGGAATGGATCAGGCCGCAGCGCCCGCCCCATCCTTCTTCTTCTCGGCATAGACGCGGATCGGTTCCTTGCGACCCTCGATCACGTCCTTGTCGATCATCACCTCGTCGACGCCGTCCATGCCGGGCAGGTCGAACATCGTGTCGAGCAGGATCGCCTCGAGGATCGAACGCAGCCCGCGCGCACCGGTCTTGCGCTCGATCGCCTTCTTGGCGACCGTCACCAGCGCATCGTCGGTGAAGTCCAGCTCGACCTGCTCCATCTCGAACAGCTTCTGATATTGCTTCACCAGCGCGTTCTTCGGCTCGGACAGGATCTTGACCAGCGCCGGGATGTCGAGATCCTCCAGCGTCGCGATCACCGGCAGACGGCCGACAAACTCGGGAATCAAACCGAACTTGAGCAGATCCTCCGGCTCGGTCTGGCGCAGCAGCTCGCCGGTGCGCTTCTCCTCGGGCGCCGCCACATAGGCGCCGAAACCGATCGACTTGCCCTGCAAACGATCGCCGATGATCTTCTCGAGGCCCGAGAAGGCGCCGCCGCAGATGAACAGGATGTTCGTCGTGTCGACCTGCAGGAACTCCTGCTGCGGATGCTTGCGCCCGCCTTGCGGCGGTACGCTCGCGGTGGTGCCTTCCATCAGCTTGAGCAGCGCCTGCTGCACGCCCTCGCCTGACACGTCGCGGGTGATCGACGGATTCTCGGCCTTGCGGCTGATCTTGTCGATCTCGTCGATATAGACGATGCCGCGCTGCGCGCGCTCGACGTTATAGTCGGACGCCTGAAGCAGCTTGAGAATGATGTTCTCGACATCCTCGCCGACATAGCCCGCCTCGGTCAGCGTCGTCGCATCCGCCATTGTGAACGGCACGTCGAGGATGCGCGCCAGCGTCTGCGCCAGCAGCGTCTTGCCGCAGCCGGTTGGCCCGACAAGCAGGATGTTCGACTTGCTCAGCTCGACGTCGGCACCCTTGGCGCCGTGGTTGAGCCGCTTGTAATGATTGTGCACCGCCACCGACAGCACGCGCTTGGCGCGCTTCTGGCCGATCACGTAATCGTCGAGGACGTCGCAGATCTCCTGCGGAGTCGGCACGCCGCCATCCTTCTTGGACACCAGCGCCGACTTCGTCTCCTCACGGATGATGTCGTTGCACAGCTCGACGCACTCGTCGCAGATGAACACGGTGGGTCCGGCAATCAGCTTGCGGACCTCGTGCTGCGACTTGCCGCAGAACGAGCAGTAGAGGGTGCTCTTCGAGTCGCCACCGCTCAGTTTCGTCATTCAAACTTCCTTGTCGCGGGTGAGGCCCCGCTGGTGAGGCCGGTCATGGTAGACCGGCCGTTACGCAAACCACAACGCCCAAACGTCCCTAACGGCACGGCCGGGCGCGGAACTGCGCCTTTATGCCGCTTGGGCAACGTCTTCCGAGGGGCTCGGACGCTTGTCGAACACCTCGTCGACCAATCCGAATTCCTTGGCTTCATGCGCTTCCAGGAACGTGTCGCGATCCATCCGGCGCTCGATCTCCTCGATCGGCTGGCCGGTATATTGCGCGTACAGCTGGTTCATCCGGGCGCGGATACGCAGGATTTCCTTGGCCTGGATCTCGATGTCCGACGCCATGCCTTGCGCCCCGCCCGACGGCTGGTGGATCATGATCCGCGCGTTGGTCAGCGCCACACGCATGCCCGGCTCGCCGCTGGCGAGCAGGAAGCTGCCCATCGACGCCGCCTGACCGATGCAGACCGTGCCGACGCGCGGACGGATGTACTGCATCGTGTCGTGGATCGCCATGCCCGCCGTGACGACGCCGCCCGGCGAGTTGATGTACATGAAGATGTCCTTCTTCGGGTTCTCGGACTCGAGGAAGAGCAGCTGCGCGGTGATGAGGCTGGCCATGCCGTCCTCGACGCCGCCGGTGACGAAGATGATCCGCTCGCGCAGCAGGCGGCTGAAGATATCGAACGAGCGCTCACCGCGGTTCGACTGTTCGATGACGATCGGCACGAGCCCCGCTTGGGTCTGCTGCAAACCAAGGCCGGCACTGGCCATCGGGCTCATGAAGTCGCCGGTCTCGAACGGATTATGCATGAAAATCTCTCTATATGCCCCGAAGATCGCCAACATCGGCGCTCCCGCGGGGGAGTTCAAGCCCCGGCGGTCGGAGCGGGATGGGTGAGATAGGCGAGCCGGCGCACCTCGCGCCGGCCGCGCACCACGGTATCGAGGATCAGACCGGCGAAGCCGCACAGCGCGGCGATGATCATCAGCCCGGTGATCAGGATCGCGGTCGGGAAGCGCGGCACCAGATGCGTGTGCATATAGGTGATCGCCAGCGGCACGCTCATCGCCACCCCGATGCCGGCGAGCAGCGCGCCGATCACCCCGAAGAACAGCAGCGGCCGCTCGATCCGGTACAGCGTCAGGATGGTGTTGAGGATGCGGAAGCCGTCGCCATAGGTGCTTAGCTTCGAAGCAGACCCCTCCGGCCGCGCGAAATAAGGCGTCTCGATCTCGGCGCAGGGCATCTTGAGTTCGAGCGCATGGACGCTGATCTCGGTTTCGATCTCGAAGCCCGAGGACAGCGACGGGAAGCTCTTGACGAAGCGGCGCGAGAAGACGCGATAGCCCGACAGGATATCGGTGAAGCTGCGCCCGAATAGCCGCGCGAGCATGCCGGTGAGCAGCGCGTTGCCGAAGCGATGGCCGCGGCGATAACTCTCCTGCACCTGGCTGATCCGGCTGCCGACGACCATGTCGCATTGCTCGTCGAGCAGCCGCGCGACCAGGGCGGGGGCGGAGGCGGCGTCATAGGTCGCATCGCCATCGGCCATCACATAGACGTCGGCATCGATATCGGCGAACATCCGGCGGACGACATTGCCCTTGCCCTGGATGCGCTCGGTCCGGACCACGGCGCCGGCTGCGCGCGCGACCACGACGGTGTCGTCGGTCGAATTGTTGTCATAGACGTAGACGGTGGCGTCCGGCAGCGCGGCGCGGAAGCCAGCGACGGTCTGCGCGATCGCCGCAGCCTCGTTGTAGCAGGGCAGCAGGACTGCGATCGTCGGTTGCGTCACGGGTGAATCCTCATCGCGGCGCTCGGCATGCGTCTACCCGATATCCGTCCGTTTGCCCTGAGCCTGTCGAAGGGCTGTGAGTCTCACGAGGCTTCGACAGGCTCAGCACCAACGGGTTTGGCATAATACACTGCGTTTTGTCATCCCCGCGCAGGCGGGGATCCAGACGCGCAGGTCTCCAATGGAGCCGCAGCGTCAGCGTCTATGGATCCCCGCCTACGCGGGGATGACGATGGTGGGGAGGGGACCGCGGCCCCCTCCCCCATCAGTCTCAGCCCTCGCTCGACGCGGCGGCCTTCTTCGCACGCGGCTTCTTCGCCGGGGCGTCGGCGGCCTCGGTGCCTTCCGCGGCCTCGGCGGCGACCGGCGACGATTCGGTCACCGCGGTCTCGGCCTCGACCGGCGCGGCGGCCTTCTTGGCGCGCGGCTTCTTGGCGGGCGCTTCGGCACCGGCATCCTCGGCCGGGGTCTCGGTCGCCGCATTGTCGCCCTCGGCGACCGGCTTCTTGGCGGCGGCCTTCTTCGGCTTGGCCTCGCCCGCGGCCTTCTTCGCCTTGGGCTTGTGGTTGTCGTGATCGTGCGTGTGCGTGCCGGTCGCGAAACCGTCCTCGCTCTCGATCGCGGCTTCCAGCTCCTCGCGGGTCGCTTCGCGGTCGGTCACCTCGGCCTTGTCGAACAGGAAGTCGACGACCTTGTCCTCGTACAGCGGCGCGCGCAGCTGGGCGGCCGCCATCGGCTCCTGCTGGACATACTGGATGAAGCGCTGCTGGTCCTCGCCGCGATACTGCTGCGCGGCCTGCGCGATCAACCGGTTCATCTCCTGCTGCGACACCTCGACGCCGTTCGCCTGGCCGATTTCGGACAGCAGCAGACCCAGACGCACGCGGCGCTCGGCGATCTTGCGGTAATCGTCGCGCTCGGCTTCCATCTCGGCGAGCGCTGCGGCGGGATCTTCCTCGTGCGTCGCTTCATGCTCCAGCTGCTGCCAGATCTGCGCGAACTCGGCCTCGACCATCGACGGCGGCACTTCGAAATCGTGACCCTCGGCGAGCTGGTCGAGCAGCTTGCGCTTCATGTGGGTGCGGGTGAGGCCGTTATGCTCCTGCTCGATCTGACCCTTGATCAGGCCGCGCAGCTGCTCGAGGCTCTCGAGCCCGAGGTTCTTGGCGAGATCCTCGTCGATCTTGCTCTCCGCGGCGACCTGAATCTTCTTGACGGTGATCTCGAAGGTCGCGGGCTGGCCGGCGAGCTCCTTGGCGCCGTAATCCTCGGGGAAGGTCACGTTGAGCACCTTCTCCTCGCCGAGCTTCACGCCGACGAGCTGCTCCTCGAAACCGGGGATCAGGCGGCCCGAACCGAGCTCGACGCCCATGTCGGTGCCGGTGCCGCCGTCGAAGGCGACGCCGTCAGCGGTCTTGCCGACGAAATCGACGGTGACGAGGTCGCCGGTCTCGGCGGCCTTGTCGTCGGCGTCATCCCACTTCTTCGACTGGTCGGCGAACTTCTGCAGCTGCTCGTCGACCAGTTCGTCGGCGACGGGCACGGTCAGCCGCTCGAGCTTGAGCGAATCGATCGCCGGTGCCGGGACGGCCGGCAGCACTTCCAGCTCGACGGTGACCGCGGCGTCCTGGCCGGGTGCGTAATCGTCGTTGAGCGCGACCGAGGGCTGCATCGCGGGACGCAGCGCCTTGTCGGCGATTAGCTGCTGCACGCCCTGCTGGATCGCGCTGTTGAGCGCGTCGGCGGCGAGCGATTCACCATGCATCTTGCGCACGAGATTGGCCGGGACCTTGCCGGGGCGGAAGCCGGGCATCTTCACCTGCGGCGCGATGCGCTTCACCTCGGCATCGACCTTGGCATCGATGTCCTTGGCGGTGATGGTCAGCGTGTAGGCACGCTTCAGGCCCTCGTTCAACGTCTCGACAGTCTGCATGTTCGGCCTTCAATCTTGAGAAATCTGACGGAAATTCAATAAGGCTGCCGTCCCGCCCGAAAGCGGCGGGACTGGTGCGGGCGAAGGGACTCGAACCCCCACATCTTGCGATGGCAGGACCTAAACCTGCTGCGTCTACCAATTCCGCCACGCCCGCACAAAGGACCCGCCGTTGGGCGCGCGTCTATACCAGCGTAGCGCCCGGGGGCAAGCGAAGAGGCAACCGGCGCGCACCCGGAACGTTGGGTCATATGAAGGAGAGACCGACATGGCAACCCAGCCCCCACCCGAAACGCCGGCCCCCACCCCGCAACCGGTCCAGCCCGATTCACCGCCGCCCGAGATCCAGACGCCCGCGCCCGACGTCGACGTCCCCTCGCCGACGATCCCCGCCACCGATCCCGGCACATCGCAGCCGGCGGAGATCTGAGCATGAGCACCGATCCCAACGCCCTTCCCGAGGACGCACCGGACAGCAATCCGGACGCCCGTGAGGACGAGCGCAGCGACATCGAACAGGCGGTCGAAGCCCGCGCCGACGCGGTCGCCCGCGGCGAAGGCGGCGAGGAACCCTCGCGCTTTACCGACACCGGCGCCTTCGACGGCAACAGCGGCACCGGCGGCGAGGTCAAGAACCAGGACCTGACGCAACAATGACGAGGCGGCCCTGCGGGGCCGTCTTTTTTGCGGGTTGGCCTTGCCCCATTCCGTCGCCGGATTGGCCTCACCGCACCCCCACCCCGTCCGCCCTGAGCCTGTCGAAGGGCATTGGGACGCAGGACGTTTCGACTAGCCCCGCCACTGGGGCCGTCTAACGGTCGATTGAAACCACGCCGCCAAATTCCTCCCTCGCTTCAGCGGGGGAGGGGGACCGCCCGGCGTAGCCGGGTGGTGGAGGGGGCGTTTCTGCATACGGCCAAGCTGACCGTATCCTCCCCCTCCGTCACCGCTTCGCGGCGCCACCTCCCCCTGGCGGGGGAGGAATTGAAACCCCTCCTATTTCACCCGCCGCGCGGTGAGGATCGTCACCTTGGTCACCGGCACCTCGCCCTTGAACGCGCCGCGCAGCGTTGCGGTCGGCGACACCGGCGCGTCGAAGACCTTCAGGATGGTATCCTGCCCCTCGACGACACGGCCGAACGCCGCATAGCCGAGATTGTCGCCCGGCTTGCTCGGGTCCGCATCGAACGACGGCTGGTCGCCGATGCTGATCGTGAACTCGCCGCGCGCGCTGCCCGGTTCGAACCGCGCGGTCGAGACGGTGAAGTCGGTATGGCGGATGCCGGTCTGCGTCGTCGGCTCATGCTTGATCGGCGGCAGCAGCCGCTTGATCTCGCCATCCGGCCCGAATTGCACGAAGCCGAAATGGTCGCCGATCTTCACCGCGCGATAGAAGTTCACCCCGTCGAGCCGCTTGCCGTCGACATATTTGAGGAAATTGCCTGCGCTGATCGGCGCATGCACAATATCCGCCTCGATCACGAACCGCCCGACGCTGGTCTCCAACGCGACGCGCGGCAGCGCCGGCGTCGGCTGCGGCGCGGGTACCGGCGCGGCCGCAGGCGCAGCCTGTTGCGCCGCCAACGGCACCGCGACGAGGGACAGGGCAAGCGTCGCGACCCGAACGAAACCGATCATCCCTGCTCTCCCAAATTCAGACGAACCGCAACCGCACGTCCCGCCCGAACTCCGCACGGGCGTCCTCGAACACCTGCTCCGCACGCCGCACATAGGCAAGCTCGTCCGCCGGCAGATCGCCGACATGATGGACGATCACCTCGAACGGCGGCACCAGATCGGCGATCCCGCCGCCGAGACAATCGAACAATGCATCCAGATTGCCGCCGACCCACGGCTCCGCGCCGAGCCGCGGCAGCAGCGCGGCGTAGAAGTCCGCCCTGCTCCGCCAGCCGCGCCCGTCGAGCTCGATCGTCGTCACTACGCGGAGGTCAGGCGAGCGCCTTCTTGAGCAGCTCGTTGACCACCGCCGGATTGGCCTTGCCGCCCATCGCCTTCATCGTCTGGCCGACGAAGAAGCCGAACAACGTCTCCTTGCCGCCGCGATATTGCGCGAGCTGGTTGGGGCTCTTGGCGATCACCTCGGCGATCACCGCCTCGATCGCGCCGGTATCGCTGGTCTGCTTGAGGCCACGATCCTCGACGATCTTCGACGGCGCATCGCCCGTCTCCAGCATCACCTCGAACACCTGCTTGGCGAGGCTGCCCGACAGCGTGCCGTCGGCGACCAGCGCCAGCAGCTCGGCGGCCTGCGCCGGCGACACTGGCGAGTCGGCGATATCGCGTCCGGTGCGGTTGAGCGCGCCGAACAGCTCCGACGTCGTCCAGTTCGCCGCCGCGACCGGCTTGGCCCCGGCATCGAGCAACGCGTCGAACCAGCGCGCCGCCTCGACCTCGGCGGTCAGCACGTCCGCCTGATAGGCCGAGATGCCGAGCGATTCGTACCGCTTGCGCTTGGCGTCGGGCAGTTCGGGCAGGCTCGCGCGGCATTCGGCGAGGAACGCCTCCTCCAGTTCGAGCGGCAGCAGATCGGGATCGGGAAAATAACGGTAATCGTGCGCGTCTTCCTTCGAGCGCATCGAGCGGGTGGTGCCGCTCTCGACGTTGAACAACCGCGTCTCCTGGACGATGCGGCCGCCGTCCTCGATCACCTCGACCTGACGCTTCGCCTCATATTCGATCGCCGCCATGACGAAGCGCACCGAATTGACGTTCTTCGTCTCGGTGCGCGTGCCGAGCTCGCCGCCGGGCTTGCGCACGGAGACGTTGACGTCGGCGCGCATCGAGCCCTCTTCCATATTGCCGTCGCACGAGCCGACGTAGCGCAGGATCGCGCGCAGCTTGCGCAGATACGCCCCCGCCTCCGCCGGCGAGCGCATGTCGGGCCGGCTGACGATCTCCATCAGCGCGACGCCCGACCGGTTGAGGTCGACATAGGAGCGCGTCGGATGCTGGTCGTGCATCAGCTTGCCGGCGTCCTGCTCGACATGGATGCGCTCGACGCCGATCGTCTTGGTCGCGTCGGGGTTCTTGTCGTCGGGGCTGATCTCGATCGCGCCCTCGCCGACCAGCGGATGATAGAGCTGGCTGATCTGATAGCCCTGCGGCAGATCGGCGTAGAAGTAATTCTTGCGATCGAACCGCGACCAGCGATTGATCTGCGCGTCGATCGCCATGCCGGTGCGCACCGCTTGGCGGATGCACTCCATGTTCGGCACCGGCAGCATCCCCGGCATCGCCGCATCGACGAGGCTGACCTGCGTGTTCGGCTCCGCCCCGAACGCGGTCGCCGCGCCCGAGAACAATTTGGCGTTGGAGGTGACCTGCGCATGGACCTCGAGGCCGATCACGACCTCCCACTCGCCGGTGGCGCCCTGGATGCGGTAGGTAGAGGCTTCAGTCATATCGGACGCTTCTTTACATATTTCGGCTTGGCGGCGCGAAAGACAACCTGACCAAGATTATTGATGGACCATTCGACACGGCACCCAGCCTTGAGCCCGAGCTTTTTGCGAAGCAATGGATTGATCTGCACCCGACCTTTGTCGTCAATCTTTGATTTCGCCGCAAACAGAAGTTCCACAATGGCCTCCTCTTGTTTTCCGCCGTACCGTCTTCAACAGCTTTGGATCGACCGCCTCTTACCTTATCAGATCCGCATACCAGCTAGAGTTGTCGATATCACCACCACGCCTGCGGCCGCGCGGTGAAGCCCGCCCGCTGCTCGATCGCCAGCCCGGCGTTCAGCACGCCCTGCTCGTCGAGCGGTTTGCCGATAATCTGCAGACCCAGCGGCAGCCCCTGCTTGTCCAGCCCGCCCGGCACGCTCATCGCCGGCAGGCCCGCAAGGCTCGACGGGACGGTGAACACGTCGTTGAGATACATGGCGATCGGATCGGCCGACTTCTCGCCCAGCGCGAACGCCGCCGACGGCGCTGTCGGCGTCAGCAGCACGTCGCACTGTTCGAACGCCCGCTCGAAATCGCGCGCGATCAGCGCCCGCACCTTCTGCGCCTGCGTGTAATACGCGTCGTAGAAGCCCGCCGAGAGCACATAGGTGCCGATCATGATGCGGCGCTTCACCTCCGGCCCGAAGCCGGCGGCGCGGGTCGCGGCATACATGTCCTGCAACCCCGCCCCGCCCCCGGATTCATTGGCGGGCAGCTCGCGCAGGCCGTAACGCACGCCGTCATAGCGCGCGAGGTTGGACGAGGCCTCCGCCGGCGCGATGATGTAATAGGCCGGCAGCGCGTACTTCGTATGCGGCAGCGAGACCTCGACGATCTCGGCGCCCGCATCGCGCAGCCAGTCGATCCCCGCCTGCCACAGCGCCTCGATCTCCTCGGGCATGCCGTCGACGCGATATTCCTTGGGAATACCGACGCGCTTGCCCGCGAGATTGCCCGACAACCCCTGTTCCCAGCGCGGCACGTCGAGCTGGAGCGAGGTCGCGTCCTTGGCGTCGAACCCGGCCATCGCCTCGAGCAGGATCGCGCAGTCGCGCACGTCGCGCGCCATCGGCCCCGCCTGATCGAGCGACGAGGCGAAAGCGATCGTCCCCCAGCGCGAGCAGCGGCCATAGGTCGGTTTGATGCCGCTGATCCCGGTGAACGCCGCCGGCTGGCGGATCGAACCGCCGGTGTCGGTGCCCGTCGCGCCCGGACACAGCCCCGCCGCCACCGCCGACGAACTGCCGCCCGACGAGCCGCCCGGCGCCAGCGGCGCGTCGCTGCCCGGCCGCCGCCACGGCGAGATCACGTTGCCGAACGCGCTGGTCTCGTTCGACGAGCCCATCGCGAACTGGTCCATGTTGAGCTTGCCGAGCATCCCCGCGCCGGCATCCCACAATTTCCGCGAGATCGTCGATTCGTAGGTCGGCACGAAGCCTTCGAGGATATGGCTCGCCGCGGTGGTCGCGACGCCGTTGGTGCAGAACAGGTCCTTCATCCCGATCGGCACGCCGGCGAGCGGCCTCAGCGTCTCGCCCGCCGCGCGCGCGGCATCGGCGGCGCGCGCCGCGGCCAGCGCGTGATCGGGCGTCTCGACGAGGAAGGCGTTCAAGGGCTTGGCCTTCGCCACCTTCACCACGAAGGCGTCGGCAACCTCGACCGCGGAGAAAGCGCCGCTGCGCACCCCGTCGCGCAGGGCGGCGACGCCCAATTCGGTCAGCTCGGCCATTATTCGATCACCTTGGGAACGGTAAAGAAGCCATGCTCCGCCTGGGGAGCATTGGCCATCAGCGCATCGCGGATGCCGCCGCCGGTCAGCGGATCGGCGTTGATCACGTCTTCGCGCAGGCGCAGCTGGTTGGGGATGACCGCGGTCATCGGCTCGACGCCGGCGGTATCCACCCCTTCCAGTTGCTCGATCCAGCCGAGGATGTTGCTGAGTTCGGGGGCGAGGCGCGCGGCATCCTCGTCGGTGATCGCGATGCGCGCGAGCGCGGCGACCTTCTTCACGGTGGCGGTGTCTACGGACATGGCCTTGCGCCTATCAGAGGCGGCTCGGCGGATGCAACCTCCGCTTGCGTGGCCGCGCGCAACCGTATGTTGCCAGTTCGCCGGGGCTCGTCCATCAGGCGGCCTCCCTGCCCTGCCCGGAACCCGCACGCTTGGCCCGCAAATTCCTCTACGTCTTCGCGTTCCTGATCGCGCTCGTCATCGCCGGCGCCTTCGCCTACCGCCTCTACGGCGTCGAGATCCTGCGCATGGCGCTGGTCCCGTCCGAGGCGTTCAGGGCGCAGCCGCGCGTCGACCCGAAGCGCTATGACGATCGCGCGATGTGGATCGCCCGCCCCGACATCCCGGCCAATCCCGCGCTCTGGACCCCCGCCGGCTACACGCCCGAGCCGAGCCCGAAGGCGGCGGTCTTCTTCATCCACCCGACCTCGTACATCGGCCGCGACCATTGGAACGCGACGCTCGACGACGCCGAGACCAATGCGCGCGCCGCGATCTTCCTGCGCGGCCAGGCGAGCGCGTTCAACGCCGCCGGCGAGATCTGGTCGCCGCGCTACCGGCAGGCGACGTTCGGCGCCTTCCTGACCAGCGTCGCCGACGCCAATCGCGCGCTCGACCTCGCTTACGGCGACGTCGCCGCCGCCTTCGCCACCTTCGTCAGGCAGGTCGATCCCAAGCGGCCGATCATCCTCGCCGGCCACAGCCAGGGCGCGCTCCACCTCACCCGCCTGCTCCGCGAACAGATCGCCGGCAAGCCGATCGCAAGGCGCATCGTCGCCGCCTATGTCGTCGGCTGGCCGGTGTCGAAGACCACCGACCTCGCCGCGCTCGGCCTGCCCGCCTGCACCCGCCCCGATCAGGCGCGCTGCCTGCTGTCGTGGGAGAGTTTCGCCGAGCCCGCCGACCCGCAACAGATCACCGACGTCTACGACCAGACGCAGGGGTTCGACGGCCGCCCGCGCCGCGACACGCCGCTCGTCTGCACCAACCCGCTGACCGGCACCGCCGACGCCGTCGCCCCCGCCGCCGCCAACCAGGGCACGCTCTACCCCTCGGCCGATCTCAGCAGCGCGATGATCGCGCCCGGCAAGGTGCCCGCGCGTTGCGGCCCGCGCGGCTTCCTGCTGATCGGCGAGCCGCCCGAGGTCGGCAGCTACGTGCTGCCCGGCAACAATTACCACGTCTACGACTACAGCCTGTTCTGGGCCAACGTCCGCGCCGATGCGCTCCGCCGTCTCGCCGCCTTCGGCGCGAAGCGATGATCACCCCAGACCGCGCCGTCTTCCGCGAAGCGCTGCCGGCGGGCGGCCGCCTGCTCGGCCTCGACCTCGGCAGCAAGACGATCGGCACCGCGCTGTGCGATGCCGGCTGGAGCTTCGCCAGCCCCGCCGAGCTGATCCGCCGCAGCAAGTTCACCAAGGACAAGGCGGCGCTGGTCGCGCTCGCCACCGCGCAGCAGGTGGAGGGGCTGGTGCTCGGCCTCCCGCTCAATCTCGACGGCAGCGAGAGCCCGCGCAGCCAGTCGACCCGCGCCTTCGCGAAGAATTGCGACGACCTCGGCCTGCCGATCCTGCTGTGGGACGAACGCTGGTCGACCGTGGCGGTGGAACGCACGATGATCGAACAGGACATGAGCCGCGCCAAACGCGCCGAGCGGATCGACAACCTCGCCGCGGCGCACATCCTGCAAGCGGCGATCGACGCGCTGGTGATGGTGTAAGGGGTGAGTTGCCGGCCGTCCCGTTACTTGAGCGCGGATCACGATAATCAAAATTACGCGGCACCGTCTTTCCCAAGATGGACAGATGCCGGGGAGGCAATTCCGCTAGACTGTATCAACCGATCCAGTTTTCTACGCGGAGACCTCGAACACGTTGGAACTCCCCGACGTTGGCAGTGACCAACGTTGCGCCGACGGCGTAAGCGTGCGCCGCAATCAACAGGTCGTTCGGACCGATCGGTTTGCCAACAGCTTCCAGTCCGGCACGGATATCCGCGTACTCCGCGTCGGCGGGGACATCGAGGGCCAGAATGTCGATGCTCGCGAGGATGGCCTCCACCTGCGCGCCCAGTCGGGGCGAACCCTTCTTCGCGCATCCGTAGCGCAACTCGGCCGCGGTGATGATGCTAATGCACATCGCATCGCTCCCGTGAGCAGCCACCCGTTCGAAGACCCGGCCTTGAGGGCTGCGCACCAGATCGGACACGATGTTGGTGTCGAGCATATAGCGGGTCCGGCTCATAGATCGATATCCTTGAGCGGCAACAGCGGCGCGTCGAGATCGTCCGGAAAAGCATCGGAAGGATCGAGGGGAGACAGGGACCGAAGCGTGTCGAGCAGGTTGGGCCGGGGTTCCGGCTCGATGATGAGACGATCACCCTCCTTGTGGATCAGGACACGACTGCCGGAAAATTCGAACTCCGCCGGAATGCGGACGGCCTGACTGCGGTTGTTGCGGAACAGCTTCGCTTCGCGAACGTCGCGGCTCGGGGCGGGCTCGGCCATCTCGCAACCTCCATTGCATATGCCATGTATATACCAAAGATGCGGCCATTCTTCAAATGTCGGTACCGCTGCGCTATCGACCGCCGCTGTGGCGCACATCCTGCAAGCGCCGATCGATGCGCTGGTGATACGTCAAGAACGCTGATGACTTGCGAAATGGCCTGTCAGAGCAGGTTCTTCTCGACGACGGCCTTTCTCCGCGGATCGGCAGAAACATCAGCAGCGGATTGGGCTCTTGCCCTCGCGGTACATGACGGTAGCCGTGGTCGGCTTCGATTGAGCGTTTACGGCTATGCTCAAAGAAAATCCGGACGCGTCGCTATAGGTCGAGAAGTGAAACCCGGGACGTTGCTGAACCGCGGAACGATTCAAGCCGGACTTCCTCGCCTGCCGATCATAATGGTCGACGACGTCCTTCAAGGTCGAAGACGTCGAGAAGCTGTACCCCCGATAACAGCCAATGGCTTGATCGCGGAGCAGCAAAGTAACTCCAACGGGCGCCGGAAACTGCGAAGGCCTGGCTAGAACCGGAGATGCGATCACGGCAGCGGTGAGCAGTGCCACCAGTTGATTCGATGTGCCCATCATTTCACTGCCTCCTGTTTCTGCTCGATTGTAACGGCATCTTGAACAACCATACAATCATGGCGCCGCACGTGAAGGGAGAGGAAATCCGCTTCTCGCACATGGATCTGGAGGATTATCATGGCACTTAGTCTGCATCCGTCGCTCGCGGTCCACACCGGCGACTGGCTCAAGACCGAAGTCGTCGAGCCGCACGGCATCACCGTGAAGGCGCTCGCCGAGCACCTCGGCGTGTCGCGTCAGGGACTGAGCAATCTGCTCAACGGCCACGGTGGATTGTCCCCTGATATGGCGCTGCGCTTCGAAAAAGCGTTCGGCATCAAGGCGGATACGCTGCTGCGTATGCAGCTCGCCTACGACCTTGCGCTGGTGCGCGAGCATCAGGATGACATCAAGGTCGAGCGGGTGGCGCAAGCCGCCTGACCGGAGACAGCCGCCGACCCGCACCCCTGTCCTACACCCCACCCCCTCTGCTACACCCTAAACGCTCTTTCGCATCGTGACCCGCATCATCACCAAAACGGAAACGATCAGGCCGGATCGTTTCCGTTCAAGTGTCCATCTTGTCCATGTTGCCCCAATCCCGCCACAATTGGACGGCGACCCCCTCCCCGCTTGCCCCCACCCCGCCTGCGCGCTAACTGGCGCGCTTGATGAACCGTTCGGACCACCGCCCCGCTGCCCTGATCCAGGGTGGCGCCGTCTTCCCGCACCGGCACCTCACCGGCATCGACGGGCTCCAGCCGCATGAGATCGCCTTTCTGCTCGACGAGGCGGAAAGCTGGGTCGCGGCGAACCGCAGCCATGCCGCGCCCGACAAGCGGCTCGCCGGCCTCACCCAGATCAACGCCTTCTTCGAAAACAGCACGCGCACGCTGCTGAGCTTCGAGATCGCCGGCAAGCGGCTCGGCGCCGACGTGGTCAACATGCACGCGGCGCAGTCGAGCGTGAAGAAGGGCGAGACGCTGATCGACACCGCGCAGACGCTCAACGCGATGCGCGCCGACGTCATCGTCATCCGCCATATGGCGAGCGGCGCGGTGCGGCTGATCGCCGACAAGGTCGATTGCCCGGTGCTCAACGCCGGCGACGGCCGCCACGAACATCCGACGCAGGCGTTGCTCGACGCGCTCACCATCCGCCGCCGCAAGGGGTCGATCGCCGGCCAGCGCGTGGTGATCTGCGGCGACGTGCTGCACAGCCGCGTCGCGCGCTCGAACATCCTCGCGCTCACCGCGCTCGCCGCCGAGGTGCGCGTCTGCGCGCCGTCGACGCTGATGCCCGCCGGGATCGAACGGATGGGGGTGACGCCGTTCACCGATTTCGACGCGGCGCTGGTCGGCGCCGACGTGGTGATGATGCTGCGCGTCCAGAACGAGCGGATGGCGGGCGGCTATATCCCGTCGAGCCGCGAATACCGGCTGCGCTACGGGCTGACGCCGGAACGGCTGGCGAGATTGCCGGACGCGCTGGTGATGCATCCGGGGCCGATGAACCGGGGGGTGGAGATCGATTCGGTGGTGGCGGACGGGCCGCAATCGGCGATCACCGAGCAAGTGGAGATGGGCGTGGCGGTGCGGATGGCGTGTCTCGACGTGCTCACCCGGCGCGCGCGCGGCGTGGAGGGCTGGGCATGAGCGTGATCGCCTTCCTCGATGCGCGGCTCGCCTGCCCCGTCGCCGGCGTCGCGCCGGGCGGGCTGCTGGTCCGCGACGGCGTGATCGTCGCGCGTGGCACGTTTGAGCTGCCCGGCGATGCGGTGACGGTCGACTGCGGCGGCAAGCTGCTGGCGCCGGGGATCGTCGATCTCGGCGTGTTCAAGGTCGATCGCGACGCCTGCCGCGCCGGCGGCATCGTCCGCGTCGCATTGATGCCCGACGGCAATCCGGTGCTCGACGATCCCGGCGTCGTCCAGCGCGCGGCGCTGATCGGCAAGCCCGATCTGTGGATCCACCCGATCGCCGCGGCGACGCAGGGCCTCGCCGGCACCGACATGGCGGAGATGGCGATCTGCATCTCGGCCGGCGCGCGCGCGGTGGGCACCGGGCGCGGCTGGATCGCCGACAGCGGCGTGATGCTGCGCGTCCTGTCCTATGCCCGCGACCTCGACATTGCGGTGGTCGCGCATGGCGAGGACGGCGCGCTGACCGCGGGCGCGGTGGCGACCGACGGCGAGACGGCGACACGGCACGGCCTGCCCGCCGCGCCGGCGGTGGCCGAGGCGTTGGCGGTGGCGCGCGACCTGATGCTCGCCGAGGAGAGCGGCGCGCGTCTCCACATCCGCCAGGCGACGACCGCCGCCGCCTTCGACCTGATCCGCGCCGCCAAGCGCCGCGGCGTGCGCGTCACCTGCGGCATCACCCCCGCGCATCTCCATCTGTCGGACATCGCGATGAGCGACTTCCGCACCTACGCCCATCTCTCGCCGCCGCTGCGCAGCGAGGGCGACCGGCAGGCGGCGCGCGCCGCGGTGGCGGACGGGACGATCGACGTCCTGTCCTCGGGCCACGATCCGCACGGGCCGGAGGCGAAGCGCCTCCCCTTCGTCGATTCGGCGGCGGGCATGGCGGGGGCGGAGACGCTGCTGCCGCTCGGGCTGCTGCTGGTGCGTGACGGCGTGCTGCCGCTCGAGCGATTGCTGGCGATGCTGGCGGTCAATCCGGCGCAGGTGCTCGGGCTCGAGACGGGGACGCTGGAGGTCGGCAAGCCCGCCGACCTGATGCTGTTCGATCCCGACACGCCGTGGCAGGTCGACGGCGAGGCCTTCGCCTCGGCGGGCAATACGCCGTTCGACGGCCTGCCCGTTCAGGGCCGGGTGCTCAGGCTGTGGAAGGCCGGCCGCGAGGTCTGATCAGCGCGCCGCCACCTGCACCGGCGCGCGCAGCCATTGCGCGATCCGGTCGCCGGCCTCGCGGCGGACGAAACAGGCGCCGCCCTCGGCGCGATAGCGGCCGCACAGCCGGTCCGCCTCGGCGCGGCTGAATCCGCCCACCGACACGCGGTAGAGCGACCCCTGCGCCGCCGCGACCATCGTCCCGGTCGGCCGCTGCCCGGTCAGTGTTGCGAAGCGCCGCGTCGCCTCGGTCCACCCGGACTTGGCGACCGCGACGTTGCTGTACGCGCCGATCTGCACATACCAGTCGCCTGCAACCGCTGCGGGTACCTTCAGCGCCACCGCCTGCCGTACCGGCGCGACGGCGGCGCGCAGCATCGTCGGCAGCGGCTGCGCCACCTCCTGCGGCGGCGCGAACACGACGCGGGTGAACGGCGAGGCCGGCGCCGGCGTCTCGACCGCGGCGGTGCGTACGGGCGCCTCCTGCGTCGGCACCACCGGTACCGGCGCGTTGAGCGCCAGCGCGACCGGTCGCCCGCCGTCGGCGCCGGCGGTCACGCCGAGCAGGCTCGCCACCTGATCCGACGCCGCGCGCGGCTGCGCGAAGGCCGCCCATTGCTCCAGCCGCGCATCGACATCGGCAGGCGACATATCCGCCGCCGCCGCGACCCGCGCCATCGCCCATTGACCGGCGAGCGCATAGCTCAGCGCCAGATTCTGCCGCAGCTTGGCGTCGGCACCCGGTTCGCGCGCCGCCGCGTTGAGCGTCGCGATCGCCCCGGCCGGATTGCCGGCGAGCGCGGTGGCGAGGCCGAGGTCGCCGACCGGAATGATCGCCGCGTTGCGCGCCAGCGTCGCCTGCGCCGCCGACCAGTCGCCGGTGGCGATCTGGGCCAGCGCGAGGCTCAGCGCCGCCTTGCCGTTGCCCGGCGTCAGTTCCAGCACCTCGGCGAAGGTATCGCGCGCCGACGCGAAGCGCCCCGCCTGCTGATACGCCTGCCCCAGCACCAGCCGATAATCCGCATTGCGCGGCGCCAGCGCCACCGCCGCCTCGGCGCGTTCGATCGCGCTGACGGGATCGCGTTTGGCCAGCGCCCGCGCGGCACCGTCGGCGTGCCGCTCCGCGGTCCGCGCGACGATCCGGTCGTTGCGATCGCTCGCCGCGGCAATCCGCCCGCTGCCGCCGGTACATCCGACCACCGAGCCGCCGAGCACCAGCGCCGACAGGCCGAAGGTCAGGACCAGCCGCGGGGTGGAAGAGATCACGGCGCTCATGCTCCGACCACCCGACGGCCGAAGCCGCCCGTCGCCGGGCGCGGCCCGAAGCCGCCGCCATGCACCGTCGGCACGCTGAACACGGTACGACGAAAATTGGTCTCGAGCCGTCCGGAGATGTAGCTCCACAGCTGCGCGATCTCGGCCGCCGACCGGCCGCCGGGATCGACTTCCATCACCGTGCGGCCGTCGGTCATCGCCGTGGCGTAATCGAGGCGCTGGTGGACGATCACCGGCGCGACGCTGCCATGCTGCGCCAGCGCCACCGCGGCGTCGGCGTTGATCGGCGCGTCGGGCGTCGCGGCGTTGAGGACGAAGATCAGCGGCTTGCCCGCGCGCTGGCACAGGTCGACGGTGGCGCCCACCGCACGCAGATCGTGCGGCGACGGCCGCGTCGGCACGACGACCAGCTCGGCGACGGCGATGACGCTCTGGATCGCGAGCATGTTCGCCGGCGGCGTGTCGATCATCACCAGCTTGACCCCCTGCTGGCGCAGCATTTCCAGATCCGCCTGAAGCCGCGCGACGACGGTCTGCGCGAAGGCAGGATAGGCCGTGGTGCGATCGCCCCACCAGTCGGCCAGCGTACCGTGCGGATCGATGTCGATGAGGACCACCGGGCCGTGCCCGGCGAGCTGGGCCTGCACCGCGAGATGCCCGGACAATGTCGTCTTGCCCGAACCACCCTTTTGCGATGCCATCGCGAGAACGCGCATAGGCCCCCTTCAATCTGTGCCGCCAAATCGTAAGCGAACCTGACAGGACAGCGCTAACAGGCGGTTAATGTAGCGCTTTGCGCGATGTGGCTTTGCCTGCGCGCGCGTCCGGGGCATGATGCGGCCGATATGGTGAAGAGGGTGACGAGGATGCGGAATACCGGTTGGATCGCGGTCGCGCTGCTGGCCTGCCTCGCCGGTGCCGCGCCGGCCGGGGCGCAGGTGGTCAAGGCCGGCGTCGACGCCTGGACCCGCGGCGACTTCGCCGGCGCGGTGGCACAATGGCGCGGCCCGGCGGTCGCGGGTGACGCCGATGCGCAGTTCAACCTCGGCCAGGCATACAAGCTCGGCCGCGGCGTGCCGCTCGATCCGGCACTGGCGGAAAGCTGGTTCCGCAAGGCGGCGCTGCAAGGCCATCCGCAGGCCGAGGACAATTACGGCTTCGCGCTGTTCCAGGCCGGTCGCAAGGCGGAGGCCGCGCCGTGGCTGGAGAAGTCGGTGCGGCGCGGCGAGCCGCGCGGCCAGCTGGTGCTCGGCACGATGCTGTTCAACGGCGACGGCGTGCCCCGCGACTATCCCCGCGCCTATGCGCTGATGACGATGGCGTCACAGGCGGGGCTGAAGTCGGCTTCGGAGACGCTGGCGCAGATGGACCAATATATCACGCCCGCCGACCGTCAGCGCGGCACGGCGCTGGCGCAGCGCTACGCGACCGACCTGCGCGCCGGTCCGCCCGCCGCCGACCGCGGCGGCATGATGGCGGCAGAGGCGACCGCCCCGCGTCGCGGCACCGTTCCGATCGCCACCCCGTCGAAGGCACCGCCGCGCCAGAAACCGGCCCCCGCCGATCTGTCGCCCGACCGCCCGGTCGCCGATCGCATCGTGGCGCATGAGAAACGCCCCGCCCCGCCCCGCCCCGCGGCGGCGCCCGCCGGCGGCGCGTGGAAGATCCAGCTCGGTGCATTCAGCACGCAGGCGAACGCGCAGACGCAATGGTCGCGGGTGCGCGGCAAGCTCGCCGGCGCGCAGCCGGTCTA
Source organism: Sphingomonas sp. GW821-FHT02B09 (assembly GCF_059421875.1). Lineage (NCBI taxonomy): Bacteria > Pseudomonadati > Pseudomonadota > Alphaproteobacteria > Sphingomonadales > Sphingomonadaceae > Sphingomonas > Sphingomonas sp. GW821-FHT02B09. The sequence goes on from NZ_JBWKVV010000004.1 coordinate 63,586, forward strand.
TGCCAAGGCCGGCAATGTGATCCGCCTGCAAGCCAGCGGCTTCGCATCGAAGGCAGCGGCACAGAAAGCATGCGCGGCGACGGGCGTCGCCTGCGTAATCGTCGCCCCCTGACCCGCCTGCATCCCGCGCGATGCGGCGGGCGCTATCCCTCGACCCAGTCGGCGCGCGCATACCCCTGCGCATAAAGCAATGCCGACAGGTCGCCGTGATCGACGCGCGCGCTGGCTGCCGCGGCGACGATCGGCTTGGCGTGATAGGCGACCCCGAGCCCCGCCCGCTTGATCATCGCAAGGTCGTTGGCGCCGTCGCCCACCGCGAGCGACAGCGCGGGATCGATGCCGCGCTCGGCGATCCAGGCGAGCAATGTGTCCTCCTTGGTCGCCGATCCGACGATCGGTTTGGCGACCATGCCGGTCAGCCGGCCGCCCTCGATCAGCAGCACGTTGGCGATCGCGCGATCGAAGCCGATTTCGGCGGCGACGGGGTCGGCGAAGCGGGTGAAGCCGCCCGACACCAGCACCGCCACCGCGCCGTTCGCCCGCATCGTCCGCACCAGCGCCTTCGCGCCCGGCATGATCCGCACCCGCTCGGCGAGACATTGCGCGATGACCGCCTCGTCCAGTCCCGCGAGCAGCGCGACGCGCGCGTCGAGCGCCCCCTCGAAATCCAGTTCGCCGCGCATCGCCGCCTCGGTCACCGCGGCGACGTCCGCCTTGATGCCGGCATAATCCGCGAGCTCGTCGATGCACTCGACGGTGATCATCGTCGAATCCATGTCGGCGACGATCAGCGCCTTGCGCCGCGTCGCGGTCGGCTGGACGATGACGTCGGTGCGGGGCAAGGCGCCCTCCAGCGCCGTGCGCGCGGCCGCCGGATCGGCCGAGAAGACCACGTCCGCCGCCACGCCTTCGTCCAGCCATGCGACGTCGCCGGGGGCGCAACCGGCCGCGGCGAGGCGGTCCATCGCCGCCGACAGGTCGCCTGACCCGAGCGTTTCGCCTATGAGCGTCGCGGTGAACATCGCAGCCTCCAACCCCAAACCAAGGGTCGCGCTCATCGCAGGGCCGACCGCCAGCGGCAAGTCCGCCGCCGCGATCGCGCTCGCGCAGTCGCACGACGGCGTCGTCATCAACGCCGATGCGAGCCAGGTCTATGCCGATCTCGCCGTCCTGACCGCACGCCCGAGCGTCGAAGAGGCCGCCGCGGCGCCGCATCGCCTGTTCGGCCATATCGACGCCGCCGACGCCGGCTATTCCGCCGCACGCTGGGCCGCGGAGGCGCGGAGGGAGATCGCCGCGGCGCATGGCGCGGGCAGATTGCCGATCCTCGTCGGCGGCACGGGCCTGTATCTGCGCACCTTGCTCGACGGCATCGCGCCGGTGCCGGAGATCGACCCCGCGATCCGCGCCGCCGTGCGCGCGCTGCCGGTCGCCGACGCGCATCGGCTGCTGACGATAGAGGATGCCGAGGCCGCCGTGCGCCTCGCCCCTGCCGATACGACGCGGGTCGCCCGCGCGCTCGAAGTGGTCCGGTCCACCGGCCGGCCGCTAGCCGCGTGGCAGCGTGAGCGCGCGGGCGGGATCGGCAATGCGATCGACCTTGCCGCGGCCATTCTGCTGCCCGATCGCGAGACGCTGTTCGCCCGGATCGACGCGCGTTGTGTTGCGATGTTCGATCAGGGCGCCATCGACGAGGTCGCCACGCTGCTCGCCCGCGCGGACCTGCCCGACGATGCGCCGATCCGCCGTGCGATCGGGGTGCCGCCGATATCGGCGCTGCTGGCGGGAACCGCCGACCGCGATACGGCGCTTGCCCGCATACAGCTCGACACCCGGCGCTATGCCAAGCGGCAATATACCTGGTTCCGTAATCAACCGCCGGACGAGTGGTTACGCGAGACACTTTCTAACGGTTTGATTGATTCGATAGCAAGTTTGTTGCGCAAAGAGGGTTGACCCCATCCTGCCGCACCGCTAACCGCACCGCAACATTTTCCGTATACCAACATTTGGAGACAGACCGTGGGCGAAAAGAGCGGAGCAGACATCCTGGTCGAGGCGCTGTGCGATCTCGGCGTGGAGGTCGTGTTCGGCTACCCCGGTGGGGCGGTCTTGCCGATCTACGACGCGATGTTCCGCGCCAATGCGAACGGCGCGCGGCTCAAGCACATCCTCGTCCGCCACGAGCAGGCGGCGACGCATGCCGCGGAGGGTTATGCGCGCTCGACGGGCAAGCCCGGCGTCGTGCTTGTCACCTCGGGGCCGGGCGCGACCAATGCGGTCACCGGCATCACCGACGCGTTGCTCGACTCGATCCCGATGGTCGTCATCACCGGGCAGGTGCCGACCGCGCTGATCGGCACCGACGCCTTCCAGGAGGCGGACACGGTCGGCATCACGCGCCACTGTTCCAAGCACAATTATCTGGTGAAGGACCCGGCGACGCTCGGCGCGACGATCCACGAGGCGTTCCATATCGCGACCTCGGGCCGCCCCGGCCCGGTCGTCGTCGACATTCCCAAGGACGTCCAGGTCGCGACTGCGCGCTACAGCAAGCCCGGCCCGATCCAGCACAAGACCTATCGCCCGCAGGTGAAGGCATCGCAGCCGCAGATCGAGCAGCTCGTCGACATGCTGGCCGCCGCGGAGCGGCCGATCCTCTACACCGGCGGCGGGATCATCAATTCGGGTCCGGCGGCGTCGCAATTGCTGCGCGAGCTGGCGCGGATCACCGGTGCGCCGGTGACCTCGACGCTGATGGGCCTCGGCTGCTTCCCCGCCTCGTCCGACCAGTTCCTCGGCATGCTCGGCATGCACGGGACCTATGAGGCGAACATGGCGATGAACCAGGCCGACCTGATCGTCGCGATCGGCAGCCGCTTCGACGATCGCGTCACCGGCCGGCTCGACGCGTTCAGCCCGAACAGCCGCAAGGTCCATATCGATATCGACCGGTCGAGCGTGAACAAGAACGTCCGCGTCGATCTCGCGATCATCGCCGATGCCGGCCATGCGATGGAGGACATGGTCCGCATCTGGAAGGCGCGCCAGCATCCCAAGCCGGACACGCGCGAATGGTGGAACCGGATCGCCGGCTGGCGTGCGGTGAAGAGCCTGAGCTACCCCGAGACGGGCGAGGCGATCATGCCGCAGCGCGCCGTCCGCGCCTTGTGGGAGGCGACGCATCGCCGCGACCCGATCATCACCACCGAGGTCGGCCAGCACCAGATGTGGGCCGCGCAGCATTTCGGCTTCGAAAAGCCCAACAAATGGCTGACCAGCGGCGGTCTCGGCACGATGGGCTACGGCCTGCCCGCGGCGATCGGCGCGCAGCTCGGCAATCCCAACGCGCTGGTCATCGACATCGCCGGCGAAGCCTCGATCCAGATGAACATCCAGGAGCTCGCCACCGCCTCGCAATACCGGCTTCCGGTCAAGATCTTCATCCTCAACAACGAATATATGGGGATGGTGCGTCAGTGGCAGGAGCTGACCTACGAGAGCCGCTATGCCGAAAGCTATTCGGATTCGCTGCCCGATTTCGTCAGGCTCGGCGAGGCCTATGGCTGGAAGGGCATCCGCATTGAGACGATGGGCGAACTGGACGACGGCATCCAGGCGATGCTCGACCATGACGGGCCGGTGATCGTCGACTGCCGCGTCGCCAAGCTGGCGAACTGCTTCCCGATGATCCCGTCGGGTGCCGCGCATACCGACATGATCCTGCAGGCCAACGAGGTCTCCGGCACCATGGACGACGAGGCCAAGGCGCTGGTCTGACCCGACCAGACCGTCACCCTGGCGAAAACCGGGGTCTCGCGCTGCAAGCGCGCGCTCATAACATAGGGAGACCCCAGCGTTCGCTGGGGTGACGATGCGGATGCACATCAAGACCGAAGCTGCCGAACGCCACACGCTGGCGGTGATCGTCGACAACGAGCCGGGCATCCTCGCCCGGATCGCCGGCCTGTTCACCGCGCGCGGCTATAATATCGAGAGCCTGACCGTCAGCGAGATCACCGCCGACAAGACGGTCAGCCGCATCACGATCGTCACCAGCGCCTCGCCGGCGACGATGGAACAGATCATCGCGCAGCTCGACCGGCTAGTGCCCGTCCACAAGGTCACCGACCTCACCGCGCAGGGCGCGCACGTCGAACGCGAGCTGGCGCTGGTCAAGGTTGCCGGCACCGGCGACCACCGGATCGAGGCGCTGCGCCTCGCCGATGTCTATCGCGCCCGCGTGGTCGATGCGACGACGACCAGCTTCGTCTTCGAGGTGACCGGCGCGATCGAGAAGATCGACAAGTTCGTCGAACTGATGGGCGAGGTCGGCCTGATCGAGGTCGCCCGCACCGGCATCGTCGCCATCGCCCGCGGCCGCGAGGCGGCCTGAGTTTTACCCCCCACCCGTCACCCACGGTGACGAAAGGAAGAAGCATGAAAGTCTATTACGATCGCGACGCCGATCTGAACCTGATCACCGACAAGAAGATCGCCATCATCGGCTATGGCTCGCAGGGCCATGCGCATGCTCAGAACCTGCGCGACAGCGGCGTCAAGGACGTAGCCATCGCGCTACGCGAGGGCTCGGCGACCGCCAAGAAGGCGATCGACGCCGGCTTCGCGGTGAAGTCGAACAAGGAAGCGGCGCAATGGGCGGACATCGTCATGATCCTCGCCCCCGACGAGCATCAGGCGGCGATCTGGGATGCGGACCTGAAGGGCAATATGAAGCCCGGTGCGGCGCTCGCCTTCGCGCACGGCCTCAACGTGCATTTCGGCCTGATCGAACCGCCCGCGGACATCGACGTCATCATGATCGCGCCCAAGGGCCCGGGCCACACCGTCCGCAGCGAATATGTCCGCGGCGGCGGCGTGCCCTGCCTGATCGCAATCCATCAGGACGCCAGCGGCAACGCGCATGACGTCGCGCTCGCTTATGCCAGCGGCGTCGGCGGCGGCCGTTCGGGGATCATCGAGACCAACTTCCGCGAGGAATGCGAGACCGACCTGTTCGGCGAGCAGGCGGTGCTGTGCGGCGGCATCACCCATCTGATCCAGGCGGGCTTCGAGACGCTCACCGAGGCGGGCTACGCGCCCGAGATGGCCTATTTCGAGTGCCTGCACGAGACCAAGCTGATCGTCGACCTGCTGTATGAGGGCGGCATCGCCAACATGCGCTATTCGATCAGCAACACCGCCGAATATGGCGACATCACCACCGGCCCGCGGATCATCACCGACGAGACCAAGAAGGAGATGAAGCGCGTGCTCGCTGACATCCAGTCGGGCCGCTTCGTCAAGAACTTCGTCCTCGACAACCGCGCCGGCCAGCCCGAGCTGAAGGCGGCGCGCAAGCAGGCCGCGGCGCATCCGATCGAGAAGGTCGGCACCGAACTGCGCGCGATGATGCCGTGGATCGGCGCCAACAAGCTGGTCGACAAGGACAAGAACTGACCCATGATCGTCATCCCGGCGGAGGCCGGGACCCATGGTCACGATGGTGTCGGCGTTGTGCGAAACCTCGACCGCGCCGCAACCATGGGTCCCGGCTTTCGCCGGGATGACGAAAGTTTGTGTCGATCAGATCACCAACGATCCGTTTCGGCTTTGCCTCTTCCGATTGTCACAAACCCATGGTTTAACCTCCGAAACAACCTTCGGAGCTTCCCCCATGCGTCTCATCCTCGCCGCCGTGCTCGCAACGGCCGCCGTCCCCGCCGTCGCCCAGATCATCCCGACCGCGCCGGGCCAGCCCGGCCAGCCGAGCGCAAAGGTCTCCGCCGGCACCTATCAGGTCGATCCCGCCCACACGCAGGTGTCGTGGGAGGTCAACCACATGGGCTTCTCGATGCTCCAGGGCATGTTCGGCGCCTCGACCGGCTCGATCACGATCGATCCCGCCAAGCCCGCCGCCGCCAAGGTCGACGTGACCTTCCAGATCGCCGAGCTCGCCGTCACCGCCGCGCCGTTCGCCAAGCACCTCCAGTCGCCCGACTTCTTCGACGCCGCCAAATATCCGACCGCGCGCTTCGTCTCGACCGGCGTGACCCCGCGCGGTGGCAACAAGGCGACGATCACCGGCAATCTGACGATCAAGGACCAGACCAAGCCGGTGACGATCGACGCGACCTTCGTCGGTGCAGGCGCCAACCCGATGAGCAAGAAGCTCAACTTCGGCTTCAACGGCACCGCGACGATCAAGCGCAGCGACTTCGGCGTCGGCGCCTATGCCCCGGTCGTGTCGGACGAGGTCAAGCTCCACATCCACGCCGCCTTCGCCGCGCAATAACCGGTCAGGCCGCGCGCCGCACCTTGGCGAACCCCGCGAACGTCGCCCGCACCGCCGGGTCGGCGTTCGCGGTGAGCCTGCCAATCCGCTCCAGCGGATCGCCGCCGTCCTCGCCCGGCGCCTGATAGGCCATCGCCCATTCGCCGAACTCGCGCTGCTCGATGCTGCGGTTCGACAGCACCACCAGCGCGTGATGCCGGCCGTCCGCCTGGATACGCGCGAACGTGGCGTCGACCGTGGCGTCGTCGCCTTCCAGCGCCTGAAGGAAGCGCTTGCCGTCGAAGAATAGCAGGCCCGTCACCCGCGCCCGCGCATTGTTGCGCCGCGACTGGGCGAGGATCACCGCCGGATCGACCTCCGCCGGTTTCCGCACGCTGCTGATATAGACGAGCTGACGCATTCCAAGCCCTTCAAAACATATGTTAATGTGAGACTTTTCCGCCTCTCTGCCGGCTAGACCGGTGAGGCTTAACGGAGCGTCAACGCCAATTTGGCGCCGCTCGGCGGTGGACAAGTCCGTCCGCCTCGGCCATGACCCGCATCGACATGGACCGCACGACCCCTCTTCTGCGACTTATCCGCCCTTAGGGCGGCGGTTGCTCGTGCACGCCTCCCTAAGGGCCGGATAACGCTTCAGCGCCACCCAGCCGCGTCCGACGATCAGCGTCCGCGGCGCCACAGACGGGACCGATACATGCTCCGCGATCCTTCGACAAAATACCGCCCTTTCCCGACCATCGACCTGCCCGACCGGCAATGGCCGTCGCGCGTCATCACCCAGGCGCCGCGCTGGCTGTCGACCGACCTGCGCGACGGCAATCAGGCGCTGATCGACCCGATGGACGCCGAGAAGAAGACGCGGTTGTTCGACCTGCTCGTCAAGGTGGGCCTCAAGGAAATCGAGGTCGGCTTTCCCTCGGCGGGGGCGACGGAGTTCGATTTCATCAGCGGGCTGGTGAAGACCGGCCGCATCCCCGACGACGTGTTCGTCCAGGTGCTCACCCAGTCGCGCCGCGACCTGATTGAGACGAGTTTCGCCAGCCTCGACGGCGCAAAACAGGCGATCGTCCACCTCTACAATGCGGTGTCGCCGGCGTGGCGCAAGATCGTGTTCGGCATGACCCGCAACGAGGTGAAGCGGATCGCGATCGAGGGCGTCAAGGTGCTGCGCGACGAGGCGGCGAAACGCCCCGACACCGACTGGCGGTTCGAATACAGCCCCGAGACCTTCTCGACCGCCGAGCTCGATTTCTCGCTCGAAGTCTGCGCGGCGGTGATGGACGTGCTCCAGCCGACGGCCGACAAGCCGATCATCTTCAATCTGCCAGCGACGGTCGAGTGCGCGACGCCCAACGTCTATGCCGACCAGATCGAATGGTTCGGCCGCAACATCCCCAATCGCGACGCGGTGGTGATCTCGCTCCACACCCACAACGACCGCGGCACGGGCGTCGCCGCGGCGGAGCTGGGGCTGATGGCGGGCGCCGATCGCGTCGAGGGCTGCCTGCTCGGCAATGGCGAGCGTACCGGCAATTGCGACCTCGTGACCGTCGCGCTCAACATGTACACGCAGGGCGTGTCGCCGGGCCTCGACCTGTCGGACATCGACGGCATCGTCAACACGATCAACTATTGCACCAATATCCCGGTGCATCCGCGCACGCCCTATGCCGGCGATCTGGTGTTCACCGCTTTCTCGGGCAGCCATCAGGACGCGATCAAGAAGGGCTTCGCGGCGCAATCGGCGCGCAACGACGAATTGTGGGAAGTCCCCTATCTGCCGATCGATCCGGCCGACCTCGGCCGCAGCTACGAGGCGGTGATCCGCGTCAATTCGCAAAGCGGCAAGGGCGGCGTCGCCTGGGTGATCGAGCAGGACAAGGGGCTGAAGCTGCCCAAGCGCCTGCAGGCGGATTTCAGCCGTCACGTCCAGGCGCTCGCCGACGAGACGAGCCGCGAACTCGGTGCCGCCGACATCTGGGGCCGATTCGAGGCGACCTATCTGCCGCGCGACGACGACCGGTTCGTGTTGCGCGATTACGAGGAGAGCGGCAGCGCGGGCGACCGGCTGTTCGTCGGCCGCGTCGCGGTCGACGGCGAGGAACGGTCGATTTCGGGCCGCGGCAACGGGCTGATCTCGGGCGTGATCGCCGCGCTCGGCGAGACCGGGCCGGACCTCGACGTGGTCGATTACAGCGAACATGCGATCGGCCATGGCGCCGATGCGCAGGCCGCCGCCTATGTCGAATGCCGCACCGCGGACGGACGCACCGTGTTCGGCGTCGGCGTGGACACCGACATCGCAACCGCGAGCGTGCGTGCGGTGCTGAGCGCCGCCAACCGGGCCTGATCGCGAACTCGCCCGCGTGGAGCCAGCGCGGGCGGTGTTGGACGACATGGACAAGATGGACACCTTAACGGAAACGATTCAGCCCGATCGTTTCCGTTTCTGCACCCATCGCATCGCCGAGTCGCGTGTCGGTTGCGGCGGAGGATCGCCTGTCGCCGAAATATATCGTTCGACATCAAGCCGATGAGAAAGAGCCGAGGAGGATATTAGCCGCGGCGCGGCCTGTAGGACAGGCCTAGATTGCTTGTCTCGCATGGTGCGTTAGTCTGGTGCGGGTCCGAAGGTCTTGCTGCTGGAGAAACACATCATGCTGATGATCGTCGCGCTGGCGCTCGCAACGCCGCAGGTCTGTACCGATGTGGCGAAGGTCTGCCGCGCGTGCACCGCCAAGGACGGCAAGACGGTGTGTTCGGACATCGGCATCGCCTGCCAGCCGAAGCTGCGCATTTGCCGGCCGCACAAGGTGCCGGAGACGCGAGCCACGCCCCGGCCCGCGCGTTGAGGGAGAGCGGATATGCGCGTCCTGCCGCTGATCCTCTCCATTCTTCTGCTGGGCGCCGCACCGGCCGACGTGCCGGTGGGCCAGTTCCACGAGTGGCGGTCGTTCAAGAAGCTGTCGCTCGACTTCACCTCGGGCGGCGTGACCGTGCACGTCGCGCCCTTGCCCTGCCCTGCGAAGCCCGTCGGCGATACCTCATGTCGATGGGACGGCTTTAACAATCAGGGGTCGGTAACGGTGAGTGCGCCGGGGATCCGCCCGCTGACGGTGACGACCGATCGGCAGAGTGAATATGCACGCATCGCAGTCGTGCGCTTCGAGCCGCACGACCCGCGCCCCGGCGTGATCGTCGAGAGCCAATCTGGAGGCTCCGGCGGCGAGTTGACCGTGCAATTGTTGCTGCCGGTCGGCGATGGCTATCGCACCGTGCCGATGGTGCGACGGGGTGGCGGCATTCTGGAAGGGCAGATCGCCGATTTTCCCATTGATCGGTCGGGGGACGGCCGGATCGATCTGATCCTGGAAGACGCAGTGTTCGATACGACGTTCGGCTGCAACGCCTGCACGCCGCGCCCGCCGCAGATATTCGCGGTGATCGGGGGCGTGCCGACGGACGTGAGCGACGATCCGGCGCTGCGCAGCGTCTTCGCGGCGGACATGAAGCGATTGGCACCGAGGTGCTTTTCCGACGAGCCGGATCGCAACGGTAGCTGCGCCGCCTATGTCGCGGATGCCGCGCGCGCCGGGCAGTTCGCGGCGGCCTGAGCGGCGATGCTGCGTCACTACGAACATGGCAAGGACGTTCGGCAATTCTGCGACTCGCACGGCTCGGCGGAACAGCATTACGCCTGCAAGCCCGGGCATGAGACGCGATATCGCGACTTTCCGGAGTCGCTGCGGGCGTTCCTGATCCGTGCCGGGTATCTCCAGCGGCGTGGCGCGACCGTCACCGCATCGTGATGACGATGGTGCTGGCTTTGAGGCTCGGCGGATCGCCCCGGACTTGTTCGAGACCTTTGCAAAGACCTCGGTCGCCGGTGACTCAACGCCGTGCTCCTGCGAACGCAGGAGCCCAGAGCCAAGCAAAACAACGCCTCATGGCGTTCGGGACTCCTGGGCTTCTGCTTTCGCAGGAGCACTGCTGATATATCATGGAATATCCAGCAACCGGATATCTTTCATCCTGTTCTACTCATCCGTAATTTCCTTTCGTGACAGTCCGGAGCATCACATGACCCGCGCGTTTCTCGTCATCGACATCCAGAACGACTATTTCCCCGGTGGCGTCCTGCCGCTGTGGGAAGCGGAGGCGGTCGAGGCGCGGATCGTCGCGGCGATCGGGCGCGCAAAGGCGCAGGGGGATCGCGTGATCCTGGTCCGGCACGAGTCGCCGGCTGACGCCGGGCCGTTCGTGCGGGGCAGCGCCGGGGCCGAGATCCGTCCTGCGATCCTCGCCGCCGCGGGGGACGCGCCGGTCGTCGTGAAGCGGCATGCCGATGCGTTTCAGGACACCGATCTCGCGGCGCATCTGACGGGGATCGACGAGCTGATCGTCGGCGGCATGATGACGCAGAATTGCGTCGTGTTCACCGCCTTGTCGCGGGCGGCCGACGGATGGCGGGTGCAGGTGGTCGGCGACCTCTGCACCGCGCCGATCGAGGTCGTCCACCGGATCGCGCTGAACGCGCTCGGCTCGAAGACGGTCGTCAGCGCGGCGGCGGACGTCTGGCACTAAGGCGGTCGCGGGAGCGACGGTCGTCCACCGGCGGGCACATCGGCGTTTCTCGAAGGACCGTCCCCCCTGCCCCTCCTTCCAAGGGAGATGCAGGGCCTAGCGGGTGCGGACGATCTCGCAGCCGACCGCGGCGTCCGGATAGACGTCGGGCTTGAGCGAGCGGACGCGGACCTGCCGGACGCGCGGGTCGGCGAGGCAGAGCGCGGCGATCGCCTCGACCAGCGTCTCCTGCAAGGCGAAGCCGGGGCCGGCGGCCATCGCGAGGATGCCGTCGCGCAGGAAGTCATAGTCGAGCACCTCGTCGATCGCGTCGGCGCTCGGCGGGTCGGCATAATCGACCGTCATCCACACCGACAGGCGGACGCGCTGCGGTGCCGCCTCGTGCGGGTGGATGCCGAGCCGCATCGCCACCTCGAGCCCGTCGAGGATCGTGGTATAATCAGCCATCGCGTCCCTCGAACATCACGTCGCCGTCGCGGCGCAGGAAGCGCTGGCCGCAGTCGACGTAGAGCGACTGGCCGGTGACGCTGCGCGCGCCGAGCAGATAGACCACCGCCTCGGCGACCGCCGCCGCGCCGACCGGGCGGCGCAGCAGATTGTCGGCGGCGACGGCGGCGAATTCCGCCTCGCTCTGGTCGCCGCTCGGCAAGGTGATGCCCGGCGCGACGGCATTGACGCGGACCTTCGGCGCCAGCGCCTGCGCGAGCATCTTGGTCGCGCCGGCCAGCGCGTATTTGCTCAGCGAATAACTGAAGAAATCTGGGTTGGGGTTGGCGAGCTTCTGGTCGAGCAGGTTGACCACCGCGCCGTCGGCCAGATCGTCCTGCGCGGCAAGCGCGGCGGCGAGAATCGCCGGAGTCACCACGTTGATCGCGTGGAGCCGCGCCGCCAGCGCGAGGTCGAGCGCCTCGGGCCGGTCGTAGGCGAAGAGCGAGGCGCTGTTGACCAACGCGGCGATCGGCCCGCCGGCGGCGTCGCGCGCGCGGGCGAACAAGGCCGCTGCGCCGGCGGGGTCGGCGAGATCGCCGTGCACGGCCGCGCCGCCCAGTTCCGCCGCCAACGCCTGCGCTTCGTCGGCGGAGGCACCGTAATGCACCACTACGCGCCAGCCGGCGGCCGCGCAGGCACGCGCGATTGTCGCGCCGAGCCGCTTCGCACCGCCGGTGACGAGGACGGTGCGGGTCAACATCCCATCAGCGCCAGCACTTCCTTGCGGCTGCGGTCGTCCTCGCGGAACACGCCCATCATCCGGCTGGTCACCATCGACACGCCCGGCGTGCGGACGCCGCGCGCGGTCATGCAGGCGTGGCTCGCCTCGATCACCACCGCGACGCCCTGCGGTTTGAGATTGTCCCAGATGCAGTCGGCGACCTCGGCGGTGAGCCGCTCCTGCACCTGCAACCGGCGGGCGAAGCCGTGCAGCACGCGGGCGAGCTTGCTGATCCCGACGACGTGATCGCGCGGCAGATAGGCGATGTGCGCCTTGCCGATGATCGGCGCCATGTGATGCTCGCAATGCGACTGGAAGGGGATGTCCTTGAGCAGGACGATCTCGTCATAGCCGCCGACCTCCTCGAACACGCGCGACAGGTGGCGGGCGGGATCGTCGGCATAGCCCGCGCAATATTCCTTCCACGCCTTGGCGACGCGGCGCGGCGTGTCGATCAGCCCTTCACGGCCGGGATCGTCGCCGGCCCAGCGGATCAGGGTGCGGATCGCCTCGGCGACCTCAACGGGGACGACCGGCGCGTCGCCGGTTGCGGCGGTGACGCCCTCGTCCGGCGCGTGGTGTTGATCGGTCATGCTGCGTTCCTTGGTCCTGCCGCCGGTGGCGGTGCCGGCCTGTCATAAGTTCGTTTCGGCAACGCGTCCAACCGCCCCGCCGCACCGCGTGCAACCCTTTGCCGTATCCGCGCTTTGTTGTGGGCGTAACGAACGGAGAGAGACGATGGCGGACCTCAAGAAGGGCGACGAAGTGACCTGGAAGAGCCACGGCGGCACCGCGCACGGCACGGTCGAGAAGAAGCAGACGAGCGACACCGCGATCAAGGGCCATACCGTCCGCGCATCGAAGGACGACCCCCAATATATCGTAGAGAGTGACAATGGTGGAAAGGCAGCGCACAAGGCGACCGCGCTGAAGAAAGCGTAACGTTTAGAGCACCCGGGATCGACCGGGTGCGAGCAGGAAGGAATGCGATGGCTACGACTACCAAGACCGGCGGCATCCACGCGCCCGTGCAGCCCTCCCCGGAGCTCGGCGCGATCGTCGGCAACGAGAAGCTGCCGCGCAGCCAGGTGATCAGCAAGGTGTGGGAATATATCAAGTCCAACAACCTGCAGAACCCGGAAAACAAGCGTGAAATCCTTGCAGACGACAAACTGCAGAAGGTGTTCGGCCGCGACAAGTGCACAATGTTCGAGATGAACAAGTACATTTCGCAGCACGTGAAGGCCTGAACCCTACACGGCTTTCGATCGGGAGCATCGCGCCACTTGCGGCCGGCGATGCTCCCGACGTCAATAGTCTCGATCGATCGGGATACGCCGCGGTGCGCCGCGGCGCAGGGTCAGCGTGAGCGAGCCGGCAGGAACGGCAATGCGATCGCCGAGGCGATGATCATTACCACGCCGACCAGCACATAGAGCCAGAAGGCGAGCGGCTTGATTCGCGATCCGCCGAGGGCGGGCGAATCGGCGTCGACCGACGCGCTGATCGTCTGGCTGAACATAGTCGCCCCCAAATGGCTGGTCCTGCTGCCCGTTTAGCAGCGGATTGTTGCCGGCATTTTGCAGTCCGCCAGACCGCCCCCCGGCGGCCCTGAAGGCGCGCTATGCGCGGCGCGACCGAAAGTTGCAAGCCGGACCGATCCGGACCGATGGCACGGGACACGACGGGGTCGGCGTGAGACCAATGATGGTGACCCCGGCGCGATTCGAACGCGCGACCTACAGATTAGGAATCTGGCGCTCTATCCGGCTGAGCTACGGGGCCACTGCGCTCCTGATACCGGGCGGCGCGGGGCGGGTCCAGCGGGTCAATTCGTCTTTTCGGGCGGCACCACCGGGCAGAGCAGCGGCGCCACCGGCACGCCGTCGGCGACCAGCGCCTTCGCCTCGGCGAGGCTGGCCTGACCATGGATCGGGCGGACGACCTCGTCGCCGTCGTGCATCGCGCGCGCGCGCGTCGCGAAGTCGCTGCCGACCCAGGACGAGGTAGCGAGCGTCCTGGCCTGGTCGGCGGCGATCTCGCGCAGCGCCGCCTTGATCGCCGCGGCGGGCGGAGGATCGGCGCGGCGATTGCTTTTGGCCGGGATGCTTGGCGCCATCAGCGCCTTGGCGATCGCGGTGTCGCCGCACATCGGACAGGCGAGCAGCCCCGCCGCCGCCTGCGCGTCATAGGCCGCGCTCGACCCGAACCACGCCTCGAAGACATGATCCAGCCCGCAGCGCAGGTCGAAGACGATCACGCGCGGGTGACCGGCGGGATCGCACGGGCGTGGTCGAGCACCGGGATGCGGGCGCGGACGTCGGCGACGCGCGCCGGGTCGATCTCGGCGAGGCCAAGGCCGCGCGCCTCGCCCATGTCGAGCAGCACGTCGCCCCACGGATCGATGACCAGCGAATGGCCGTAGGTGGTGCGGCCATCGGCATGCGCGCCGGCCTGCGCGGCGGCGACGACGAAACAGCCGGTCTCGATCGCGCGGGCGCGCATCAGCGCATGCCAATGCGCTGCGCCGGTCGGGCGGGTGAAGGCGGCGGGAATCGCGAGCACCTCCGCCCCCGCCGCGGCGAGCGCGGCATAGAGCGCGGGAAAGCGCAGGTCGTAGCAGATCGACAGGCCGAGCGGCCCGACCGGCGCATCGACGACCACCGCCGCGTCGCCGGGGGCATACGCCGCGGATTCGCGCCAGCTTTCGCCGGTCGGCAGATCGACGTCGAACAGATGGAGCTTGTCGTAGCGCGCGCGGATCTCGCCCGCGGCGTCGATGACGAAACTGCGGTTGGCGTAGCGGCCATTGGCACGCCGCACCGCCAGCGAGCCGACATGCACCCACAGGCCGGCGACCGCCGCGGTCTCGCGGACGCTGGCGAGCACCGGATCGTCGGCCTCGGCGTGGATCGATGCGGCGGCGCGGGCGCGGTCGCGATCGATCAGCCCCGCCATCTCGGGCAGGAACACCATGCCGGCGCCGTTGGCGGCCGCGGCGGTGATGCCGTGGCGCATGTCCGCGGCATTGACGGCGGGATCGATCCCGCTCGTCATCTGCAGCAGCGCGATCCTCATGCCGCGAGCAGCCGGTCCAATCCTCCGCGCGCGTTGAGCGCGGCAAGATCGTCCGAGCCACCGATATGCGTGCCGTCGATGAACACCTGCGGCACGGTGGTGCGGCCGTTGGCGCGCTGGATCATCTCCTGCCGCTGCGGCCCGCCGAGCGAGATGTCATATTCCTGCGGCGACACGCCCTTGGCTGCCAGCAACGCCATCGCGCGCGTGCAATAGGGACAATATGCCTTGGTGTAGATTTCGACCTTTGCCATCGGCTTGAGGTGTGGGCTGAGGACCGGCTTGTCAATCGCCCGCCGCCCCCGACCCGACCACCCGTGCCCAGCACAGCACCACCACCGCCGCGGCCCCGGCGCGCAGCAGCACCTGCGTACAGGCGGCGGCGGTGGCGCCGCTGGTATAGACGTCGTCGACCAGCGCGATCGTCCTGCCCGCCACCCGCGCCGGATCGGGCACCGCAAACGCGCCGGCGACCGCCTGCCGTCGCCGGCCGCGACCGAGCGCGCGCAGCGGCACGGTGGCGCGGCGGCGGACCAGGGCGAAGGGATCGTGTGCGATGCCGGTACGACGGCGGACCGCGGCGGCGATCAGCGCCGCCTGGTTGAACCCGCGACTCCACAGCCGCCAGCGGTGCAGCGGCACCGGCACGAGCAGGTCGATGCCGGGTGGCAGCGTCGGCGCCATCCGCTCCGCCATCGTCGCGGCGATCCCGATCCGGCCGCCATATTTAAGCTTGAGCGCCAGCCGCCGCGCCACCGGTCCGTAGGCGACGGCGGCGCGGATGCCGGCATGGCGCGGCGGATCGGCGAGGCAGGCGGCGCAGCGTGCGTCGGCGCCGCGGTCATGCGCGAACGGCCGGTTGCACGCGGCGCACCACGGCGGGGTCAGCCAGCGCAACCCGCCCCAGCATGGCGCGCAGAAGCGGTGATCGGCCGCCACCGGCGTCCCGCAGCCGGGGCAGCGCGGCGGCAGCGCCGCGGCGGCGATCGGGCCGAACAGCGACGCCAGCGCACGGCGACCGTGCGCCGCGATCGCTGCCAGCCCGCTTGCGCCGATCGTCCGCATGGCCGCTTGTCGCGCACCGCCGCAACAGGCACAAGCCGGGCGGTGAACGCCAACGCCATCTTCGACCGCCCTGCCCGCCGCCTGCGCCGCGACCGCGCCGCCGACGGCTATCCCGACCACGCCTTCCTGCGCGACGTCATGGTCGAGGGGCTGCTCGAACGGCTCGACGCGGTGAAGCGCGCGTTCACCGACGTGCTCGACATCGGCGTGCCCGATCGCAGCCTCGTCGTGCCCGGCGCCCGGATCGCACGGGTCGATCCCGGCTTCCGCTTCGCGCAGGCCGCGGGCGGCGTGCAGGGCGACGAGGAGCGGCTGCCGTTCGCCGACGGCAGTTTCGATGCGGTGCTGAGCGCCGGCGTCCTCGATCAGGTCAACGATTTGCCCGGTGCGCTGACGCTGATCCGGCGCGTGTTGCGGCCCGACGGGCTGTTCCTCGGCGCGTTCCTCGGCGGCGGCAGCCTGCCCGCGCTGCGCGCGGCGCTGCGCGTCGCCGAGGGTGAACGGCCGGCGGCGCGGCTGCACCCGCAGATCGACGTGCGATCGGCGGGCGACCTGCTGATGCGCGCCGGCTTCGCGCTGCCGGTCGCCGACATCGAGACGTTCGATGTCCGCTATGCGAGTTTCGGGCGGCTGCTCGACGATCTGCGCGGCATGGCGGCGAGCAACATCCTGATCGGCCGCTCGGCGATGACGCGCGGCACGCTGGCCCGGACCGGGGGGGGGGGGGGGGGGGGGGGGGGGGGGGGGGGGGGGGGGCGGACGTNNNGTCCAGAACCGCCGGGGCGTCCCCCGCGGCGGCGGGGCCGGACGGCCGGACCACGGAGCGCTTCTCGATCGTGTTCCTCACCGGCTGGGCGCCCGACGCCTCGCAACCCAAACCGGCGCGGCGCGGCAGCGCCACCTCGTCGCTCGCCGCCGCGCTGCGCGTACCGTCTTCGCCACCGCCGAAGGCCGATTAGGGAAGAGCAGTGTTCACGCGGAGGCGCGGAGGCGCGGAGATGTTGCGCTTGCCGCACTAGCGGCTCCTCCCATCGGCGACGCGATGACAGGGCCATGCAGCCCCACGCGATGCATCTCCGCGCCTCCGCGCCTCTGCGCGAACATCATCTTTTCTTTCACATTCGTTTAGCTGGCGGGCGTCATCGACCTTTGGTGTCAACGTCGTCGAAGCACCGTGAGAGTCGACAGGCTCAGGGCCAACGCTGGGGAAGCTAACGATCTTGTTCGCAGGCAGTCTCCACGGCCTGTACCGACATGCCGCTTGTCAGACCCCTCCCGCCTCGCGGGCGTGGATCAGCCCGGCTTCGAGGCCGCGCAGCTCGGCGAGGCCGCGCAGGCGGCCGATCAGCGAATAGCCGGGGTTGGTGCGCTTGTGCAGGTCGTCGACCATCTGGTGACCGTGGTCGGGGCGCATCGGCAGCGCACGCCCGGTCCGAAGTTGCAGATCGACCACCGCCGCGACGATCGCCGCCATGTCGGCGTCACCGCGCAGATGCTCGGCCTCGTGGAACGCGCCGTCCGCCTCGCGCTGCACCGAGCGGAGATGGAGGAAGCCGATCCGCTCGCCGAGGCGACGGACCATGCCGGGCAAATCGTTGTCGGCGCGCACGCCCAGCGAGCCGGTGCAGAAGCACAGGCCATTGGCGGGCGACGGCACCGCGGCGAACAGCGCCGCAACGTCCGCCTCGGTGCTGACGACGCGGGGCAGGCCGAAGATCGGGAATGGCGGATCGTCCGGGTGGACGACGAGCCGGATCCCCTCGGCCTCGGCGATCGGACAGACCGCGGCGAGGAAGGCGACGTGGTTGGCGCGCAGCTGGTCGGCGTCGATCGCGGCGTAACTGCCGATCCGGCGCAACAATTCGGCCGAGGTGAAACTTTCCTCGCTGCCCGGCAGACCGGCGATGATCGTCCGCTCCAGCCGGTGACGGCCCGCCTCGTCGAGCGCGGCGAAACGCTGCGCCGCCGCAGCGACGACGGCGGGGGAATAGTCCGCCGCCGCTTGGGGCCGGCGGAGGAGATGGATGTCGTAGGCGGCGAGCGCATGCAGTTCGAAGCGCAACGCGCGGGCGCCATCGGGCAATTCCCAAGCGAGGTCGGTCCGCGTCCAGTCGAGCAGCGGCATGAAATTGTAGGTCACGACGGTGATGCCGTGCGCAGCGAGGCGGCGAAGGCTGACCGCATAGGCCTCGATCAGGCGATCCCAGTCTGCGGACCGGGTCTTGATCCCCTCGGCGACGGGCAGGCTCTCGACCACCGTCCACGCGAGGCCGGCGTCCTCGATCATCCGCTTGCGGGCGGCGATCGCATCGTCGGGCCAGGCGTCGCCGTTCGGTATCTCATGCAGTGCGGTCACCACTTCGGTCGCGCCGGCCTGCCGGATCGCGGCGAGCGGCACCGGATCGTTCGGGCCAAACCACCGCATGGTCTGGGTCATCATCATCTCGCCGCCATCCCCCTCCTGGTAGGGCGTGACTAGCAGCGCAATGATTGGTCTGACAACCTAGAAGCGAGCGGTTTGCCGCTTTGCGTCAGGCGACGGGCGATACGCCATAGCGCTGGCGGGTGCTGGCGAGCGAACGACGCACCTCCTCGACCGCGAGTTCCTCGGTACGGAACAGCAGATGATCCATCACTGCCGACAGATGCGCGCGCATCGCGGCGCGGGCGGCATTGGCGTCGCGCGCGCGGAGCGCGTCGATAATCGCGGCATGTTCCTCGACCACCGGCCGGACCTTGGCATTGCGCGCCTTGGCGTGGAGCAAAGCACATTCGGGCGAGGTCGAGCGGAGATGCCACAGATCCTCGATCGTACGCAGCACACCGGCGTTGCGGGTGGCGGCGGCGATGGTCAGGTGGAAATCGCGATCGGCCTCCTCGGTCACCTCGGGCAGCAGGTTCTCGGTCGCCATCGCAGCGACCAGCGCGTCGAGCCGGTCGATCTGGTCGTCGGTGACGTGCAGCGCCGCCAGTGCCGCCGCCTCGCCTTCGAACATCAGCCGCACCTCGGTGAGTTCGAAGGCGGTGATCGCGAAGCCGGGCTCCTCGCCCTGCCCCGGCAGGCGGCAGACATAGGCCCCGGAGCCGACGCGAACCTCGATGAACCCCTGCACTTCCAGCGCGATCAGCGCCTCGCGCACCGCCGGGCGGCTGGCACCATATTCGATCGCGAGCTCGCGTTCGGCGGGCAGGCGGTCACCGATCGCGAACGCACCCGAGGCGAGCTGGTCGAACAGCTTGCGGGCAAGGCGCTGGTACAGGCGATCGCTGGTGGCGCTCTCCTTGCCGAGATCGACCTTCGAAGGGCGGCGGATGGTCGGCTTGGGCATCGGACTTACCAATTAAAGCGGGCGGGACGAGATCGATACTACGAGAGGCACGGGCATGGGAAGGCCGCGTCGTGCGCGATCGCAACCGGTATCGGTCAGACGAGCATCCCGCCATCGGCATCGCGCGCGAGGATACGGCCCATCGCCTCGAACAGGGCATCCATCGCGACCGGCTTGAACAACACCTCGTCCGCCCCCGCGGCGATGCACCGCTCGCGCAGGTCGAGCGCGGTGTCGGCGGTGATGACGATGATCGGCACCGCCGCCTTGCCGTCGGCGCGCGCGCGGATGTGGCCGATCGCGGTGATGCCGTCCATGCCGGGCATGCGCAGGTCGATCAGCAGCATGTCGAAATCCTGCGCGTCGATCGCCTGTAACCCGTCTTCCGCGCTCTCCGCCTCCATCATCGTGACCCCGGCGACATCGAGCATGTCCCTGACGACGCGGCGGTTCATCCGATCGTCTTCGATGAACAGGACGTTCATCGGGAGGGCTGCGGGGTCGGTGGGATCGGCGATGGCATGCTATTGCGTCTACGCTTCATGCCGCCTGCGACACAAGCGCCACATGGCGCGCAGGATAGAGTATTGCGACCAATGCCGAACCACTGACCGGTTTGATAACGCTACGGAACGATCCGTCCGTTGCGGATGCGATACGATCGGCGTCCATGGCGCTCGGCAGCAGGATCGTCACGTCCGCCGCAGCCGCGACGGCGGCCAACTTTTGCAGCGCGTCGGCGGCGTCCTCGACCGCGCCCAACGCGGCCGCATCGATCAGCAGGCGGTCGAATCGCGTGGTGGCGAGCGCGGCGACGGCTTCGTCCAGTGTCGCGGTGGCCACCACCACGCCGGCGTGCGGCGTCATCAGCGTCCGCAGCATGCTGCGCGTGATCGGGTTGCGATCGAGCACCAGCATCCCCGCGGTGCCGGGCGTGGCTTCGGCCGGCGCCGTCGCGGCCTCGGCGCGCACCAGCGGCAGGTCGACGATGAACCGCGACCCCTCCCCCACGACGCTGGTCACGGTCACGTCGCCACCCATCGCCCGGGCGAGGTTGCGGCAGATCGACAGGCCGAGCCCGGTGCCGCCGAACCGGCGGGTGGTGCTGGTGTCGGCCTGACGGAAGGATTCGAAGATCGCGTCGCACGTCTCGGGCGGGATGCCGATGCCGGTATCGGCGACGACGATGCGGAGCCGGTCGTCGCCATAAGCGGCGGCGTGCAACGTCACGCTGCCCTCGGCGGTGAATTTGAGCGCGTTCGACATGAGATTGAACACGATCTGCCGTACCCGCGCGGCATCGCCCAGGATCATCGCCGGGCATTCCGCGATGTCGCGATGGAACGCAATACCCTTCGCCTCGGCCTGGTCCTGCCACAACCGGGTCGATTCGGTGACCATCGCGCGCAGGTCGAACGGCGCCGCCTCGACGGTGAGATTGCCGGTCTCCATCTTGGCGACGTCGAGGATATCGTCGACCAAGGTGCGCATCGTCACGCCCGCGCTATACACGACGCTGAGCCGGTCGCGCGTGCTGCCGCCGATCCGCGCGTCGGCGAGCATCACCTGCGTCATGCCGAGGATGCCGTTGAGCGGCGTGCGGATTTCGTGGCTGGTGGTGGCGAGGAATTCGGTCTTGGCAGCCAGTGCCTTGCCGAGCGCGGTATTGGTGACGGCGAGGTCGTCGTTGGCGGCGCGGACTTCGTTGCGGCTCCGACGCAGCGTGATCAACCCCATACCGAGCAGGCCGATCGCGAGGATCGTCGAGGCGACGACGCCGAGGAAGATGTTGCGCTGCGTGCGGGTGCGTGCCTGTTCATACGCGACGTTGCGGCGGGCTTCGTCGCGCTGGAGACTGGCGATCTTGAGTTCCTGATTGGCGAAGTCGAACCGCGCCGCCATCAGCGCCGCGCTGGTCGAACGGGCGAGCGCGGTCGATTCGTCATCAAGCCGCTTCAACGCGACGAGGTGGCGCAAGGCCAATTCGGGGCGGCCGGCGGCGCGATAAATGGTATAAGCGGTACGATGCGCCTCGCGATCGATCAGCGTGGTGTGGTCGATATCCTCGCCGTCGAACCGTTCGGCGATCAGCGCCAGCGCCGTGGCGATGTCGCCGCGCTGATAGGCGGCCTGCGCGTCGAGGCCGATCAGCGTCTTGCGAAATCCCGCCGCCTCGCCACGCGTCGATAGCCGTAGCCCCTGATCGATCGCGCGCTGCGCCCCGACGACATCCTTGTCCATCAGCCGCGCTTCGGCGATGTTGCCGAGGATCAGCACGCGCAGCAACGGGCTGTTGATCCGTTCGGTGAGCGCAAGACCATTGCGGAACTGCTGCGACGCCTCGCGGTAACGACCGAGGTACTTCAGCGAGTTGCCGCGGTTGTTGTAAAGCGTCAGCGCCAGCATCGGGTCCGAACGGTAGAGCGCAAGCGCCTGACTGTAATAGCGAAGCGCGTTCGCGTGATCGTTGGCGTCGGCGTAGAGCGATCCAATAGACTGCAACGCCTTGGCTTGGCTTCGCGTATTGCCCAACGTCCGGAAGATGGTGTGGGCGCGCTGATAGTCGCTGAGCGCGCGAGCGACATCGGCATGAACGGTGTGGATCCAGCCGCTGGCGAGCAGTGCGTCACCCTGCAATTCCGATCCCGCTGCTAGCCGTGACGACAGCGCCACCGCCTTTTCGATCAACGGTTCGGCAGCGCCGACATCGTTGAGCCGCATCAACGCCTCGCCGCGCAGCCAGTTGGCAGTTGCCTGCCGAATGGCACGCTGGCGCGACGGCGGCTGCTGATCGGCCACGCGTTCCGCGGCAAGCGCGCGGTCGGCGGTACGGTGCGGATCGCTGAGCATCGCGGTCTTGGCGTCGGCAACGAGCCTGTCGAAGACATCCGCCGTTGCCGAAACCGGGGCCAGCGCAAGTAGACCGGCCGCCAGCCACGACCGCCAGGGCCAGCGGCGCATCGTCAGACTACGCGTCGGGTCGCGGCGAAGCCGCCGAAGCCCGCGAGCGGATTGGGTGCGGGCGCGCGGTGGCGTCCTTCGTCGAGATATTGGATCAACGATTCGAGCACGACTGGGCGGCTGATCAGGAAACCCTGGACCATGTCGCAGCCCATGACGGTGAGCAGCGCCAGTGCGGCATGCGTCTCCACCCCCTCGGCGACCACTTCCATCTCCAAGGCGTGCGCGAGGTCGATCGTCGAACGGACGATCAACGGGTCGCGGTTCGAACTGGTGAGCTGGGTGACGAACAGCTTGTCGATCTTGAGCTCACGCGCCGGCAATTGCTTGAGGTAGGCGAGCGAGGAGAGCCCGGCACCATAATCGTCGATCGCGATGGTGATGCCGAAGTCCGCGAAGATTTGCAGATTGGCGATCGCGCTCGCGGGATCGCGGATCACCGAGGTTTCGGTGATCTCGAACCCGAGCTTGGCATCGCTGCCGCCGACGAGGTCGCATGCGGCGCGGACGAAAGCGCTGTCGGCGAGCAACTGGCCGGCGATGTTGATGAACAGGCGCAAATCATGACCGCGGGCGGCGAGGTTGCGCTGGTCCTCGATCGCGCGGCGGATCGTCCACAAGGTCATGCGGTCGATCAGCATGCATTCTTCGGCGACCGAGATGAAATCGTTGGGCATCACCAGCCCACGTTCGGGATGATGCCAGCGCACCAGCGCTTCGGCGCTGCGGATCTCCTGATGACGGACGTGCACCTTGGGCTGATAGTGCAGCACCAGCTCGTCGCGATCGATCGCCTGGTCGAGCTCGCGCGCCACCTGCAGCACGTCGAGCGTCGCGCGCGGCGCGACCGCGTGGGTCACGGTGTGGTAGGCGGTGCGGGCCTCGGCGAGGGCATTTTCCGCCTCCTCGACCAATGCCACCTCGTCGAGATTGGCGGTGGCCGCCGCGGCGGCACCGAAGGTCAGGCGAATGGTGACTTGCTGATCGTCGAGGGTGAACGCCTGTTCGAACGCTTTCTCGATCGCGACGATGGCGCGATCGACGGCGGCGCGATCTGCGTCGCGGAACCCGCTGGCGATCTGCGTCCGGCCCAGCACGGCGACGCTAGCGGTCGGCAGCACGCGCGCGACTCGGTCGGCAACGAGGCCAACGAGCAGCTCGGCGCGGGCACAGCCAAGGCGTCGGCGCAATTCGGTGAAATTGGCGATTTCCGCGATCAGCTGAAAACGGAACGCCGGGTCGGTCGTCCGCTGCGCCCCCGTCATGACGCGGGAAGCCAGCATTTCCACGGTTTCCGAGCGATGCGCGACGGTCATGAGCCCGGCGTAGAGCATCAGGTTTGAAGATAAGATTAATCGCACATGAGCCATCTAAGCCGCTGCGGAACGGATTGTTAAATGCTTAACATGAGGTTAAGGATATCAAGCATCCTGGAGATGCCACGATAAGGGAGATTAGCATGTCGGTAGTTTTCGCACTCGTCCTCGCGGCCATTTCGGTTAACATCAAGCCCTGGTAACCGCCGCCTCGGCTCGGGCCGGGACGATCGCTGCCGCTGGTCGGTGAGGTCGAACAGGTCCGGGCCGCATTCCGTTTGGAGGGCATTACCCTCCCCTCGAATGCCGCCATCGAACGATCAGGCGGCGTCGCGCCGGCCCGGGACCGGATTGTCGAAGACCATGTCGTCATCGACCGACCCGAACCGCAGCGCGACCACATCCAGCACATAATTCTGGTTGAGCTTCCACGGCTTGCGCGCGCCCTGTTGCGGCAGAAGATGCGCCGCGCGCTGGATATAGCCCGAGGTGAAATCGACGAAGGGCTCGGTCGCCATCGCCGGATCGCGCAGCCGCGGCGTCGCCTGGCGCAGGCCGCGCTGGCGCATCGTATTGAGCAACCGGCAGACGTAGGTCGCCACCAGCTCCGCCTTCAGCGTCCACGACGCATTGGTATAGCCGAAGGTGTACGCGAGATTGGGCACGTCCGAGAACATCATCCCCTTATATTGAAGGGCCGTGTTGAACGCTATCGGCGTACCGTCGCGGGTGAAGCGGATGTCGCTCAGCCATTGCAGCCGCAAGCCGGTCGCGGTGACGATCACGTCGGCGGGAAGGTCCTCGCCGGAATCCAGGCGGATGCCGGTCTCGGTGAAACGGTCGATCGTCCCGGTTACCACCGAAGCGTCGCCACGTTTGAGGCTGGCGAACAGATCGGCGTCGGGTACGAGGCAGAGCCGCTGGTCCCACGGATCGTACCGCGGCGTGAAATGCCGCTCGATATCGTAATCGGGGCCGAGATGGTCGCGAACCATCGCCAGCAGACGGCTGCGGAATTGGGCCGGACGCGATTTGGCGAGCCGGTAATAGACCATGCTGGTCAGCACGTTCTTCCATCGGGTGAGGCGATAGGCGGCCTTGCCGGGCAGCCGCGCGCGCAGCCAGTTGGCGAGGCGATCCTCCGCCGGCCGCGACACCACATAGGTCGGCGAGCGCTGCAGCATGGTGACGTGCGCCGCCTGCCGGGCGAGTTCGGGCACCAGCGTCATCGCGGTCGCGCCGCTGCCGATCACCACGATCCGCTTGCCTGCGTAATCGAGATCCTCCGGCCAGAATTGCGGGTGGACGATCGTTCCGCCGAACCGTTCGGCATCGACAAACTCGGGCGTGAAGCCGCGGGCGTAATCGTAATAGCCCGAACACATGCATAGAAAATTGCACGTGAAGACCCGCGGCGCGCCTTCGGGGCCGGTCGCCTCGATCGTCCAGCGTGCCGCGTCGGTCGACCAGGCGGCGGTGGTAACGCGGTGGCCGAAGCGGATGTGGCGGTCGATACCATGGGTGCGCGCCGCCTCCTCGACATAGCCGCGGATCGTCGCGCCGCCAGCGATCGACCGGTCGTCCGTCCAGGGATGGAAGGAGAAGCCGAGCGTGTGCATGTCGCTGTCCGAGCGGATGCCGGGATAGCGGAACAGGTCCCAGGTGCCGCCGAGCGTCGGCCGGGCTTCGAGAATCAGATAGCTACGGTCGGGGCAGCGGCGTTGCAGGTGATAGCCCTGGCCGATGCCGGATATCCCGGCACCGACCACGAGGACATCGACATGCTCGGCCATCGCCCCCTCAATAATCCTTCGAATATTTGAGGCGGGCGTCCGATCCGCCGGCCGAGCCGGTCGAGGTGAGCAGGCTCAACGCCTTGGTGAGCGCGATCTCGAGCTGCGTCGCGGTATAGCCGCGCGCGTCGGTGACGATCTCGACGTAGATGTTGTCGGTCAGGTATTTGCCCGCCGCCAGGCTGGTACCGCGACCGCTCGCCTCGTCGGCGCCGAGCACGCGCAGCCGGTCGAACCCGGTCGCCGAACGCAGCTTGCCGAGCGGGTTGAGCCCGCCGCCACCCGAGCCGCGCAGCGAGTTGAGCGCGCTGGCCAATTGCAGTGCCTCGGTCGCCGAGAGGTTCTCGGGGTTGGTGCCGAACAGCAGGCGGCTGAGCACTTCGTCCTGCGGCAGCGCCGGGGTCGAGGTGAAGGCGATCTGCGGGCGCTGACCGGTGCCGGTGATCGCGATCACCGCGGTGATGCCGTTGACCGTCGTCGAGGCCTGGATGTTGATGTCCGGATCGGTGAGCTGGCCGCCACGGAAGCGGATCGTGCCGCGCGTGACGTCGAAGCGCTTACCCGCGAAGGAGTAGGTGCCGCGCACCAGATCCAGCCCTCCGGTGATGACCGGCGCCACCGAGGTACCGCCGACCTTGAGGTTCATCTCCCACTCGGACTCGAGGCCCATGCCCGACACGAACAACTGGTTGGCGGCGCGGACGGTGAGGTCGAGCTTGATCAGGCTGACCGGCGCCGGCTTGGGCCGGTCGGTCGGCCGCGGCGTCACGATCTGGCTCTTGCGGCGGATGCCGGTGAGTTCGGGAACCTCGGCAGAGCCCTGACGGATGATCTCGTAGCGCGCCTCGGGGATGTTGAGGTTGCCCTGCAACAGGCCACCGTCACGTCCGTAAGTGAAGCGGATGTCGCCCGAGGTGGTCGCCGACAGGGCATCGCTCTTGGCGAGCTGCGCATTGTCGAGCTTGGCACGCAGGTCGATCGGGAAGCCGCTCGCCGCGGCGAGGCCGACGCTGCCCTGTGCCTGGACGGTGCCGTTGCCGGCACGCGCCGACATGCTGGTCAGTTCGAGGCGATCGTTGGTGAAGCGGGCGGCGATCTTCATCTTCGACAGGCGGGTCCCGTAGGTTTCGTTGTCGTAGGTGAGATTGTCGGCGCGGATCAGGCCGTTGAGCTGCGGCGCGGCGACCCGGCCGGAGAAATCGGCGGCGACCGCAATCGGTCCGCTAAGCTGCTGGTTGGGCAGCGCGGCGAGACTGAACAGCACGCCCGACGGACCGTTGTAGCGGATGCCGCCGGACAGCGGCGCCTGCATCAGCCGCGTCATCCACGAGCCCGCACCCGGCGGCAGCGGCCGCAGCGTGGCGAGCAAGCGGCCGACGGTGGTCGGTCCCCGCTTGACCAGCGCGCGCGCCTCGCCGCCGTCGGGTACGAGCCGGCCGACGAACTGGACGTCGACGGGCTCGGATACCGCGGCGAGGCCGGTGCGCTGGAAACCGGCGATGGTGACGCGGGCGTCCGCCTGCGGAATCGACGCGCCCTGCTGGCGATAGTCGAGGCTGCCGGTGACCGCGCCCGACACGCCGAGATTGGGGACGAACGCCGACAGCATCGACAGATTGAGCCGGTCGAGCCGCGCCTGCGCCGAGGTGACGCCGCCGCCGAACGACCCGGCGATGCGCGTCGAGCCGGCGGTCGCGCCCTGGCCGAAGTCGATCCGCGTCGCGGCGAGGCGATAGCTGCCGCCCGCCTTGGTGACGTGCGCCGGATTGACGGTGCGGAACGGGATGTTGTTCGCCTGCCCCTGCGCGGCGATCAGATAATCGTCGGGCGACAGGCGGGCGTTGAGCGCGACACGCAGCGGCACGCCGCTGGAGCCGGTGAGCAGCGCCTGCGCGGTGCCGCGACCGCCGACATAGTTCACCTTGGCGCGCATCGCCTGGATGACGAAGGCATTGTAGCGCGTGTCGGCGACCTGGACGTCGGCGACCACCTGCGGTGCCTTGGGCGTCATCACGACGCTGGCGTTGACGATCGCGCGGCCGATGGTGAAGTCGGCATAACCGGGGATGGTGGCGTTATAGGCGCGTGCGGCGACGTCGGCACGCTGGCTGCCGCCCTGATCGGCGAGACGGACGTTGCCGGTGATGCCGCGGCCGGCGAATTGCAGCGCGCCGGCAAACGGGCCCGCCGGCGTGGCGGCGACCCGGCCACTTCCGACGATGCCGGCAAAGACGAGGCGATTGACGTCGACGGTAAGGCGCGGGCTCGGCCGGACCAGCACGTCGGCGGTGAACGGCCCGTAATTGGTGCCGCCGCTCGCGGTGACCGCATAGGCGCCGCCGCGGCCGACGACGCGGGCGTTGAGATCGACGAGACCGACGCCGACACCCGGCTTGGATGCGCGCAGCACGACGACGGGCGCATCCGCGCTGCCGGTGACACGCGCGGTGAGCGGACCATATTGCGTCGAATAAGCATCGGCGGACACCGCCACCGCGCCGCTTGCCGGATCGAACCTGCCCTCGCCGCGGGTGATGCGGAATTGCGGCGCGTTCATCCGCAGATTGGCGAAGGTGACGATGCCTTCGGGGCTGTAGCCGATGTCGCTGCGCACCACCGCATTGCCGCCAAGGAAGTCGCGGACGCCGTTGTTGAACAGCTGCCTGGTCTGCGCGACGACGCGGCCGGTGATGCCGAAGCCGCCGCGCGCGCCGGGGACGAGCTTGGCATCGGTCGACAGATCGAGGATGCCGATGCTCTGGAGCCGATAATTGTTGACGCGGCCCTTGAGCGCGCCGGTGTAGCGGCCGGTCGCGGTATTGGCGACGACGATCGCGGTGGCGTCGATATTGTCCGAGCGGATGCGCAGATTGTCGGACAGGATATTGGGCATCGAAATGGCGAAATCGCCCTGGATGCGGACGTTGTTCGTCAACCCGCCGACCGCGGCATTGAGCCCGGTGACGCGGCGCGCGCGGGCATTGACCGGCACGAGGATGCGGTCGCTGTTCACCCGCGCCAGCCCCTCGGCATAGACGTTCTCGACCGTCGTCGTGCCGAAGCCCAGAGCGGCGGCGTTGATCTTGTAGTTCACCGTCGGCGTCGCGAAAGCGCCGTCGAGCACGACGCGCGCCATCACGTCGCGGCCGCGGACGTTGGGGGCGATCGCGCCTGGGGTGAGCAGTCGCGCATCGACCGCGAAATTGCCGAACCTGCTGTTGGCGAGGTCGATCAAGCCGCCGGCGTCGACCGCCAGCGCGGCCGACTTCAGCCGCAGCCGGGTATCGGCCTTGCGATCGTTGAGCGTGGTGTCGATCGCCAGATCGAGCCGCGGGGCGGTCAGTCGCTCGACCGGGCCCTGCATGTAGAGACCGGGGGTGGCGAAGCCGCGCAGCTCGATATGGCCGTCGCGCGCGTTGACGTTGATATCGGCGAGTTGCCCGCCGCCAAGCGTGGCGAGCGCACGGCCCTGCCACGCCTTCCAGCTGCCACGGCCGTGGACCGTCGCGGTCAGCGGCGCCTTGAGCGAGCCCATCGTCGCGACGACGCCGCCGACCGGCGCGTCGAGCTTCAGATTGACGTCGAGCTTGTTCTGGTCGGGAACGGCATCGAGCTTGAGATGCAGCGTGTCGCCGCCGGCGACCCCTGCCCCCTTGAGCGCGGCGGCGTCGGTGACGAGCTGCGCGCGGCGGTCGGCGATATGCACCGCGCCGTCGAGGCGGACGATATGTGTCTGACCGGTCACCGGCTTAGCGATCACCAGCCGGCCGACGTGCAGCCGGTTGACGTCGATGTCGAGATCCGGGAGCAGCGGCGCGTTGGGGTCGCTCGGCGTCTGCTTGAGCTCGGGCTTGCGCGCGAGCGTGACGAGGTCGATCGAGAGACTGCGCACGTCGACATGGTTGCTGGCGAAGGCGAACGGCCGCCAGTCGACGCTGAGCTTCGGACTGGTCAGGAAGACACCCTTGGGGTCGGCGACGCGGACGTCGGACAGCACCATCTGGCCGTAGAGCGAACCGTCGATCCGCCCGACCTTGATGTTGAGGCCCGAGGCGGTGGTATAGCCGCCGATCCGGTTGGCGACGAAGCGGCGGCCCGGATCGGTGTTGATGCCGAGCACCACCACGCCGACGAGCACGACGAGGCCGAGCACGGCGATCAGCAGCCATTTCAGGACGCTCTGCCACAGCGGACGCTTGGTCACGGCCGGGGCGTCGGTCGTTTCGTAATCGGGCTGCGCCATCAGAATGCCTGCCCGATCGAGATGTAGAGCGCGACCTTGCCGTCGCCCGGCCGCGGATTGAGCGGTGTCGCCACGTCGATCCGCATCGGCCCGAAATTGGTGTAGAAGCGGCCGCCGATACCGGCGCCGAACTTCAGATCCGAGCCCTTGGGCAGGCTCGATTCATAGCTGTTGCCGGCATCGAGGAACGGCACGATGCCGAAATTGCCGAAGCGATAGCGCGCTTCCAGTGCGAATTCGTTGAGGCTACGTCCGCCGACCGGATTGCCCTGCGGATCGAGCGGCCCGAGTCGCTGATAGCCGTAACCGCGCACCGAACCGCCGCCGCCGCCATAATAGCGGCGCGACGGCGCCAGATCGTCGCGATCGATGCCCTGAATCGAGCCGGCCTTGGCGCGGCCGGCGATCACGAGGCTGGACGAGATCGGATAATAGACCGTGCCTTCGATCATCGTGCGCACATACGGCCGCACCCCGCCGTTGACCGAGCCTTCCGGGCTGAGGTTGAGGCGCAGGCGATAGCCGCGCGTCGGGTTGAGCAGGCTGTCCGACGTGTCCCATTCGACCTGGCCGGGCAGAGCGACGATGCCGTAGGTCCGGCGGACGGTGTCGCCGCGTGCGAAGTCGTAGACACTCTCGTTCGTGCCGACGAGCTCGCCGCCGTAGTAATAAGTGAAGCGCTTCTGCCAGATCGGCGTCGAGACGCGGCTCCAGCGCGCCGACAGCGTACCCGTGAAAGCATCGAACGCGTCGTAGCTCTGGTGGACCGCGCTCGCGATCGCGGTGAAGGTCTTGTCGCGTTGGCCCGCGTTGGAGCGGCGGAAGGTGCCCGACAGGCCCTGTTCCTGCGTACCGGCGACGACGGTGCCGATCAGCGCGCCCTCCGGCGGGAACAGGTTGCGGTGCGTCCAGCTGCCCTCGGCCTTGAAGCCCTGCCCGGTCGAATAACCGGCGCTGCCGGCGAGGCTGCGCGGCGGCCCTTCGGTCTGGCGGACGAGCAGGTCGATCGCCTCGGTGCCGTCGGCATTGGTGCGGCCGGTGCGCTGCGGCTCGACCGCTACGCTGCGGAACAGGCCGGTGGCGACCAGCGCGTCGCGCAGATCGTCGGTCTTGCGGCTGTCGTAGAGGTCGCCGCTCTTGAAGCGCGGGAAGACGTTGAGATGATCGACGCCGAACACCGGATCGCCGGTGGTGACGAGCTGGCCGAAACTGGATCGCGGACCGGTATCGACCGGCAGCGTATAGGCACCGGTCGCCTGTTCGGCCTGGTCGTCGAGCAGGATGTCGCGCTCGCCGACCTTGACGAAGGGATAGCCCTGTTGCGGCAGGACGAGACTGACGTTCGCCTCGGCGCCCTGGATGCGCGCCGCCTCGATCGGATCGCCGACGCGCAACGGCAGGTTGCGGGTGACGAGGTCCGCCGGGACGACCGGCTGCGTGTCGACCTTGACCGACGACAGGCGATAGAGGCGACCGGGCGTGCCGGTGACCGTCGCCTTCAGACGGCCGGGCTTGTTCGGGTCGGTGCTGGCCGGCGTCTCGATCAGCGAGATCGCGGTCGCGTCATAATAGCCGAGCGACTTCATCAGCCGCACCGCGAGCGCCTCGTCCTCGCGGGCGCGGGCGGCCACCTGCGTCGCGTTGGCGGCCTTGCCCTTGCCTTCCTTGAGGGCGGACAGGCTATTGAACTGGCCGGCGAGATCGAGCTTTTCGAGCCCCTTGAGTTCCGTATCGTACCGGATCTCGGGCGCGTCCTTGTCCTTGATGTCGGCGGCGGTCTGCAACGGCGCGGTATCGAAGGTGTTGAGCGGCTGGAGCGGCTGCGCGAGTTCGGGGTTCTCGGCGGCGGCGGGGGGCAACGTGCCGTCGGCGGCGACGAGCGGTTGCGTCGTCGCGGGGACCGCCGGCGTGCTCGCGGTCGGCGTGCCGGCCTGCTGCGCCGGCATCGGTTCAAGCGGGGCGTTGATGTCGCCGGTCAGTGGCGGCAGGCTGGCGTTGAATTCGCTGTCGGGGACGATCGGCGCATTGGCGTCGGTCGGGGAACCGACGGTCTGCGGATCGGTCTTCGGGCCATCGGGACCGCGCGCAGGAGCGGTGCCTTGCTGCTGGTTGAATTGCGCCGCCGTCGGCGCCGCAGCGACCAAGGCGATGGCCAGCCAATACTGTCGTCCGGTCAGAACTCGCACGCGTTCCCGTTCCCCTTTGCGAGAGCGTTCGCGTTCGAATCCACCCCCAAGCCTACCGACAACGTTCCGCAGCCGCGTCGGTTGCACCGCAACAGGAAAATAGGTGCCGATGATCGGGCTTCGACTTCCGTTCCAAGGGGTTGGCGTCCGATGCGTGCCCCCCGCTCAGTCGCCCCGGCCTTGTGCCGGGGTGACCGGGGATGGAGGCGATCGCTCCGCCTCAGTCGCGCAGCAGGTCGTTGATGCTGGTCTTGCTGCGGGTCTGCGCGTCGACGCGCTTGACGATCACCGCACAATAGAGGCCGGGCTTGCCGTCGCTGCCGCCGGTCGTGCCGGGGACGACGACCGCATAAGGCGGCACTTCGCCCTTGAAGATTTCGCCGGTGGCGCGGTCGATGATCTTGGTCGAGGCGCCGAGATAGACGCCCATCGACAGGACCGCGCCCTCGCCGACGCGGACCCCTTCCGCCACTTCGGAGCGGGCGCCGATGAACGCGCCGTCGCCGATGATGACGGGGTCGGCCTGCAACGGCTCGAGCACGCCGCCGATGCCGGCGCCGCCCGAAAGGTGGACGTTCCTGCCGATCTGCGCGCAGCTGCCGACGGTCGCCCAGGTGTCGACCATCGTCCCCTCGCCGACGTGTGCGCCGATGTTGACGAAGCTTGGCATCAGGATCGCGCCGGGGGCGACATAGGCGCCGCGGCGTACGACGCTGCCCGGCACCGCGCGGAAGCCGGCAGCACGGAATTCGGCCTCGCTCCAGCCGCTGAACTTGGACGGCACCTTGTCGAACCAATGACCGGCGCCCGGATCGTTGTCGATCAGCACATTGTCGTTGAGGCGGAAGCTGAGCAGCACCGCCTTCTTGAGCCACTGATTGACGCGCCACCCACCCGCGCCGTCGGGCTCGGCTACGCGCGCCTCGCCCGCATCGAGCAGCGCCAGCGCGCGATCGACCGCGAGCCGGACCTCGCCGGTGGTGGCGAAGCCGAGCGACGCGCGATCCTCCCATGCGGTGTCGATGACGGTGGACAGATCCTGGCTCATGATGCCTCCATGATATGCTGCAGCCACGACGCGAGATCGTGGACGATGAAGTCGATGAAATCGCGGCCCTGTTCGGGTCCCTGTTCGGAGCCGTTGTCGATCCAGACGGTGGTCATGCCGATCGCCTTGGCGGGCGCGAGATTGCGCGCCATGTCCTCGAAGAACACCGCGCGGGTCGGCTCGATCGCCAGTCGCGCGCACAGGTTCGCATAGGCCGAGGGATGCGGCTTGGGGACGAGGTCCATCGCGTGGATGTCGTGGATCGCCTCGAACGCCTCGCCGAGGCCGAGTCGGTCGAGCACTTTCAGCGCATAGGGTTTGTCGCCGTTGGTGAAGACGAGCTTGCGCCCCGGCAGGCTGGCGATCGCCGCGGCGAGCGGCGCATCCCGTTCGAGCACGTCCATCTCGATATCGTGGACCTCGGCGAGGAAGTCGTGCGGATCGACGTCGTGATCCGCCATCAGCCCGGTCAGCGTCGTGCCGTGGCGGTGGAAATAGTCCTTCTGCACCACCCGCGCCGCATCCCACGGCAGATCGAGCAGCCGCGCGACATAGTCGGTCATGCGGTGATCGATCCGCGCGAACAGGTTGGCGCGCGCCGGATACAGCGTGTTGTCGAGATCGAAAATCCACGTATCGATCGGGGCGAGCCGGGGGTCCATGGCCGCGGCGTCTAGGCGGCGGCGGCAACGGGTACAAGCAAGCCAAACATTTTCGTTTAACTTTCGCCGCTTATGTCCGTTATAGACACAAAGCGAATCAGGGCGGGCAGGTAATGACGACAAAGACTTGGTTGACGGGCGGCGCCGCCCTGGCGGCGCCGCTGTTTCTCGCTGCCTGCGGTGGCGGCGGGGTGAACAGTGTTCCGGCACCGCCGACCGCGCAGACGCCGGCGCCGACACCGACGCCGATCGTGACGCCGACTCCCGCGCCCGCCCCGACGCCGTCGCCGACCCCGGCACCGACTCCGGCGCCCACGTCGTCCCCGCCGTCCGCCTCCGCGATGACCAGCAACGACACGCCCGAATATCGTGCCGCGGTCGGCGCGGTGTCGATGAACGCGCTGGCCGCCTACAACAAGGGCGCGACCGGGGCCGGCATCAACCTTGCGGTGATCGACAGCGGCATCGACCTGCAAAGCCAGGAATTCAGCGGACGACTGTCGAGCGCGTCGCAGGATGTCGCCGGCAATGCGTCGATCGCCGACGAAGGCGGCCATGGGACCGCGGTCGCCTTCGCCGCGGCGGGCCGGCGCAACGGCACGGGATCGCAGGGCGTCGCCTTCGATGCGACGCTCACCGTGCTACGCGCCGATCGTCCGGGCTCCTGCGCGTCGAGCGGCGACGCCGGCGGCGATACCGGCTGCAAGTTCGGCACCGATGCGATCACCAAGGGCGTCGACGCGGCACGGGCCGCCGGCGCGCGCGTCATCAATTTGTCGCTCGGCGGCACGACGATGCCGCAATCGCTGATCGACGCGATCGGCCGCGCCACCGCACGCGGCATCATCGTCGTCATCGCCGCGGGCAACGACGGCAGCGACAATCCCGACGCCTTCACCTCGGTCGCCAGCAGTGCCGCGGCACGCAATCTGGTGATCGTCGCCGGCTCGGTCGGCACCAACGACGTCATCTCCTCCTTCAGCGACAAGGCCGGGACGGGCGCCGCGCATTATCTGACCGCCGTCGGCGAGAAGGTCCGCGCGCCCAACCAGAGCGGCGCGGCCTATCTCTGGTCGGGCACCTCCTTCGCCGCGCCGCAGATCTCCGGCGCGATCGCGCTGCTCGCGCAGGCGTTTCCGAACCTCAGCGGTGCGCAGATCGTCGACCTGCTGTTCCGCACCGCGCGCGACGTCGGCGCAGCGGGGGTCGACAGCGTCTACGGCAATGGCGTGCTCGACCTCACTAAGGCGTTCCAGCCGGTCGGCACCACCAGCGTCGCCGGTTCGCACATCGGCGTATCGCTCGCCAGCAACGCGACGCTGTCGGCGCCGATGGGCGATGCGACCGTCGGATCTCTCGGCGCCGTCATCCTCGACAGCTACAACCGCGCCTTCGCGATCGATCTCGCCGGTACGATCGACCGCGCCGGGCCGCAGCCGGTGCTTGCCGGCGTATTGCAGAACCGCCAGCGCAACCTCGCGATGGCGACCGGCGACATGACCGTCTCGCTGACGCTGGCGCCGCGGGCGAACGGCGATATCGCGCTCCAGCGCAGCATGATGACCGACACGCAGGCGACGACGGCGCGCGCCATCGCCGGCGCGGTGACGCAGCGGCTTGGCGAGAAGACGCGCTTCGGCTTCGCCTTTTCACAGGCCAGCGGCATGATCGGCGCGCAGATCGCCGGGCAGACGCAGCCCGCCTTCCTCGTCGCGGGACAGAATGGCCTCGGCTTCGACGGCATCGCCCGCTCCGCCGGCGCGCTGCGCCAGGAGGTGGGCGGCGTCGGCCTGACCGCGACGATCGAGACCGGCGACGTCACCGCGCGACGCGACGCGCTGCTCGCCGGGCTGAGCCCGTATCGCCGCTCCGGCTACGACCGGGTGACCGTGATGGCGGACAAACGCTGGGGCGGGCTGGCGACGACGCTGTCGCTGAGCAACCTGCGCGAGGCGGACACGTTGCTTGGCGCCCGGTTCGACGGCGGGCTCGGCGCGGCGCGGGCACGGAGCTGGTTCGTCGATATGGATGCCCGCTGGACGATGGGTGCGGGCTGGACGCTGGGCGGATCGTGGCGGCACGGCTGGACCGACGCGGCGCTGCGCGGCGGCATGGCCGGCAGCGGGCGGCTGACCACCGCCGCCTTCGCCGCGGATGTCGGCAAGGACGGCGTGTTCGGCCGCGACAGCTTCGGCCTGCGGATCGCGCAGCCGCTGCGCGTCGCGCGCGGCGGCATCGATTATCGCCTGCCGACCAATTACGATTATGCGACGCTGACCGTCACCGACTGGACGATGCAGCGGCTCAACCTGGCGCCGCAGGGCCGCGAAGTTGACGTTGAGGCGCGCTATCGTGTGCTGCTCGGCCGCGGCGATCTCCAGACCAATCTGTTCTGGCGGCGCGACCCGGGCAATTACGCCGCCCTGCCCGCGGACGTCGGCGGAGCGCTGCGCTACACGATCGGCTTCTGATTGCAGCAACGGAGGCGCGTCCCCATCTGCTGCGGCATGACACGCTTCTCCCTGCTCGATCTGGTGCCCGTCGTCGAAGGCGGCACCGTGGCGCAATCGCTGGCCAATGCCGCCGACCTCGCGCGGCACGCCGAGACGCTGGGCTACCAGCGCTATTGGGTGGCCGAGCATCACGGCATGCGGGGCATCGCCAGCGCCGCCACCGCGGTGGTGATCGGCCATATCGCCGCCGCGACCAGCCGCATCCGCGTCGGTGCCGGCGGCATCATGCTGCCCAACCACGCCCCGCTGGTGATCGCCGAGCAGTTCGGTACGCTCGACGCGCTGTTCCCCGGCCGGATCGACCTCGGGCTCGGCCGGGCGCCGGGATCGGACCAGCGCGTCGCGCGCGCGATGCGGCGGACGCTGGAGACCGATCCCAACGCCTTCCCGCAGGACGTGATGGAGCTGCAGAGCTATTTCGCCGACGACGGCCGGACCGGCATCGCCGCGACGCCGGGCGCGGGCGCGAACGTGCCGCTGTGGATCCTGGGATCGAGCACCTTCGGCGCGCAGCTCGCCGCGGCGCTGGGCCTGCCCTATGCCTTCGCGTCGCATTTCGCGCCGGATGCGCTCGATGCGGCGCTGGCGATCTACCGCCGCGACTTCCGCCCCTCGGCGCAGCTCGCCAAGCCGCATGCGATGGCGGGCTTCAACGTCTTCGCCGCCGAAACCGACGAGGAAGCGGAATTGCTGGCGAGCTCGCAGCAGCAGTCGTTCGTCGCGCTGCGCACCGGCAACCCGCGCCAGCTGCCGCCGCCGGTCGCCGGCTATCGTGCCGGGCTCGGCGCGCAGGGAGCGTCGATCCTCGACCATGTGCTGCAATGTTCCGCGGTGGGCTCGCCGGCGACGGTGGCACGGCAGACCGCGGCGTTTATCGAACGAACCGGGGTCGACGAGGTGATGGTCGCCAGCGCGATCTACGATCACGAGGCGCGCAAGCGCAGTCTGGCGATCACCGCCGAGGTGATGAGCGGGCTGACCGTTCCCGCCTGAGCGCGGCGTGCCGCGCCGCCGCGTCGAGCAGCGCGTCGAGGTCTTCGCGCGCGATGTCGAAGCTCTCGTGCATCCCGGCGAGCGCGGCGTCGATGTCCGCCGCCGCGAACGGCGATGGTGTCGGCACCGGCGCGGCGGGCCGATGCGGATAGGCATGACGCGACAGGCGATGGAAGAACATGCCGGCGAGCATGAGCAGCGCCGAATCCAGCCCGACCGGCAGCCAGGGGTACAGCCAGCTGTCGGGCAGATGGCCGGCGGCGAGCACGACACCGAGCGCGACCGCGCCGCCCGGCGGATGCAGGCAGCGCAGCAGCGACATCACCACGATCGCGCCGCCGACCGCGAGGGCCGCCGCGGCGACGGGCGTGGCCACGCATTGCGCGACCAGCAGGCCCCATAGCGCCGACAGCAGATTGCCGCCGATCACCGGCCAGGGCTGCGCGAGCGGGCTCGCCGGTACGGCGAAGACCAGCACGGCACTTGCCCCGATCGGCGCCACCAGCAGCGGCAACGATCCCTCTCCGGCGAGGACGGCGGCGAGGATGCCGGTCAGCGCGATGCCGAACGTCGCCCCGACGCCGGCGACCAGCCGGTCGCGCAGCACCGCGCCGGCGAGGATCGGACGGAAGATCATGCGCCGCGCGGTAGCGGCTGCGGCGATCGTGGCAAGACCGACGCTTTATCCTGTTTGGGAAGAACGAACCCGAATCGGCTCGGACTGGCTTCGGCTCGTCTGGGCCTATGCGAAAGCCCCCATCGTCGGGAAATCAGCGCAGTGCTCCTGCGAAAGCAGGGGCACTGGTGGGTTTTTAAGCGATCGCGAACCAGTCCGGGGGACGAATCAACCGCGTCCCTCACCCCGCCGCGGGCAGGCGCAGGCGGACCATCAGGCCGCCGAGATCCTCGCTTTCCTCGAGACTGACCGTGCCGCCGTAGATCTCCGCCACGTCGCGGACGATCGCGAGACCGAGCCCGGTCCCCGGCTTGCCGGTGTCCAGCCGCACGCCGCGGTCGAAGATGCGCACCCGGTCTTCCTCGGGGATGCCCAAGCCGTCGTCCTCGATCAGCAGTTCGACGAAACCGGCCTCGGCGCCAACGGTGACGAAGACGCTGCCACCGCCGTATTTGGCGGCATTCTCGATCAAATTGCCGAGCATCTCGTCGAGATCCTGCCGCTCGACATGGACCTGCAGGTCGCGGGGTCCGGTGACATCGATGCGGACGTGCCGATAGAGCCGGCCGACCGCGCGCTCGACTGATTCGACACTCGGCCACACCTCGGCGCGGCTGTGCGCCGAGCCGCGGCGGCCGACGGCGCGGGCGCGGGCGAGGTGATGGTCGACCTGCCGCCGCATCGTCCGCGCCTCGCGGATCACCGTGTCGGCGAGATCGTCCGATTGCGCGGTGGCGGCGTTCATGATGACGGTGAGCGGCGTCTTGAGCGCGTGGGCAAGGTTGCCGGCGTGGCGCCGCGCCTCCTCCGCCTGGCGTTCGTTATGCTCGATCAGCGCGTTCAATTCCTCGACCATCGGCGCGACCTCGTCAGGCATCGCGGTGGAGATGCGGTTCGACTGGCCGGCGCGCATCCGTGCGATCTCGTCGCGCACCCGGCGCAGCGGCCAGAGGCCGTAGAAGGTCTGCAACCAGACGAGCACGATCAGCCCGAGGCCGAGCAGCGCGAAGCTGCGAATCAGCGTGCGGCGGAGAACGGCGATCTGGGCGTCGAGTTCACCGCGGCTCTGCGCGACCTGGAACCGCCAATGGACCTTAGATCCGGGAATCTGTGCGTCCCGCTCGACGATCCGCAAAGTCTCGTCGGGGAATTGCTTGCTGTCGTAAATGTGGACGTTGCGGTCATCGTGACTGCCACCGAACCCCAGTCGGCGGTCCCAAAGAGACCGCGAGGTAAAGGCGTTCTGGACCGATACCCCCGGCGCCGAAACCTGCCAGTAAAGGCCGGAATTGGGTTCGATGAAGCGTTGATCAGCGGCAGCCTGACGGCTGAAATAGACATCGCCTTCCGGGTCGATCATCGCAGAGGCCAGCAACGAGCGCAGCACGTACTGCATCTGCGTATCGAAGTTGTTCGTCACCGCGTTGCTAAGCACGCGGTCGAGCGCGAAACCCCCTCCGAACAACAGCAGCCCGATCCACGCCGCGGCAATCAGGATCATCCGCCGCGACAGCGATCCCGTCGTCGCCGCACGTTGGCGCGGCGGGGCTTCGGCGAGCGGTGGCGTGTCCATGACGGTAAGACCCGATCCGATCGACGGATCAGGCGTCGGGATCTTCGAGGCTGTAGCCGAGACCGCGGATCGTGGTGATGACGTCCTGTCCAAGCTTCTTGCGGATGCGCGTCACGAACACCTCGATCGTGTTCGA
The DNA here is from genome assembly GCF_059421875.1 of Sphingomonas sp. GW821-FHT02B09. Classification (NCBI taxonomy): domain Bacteria; kingdom Pseudomonadati; phylum Pseudomonadota; class Alphaproteobacteria; order Sphingomonadales; family Sphingomonadaceae; genus Sphingomonas; species Sphingomonas sp. GW821-FHT02B09. Next base: position 103,247 of record NZ_JBWKVV010000004.1, read on the forward strand.
ATCGCGATCGAAATCCTGATCGTAGATATGTTCGATCAGCTCGGTGCGGCTGACCACCTTGCCCTTGTGGTGGAGCAGGTAGCTGAGCAGCTTGTATTCCTGCGCGGTCAGCTTGACCGGCTCGCCGGCCTTGGTGACCTTGCCCGAGCGGGTGTCGAGGCGGACGTCGCCCGCGGTCAGCTCCGACGAGGCATTACCCGAGGCGCGGCGGATCAGCGCGCGCAGACGGGCGATCAGCTCCTCGGTCTGGAACGGCTTGGCGACGTAATCGTCGGCGCCGGCGTCGAGCCCCGCCACTTTGTCCGACCAGCTGTCGCGCGCGGTGAGGACGAGGACGGGCATCGTCTTGCCCTCCTTGCGCCAGCGGTCGAGCACGGTCAGCCCGTCGATCTCCGGCAGGCCGAGGTCGAGCACGATCGCGTCGTAATTTTCGGTCGAGCCGAGGAAATGCCCCTCCTCGCCGTCGGTGGCGAGATCGATGGCATAGCCCGCGCCTTCGAGGGTGTTCTTGAGCTGCTGGCCGAGATTCGGCTCGTCCTCGACGATCAGAACGCGCATGTGATCCCCCTTAATTTCCGGTGCGGCCGATGATCTGGCCCGAGCGGCCATCGACATCGACCCAGACGACGACGCCATCGCGCATGAATTTCAGCGTGTAAACCGCGGTGCTGAAATCGAGGTCGAAGCCGAGATATTCATAGCCTTTCATCGTCGGGATGACGCGGGCCTCGATCGCGCGCGGCGAGAGCACCTCGCCCTTGCGGCGGGCGTCATAGGCGCGCGCCTGATCGCTGCGACGCTGGTCCGGTGCCTGCGCGACGGCGGGAGACATTGCGGCGACCATCGCGAATAACATGAGGGGCACGACCATCTTCATGAGGACTGGCATAGGCGGAAGGCATTGAACAGCCTGTGAATGGAGCAGTCGCAAAGCATTGGGAGCGATGCTGGTTCCCGGTGACGGGCGCGGGCGCGCTTGCCGCGGGCGCTCCGGCCCCCTACCTGCGCCGGCCATGGCTGCCCCAATCCTTGCGTACGAAGACCTTGGCGTGATCCAGGGCCATGGCTGGCTGTTCCGCCACCTCGACATCCACATCGGCGCGCGCGACCGGCTGGCGCTGATCGGGCGCAACGGCGCGGGCAAGACGACCCTGCTCAAACTGATCGGCGGGCTGATCGACAGCGACGAAGGCCGGCGCGTCATCGTGCCCGGCACCCGCGTCGTGCTGCTCGAACAGGAGCCGAGCCTCGCCGGCTGCGCAACGCTCGCCGATTACGTGCTCGGCGGCACCGATGCGCCCGAGCGGCACGAGGCCGATGCGATCGCCGACCAGCTCGGCATCGACCTGTCACGCGAATCCACCTCGGCTTCGGGCGGCGAGCGGCGGCGCGCGGCGATCGTCCGCGCGCTGGCGCAGGACCCCGACGTGCTGCTGCTCGACGAGCCGACCAACCATCTCGACATCGCCGCGATCGACTGGCTGGAGGACTGGCTGGGCCGCTTCCGCGGCGCGTTCGTCGTCATCAGCCACGATCGTACCTTCCTCACCCGGCTGACCAAGCAGACCCTGTGGATGGACCGCGGCTCGATCCGCCGCGCCGAGATCGGCTTCGGCGGGTTCGAGGCGTGGACCGAACAGGTCTATGCCGAAGAGGAGCGCAACGCGCAGCGGCTCGACGCCAAGCTCAAGATCGAGGAGCATTGGTTGCAGCGCGGCGTCACCGGCCGGCGGCGGCGCAATCAGGGGCGGCTCGCCAAGCTCAAGGACATGCGCGCCGAGCGCGCCGCGATGATGGGGCCGCAGGGCTCGGCGAACCTCGTCACGGCGTCCGACGACAGCAAGACCAAGGTGGTCATCGACGTCAAGCACGCCACCAAGAGCTATGGTGACCGCACCATCATCCGCGACCTCAACCTGCGCGTGACGCGCGGCGACCGGATCGGCATCGTCGGGCGCAACGGCGCGGGCAAGACGACGCTGCTCAAGCTGCTGACCGGCGAGTTGCAGCCCGACGACGGCGAGGTGAAGCTCGCCAAGACGCTCGACGGCGTGATCATCGACCAGCAGCGCAGCCTGATGGCGCCGACCAAGACGGTGCGCGAGGTGCTGGCGGACGGCGGCGACTGGATCGACGTGCTGGGCGTGCGCAAGCATATCCACGGCTATCTCAAGGAGTTCCTGTTCGATCCCAGCCTTGCGGAGGCGAAGGTTGGCACGCTGTCGGGCGGCGAGCGCTCGCGGCTGCTGCTGGCGCGCGAGTTCGCACGCGAATCGAACCTGCTGGTGCTCGACGAGCCGACCAACGACCTTGATCTCGAGACGCTCGACCTGTTGCAGGAGGTGATCGCCGATTACGGCGGCACGGTGCTGATCGTCAGCCACGATCGCGACTTCCTCGACCGGACGGTGACGGTGACGCTGGGGCTCGACGGTTCCGGGACGGTCGATGTCGTCGCCGGCGGCTATGAGGATTGGGAGCGGCAGCGCAAGAAGCCCGCCGAGGCGAGGAAAGCCGCCGCACCCAAGGCCGCCCCCCCTCCCCCGGCGCAGCCGAAGACCAAGCTGACCTACAAGGACCAGCGCGACTACGACCAACTGCCGGCGCGGATCGAGGCGATCGATGCGGCGATCGCGCGCGACGAGGCGCTGCTCGCCGATCCCGCGCTATACGTGCGCGATCCCAAGCGCTTCGCCGCGCTGACCGCGGCGATCGATGCGGCGCGGGAGGAGAAGGACGCCGCCGAGATGCGCTGGCTGGAACTCGCCGAACAGGTCGAGGGGCTCGGCTAGGCCGGCAGGTCCATCGTCACCGTGGTGCCGTCCGGGCCTTTCTCGGTGGCGAGCGTGCCGCCCGCCTGGCGCGCGAACGCGGGGATGAGGCGCGAGCCCAGGCCGTGGTCGATGCCGGTCGGCGCGGCGGCGGCGGGCATGCCGACGCCGTCGTCGCTGACGATCAGCGTGCAGCCGCCGGGCCGCTGCCGGAAGCCGACGGTGATCGTGCCGCCGGCCCGGCCGCCGAAGGCATGTTTGGCGGCGTTGGTGACCAGCTCGTTGACGACGAGGCCGATCGACACCGCGCGGTCGCGCGGCACTTCGACCTCGTCGCTCGAACAGACCAGCGAGATGCCGCCGCGCAGCAGCAGCGCGTCCGACAGCGCCGAGCAGAGATCGCCGAGATAGCCGCGCATCTGCACCGCATCGCCCTGCCCGGCGCCGCGGTACAGGTGGCGGTGGGCCCGTGCGATGCTCTCGACGCGGTTGAGCGCGGCGCCGAGCGCCTCCGCCGCATCGCCGTCGGACCGGCGACGCTGGATGTCGAGGATCGACGTGACGATCGCGAAATTGTTCTTCATGCGATGGTCGATCTCCTGCAGCAGCAGGTCGCGATCGGCGATCTCCTGATCCCGCTCCATCGTCGCGCGCCGAACCGCACGGCGGAACAGTTCGGCGGTGGCGACCGTGATCACCGCCGCGACGACGATGAAGCCGAGCGTCACCGCGGCATTGCGATCTGGGATGCGGAACCCCGCGGTGGCGGGAAACGCATAGGCCCAGGCGTAGAAGATGCCGACCAATCCGGAGAGCGCGCCGGCTGGCCAGCGCGCGAACAAGGTCGCGAGCATCATCGCCGGAAAGCACAAGGCGAAGGGCGCGCCATCCCCGACGGTCAATCGATCGAGCGCGGTGTAGAACAAGATCGCGGTCGCCGCGGTGAACAGCCCGACCGACACCTGCGTCACGGCCCGCGGCACCGCAGGCGCGAGGCGTATAGTCAGATCGAGTTCACTCAGCCGCGACACACGCGGACTGAGCCGTTACGGCTCTATGCTGTCAAGCACTTTGCCCCATGATTGACAAAGCTTTTACCTGATCTCGCGCAAGCTTCGCCCTGCCCGGCCGGCAAGCTCGGTAACATATTGCCACGCGACCCGGCCCGACCGGCTGCCGCGACGCGTCGCCCAGTTGATCGCTTCCGCCGCGTCGAACGGCAATTCGTATCGCGCCGCATAAGCCGCGACGATCGCGCAATAATCGTCCTGATCGAGCGCGTGGAAGCCGAGGCTGAGGCCGAACCGGTCGGCAAGGGCGAGCTGGTCGTCGATACTGTCGCGCGGGTTGATCGCACCATCTTGTTCCGCGATGTCACGCACCACGAGATGGCGGCGGTTGGCGGTGACCAGCAGCCGCACGTTGTCCGGACGCGCCTCCGCACCGCCTTCCAGCAGGGAGCGCAACATGCGCGCCTCGGCGGGCAAGTCGATGCCGAGGTCGTCGAGGAACAAGGCGAACGCACGCGGGATCGGCGCGAGCAGCGTGAACAGCTGCGGCAGCGTGTCGAGCGCGGCGACCTCGACCAGCGCGATCCCGCCGCCCTCGCCCTGCACCGCGCCGATCGCGGCCTTGACCAGCGCCGACTTGCCGGTGCCGCGCGCGCCCCACAGCAGCACGTCCTGCGCCGCGGCACCGGCGGCGAGGCGGCGCAGATTCTCGACCAAAGCGTCGCGCTGGCGGTCGACGCGGATCAGCAGGTCGAGCGGCAGCGGCGTGAAGGCACGCGCGGCGACCAGCGCGCCGTCGCGCCAGACGTAAGCGGGGTGCGCCTGCGGATCGTCGCTGGCGGGCGGCGGCGGAGCGAGGCGGTCGAGCGCCGCGGCGATACGGTCCAGGGGATCGGTCATGCCGCGGTGATGACCGCGCCACTCCGTCGGCGCAAGCGATCAAGGGGGCGATCAGGCGGCGATCCGGCGGGCATGCGTGGCGATCACCGGGTCGCCGGGGGCGAGCGCGACCGCCTTGGCGGCGAGCTGCCGTGCCGCCGCCAGATCGCCCGCCGCGGCGAGCGCCACCGCATAAGCGTCGCATACGCCGGCGTTCATCGGGGCGAGCCGATAGGCGGCACGGCCATAGCTGCGCGCCACCGCCGCGTCCGCATCCGCCCCGCCGCCGGCATAGGCCAAAGCGAGATCGGCGAGCAGCGCGGCGTCGCGATTGCCGCCCATGCGGCGGACGCTCTCCAGCGTCTCGATCGCCGCGTCCGTCTCGCCGTTGCGGACCTGCCAATGGCCGAGGATGCGGCGGCCGGACAGGCTTTGCGGGTTCTGGCCGAGGTAGAGCGACAGCGCCGCCGCCGCCTCGCGCGGGCGACCCGCCCGGCCCCAGGCATCGACCAGCCGCAGCATCGTCGGTTCGTCGAAGGCGAGGCTGGCGGCGCGCGCATAGACCTGCGCCGCCTCGGCGAAGCGGCCGCCGATCGCGAGCGCGTCGCCCAGGACGGTCTGCGCGGCGGGCGCGCCCGGGCTGGCGGCGGCGAGGCCCCGCGCGCGCGCGATCGCACCGGCGGTATCGCCGCGGCCGAGCTGCGCGCGGATGACGCCGAGCAGGTAATTGGGATCGGTCGGGTCCTCGCGCGCATCGGCGAGCAGCGCGGCGGGATCGTCGTCGCTGGCGAAGGCGGCGGGGCCGCCATGCGCACCGGCCGCGGCACGGTCGAGATAACGCGCCGCGGCGACGCGGTCCCCGGTCGCCTCGAAGGCGCGGGCGACGAGGGTCAGCGTATAGCCATCGGCATCGTCGCGCAGCGCGATCGGCTGCAACTGGTCGAGGGCGCCCTGCGCATCGCCCGACCGTAGCAGCGCCGCACCGAGCAACCGGCGGACCGCGACGTTCATCGGCTGATCCGCCGCGAGCTGGCGCCAAGTGCCGATCGCGCGTTCGGTCTGGCCGCGCGCGAAATCGAGACCGCCACCGAGCAGTGCCGCACCGGGCAAAGCGCCGATGCCGTCGCCGGCGCGCTGGAGCAGATCGCGCGCCAGCTCGCCGCGCCCGGCACGCGCGGCAAGCACCGCCTGAAGGTAGAAGGCCTGCGGACTGCCCGGCCGCGCGGCGAGCGCGCGGCGGGTGGCATCGAGCATATCGGCGTTGCGCCCGACCTCGCCGAGCGTCGCGGCATATTCGATCAGCGCCGGGTGATAATAAGCGTCGCGCTCCAGCGCGGCCTCGAACCAGGGCAGCGCGGCGACCGGGCCATAGCGGGTGCGGACGATCTCGGCCTGCAAGGCGAGCGCGACCGGATCGCCCGGCGCGAGCCGCTGCGCCCGCGTCGCGGCATCGGCGGCCGCGACGATCTCGCCGGCGTCGAGGCGGATGCGACCGAGATCGGTCCAGGCGGCGGCGTCGCGCGGCGTACGTTGGAGCAGACCGGCGAGCGCCTGTGCGGCGGTGCCGCTGTCGCCCTGCATCGCCAGCGCGCGGGCGCGGGCGCGGATCGCCTCGCCGTCGCCGGCCGGCGCGCGCGCGGCGGTGTCGATCGCCCCTTGCCAGTCGGACTGGAGGAAGCGGGCCTGCGCGCGCAGGCCGGCGATGTCGGCGGGCGCGATGCGCAGCGCGCGGGCACGGCTCAACGCCCCCTCCGCCGCGACGCCGTCGCCGAGCCGCAGATAGGCGCGGGCGAGCAGCAGCATCGCCGGTCGCGATCCGGGCGCGCCGGCGAGCGCGGCGAGCGCATGGTTGCGGGCGGCGCTGTAATTGCCGATGCGATAAGCGGTGCCGGCGTCACGCAGCGCCACGGCGGGGTCGATCCGCGGCGCGGGACGCAGCACCAGCAGCGCGACAAGCGCCGCGACCAGTGCGAGCACGACGAGCGCGATCACCTGCCGACGGCGCGGGCGCGGCCAGACGATCCGCCGGCGGCGCTTGCCGGGCAGCAGGGGATAGCGGCGATCAGCCATGCAGATCATAGCTCTTGAGCAGATCGTACAGCGTCGGCCGACTGACCCCGAGCAGCCGCGACGCGCCGGAGATATTGCCGTCGGCCTGCGCCAGCGCCTGACGGATCGCCTTGCGGTCCGCCGTCTCGCGCGCGCTGCGCAGGTTGAGCGGCAGCGCATCGGCCGCGGTCGCGTCGAGATCGAGATCGAGATCGGCGGCGGTCACCGATTTGCCGTCGGCCATGATGACCGCGCGCTTGATCCGGTTCTCCAGTTCGCGAACGTTGCCCGGCCAGCCCCAGGCGTCGATCGCCGCCAGCGCATCGGGCGCGAGGCCGGTGACGGCGGGGTTCATCGCCGCGGCGTGGCGCCGGACGAAGGCGCGGGCGAGCAGGCTGGCGTCGCCCGGCCGCTCGGCGAGGCCGGGGATACGCACGACGATCTCGGCGAGGCGGTAATACAAATCGTCGCGGAAGCGTCCGTCGGCGACCATCGTGCCGAGGTCCTGATGCGTCGCGCAGACGATGCGGGTGTCGACCGGGATCGGCTTGCGCCCGCCGATCCGCTCGATGACGCGCTCCTGCAGGAAGCGCAGCAGCTTGACCTGCAACGGCAGCGGCACGTCGCCGATCTCGTCAAGGAACAGGGTGCCGCCCGCCGCCTGTTCGATCTTGCCCGGCGTCGTCTTGACCGCACCGGTGAACGCGCCCTTTTCGTGGCCGAACAATTCGCTTTCGAGCAACGTCTCGGGAATGGCGGCGCAGTTGATCGCGACGAACTCGCCACGGCGGCGCGGCGAATGATCATGGATGCCGCGGGCGAGCAGTTCCTTGCCCGTCCCGCTCGCACCGAGCAACATCACCGAAACATCGGCGGGCGCGACGCGCTCGATCGTGCGCACCACCTTCGCCATCTCGTCCGAGGCGTAGATCAATCCGCCGAATCCGGCCGCGGCGGTCTCGCGCGCGGCGAGGCGGCGGTTCTCCGCCTCCAGCGCATGGACGTGGAAGGCGCGGGCGACGATCAGGCCCAGCGCGTCGATGTCGATCGGCTTGGCGTAGAAATCCCAGGCGCCGAGTGCGATCGCGCGCAACGCGCTGTCGCGGGCGCCGTGGCCCGAGGCGACGATGATCTTGGTCGCGGGCTTGAGCGCCAGCATCTCGGCGAGCGTCGCGAACCCTTCGCTGGTACCGTCCGGATCGGGCGGCAGGCCGAGGTCGAGCGTCACCACCGCGGGCTCGCGGCTGCGCAGTGCCTCGATCGCTTCGGCGCGGGTGGCGGCGCCGACGATCTCATAGCCCTCATAGGCCCAGCGGAGCTGGCGCTGGAGCGCAAGATCGTCCTCGACGATCAGCAGGACGGGCTTGTCGGTCATGCGGCATGCTCCAGCGCGGGCGCGGCGGGGAGGGTCAGGCGGAAGCGGCTCCCCTCGCCTTCGCGGCTGGTCACGTCGAGCCGGCCGCCCATCTCCTCGGCGAGCTGCCGCGCCTCATAGGCACCGATGCCGAAGCCGGCGGGCTTGGACGAGGCGAAGGGCCGGAACAATTGGTCGCGGACGAAGGCGGCGCTCATCCCGCAGCCGGCGTCGATCACGTCGATAAACGCGCCGTCGCCGGTCGTGCCGGCGACGAGGTCGATGGTTGCGGTGGCCGGGCTCGCCTCGATCGCATTCTGAAGCAGGTGGCCGAGCAGTTGCTCCAGCCGGCCAGGCTGGGCGAGCGCCGTCCCCTGCCCCGCGACGCGCACCGGATGCTGGGCGCGGCGTCCGGCGGCGAGGCGCAGTGCGAGGCCGGCAAGGTCGACCGGCTGGAGCGGTTCGGGTGTCGCGCGATGGTGTTGCGACAGTCGGGCGAGCAAGGCGTTCATGCGGGCGGCGGAGTCCTTCAACGTCTCGACCATGTCGGCGCGGAATGCGGGATTGTCGGCGTGCCGCTCGGCGTTGCGCGCGACGAGGCTGAGGCCGCTGACCAGATTCTTGATGTCGTGGATGATGAAGGCGAAGCGGCGGTTGAACTCGTCGAAGCGCGCGGCGTCGGCGAGCGCGGCATGCGCGCGATCCTCGGCGAGATAGCTTGCCGCCTGCCGCCCGGCGACGCGGAGCAGGTCGAGGTCCTCCCAGTCGAGCGGCCGTTCATACGGCGGGCGGGCGAGCAGGATGACGCCGATCAGGCTGGTGCCGTGGATCAGTGGCACCAGCGCCCAAGCTTCGGCATGGTCGCCTATCCACTGCGGGATCGCCGCCGCCTCTTCGGCCGGCGCCGCGCCGCGACGGACCTGATCGAGCTCGACGATGCGCGCGCTGGCGGCGAGGTGGTCGCGCAGCGCCGCATCGGTGGTCCCCGCCTCGCGCCAGTGCCATGCGGCGCCGGGGGCGAGGCCGCTGCCGTCGGGCTCCAGCAGCACGCCCGCCGGCGAACCGGTCAGGTCGGCGATCGCGCGGACGATGCGCAGGTCGAGCGGATCGGCGCCCGCCCCCGGCGTGCCCAGCGTCGCGGTGAAGCGCTGCCATTCGGCGCGATAATCGTAGCGGTGGCGGAAGAAATGCTTGGCGACCTTCACCTTGAGCCAGGCGCGCAGCCACGGCGTCGACAGCAATGTCATCAGCGCGGTGGTCGCGCCGAGCACGATCGCGGTCTGCACGATGCGCACCGTGCTGCCGGCATAATGGTCGGCGATCCGGGTCAGCAGGATGGTGAAGGCCGCATAGAGCAGCACCGCCGCCACCGAGACGAAGCGCAGCACGATGCCGTGCGACACCGCGAGGCTGCGCGCGCTGCGGCGGGTGACGAGGACCAGCGCGACACCGGTGACGACGAAGCCGCGCAGGGCGAGCGCGGCGGGCGGCACGGCATCGAAGCCGTAGCCCAGCATCGCGACGAGCAGGTCGACACCCCACATCCCGCCGAGCGCGATGGCGACCGGTATCGCCGGCGCGGTGGCGCGCGACGCGCTGCCGGCGGCGACCTGATGCGCGAGCATCAGACCGGCGACCGCCGCGAGCATCGCCGCGATCAGCCGCAGCGCCTCGATCGCCGCCAGCGCATCACGGGCGAGCGGCAGCGTGTCGAGGATCGCGAGCAGCCCGGCCGCGGCGGTGATCGTCGCGGCGACCAGATAGACGGCGTAGAGCGCGACGCTGCCGCTCCGCCCCCGCCGCACGAGTGCGAGCAGCACCGCCAGCCAGACGAGGTTGCGCAGCGTTTCGCCGAGCCGCGCGGCGACATCGTCCGCACCGATCCCCGCCACCGCCAGCGCCCATAGAGCAGTCAGGATGCAGGCGAGCGTCAGCCCGTTGCGCGCCGCCCCCACGCCAGCCCCCAGGCCCTGCCGGCGCAACGCGCCGAGTGCGAGCAGGCCGAATGCCAGTGCCGCCAGCGCATGGCCCCAGAGGATCAGTGCCGCCATCGGCTCAGCGCGCCCCCGCCGGCCACAGCACCACCCGCAGCGTCTGCAGCAGGATCAGCATGTCGAGGAACGGCGAATAGTTCTTCGCGTAATACAGGTCGTATTCCAGCTTGTGGCGGGCATCCTCGATCGACGCGCCATAGGGATAGTTGATCTGCGCCCAGCCGGTGATCCCCGGCTTCACCATGTGCCGCTCGGCGTAGAAGGGCAGCTGCTGTTCGAGCTGGTCGACGAATTGCGGCCGTTCGGGCCGCGGCCCGACGAAACTCATCTCGCCCTTCAGCACCGCCCAGGTCTGCGGCAGCTCGTCGATCCGGACGAGGCGGATGATGCGGCCGATGCGGGTGATGCGCGGGTCGTCCTTCTCCGCCCACACCGCCTTGCCGGCGACCTCGGCATCCTGGCGCATCGAGCGCAGCTTCACGATGTCGAACCCCTGATTGTAGAGGCCGATGCGGCGCTGGCGATAGAAAGCCGGCCCGCGCGATTCGAGCTTGATCGCCAGCGCGGTGAGCAGGATCAGCGGCAGCGTCAGGATCAGCAGCAGCAGGCTGGCGACGATGTCGAAGGCGCGCTTGAACACGCTCGACAGCATCCGACCCGAGGCGAAGCCGTCGGAGAAGATCAGCCACGACGGATTGACCGAATTGAGGTCGATCCGCCCGGTCTCGCGTTCGAGGAAGGTCGAGATCTCGCTGACCGCGACGCCGGTGGTGCGGACGCGCAGCAGGTCCTTGAGCGGCAAGGCGTTGCGGCGCTCCTCCAGCGCCAGCACCACCTCGCCGGCGCCATGGTCGACGACGTGCGCGGCGAGGTTGGGGATGGTGTCGCGCGGCACGGCACCCGCGACCACCGGATCGGCCTCGCCCATCGCGACATAGCCCGCGACGATGACGTTGGCGCCGGGCTGGTCCGCCAGCGCGCCGATCCGCGCCGCGCGATGGCCGGCGCCGAGCACGATGATCCGCCGCTTGAACGTATCGCCGCCGAGCGTGCGGTTGAGCATCGCGCGGACCACGACCAGCAGCACCGCGGCGATCAGCGTCGCATAGGCGAGATTGGAGCGCCACAGCGCCACCGGCGGGATCAGGAAGAACAGGATCGACAGGAAGACGACGCCGATCAGGATCGCCACCGCCAGCCGCGCCGCGGCGAAGCGCAGCGACAGGAACGAGCCGACGCCATAGGCCCCCACCGCGATCAGCGCGATCTGCAACGCCGCGGCGAAGGCGAACAATTGCGGCAGCCGGGTGGTCACCGGCAGGACCAGCATGCCGATCTGATGCGCGCGGATCACCCAGCCAAGCTCCGCCGCGGTCATCAGCAACAGCGCATCGACCACGCCGAGCAGCAGCACGGCATAGGGCACATAATGCTTGAACAGGCGGATCATGCGGGCACCCTCCCATGCCGGTCTGTAAGCTTTTCCGACAGCTATCCCGCAGGTCGCAGAAAAAAGAAAAGAAAACTTGAAGAAGGCGCCCTTAAGGATCGTTTCGCGCGCGCTTCATTTCGGTTAGGGGTGCGCGTCCCAAGGAGTTTATCACGCATCATGACGATCGTTCCTGTGGTCCTTTCCGGAGGGTCCGGCACCCGCTTGTGGCCGATGTCGCGTCCCGAGATGCCCAAGCAGCTGCTGGCGCTGACCGCCGAGGAAACCATGCTGCAGCTGACCGCCAAGCGCGCGCACGGCGAAGCCTTCGCGGCGCCGATCGTGGTCGCCAATGCGCGGCATGCCGATCACATCGACGAGCAGCTCCATGCGGTGGGCGCGGCGCCGCAGGCGGTGATCCTCGAACCGGTGGCGCGCAACACCGCGCCCGCGATCGCGCTCGCGGCGCTCGCCGCCAAGGGTGAAGAGGCGTTGCTGGTGATGCCGTCCGATCACGTCATCGCCGACGTCGCCGCCTTCCACGCCGCGATCGAGGCGGCGATGCCGCTGGTCGCCGACGGCTGGCTGGTCACCTTCGGCATCACCCCCGACGCGCCCGAGACCGGATACGGCTGGATCAAGGTCGGCGAGCCGCTCGCCGCGGGCGTCCACCGCGTCGCGCGCTTCGTCGAGAAGCCGATCCGCGAGCGCGCCGAAGAGATGCTGGCCTCCGGCGATCACGCCTGGAACGGCGGCATCTTCCTGTTCCGCGCCGACATCTTCCTCGGCGCCCTCGCCGCACACGCCCCCGGCATGCTCACCGCGACGCAGGAGGCGATGACCAAGGCACGGCGTGACGGCGTGCGCATCTACCCCGATGCCGAGGCGTTCGGCGCGTCGCCCGACGATTCGATCGATTATGCGGTAATGGAGCGCGCCGAGCGGGTCGCGGTGGTGCCGGTCGCGATGGGCTGGAGCGACGTCGGCAGCTGGGACGCGCTGCACGCGATCAGCGAGCGTGACGAGAGCGGCAACGCGCATCGTGGCGAGGTACTGGCGATCGACACGCAGGATTGCCTGATCCACTCGGACGGCATCCGCATCTCGGCGGTCGGGATCAGCGACCTGATCGTGGTGGCGAGCGGCAACGACGTGATGATCCTGCCGCGCGGCCGCAGCCAGGAGGTCAAGAAGCTGATCGCGGCGATGAATAACGACTGATGCGGGACCGGACGGTCGCGCTCAGGCGGCGACCGTCCACGCCCACAATCCGGCGAGCCCGGCCGCGCCGATCAGCAGCTGGCGGGGCCGCAACGTCGCGAAATAGGCGGGCGCATTGCCGGCGAGCGCCGCCCGGCGATCGAGCAACGCGGCGAGCACATAGCCGACGATCAGCGGCAGCAGCGCCCCCGACGGGCGACCGATCACCAGCGCGAAACCGGCGAGCGTGAAATAGGCGATGCTGGTCGCGATCTCGACCGGCTTCGACGCGCGCGGATAGCCGAAGCCAAATCCGCGGCGCACGCCGGCGATGAAGGCGAGCACGAGTGCGCCCCAGATGATGCCGAGCTGCACCGCCCAGAAAGGCCACGGCGGCGGCAGCACCCAGGCCCCCAGGGCAGCGGCGACCAGCGGCACCATCGGCCCATAGCCGAGCAGCACACCATCGGCGGGAACGTCGGGACGATCGGCATCATGGTTCATGCCGCGAGCAACGAGCGGCACGCCGCCGGGTTGCCTGGCGAGCCGCGCGTTCAGGGCAGGATTATCGGGACGCCGTCCAGCGTACGCCGCCGCGCGGCAAGCGCCGCGGGTACCGGCCTGTCGTCGAGCACGACGTACAGACGCCCGGCGACGGCTTCGCCGCGCGCGAAGGCGGCGGCGTCGGCGCGCAAGCGATCGAGGGTGACGCGGTCGGTACGGGCGGCATAGACGTTGGCGACCGGCCGGCCGGCCTTGGCGGCGCGCCACGCGATCTCCTGGAACACCGCGAGGTTGCCGAATACGTCGGCGGGGAAGAAGGCGATGCTGCGCGACCGGGCAATCAGCGCGTCCCATCGGGGGTCGAGCGTACGGACGTAGAGACGATGCTCCCCGGCCGAGCGGCTCTGCGCGCGGATCGTGCCGGCCATCGCGGCGAGGTCGATGATCTGGACCGCGACGATACCGATCAGCACGAACGTCGCCCGCCGCGCCGGCAGTCGGAAGATGGCGAGCAGCGCCATCAACACCATCACATAGCCGACGGGCCAGAACATACGGCCGGACGCCCGCACGGTATGCAACAGGCTCCTGATCTCCGCGGGCAGCGGCAATTGGGCGACGGCGAGGGTGGTGAGCACGATCAGCGCCGGGACGAGGTGACGCAGCCGCTGCGCTACCGCGCGCGCGTCGTCGGGGGCCGGCACCCGCCACGCGACGAGCAGCGCCAGCGCCATCAACAGCAACCCGCCGGCACCGAGATACTGGAAGCCTTCGAAACTTCGCCCCGGACCGGCCTCGTGCGCGGGCAGGACATTCGAGAAGCCACTGCTGCCCGGGTTCCACAACGCATCCAGCGGCATGGCGTAGAGGCCGAAGTCGGGCGCCGGCAGCTGTCCCCCGACGCCCAGCCACCGGGCCAGCAACGCGACCAGCAGCAGGATGGCAATGCCCTCCCCCACTACCGCCAGCCGGTCGCGGCGCGTGCCTTCGGCAAAGCGCACCAGCAGCGTCGTTGCCCAGATCGCGCCGACCATGACGAGGAGATAATTGTGGATCAGCGTCGCGACGGCGATGAGAGGCAGCCACCAGCGCAGGCGATGGCTCCGGTCGGGGTGCAGGAACAACCAGAGCGCGGCCAGGATCAGCCAATGCGCCATCAGATTGACGTGGATGTAGCGATTGAACAGCGTCGGCGGGAAGGCGAGCAGCGCGACGCCGATCCAGAGCGCCACTGGTCCCGGTGCATGGCGGCGGAGGAGCAGCCAGGCGAAGACCGCCTGCAGGATCAAACACAACAGGAGGAACGGGCCGACCAGTTGCGCATCCGCCGGCAGTCGACCTGCGAACGGCTTCGCGGCGAGCGTCACCAGCGGGTTGCTGTCTGTGAACAGCACCGACACGCCCTCAGGCGCGTCGAGCAGATGGGTCCGTAGCGACGCGCCGGCGCTCGGGTCATGCCAATAGGCATGCGCGCCGAGCGCGTTCTCGCCATTGTCGGTGCCCCTGATCAGCCAGCCCGGATTGCCGATGTCGAGGATCGCCGGGTGGAAGAAAGCGAGGAATACCGCGATCGGCAGGAGCAGCAGCAGGACGGGGGTGGCAAGGCGGGGCATGCGCGGCACCGTGCTCCCGATGCAGCGTATTTTTGGTTAACGGTGACGGCATGCAAAAAGGGACCGGCGGTTGCCCGCGCGGTCCCTTTTCGTGTGTCGTTGCCTGGAAAGCGCCGTCACGGCGAGAAACCGTGACGTCTGGCGGGTCCGATCGGGCCGGCCCGCCGGGCGTTCCGATGCCGTAACCGGGGCAGGCCGCGCCTGCCCCGATGCCGGATCAGAAGTCCATGCCGCCCATGCCGCCCATGCCGCCACCACCGGGCATGGCCGGAGCCTTGTCCTCAGGCAGTTCGGACACGGTCGCTTCCGTGGTGATCAGCAGGCCGGCCACCGAAGCGGCGTTCTGCAGTGCGGTGCGGACGACCTTGGTCGGGTCGATCACGCCGGCGGTCACCAGGTTCTCGTACGTGTCGGTCGACGCGTTGAAGCCGAACGACGTGTCGTTCTGGTCGAGCAGCTTGCCCGACACGACGGCACCGTCGTGACCGGCGTTCTGCGCGATCTGGCGAACCAGAGCCGTCAGCGACTTGCGGACGATGTCGATACCGCGGGTCTGGTCCTCGTTGACGCCCTTCAGGCCGTCGAGCGACTTGGTGGCGTACAGCAGCGCCGTGCCGCCGCCGGGGACGATGCCTTCTTCGACGGCCGCGCGGGTCGCGTGCAGCGCGTCGTCGACGCGGTCCTTGCGCTCCTTGACCTCGACCTCGGTCGAACCACCGACCTTGATTACGGCAACGCCGCCGGCGAGCTTGGCGAGACGCTCCTGGAGCTTCTCACGGTCATAGTCGCTGGTGGTGTTCTCGATCTGCGCACGGATCGCCTCGGTGCGGCCCTTGATCGCATCGGCTTCACCCGCACCGTCGATGATGGTGGTGTTGTCCTTGTCGATCGTGACGCGCTTGGCGGTGCCGAGCATGCCGACGGTGACGTTCTCGAGCTTGATGCCGAGGTCTTCCGAGATCATCTCGCCCTTGGTCAGGATCGCGATGTCCTCGAGCATCGCCTTGCGGCGATCGCCGAAGCCCGGTGCCTTGACCGCTGCGACCTTGAGGCCGCCGCGCAGCTTGTTGACGACGAGCGTGGCCAGGGCCTCGCCCTCGATGTCCTCGGCGATGATGAGCAGCGGGCGACCCGACTGGACGACGGCTTCCAGGATCGGGAGCATCGCCTGCAGGTTGCTGAGCTTCTTCTCGTGGATCAGGATGTACGGATCGTTGAGCTCGACCGTCATCTTCTCGGGATTGGTGATGAAGTAGGGCGACAGATAGCCGCGGTCGAACTGCATGCCCTCGACGACGTCGAGCTCGAAATCGAGACCCTTCGCTTCCTCGACGGTGATCACGCCTTCCTTGCCGACCTTCTCCATCGCTTCCGCGATCTTCTCGCCGACTTCACGGTCGCCGTTGGCCGAGATGATGCCGACCTGCGCGACTTCCGACGAACCCGAGACGGGCTTCGAGCGCGCCTTGATGTCCTCGACGACCTTCAGGACGGCGATGTCGATGCCGCGCTTGAGGTCCATCGGGTTCATGCCGGCGGCAACCGACTTCATGCCCTCGCGGACGATCGCCTGCGCCAGAACGGTCGCGGTGGTCGTGCCGTCGCCGGCGATGTCGTTGGTCTTCGAGGCCACTTCGCGCACCATCTGCGCGCCCATGTTCTCGAACTTGTCCTTGAGCTCGATCTCCTTGGCGACGGTGACGCCGTCCTTGGTGATGCGCGGTGCGCCGAAGCTCTTGTCGATCACGACGTTGCGGCCCTTCGGCCCAAGCGTCACCTTCACCGCATCGGCGAGGATGTCGACGCCGCGGAGGATGCGCTCACGCGCGTCGCGGCCGAATTTTACGTCCTTGGCTGCCATGGTGGCTACCCTTTCAGTTGGTCTGGAAATTCACAAAAGTCACACCAAGGAAGGTGTGACGAGAAGTCAGCCGACGATCCCGAGGATGTCGCTTTCCTTCATGATAAGAAGGTCTTCGCCGTCGACCTTGACCTCGGTGCCCGACCATTTGCCGAACAGGATCTTGTCGCCGGCCTTGACGTCGAGCGGGGTGATCGTGCCGTTCTCGGCGCGCGTACCAGTGCCGACGGCGACGACCTCGCCCTCCTGGGGCTTTTCCTTGGCGGTGTCGGGGATGATGATCCCGCCAGCCGTCTTTTCCTCGGCCTCGACGCGCTTCACGAGGACGCGGTCATGCAACGGACGAAAAGTCATTGCGAAGTCCCTCTTTCAGTCAGTGTTACAGATTTCTGGCACTCACGAAACGCGAGTGCCAACGGGGCGGATATGTGCCGGCTGCATGGGATCGTCAAGGCTCCCGCCGCGCAGAAAATCGCGATGCGGCGGCAGACGGTGCGCTGGGCGGGACGGCGGGCGGCGCGGGCTGATAAATCAGCGATTTACGAGATTGCCCCGCATCCCCCCGTTCGCCCTGAGCCTGTCGAAGGGCGTTGAGTCTCACGGTACTTCGACAAGCTCAGCACCAACGGGGTCTTTGGCCTAGTCGCCCTCGACCGTCCTCAGCGCGCGATCACCACGTCGCGGTAGCGTGGGTTGAGGAGGTGGAAGGCGAGCAGCGCGACGAGATAGGCGAGGCCGCAGGCGACGAAGAACGGGCCGTAGCTACCCACCGTATCGAGCAGCAGGCCGAGCGACTTGGAGGCGATGAAGCCCCCCGCCGCGCCGGCGAACCCGCCGAGCCCGATCAGGGTGCCCTGCGCATAACGGGGAAACTGGTCGCCGGGCAGCGCGAACAAATTGGTCGAGAAGCCCTGATGCGCCGCGCAGGCGAGCCCGATCATGCCGACCGCGACCCAGATGCTGCTCGCCTGCGCGGCGAACATCACCGGCAGCGCGAACAAGGCGCAGACGAACATCGCGCGCTTGCGGGCACGGCCCACCGCGACGCCGCGCTTGAGCAGCCGCGACGAATACCAGCCGCCGGCAATCGCGCCGAAATCGGCGAGGATGTAGATGGCGACCAGCGGCGGGCCGAAATTCTTGAGGTCGTAGCCGTAGCGGGTGTGGAAGAAATCGGGCAGCCAGAACAGGAAGGTCCACCAGACCGGATCGATCAAGAAACGACCGGTCATATAGGCCCAGGCCTCGCGATGGCGCAGCACGGCGAGGAAACCCGCGCGGCCGGCATCGTCAGCAGGCTCGGTCTCGATCCACGCGCGCTCTTCGGCGGTGACGCGGGGATGGGCGTGCGGCGGATGGTAGAGCCGCCACCAGGCGGCGAGCCAGACGAGGTTGAACAGGCCGGTGATGATGAACGCCCAGCGCCAGTCGAGCACCAGATTGACGACGATGAAGCCGATCAGCAGCGGCGTCACCACCGCGCCGACATTGGCGCCGGCGTTGAAGATGCCGATCGCGAGCGCGCGCTCCTTGCGCGGAAACCATTGCGACGCCGCGGCGAGCGCCGAGGGATAGGTGCCCGCCTCGCCGAAGGCGAGCGGGATGCGCGCGATCGCAAAGCCGGTGGTCGAGGTGACGAGCGTCTGCGCGAAATGGCCGATCGTCCAGCTGCCCATCGCGAGCAGATAGCCATTGCGCGCGCCGATCCGGTCGATCAGCCAGCCGAACAGCAGGAAGCCGAAGCCATAGGCGACCTGGAAATAACCGGTGATGTCGCCATAGCCGGCGTTGCTCCAGCCATAGAGCGCGGTGAGCTGCGGCTTGAGCACGCCGAGCACCAGCCGGTCGATATAGCTCAACACCACCGCCGCGAAGAGCAGGCCGCAGATCAGCCAGCGGATGCGGCCGCGCGGCGGCGTCACCGCATGGACGGCGGTTTCGGGTGCGCTGGCCGCGGCGTCGCCGATCTCGCTCACCTTACCAGCTCCACAAGGTGCCGTCTTCGAGACGGTTCACGGGCAGATAGGCGCGCTTGTAGGCGTGCGTGGCGGCGAGGTCCGTGTCGATCGACACGCCGAGGCCGGGCGCGTCGCCCGGATGCATCGTGCCGTCGGTGAAGCGATAGGCGTGCGGGAAGACCGCGTCGGTCTCGGCGCTGTGCGGCATATGCTCCTGGATGCCGAAATTGGGCACCGACAGGCCGAAGTGCAGCGCCGCCGCCATCGCCACCGGCGAGAGATCGGTCGCGCCGTGGCAGCCGGTGCGGACCTGATAGAGATCGGCGAGCGCGGCGATGCGGCGCAAATGGGTGATGCCGCCGGCATGGACGACGGTGGCGCGGATATAGTCGATGAGCTGGTTCTCGATCAGATGCTTGGCATCCCAGATCGAGTTGAACACCTCGCCGACGGCAAGCGGCGTCGTGGTGTGCTGGCGGATCAGGCGGAAGGCGTCCTGGTTTTCCGCCGGGGTCGCATCCTCGATCCAGAACAAGCGATAGGGTTCGAGATCCTTGCCGAGCCGCGCCGCCTCGATCGGGGTCAGACGGTGATGGACGTCGTGGAGCAGATGCACGTCCCAGCCGAGCGCCTCGCGTGCCGCGGCGAACAATTCGGGGACGATGCGCAGATATTTCTCGGTCGACCAGACCGCCTCATTCGGCAGGTCGCCGTCGGCGGGTTCGTAGCGCTGGCCCTGTTTGGCGACGCCATAAGTGGAGGCGAGCCCGGGCACGCCGCATTGCAGCCGGATCGCGCGATAGCCCTCGTCGCGGTGGCGCAATGCGGTCTCGATCGTGTCGGCGATCGTGGTGCCGTTGGCGTGGCAATAGACGAGACAGGAGTCGCGCGCGGCGCCGCCGAGCAACTGGTAGACCGGCAGGCCCGCGACCTTCCCCTTGATGTCCCACAGCGCCATGTCGACCGCGGCGATCGCGGTCATCGTCACCGGGCCGCGCCGCCAATAGGCGCCCTTGTAGAGATATTGCCAGACATCCTCGATCCGGTGCGCGTCGCGGCCGATCAGGCAGGGGACGACGTGATCCTCGAGATAGCTGGCGACGCTGAGCTCGCGGCCGTTGAGCGTCGCGTCGCCGAGGCCGGTGGTGCCGTCGTCGCAGGTGATCTGCAACGTGACGAAATTGCGTCCCGGCGAGGTGACGATGACGCGGGCGTCGGTGATCGTGGGCATCGGATGATCCTTCAGGCGATGTCGAGCGCGACGGTTTGCACGTCGCGGCTGTTGGGGCCGGTCATGATGTCGAAGCGGCCGGGCTCGACCAGTTCGCGCATGTCACGGTTCCACAGGCGGAAGGCGTCCGGGCCGAGCGTCAGCCGGACGGTGCGGCTCTCGCCGGGCTTGAGCGTCACCCGCGCGAAACCCTTGAGCGCCTTGACCGGGCGGGCGACCGACGACACCTGGTCGCGGACGTAGAGCTGGACGACCTCGTCACCGGTGCGGTCGCCGATATTGGCGACGTCGACCTCGACGTCGACCGATCCGGCCACGCCGATCCGCGCCGCCGACAGCCGCGGCGGCGACAGGCGGAAGCGCGTGTAGCTGAGCCCGAAGCCGAACGGGAACAACGGCGCGTCGTCGTCGAACAGATAGCCGCGCCGCGCCGACGGCTGGTGGTCGTAGTAGAAAGGCAATTGGCCGACGTCGCGGACCACCGTCACCGGCAGCTTCGCGCCGGGATTGACGTCCCCCCACAATGCATCCGCCATCGCGTGCCCGCCCTGCTGGCCCATATACCAGCATTCTAGCATCGCATTGGCGTTGGCGACCACGGTCGGCCAGCTCGGCGGCCGGCCGTTGATCGCCACCACCACCACCGGCTTGCCGGTCGCCTTCAATGCGGTGAACAGCGCAGTCTGCTCGCCGAGCAGGTCGAGCGAGGTGCGGTCGCCGAGATGCGTCTTGGCATAGCCTTCGCGGCTGGTCTGCTCGGTGTCGCCGATCGCCAGCACGATCACGTCGGCATTCGCCGCGACGGTCACCGCCTCGGCGATCAGCGCGCGGTTGCGGGCGGGATCGGCGAGCAGCACCTCGTTGGCGGACCGATCCTCGCTCTGCGTGATGAACACGCCCTGCGCGTGGACGACCTCGGCCCTGCCCTTCAATTTGGCGCGGATGCCGTCGAGCAGCGAGACGGGATCGGTCGGGATCGACGAATAGCCGCCGAGCCGCGCGACCGCGGCATTGGGGCCGATCACCGCGACGCGGCGATGACGGTCGACCGACAGCGGCAGCGTGCCGTCGTTCTTGAGCAAGGCGATCGAGCGCGCCGCGGCCTCGCGGGCGAGCGCCAGTGCCTCGGCATTGGCGGTGAGGCGGGCGGCGGCGCGGGGATCGACGCGCGGCTCCTCGAACAGGCCGGCGCGAAATTTGAGCGTCAGCATGCGCGCGCAGGCGGCGTCGATCGCGGCGACGCTCACCTTGCCGGCACGGACCTGATCGGCGAGCGTGCGATAGGCGACGCCGTCGGGCAGATCGCTGTCCACCCCGGCGGCGAGCGCCAGCCGCGCCGCCTCGCCGACGTCGCCGGCGATATGATGAAAATAGTCGAGCTCGGGGATGGCGGCGTAATCGCTGACGATCGCACCGTCGAATCCCCATTCGCCGCGCAGCACGTCGCCGAGCAGCCAGCCATTGGCGTGGCTGGGGACGCCGTCGATCTCGTTGTACGAGGGCATCACCGCCCCTACCCCGGTCCGCTCGACCACCGCGCGGAACGGCGGGAAATAGCTTTCGCGCAGCTCGCGCTCGCCGATCTGCGCGGGCGCGACGTTGTTGCCCGCCTGCGGCTGGCCGTGACCGGTCATGTGCTTGAGCGTCGCGAACACCTTGCCCGGCGCCAGCTCCCGCCCCTCGCCCTGCAGGCCGTGGACCGCGGCGACGCCCATCTCGCCGCACAGATAGGGGTCCTCGCCGAACGTCTCCTCGATCCGCCCCCAGCGCGGATCGCGGGCGATGTCGACCACCGGCGAGAGCGCGAGCACGGTGCCGTGCGCGCGCACCTCGCGGCCGATCACCGACTGGACGCGGGTCATCAGATCGGGATCGAAGCTGCCGGCGAGCGCGATCGCCTGCGGGAAGCTGGTCGCCTCGGGGGCCATATAGCCGTGCAGCGATTCCTCGTGGAACAGCACGGGAATGCCGAGCCGCGTCCTGGTGCGCGACCAGTCCTGCGCGGCGTTGACGAAGGCGATCGTGTCGGCGGGCTTGCGCCAGCGGCCGGTGACGTCGGTGCCGGTGTTGGTCGCGGTCGCCGCGCCGCCGCGATCCGACGGCCGCGCGATCTGGCCGATGCCGTTTGGATAAGCGGCGCTGGCGCGGGCCGGGTCGAAGCCGCGCGCCTCGTCCATCACGTCGCGCTTGGTGGTCGACAGCGTGATGAGCTGCGCCACCTTTTCGTCGAGCGTCATCCGGCCGATGAGGTCGCGGACCCGCAGGTCGACAGGCGCGCGCGCGTCCTTGTAGAGCGGCGACGCGGGTCGCGCGGCGGCGGGGAGCAACGCCATCAGCGACACCCCCGCACTCCAGCGCAACACCTCACGACGGGACGAAACGGCAGGACGCGACGTCAAGACAGGCTCTCCAGGATTGGCAAACCAATACGATGCGGCTTGCCTGTTATGTTGATAGCGATAACATGAAAGCTGGACCGCGGACTTGTCAATCGTTCGCGACGGGAGAGTGAGATGAAAGGGTATCGTGCGCTGATCGGAGCGCTGGGCGCAAGCTGGCTCGCGCTGGCCAGTCCGGCATTCGCCGATGACGGCTATTCCTTGTGGTTGCGGACCAGTGCCCCGGCGACCGGTCAGGCCGCCGTGACGCGGCTGGGCGACAGCGCGACGCTGCGGCTCGCCGAGAGCGAGCTGCGTCGCGCATTGCCCGCGGGGACGCCGCCGGTGGTGGTCGCGACCGCCGCCGCGCCGGGGATCACCGCGCTGGGACTCCCCTTCGCCGGATTGGGCGACGAGGGCTATCTGGTACGTCGCGTGACGCTCGCGGGCCGAAGCGTGCTGCTGGTCGCGGGCAACGGCGATCGCGGCACGCTGTACGGCGCCTTCGCGTTGCTGCGCGCGCTCGGCACCGGCGATCGTGCCGAGACGGTGGCGCTGCGCTCGGCGCCCAAGGTCAAGCTGCGGATGCTCAACCATTGGGACAATCTCGATGGCACGGTCGAGCGCGGCTACGCTGGCCAGTCGTTGTGGGACTGGTGGACGCTGCCCGACTTCAAGGATCCGCGCTACACCGATTACGCCCGCGCCAACGCCTCGATCGGCATCAACGGGACGGTGATCAACAACGTCAACGCCAAGGCCGACAGCCTCACGGCGCCCTATATCGCCAAGGCCGCCGCGCTCGCCGACGTGCTGCGGCCGTGGGGTATCCGCGTCTATCTGTCGGCGCGCTTCTCGGCGCCGGTCGAGCTGGGCGGGCTCAAGACCGCCGACCCGCGCGATCCCGCCGTCGCCGCCTGGTGGCGTGCCAAGTCGGACGAGATCTATCGCGCGATCCCCGATTTCGGCGGCTTCCTCGTCAAGGCGAACAGCGAGGGCCAGCCCGGCCCGCGCGACTATGGCGCGAGCCACGCCGATGGCGCCAACATGCTCGCCGCGGCGGTGGCGCCGCATGGCGGGATCGTGATGTGGCGCGCCTTCGTCTATGCCGAGACCGACCCGACCGATCGCGCCAAACAGGCCTATAGCGAGTTCAAGCCGCTCGACGGCCGCTTCGCCGGGAACGTGCTGGTGCAGGTGAAGAACGGCGCGATCGACTTCCAGCCGCGCGAGCCCTTCCATCCGCTGTTCGGCGCGATGCCGAAGACGCCGCTGATGATCGAATTCCAGATCACCAAGGAATATCTCGGCTTCGCCACCCACCTCGCCTATCTCGGCCCGCTGTTCGCCGAGACGCTGCATGCGAAGACCGGTCGCCGCCGCGACGAGACCGTCGCCGACGTCGTCGACGGATCGGCGGAGGGCCATAAGCTGACCGGCATGGCCGGCGTCGCCAATATCGGCCGCGACCGCGACTGGAGCGGATCGACCTTCAACCAGGCCAATTGGTATGCCTTCGGCCGACTCGCCTGGGATCCGGACCTGACCTCCGAGGGGATCGCGCGCGAATGGGCGGCGCAGACCTTCGGCACCGATCCGCAGGTCGTCGCCACCACGACCGCGATGATGGCCGGATCGCGCGAGGCGGTGGTCGATTACACCGGCGCGTTCGGGCTCGCGCATCTGATGGCGACCGGCCATCATTACGGACCGGGTCCGTGGGTCGCCGATCTGGCGCGGCCCGAGTGGAACCCGACCTATTATCATCGCGCCGACCCGGACGGCATCGGCTTCGAACGCGGTCGTAGCGGCAGCGACGCCGTCGACCAATATGCCCCCTCGGTCGCGCGCCAGCTCGCCCGGCCGGAGACGACGCCGGAACGCGAATTGCTGTGGTTCCACCATGTTCGCTGGGACCGCCGCATGGCCGACGGGAAGACCCTGTGGGAGGATCTGGTCGCGCATTACGACGCCGGCGTCGGCTATGTCGCCGGCATGCAGCGGCAATGGGACACGCTGCGCGACAGGATCGATGCCGAACGCTGGCAGAAGACGGCGACCTATCTGGCGATCCAGCAGCGCGAGGCGCGCTGGTGGCGCGATGCCAGCCTCGCCTATTGGATGTCGGTCAACCACCGCCCGCTGCCCGCCGGCGTGGCGCCACCCGAACACGGCCTCGCCTGGTACAAGGCGCAGAGCTACCCCCATGCGCCGGGACATACGTCGTGACGCGGTCGCGGTAACGCTGCTCCTCCCCGTCTCAATCTCCGGTTGGCCTAACCGAAACCGATTGACTTGCTGACCAATACGGAGAAGATAGCGCTATCAAGGCCGCGACAGACGGGCATGACGAGGGACGGGGATGGCTGGAGCATCGCTGACATTGCTGACGGGCGTTCGCCCCGCGCCGACGATGCCGGAGACGGCATCGCGCCGGGGTGATGCGTCGTTCGTCGCCTTCATCATGACCGAAACCTGATCCGCATCCGACGTCTCCGTCGGTGGCCGTCGGCCGCCGGCGACAATCCATGCTGCGCATGCCGCGACGACGGCAGCGCGTCACCAGAGAGGAACCTGAAGTTGAGCACCGTCCGCACCCTTCGCCTGCGCCGCATCGCGCTCCTGTGCGCCACCACACTCGGCACGCTGGGCGCGTCGATGGCCGCGGCGCAGGCCGTGCCGCCGCCGCAGGAACAGACCCCGGCCGACGGCCAGGACAACGGCCCCGCCGTCGCGCCCGTGCCGCAGACCGACCAGAGCCAGGGCGCGCCCGGTGAGGACATCGTCGTCACCGGCTATCGCTCGAGCCTCGCCAAGTCGACCGAGTCCAAGCGCGCCTCGACCGGCTTTACCGATTCGATCTTCGCCGAGGATATCGGCAAGTTCCCCGACACCAACATCGCCGAATCGTTCAACCGCATCCCCGGCGTGACGATCACCCGCGACGTCACCGGCGAAGGCACCAACGTCGCGATTCGCGGCCTCGGCTCCAACTTCACCAACGTGACGCTGAACGGCGCGACGATCGCCGTCGCCTCGTCGGGCGCGACCGACGCGCAGGGCACCGACCGTTCGGTCGACCTCAGCTTCTTCCCGACCGACCTGTTCACCAAGCTGACCGTCAACAAGAGCTATACCGCCGATCTGCTCGAAGGCGGCGCGGCGGGCAACATCGACCTGCGCTCGGCCCGGCCGTTCGACCGCCAGACCTCGTTCCTCGCCTATAACATCCAGGGCACCAAGCAGACGCCCGAGGACCGGATCGGTGCGCGCGGCTCGCTGATCGGCAGCTGGCGCAACGATACGTTCGGCATCCTCGCCGGCGTGTCGGCGCAGCGCCTGTTCACCGAGACGCGCGGGTTCGAGACGATCGGTTATACCAACCCGGCGCTCACCGCGGCGCAATGCGGCGCGACCTCGGGCTGCAACAGCACGGGCGGCGGCAATTGGACGATCCCCGCGACGGTGCCGGTCGGCGCCGGTGCCGGCCTCGTCGCCGGTACGCCGATCAACAGCGCCTTCCTGCTCGCCAACAATCCCGGTGCCTCGATCCAGCAGATCGACAACGGCCTGCTGCCGCGCCTCGGCCGCATCGCCAACATCCGCGGGCCGCGCGACCGCCTGAACGCGATTCTGAGCGCCGAATGGCAGCCGACCGACACGCTGCATTTCTATATCGACGGCCTGTACGGCTATAAGAAGAACGACCTGATCCGCGAGGACATGGCGTGGATCGTGCGCAACGGCGCGTCGATCCCGACCAACCTCACCTTCGACAAGGCCGATTGCAGCGCCGGCTGCACCGTCACCGGCGGCACCTTCGCCAATGCGCAGTTCTTCGACGAATTCCGTCCGTATATCGAGACCACCAAGCTGTTCAGCGTCAATCCCGGCGGCGAATGGGAGATCGACGACAAGCTCAAGCTGACGCTGCAAGGCAATTACGCGCGCTCGACCTTCCACCGCGAGAGCCCGACCGTGGGCTTCACCACCCCGCTCGGCGTCGGCAACACCGTCACCTATTCGAACGACGGCGGCATCCCGAGCATCAAGAGCAATCTCGACCTCAACGATCCCGCCAATTTCGGCTGGTACGCCGGCAGCCGCGTCAACATCCAGGACGAGCGCCGGCTGAACGTCAACAAGGGCTTCCGCGGCGATCTGACCTGGGGCGACAAGGCGCTCAACCTGAAGGTCGGCGGCGCGTTCGACGACGTGTCGCGGCGCATCCGCGGTTACGACAACAGCCAGGCGTGGCAGAATGCGGTCTGCGGCAACAACCCCAACGTATCGCTGCAATCGCCCAATTCGCAGCCGCCCTGCGAGGGCCTGAACGCGCCCGGTGTGATCCCCGCGGGCTATCCGACCTATCCGGGCCTCGGCACCGGGGCGACCGCCGGAACCAGCGGACCGGTCAGCTATGGCGGATCGCTGATCCCCAACGGCGCCGTTCCGACCTATCTGAGGCCCGGCCCCGCCGGTTTCGTGACGGTCGATTTCCCCGCCTTCGCGGCGGCGAGCAACTATGACTTCTATCACGACAATGCGCCCGAGAGCGGCGGTGCCAACACCGGCGCCAGCGGCGGCTCGATCCGCGAGGTGGTGAAGTCCGCCTTCGCCACGGTGAACGGTGCACAGGAGCTGGGCGGCAACACGCTGCGCTTCAACGTCGGCCTGCGCTACGTCAACACGATCCAGACGATCGCGGGACGCGTCTCGCTGCCCGATCCGCGCAACACGACGGCGACGGGGGCCACCCTGCCCGACGGCAGCCGCTATCCGAACATCGTCAACGTCGTGTCGACCCGCAACGAATATGCCAAATGGCTGCCCGCCGCGACCTTCGCCTACGACCTGAGCGAGCATGCGGTGGTGCGCGTCGCCGGATCGCGGACGATGACCCGGCCCGATCCGTCGGCGCAATTGCCCGGCGTCAGCTTCGGCGCGCCGTCCGCCGACCAGGCGAACATCGGCAATCCGGCGCTGTCGCCGTACATGTCGACCAACCTCGACCTCGGTTTCGAATATTATACCGGGCGCGAGGGCGTGATCAGCTTCAACGCATTCCGCAAGGCGATCACCGGCTTCACCAACACCTCGATCACCACGGTGCCGTTCACCGCGCTGGCGCAATATGGCATCACCTACGATACGCTGAATTCCACGCAGCAGATCGCGATCAACTCGCGCGGCGGGCCCAATACCGCGCAGGTGCAGGTGACCTCGCAGGTCAACGTGCCCAACAAGCTGACGATCAACGGCCTCGAATTCCAGTGGGTCCAGCCGCTCGACTTCCTGACCCGCCATATCGGCGTGACCGGCTTCGGCTTCAACGCTAACGCCACGATCGTCGACCAGACCAGCAGCGGCCCCGCCACCGCATTCGGCGTCGCACCGTTCACCTACAACATCACCGGTTATTACGAGAAGAACGGCATCATGCTGCGCGTCTCGACGACCTCGCGCGAGGGTTCGCAGAACAGCGGCACCGCGCAGAACGGCATCCCGGCGGCGGCGCTGTACGGCACCGATTACACCACCTACGACTTCTCGTCGTCGTTCGACCTCGACAAGATCTTCGGTTTCGCCGGGGCGCCGCAGCTCACCGTCAACGTCGCCAATTTCACCAACGCGACGCTGCGCTCCTACTTCCAGTTCGAGAATGCCACCTTCACCCAGTACAAGCCCGGTCGCCAGTTCCTCGTCGGACTGCGCGGCACCTTCTAGGCCGGAGCGACATTCAGGGTCTTGCGAAAATTCCTCCCCCGCAAGGGGGAGGTGGCGCGGCGAAGCCGTGACGGAGGGGGAGGTAAGCGACCACCTCTGTTTCGTATCCTCCCCCTCCGTCATGCCTGCGGCATGCCACCTCCCCCTGGCGGGGGAGGACTTTCAATGAATACCGATTTCGCCTGAGTCGATCGCCGATGGCGCGGACGGGGTTGTCCTGCGGTGACGGAGCCAGATAGGGGAACACCATCTGACCCGGGAGTGCCGTTTGGAAGCCGTATCGATCGTCCTGTTCCTGTTGCTCGCCGTCGTCATGAGCGGCGCGGTGTCGCGCATGCTGCCGGTGTCGGTGCCGACGCCATTGGTCCAGATCCTGCTCGGCGCGGTGATCGGCCTGTCGACCTCCTATCGCGTCGAGCTCGATCCCGAGCTGTTCCTGCTGCTGTTCCTGCCGCCGCTGCTGTTCCTCGACGGCTGGCGCATTCCCAAGGACGAATTGCTCAAGGATCTGTCGACGGTGGTCGAGCTGGCGCTCGGCCTCGTGCTGCTGACGGTGATCGGCATGGGCTTCTTCATCCACTGGATGATCCCGGCGATGCCGCTCGCGGTCGCCTTCGCGCTCGCCGCCGTGGTGTCGCCGACCGACCCGATCGCGGTGTCGGCGATCGCCGCGCGGGTGCCGATCCCGAAGCGGATGATGCATATCCTCGAAGGGGAATCGCTGCTCAACGACGCCTCTGGCCTCGTCTGCCTGCGCTTCGCGATCGCCGCGGCGCTGACCGGCACCTTCTCCGCCGCCTCCGCCGCGACCAGCTTCCTGTGGGTCGCCGGCATCGGCCTCGCGGTCGGCATCGTCGTGACGCTGGTCGTCACCCGCATCAAGGCGTGGGTGTCGCGGCGGTTCGGCGAGGAGCCGGGGTCGCAGATCCTCGTCAGCCTGCTGATCCCGTTCGGATCGTATCTGCTCGCCGAGCATATCCATGCCTCGGGCATCCTCGCCGCCGTGTCGGCGGGGGTCACGATGACCTTCGCCGAAATCTCGCGCCAGGCGCTGGCGACGACGCGGATGCGCCGCAATTCGGTGTGGGACACAATCCAGTTCGCACTCAACGGCATCATCTTCGTGCTGCTCGGCGAGCAGCTTCCCGCGATCCTCGCCGGCGCCAAGTCGACCGTGCTGCTGACCGGCCATCACGGACCGGAATGGCTCGGCCTCTACGTGCTGGCGATCGTCGCCGGTCTCGCGCTGCTGCGCTTCGGCTGGGTGTGGGTGTCGCTGCGGCTGACCCTGCTGCGGCGGCGGCTGAACAGCGAGGCGACGCTGCACAGCCCCGACTGGCGGCTGGTCGCGGCCATGTCGCTGGCCGGGGTGCGCGGCGCGATCACGCTGGCGGGCGTGCTCACCATCCCGCTGACGATGAACGACGGCAGCCCCTTCCCTGCCCGCGACCTCGCGATCTTCCTCGCCGCCGGGGTCATCATCGTGTCGCTGGTGCTGGCGAGCATCGCATTGCCGATCCTGCTCAACGGCCTGACGATGCCGGCCGAGCCGTCGAAACAGGCCGAGGAGGATGCCGCACGCGTCGCCGCCGCGGAGGCGGCGATCTCGGCGATCGAACGGTCGCAGCACGACCTCGCCGAGCGTGACGGCAACGCCGATTTTTACGCCGCCGCCGGCACGCGGGTGATGGACCTGTACCGCGAGCGGATCGAGAGCCGCAGCGGCTCGGCCAAGGCGTCGGCGGAGGCGCGGTTGCAGGACCGGCTGGAGCGCACCTTCCGCCTCGCCGGGATCAAGGCCGAGCGCGCCGCGGTCGTCGAGCAGGTGCGCGAGCGCGCGATCGGCAGCGCCACCGCGCAGAAGCTGATCCGCGAACTCGACCTGCTCGAGGCGCGCTACCGGATCTGACGGTCAGCGCGCGGCGAGCGTCGCGCGGCCGATGCCGCCGCCGCTCTGCTTGGCCTGGTAGAGCGCGGCATCGGCGAGCGCGACCAGCTCGTCGAGATCGCTCTCGTCGCCGCCGGCGGTCACGAAGCCGAGGCTGACGCCGATCTCGATCTGATGCGTGTCGATCTCGTAAGGCGCCATGATCCGCCGCACGAGGGTGCGCGCGAAGAGGTCCGCCTCGCTCTGGCTGCGCACCCCCGACTGGATGATGACGAACTCGTCGCCACCGACCCGCGCCGCCGTGTCGTGCGGCTGGAGCACCGAGCGGACGCGATCGCTGACCGCGGTCAGCAGCGCGTCGCCGGTCGGATGGCCGTAGCGGTCGTTGACCGGCTTGAACGCATCGAGATCGAGGCAATGGATCGCGATATCATATTCCTCGCGCATCTGGCTGGTGAACGCCTCGCGCAGGCCGAGCCGGTTGGGCAGCTTGGTGAGCGGATCGACCCGCGCCAGCGCCGCCATCGCCTGACGCGTGATGATATGCTGGCGCGTCGCTTGATAGAGATGGCGGATGCTCTGGAATGCGGCGAGCATGAAGCAGATCAGGCTGGCACCGAGCAATTGGTGCGGACTGTCGGCCCGCAGCATCGCGCTGATCGCGATCGGCATCGCGCTGAGCACGAGGCAGGCGGTCGCCAGCCACGGCCGGATCGAGGTGTGCGCGACCAGCCCCGAGCAATAGCCGAACAGCAGGCCGGTCGCGAGCATCTGCAACAACACCGCGTCATGGACGAAGGCGCGCGCGCCGAGCATCCCCAGCGAGAGTGCCAGGCCGAGGCTGAACACCGCGAACGCCTGCGCCCAGCGGTCCTGCCGGCGCACCGCCAGATCGGCCCGCCGCTGATGCGCGGCGATCAGCGCCAGCTTGAGCGTCGCGCAGACGACGCCGGACACCAACGCCCCCCAAGCGATGGGATCGTGCAGATCGCTGGCGATCTTCAGTCCCAGCGCCGTGAAGATCGCCGTCATCACCGCATTCGGCAGCGCCGTCGCGAATAGCGCGTTGCGCAGCTCGACTCGCACCGGCTCGGCGGTCGTACGGCGAGAGGAAGGCGACGTCATGGTCATCGGTTACCGCGATACAACGAATTAGGGGTTAATTTCACGCCAAATTGGCTGTTCCCGCAAGTAAAGTGCGTAAGGCCTTTAATGTCTGATTTGGACTTATATGGAGAGCTGCTGGGTTTTCGGGTCGCGGTGGCGGTCGAGCATTTGTCACGCTGGCGAGAGACAAATCTACTGGCCATCGGGCATTGGCTGCACCTTCGTTGCCGTGTGTCGACATCTACGAATGCGAATCGCATCGGCATGGCTTCGTAGATGCCGGTATCGGCAAGCACGGTTATCCATGCGCACGCCACTCCGATAGTCGTCGCAAGGCCCCGCCCCGCCCCCTCCCACCGGCTGAGCTATCGCATATGGCTGCAGTGATGAGGCTCGATCGATTTCCTCATTAGATTCGTCACCCCGGACTCGTTCCGGGGTCCACCGGGCCGCGAGAGGACGGTGTCGAATCAAGCCTTTCTCCTCGCCGCGGGGTGGACCCCGGAACAAGTCCGGGGTGACGGGGTGGACTTGGAAGACGGCAGGCTCGCACGAGCGTCCATCTACGATCGCCCTGCTCCTACCGGCAAGCTGCTGCATTTCCTGCATTCGTCCGCGCGATTATGCGACGGGCCGAGGGCCGCCAACGGCATTCGTTTGTTTCTTCTACACTTCTGTTGCGCATGGTAACCATATGACCGGTCTCATTTCCCGCCTCAGACGGCTGCGCCATTCCGATCAGGCGATCGCCGCCTCGGTGCGCGAGACGCTGGTCGAATCGCTCTATGCCTCGCCACAGTCGCTGGTGATCGGCGCGCTGACCAGCAGCGCGATCGTCGCGATCGTCGCGCTGGTCAGCGGTACGCCGTCGATGCGCGCCTGCGCGGTGGCGATCGCGGTCGTCGCCAGCATCCGCGTCGGCGACGCCGTCCGGCTTCACCGCCGCACCCCGACCCACGCGCTGCCGACCGGCGCCTGGGCCCGGCGGCAGGAGTTCATCTATCGCGCCGGTGCGGTCTGCTATTCGGCGTTGCTCGGCACGTTCGGCATGCTGACGCTGATCAACAGCAGCGATGGCGTCCTCCAGTTGCTCGCGGTGACGACGACGATCGGCTATGCCGCGGGCATCGCCGGGCGCAACGCCGGCCGGCCGTGGATCGCACTGGCGCAATTGTGCTTCGCCTCGCTGCCGCTCGCCGCCGGGCTGATCGTCTCGCTCGAACCGCTCAAGATGGCGCTTGCGGTGGTCATCCTGCTGTTCGTCGTCGCGATGATGGACATCACGCTGCAGACCTATGGCGTCATCCTCAAGGCCACCGTCGTCTCGCGCGAGAAAGCGGCGCTGGCCGAACATCATGCCGCGATGGCGCGCCGCGATGACCTGACCGGCGTCGCCAACCGCACCGCCTTCCGCGAACAGTTCGAGGCGCGGTTGCAGGCGCTGGCCGGGGCCGATCGTCGCCTGGCGATCCACTGGATCGACCTCGACCGCTTCAAGGAGATCAACGATTCCTTCGGTCATCTCGCCGGCAATGCGTTGCTCGCCGGCGTCGCGCGCCGCCTCGACGAGGCGTTCGCGGGCGAGGGCATCGTCGCGCGGCTGGGCGGCGACGAATTCGCCGTGGTTTGCGAGATCGCGGGATCGGAGGACGCACTCGCCACCGGTCGTCGGATCATCGATCTGGTCGCGCTGCCGGTGCATCACAACGGCCGCATGCTGCACGTCGGCGCCTCGCTCGGCATCGCCATCGCCCCTGCCGACGGCACCGACGCCGACACGTTGCTCAAGAATGCCGACCTCGCTTTGTACCGCGCCAAGGACAGCGGCCGCGGCCAGATGTGCCTCTACGAACCGCTGATGGACGAGAAGATCGAACGCAGCCGCACGCTCGCCGCCGATATGCAGGGGGCGCTGGAACGCGGCGAATTCCATCTGATGTTCCAGCCGATCTACGATCTGGCCGGCGAACGCATCCTGTCGTGCGAGGCGCTGCTGCGCTGGACCAGCCGCAATCACGGCGCGATCTCGCCGGCCGAATTCATCCCGATCGCCGAGGACAACGGCCTGATCGTCGCGATCGGCAGCTGGGTGATCCGCGAAGCGTGCCGCGTCGCCAGCGGCTGGCCCGCCGAGGTCAAGATCGCGGTCAATCTGTCGCCGATCCAGTTGCGCTCCGCCAATCTGCCGACGGTCATCATGGGCGCACTGGCGAGCAGCGGCTTCGCCGCCGACCGGCTCGAGCTGGAGGTGACCGAATCGGTGTTGCTCGAGGATATCG
This sequence comes from Sphingomonas sp. GW821-FHT02B09, assembly GCF_059421875.1. NCBI lineage: Bacteria > Pseudomonadati > Pseudomonadota > Alphaproteobacteria > Sphingomonadales > Sphingomonadaceae > Sphingomonas > Sphingomonas sp. GW821-FHT02B09. The sequence goes on from NZ_JBWKVV010000004.1 coordinate 136,479, forward strand.
AGGCGTCGCTCGCCGCGCTCGACGCGATCAACCGGCTCCACGTCCGCACCACGCTCGACGATTTCGGCACCGGCTATTCGTCGCTGAGCTATCTCACCAAATTCCCCTTCCAGACGCTCAAGATCGACCGGTCGTTCATCACCGACCTCGAACAGAGCCATGCGTCGGTGGCGATCGTCCAGACGGTGATCGACCTCGCCGCCAAGCTCGGCATGCGCACCGTCGCCGAGGGCGTCGAGACGCAGGCGCAGCTCGACCAGTTGCGCCGGACGCGCTGCGACGCGGTCCAGGGATATCTGCTGGCGCGGCCGATGCCGGCGAACATGGTCGGCGCCATGTTCGCCGGCGGAGCGGCGGGGAGCGAGGCCAGGGCGCACGGGCGCGCCTGACCCCGCATGGCTCAGGCCACCGCTTTGTCGAGCAGGCGCGATTGCGCGCCGACCAGACGGCGCATCAGCTTGAGGTCGGTCTCGTTGAGCCGCAGCGCCGCATCGGCCCACAGGTCGACCACCGCCTCCAGCTCGGCGAGCGGCAGCGGATTGACCGAGCGCGACGCCTCGTAGATCGCGCAATGGCCGCTGTGCCGCCGCCGGTTCTGGCGGATGTAGGTCTCCACCTCGGCACGCCCCCGCCCCGGATCGGCGAGCGCGTGGATGATGCCGAGGTCGTAGAGTTCCTCCGCGCTGTACGAGCGGCCGCTGAGAATCATCTGCTCGGCCCGCGCCGAACCGAGTCGCCGCGACAGGAAGCAATGCGCCCCCATCCCGGGAAACAGGCCGAAATTGGTTTCGGGCAGGCCGAAACTGGTGCCGCGCTCGGCGATGACGACGTTGAACGACAGCAAGGCCTCGAAGCCGCCGCCCAACGCGTCGCCCTCGACCAGCCCGATCGTGATGATCGGCCGTTCGAGGCTGAGCATGTTGCGATGGAGGATGCGGACGCATGCCCGGCCGTAGCGGACCAAGGCGTCGCGATCGCCGTGCCGGATGTGCGTGGCGAACAGGTCGAGATCGCCGCCCAGCGAGAAGACGCCGGGAAAGCGCGAGCCGAGCACCAGATAGCGGATCGGCATCGCGCCCGAGCCATGCGCCGCGACGATATCGTCCTGCCATTGGTCGAACGCCGCGAGCAGATCGGGATTGAAGCTCGGCCGGCTACGCTGGCGCATGTAGGTCCACAACGTGCCGAGGTCGGGATCGAACTCGGTCTCCAGATCGGTCAGGTCGAACGGCGCGCGCCGGATCGGCTGATGGGGGAGATCGGCCGCGACCGGGCCGGATTGCGTCCTCCGCTGAACGGGTACGACGGGGGGATATTCGAGGGTCATGACGACGTCCTTCTGCACGTACAGCAAGGTGCTGCGGCCGGAGTCTACGTCGAAACGCCGTGCTAAGCGGCTGATGGATAAGGGGTCGCGGCGCATGCCATACGGCGTTGGCCGCAGCGCCGGCACCTTACCCCGCGTCGCCGCTTACGATCTGGTTACCCTTCGCGGTTACGATCCGTCGCGAGGGAGAACACCAATGACCTGCTACATCGTGCTCGGTGCGTTCATTGCCAGCAACGTGGCCCTGATCGCAGGGGTGATGCTCAACCAGCGGGGGTGAGCGCTCTGCGCCCGGCCGCCGCACCGGTGGGGCTATGAAAAGTGCCCGCCCCTTTTGACGGAGGCGGGCAGAGGCTGCATGCCCGATGAGAGGTTCCGACTCAGTCGGCCATGCTGAAGCCTACGCTCACCATGGCGAGTCGTCTTGAGCAAAATCGCTGCCCGGTTTGCCGCCACCGGCTCTCTCCATCCGATACCGCGCCGATCGTGAGTCACGGCACGGCGGCTCCAAGAATCTGGACGCTCGATCGGGCCACATCTCGTGAGCGCGAGGAGGAGCAAGTCCGTCGCAGGCGGACGCCACGCATGCCGTGATCGTCCGACGTTGCATGTCGCCGTACAGAGTATAGGTCGAGGGGAGCGACCGGATGCAGCGTATCCGGACGATAAGGCGCCGGCGACGACCGCACGCCATCAGAGAGGATTATGATGCGATCACCGCCGCTTATCGCCACCTTGCTGCTCGGGGCCGTCCTGCCCTTGCCGCTCGCCGCACAGGTCCCGGCGGCCGGCACCGCGGGCGTCATGGCCAACGCCGGTCCCTACAATGTCGCTATCCTGGCGGGGGGCATCGGGGTCGAGCGCCCCCTCGACAAGGCCGGCGACGCGGTCGCGTCGGGCGCGTCATGGACGCTCTCCACATGGGTGCGCCCCGATGCGAGCGCGGCCAACGGCATCCTGATCGCCGTCGGCGACCCGCTCGGCGCCTGCCGTTGCCTCGGCCTGATCGACGGCCGGTTGAACGTCACGGACGGCACGGTGCGGATGACCGGCGGCGGCAGGCTTGCCGCCGGCCGCTGGACGCAGGTCGCGGCGGTCGCGGACGGCCGGACGCTCACGCTCTATGTCGACGGTCGCGCCGTCGCGGCGCGGGCGAGCCGCCCGTCCGAGGTCGCTCCGCGGCTGGCGATCGCCCCGGTCGTCGGCGCCGGCGACGCGCAGCGGCATTTCGGCGGTTCGCTCGCCGATGCCCGTTTCATCCCCGCCGCGCGCGGCGCGAGCGAGATGGCAGCCGCGGCTCGCGATCGTCCGGATTTCGCCTCGGTGCAATTCTGGCAGGTCGGCGTCGGCTGGCCCTTCCAGAAGCAGGCGAACATCGGCCTCACCCAGCAGCAGGATGCATGGACGCTGCCACGGGCGCGGGGCGTCGCGACGACGCCGCCGGCGGTGCGCCTGCCGTTGCCACCCACCGGCCTGGCGCGGGCCAGCGACGGACGCTGGCGGGTCAATGGCTGGCAACTCGCCGCCGCGCCCGAGGTTCGCGAGAACGGCGCGGCGCTGTCCCGGCCCGGGCGTGCGAGCGGCACCTGGCGTCCCGCGACCGTGCCCGGCACGGTGCTGACCACGCTGGTCGATCGCGGCGTCTATCCCGACCCCTATTACGGCCTCAACAACCTCAGGATCCCCGAAAGCCTCGCGCGCCAGGACTATTGGTACCGCACCAGCTTCACGGTGCCGGCGGAGGGGGCCGGCAAGCGGCTGACCCTGGTGTTCGGCGGCATCAACTACGCCGCCGACATATGGGCCAACGGCCGCAAGCTCGGCGATACGCGCGGGGCGTTCATCCGCGGCCAGTTCGACCTGACCCCCGTTGCCGGCGAAAACGTGCTGGCGATCCGCGTTTCGCCACCGCCGCACCCCGGCATCCCACACGAACAATCGATCAGCGGCGGCGTCGGGGAAAATGGCGGTCAACTGGCGATCGACGGGCCGACGTTCGTCGCGACGGAGGGCTGGGACTGGATTCCGGGCATCCGTGACCGCGACACCGGGCTGTGGCGCCCGGTCGATCTGCTCGCGCACGGCGACATACGGCTGCTCGACCCGCATGTCGTGACCGACCTGCCGTTGCCGCGCACCGATCGTGCCGACGTTTATGTCACCGTACCGATCCGCAACGATGGCGCGACACCACGCCAGGTGACCGTACGCGCCGCCTTCGGCGACGTCCGCGTCGAGAAGACGGTGACCGCGGCGCCCGGCGAAAGCCAGGTGGCGTTCACGCCGGGCGACTTCGCCCAGCTGCACGTCGCCAAACCCAGATTGTGGTGGCCGAACGGCTATGGCGAGCAGGCGCTGTACCAGCTCTCGCTCGAGGCGCTGGCCGATGGCCGGATCTCCGATACCCGCACCGATCGCTTCGGGATGCGCGAGGTGAGTTATGATCTGTCGCTGTTCGACACCGCGGGGGCCTTGCGCCGGGTCAACGTGCAATTCACCGATGGCAGCCTGCGTGGCGAGCGGTTGCTCGACATCCGTCATGAGGCGATCAAGCAATCCCCCAACGGCTGGGCGGAATCGCTGACCGTAGCCGGCGAGCGATCGCCCGCGGTAACGTCGGTCGCGACGACCATGCCGGAACCGCATCTGACGATCCGTGTCAACGGCGTGCCGATCGCCGCACGCGGCGGCAATTGGGGGATGGACGACGCCATGAAGCGCGTCAGCCGCGACCGGCTGGCGCCATATTTCCGGTTGCAGAAGGAGGCGCATATGAATGTGATCCGCAACTGGATGGGCAACAACACCGAAGAGGAATTCTACGATCTCGCCGACGAGAACGGCATGATGATCCTGAACGACTTCTGGCAGTCGACCCAGAATGCGCAGGTCGAGCCGCAGGACCCGCACCTGTTCCTCAGCAATGCCGACGACGTGGTGCGCCGCTACCGCAACCATCCGTCGATCATCCTGTGGTTCGGCCGCAACGAGGGTGTGCCCTATCCCGCGCTCAACGAAGGTCTGGACGACGTCATCGCGCGCGAGGACGGCACCCGCTGGTTCACCGGCAGCTCCAACGTCATCAACCTGCAGGGGTCCGGCCCCTATAATTACCGCCCGCCCGTGGGCTATTTCACCGGACTTGCCACCGGCTTCTCGGTGGAGACGGGAACGCCGTCGCTGTCGACGCTGGAATCGGTCCGAGCCACGATGCCCGACAGCGAGACCTGGCCGCTCAGCGACACGCTCGCCTACCACGACTGGCATGTCAGCGGGAACGGCGACACCAAGACGTTCATGGCGGCACTCGACACGATGTTCGGTCCCGCGACGAGCTTCGCCGACTTCGAGCGCAAGGCGCAGATGATCAATCTAGAAACGCACAAGGCGATGTACGAGGGGTTCCTCGGTCATCTCTGGACCAGGAATTCCGGGCGGCTGCTGTGGATGACCCATCCTGCCTGGCCATCGAACACCTGGCAGATCTACAGCTCCGACTACGACACCCACGCCGCTTACTACGGCGCGAAGAAGGCGGCGGAGCCGCTGCACGTCCAGCTCAACCTGCCGGGCAACGAACTGGTCGTGCTCAACACCACGCGCGAGGCACGCGCCGGCCTGCGCGTCCGCACCCGCGTCGTCGGCCTCGACAATGCCGAATTGTTCTCGCGCGAGGACCGGGTGAACGCCGCCGCCAACGCCGCCACCCCCCTCGCCGCCATTCCGCTGGATCGGCTGTTCGCCGCGCATCCGATGCTGCTCGTCAGGATCGAGATGTCCGACGCCTCGGGACGGATGGTGGCCGAAAACTTCTACTGGCGCGGCAAGGACGAGGCCGCCTATCGCGCGCTGAACGACCTACAGGCCGTAGCGCTGACCGCATCGACCGCGGCGACGCGGGACGACGGCGACGATCGGGTGGTGACGGTGACCCTCGCCAATAACACGGCCGTCCCCGCGCTCAGCGCCAAGCTCACCTTGGTCGACATGCACGGCACGCGGGTTCTCCCGGCCTTCTACAGCGACAATTACGTCGCGCTGCTGCCCGGGGAGGAACGTCGTCTCGAGGTGCGTTATCCCAGGACCGGCGGCCAGGCGACCGGGCTGACCCTGCGGGGCTGGAACGTCGCGGCGGGAGACGTTGCGATCCGGTGACCCGAACCGTGCGGCGTCCCGCTGCCGGGACGCGCTCGCCAGGGTCGTTGCGAACCGCCGGTCGATGCGGCGTTTCGCAATCCCACTAGCCCGTTGCCCGCATGCTGATAGGCTGCGCCGATATCCGGCGCGACCGTCAGGCCGGGACGCCCGGAGAGACCTATGATGATACGCCTGCTCGCCACCGCCATGCTCGCCGCCGTCACGGCGTCGCCAGCCGCCGCGCAGCTCAGGCTGCCGCACCTGTTCAGCGACCATGCCGTGCTGCAACGCGATCGGCCGCTGCATATCTGGGGTTGGGCCACGGCGGGGGCGACCGTCGCCGTCGCCTTGCACGACCAGCGCGCGACGGCGGTCGCAGACCGGCTCGGCCGGTGGGAGGTGTGGCTGAAGCCCGCTGCGGCGGGCGGGCCGTATGTCCTCTCCGTCGACGGCGGCGCGACCGAGGGCGCGGTGCGGGTCCAGGACATCATGCTGGGGGACGTCTGGTTCGCCTCGGGCCAATCCAACATGGAGTTCCCGCTCAAGGGCTTCGACGGGGCGCCGTTGAAGAACGCCGCGGCCGAGATCGCCGCCGCGACGAACCCGCGCGTCCGGCTCCTCCACGTCGCACACAAGGCCAGCACCGTCCCGCTGCGCGACATCGACGCGACGTGGACGGCCACCACGCCGGCGACGGCGACCGACTTCTCGGCGATCGGCTATTTCTTCGCGCGCGAGATCGCGGCACGCGAGCACGTGACGGTCGGCGTGATCGATTCGACCTGGGGCGGAACGCCCGCCGACAGCTGGGTATCGACCGACGCCTTCGCGACCAACGCGGCGCTCGCCCCCGCGATCGATGCGCGCGCGCGTTTCCAGCAGGACCAGACCGATGCCGACCTCGCCCTCGCCGCCGAAGCGCGGGAGGACGCCGCCATCCGCGCCACCGGCGGCACGCCGCCGACCCATCCCTGGCACCCGCCGGAGGAGGCATACCGGCCGTCGGCGCTCTACAACGCGATGGTCGCACCGTTCACCGGCTACGGCATCAAGGGCGTAATCTGGTATCAGGGCGAGACCAACAGCAACGTTGCGCGCGCGCCTTATTACGCCGACCTGTTCCGCGGCCTGATCGGCGACTGGCGACACAATTTCGCGCAAGGCTCGTTCCCCTTCCTCTACGCACAGATTTCGTCGTTCGATTCGCCCGCCGAGGAGTGGGGCCTGGTGCGCGACGCGCAACGCCGTGCGCTGGAATTGGTCGACACCGCGATGGCGGTGACCACCGACGTCGGCGATCCCGGCAACGTGCACCCGGGCGACAAGCAGACCGTCGCCGCCCGGCTCGCGCTCGCCGCACGCAACGTCGCTTATGGGGAACGCGTCGCCTATGAAGGCCCGTTGTTCCGCCAGGCGACCGGCGAGCCGGGCGGGATGCGCATCTGGTTCGACCATGGCGCCGGATTGACCAGCCGCGGCGCACCGGTGAGCGGTTTCGAGATCGCCGGCGCGAACCGGACCTTCGTCGCGGCGACCGCGCGGATCGAAGGCGACACGGTGATGGTCACCGGGCCGGTCCAGCAGCCCCGCTACGTGCGCTACAATTGGGCCAATGTCGTGCCCGTCAACCTCTACAATGCCGCAGGCCTGCCGATGTCGACCTTCACGTCCGAGGAGCGCATCCAGGGGCATGTCGCCTATCCCTGAGCGCATCACCGCGCGATCCCTCGTCATATCGGCGCCCGGCCGGGGCGCCGCGGGGCGACGACCGGCGATGCGCGGACCGACGACGCACATGCAATCACATGAGAATGGAAGGTCAGCCGTGCTCAGAAAGACGTTGTTCCAGGTCATGGCTGCCGTGCTGGTGCAGGCCGCCACCCCGTCGTCGGCGCAAGAGGTGCTGGATCTCGACCCGAACACATTGGCGCCGTCGAAGGACCCGAAGCGGGTCGCGAACGGCCTCGCGCCGACGCCGCCGATGGGCTGGAACAGCTGGAACAAGTTCGCCTGCAAGGTCGACGAGGCGACCATCCGCGCCACCGCCGACGCGATCGCGTCCAACGGCATGAAGGCGGCGGGATATCGCTACGTCGTCATCGACGACTGCTGGCACGGCACGCGCGATGCGAACGGTTTCATCACCGAGGACAAGGCGCGCTTCCCGAGCGGGATGAAGGCGCTGTCGGATTACGTTCATGCCAAAGGGCTGAAGTTCGGCATCTACTCGGATGCCGGCACGAAGACGTGCGGTGGCCGCCCCGGCAGCCAGGGGCACGAATATCAGGACGCGCTGCAATATGCGCGCTGGGGCGTCGACTATCTCAAATACGACTGGTGCTCGACGGGCGTTCGCAACGCCGAGGAAGCCTATGCCCTGATGGCGGACGCGCTCCGCGCTTCGGGTCGCGACATCCTGTTCTCGATCTGCGAATGGGGCAATTCCAGGCCGTGGCTGTGGGCGTCCAAGATCGGCAACATGTGGCGGACGGCCGGCGACATCACGGACAAATGGACCGGCCATCACGGCTATAGCTGGGGCGTGGCGTCGATCGCCGACATGAATGAGCCGCTGTGGCCGTATGCCGGGCCGGGCCATTGGAACGACCCCGACATGCTGGAAGTCGGCAACGGCGGCATGACCGACATCGAATATCGCGCGCATTTCGCGCTCTGGGCGATGATGGCCGCGCCGCTGATCGCGGGCAACGACGTCGTCCACATGGACCAGCCGACACGCGCAATCCTGCTCAACGCCGACGTCATCGCGGTCGATCAGGACGCAGCGGGTGTTCAGGGCCACCGCGTGTGGAAAGACGGTGACCGCGAAGTCTGGTCCAAGCCCATGGCGGACGGGGGCCGGGCGATCTTGCTGTTCAACCGCGGCGAAACGCCCGCGACGATCGCCGCCGACTGGACGATGCTGGGATTGCCCGCATCGGTGCGGATGCAGGTACGCGATCTCTGGATGCAAAAGGACGTTGGCAGGCACACGAACCGTTACGCCGCGCAAGTCGCCCCTCACGGCGTCGTCATGCTCAGGCTAAACCGCTGATAGCGAAGCGCTAATCGCCAGTGTTGGACAGGCTTCAGGGGATTGCGCGTGTGTGGTCGATGCAAGACCGGACGCAAATTACGTCATTGGGACGACGCTCAATATAAATGGCAATGCCACGGCGTGAACGCTTCGATCGTGTCACGCGTCGGATCGCCGCCACGCACCATAGGGGGGAGCGGCGCCGTCCGCCGGGCAGCGCGACCTGCCTTGCATAAGCCGCCGTGACGGTCGACCAGCGTTCAGACGTCAAAAAGCGCCAGGACCACCGCAGGTCTCTGCCGTTTCCGAAAATCATCCAGATAGGAAATGGTGCCGCTTACAGGACTCGAACCTGTGACCCCCGCATTACGAATGCGATGCTCTACCAGCTGAGCTAAAGCGGCACGGGGTGATACGGGTGTAACGCCGTTCGGGGGTGCGCCTAACAGGTCGGATTGCCGCTGACAAGCGCCCAAGCACGCCGCATCTTCGCTTTGCCGGCTTTACGACCCGTTTACCACGGAGCGTGCACAAGCGGTCCGGACCAGGGTCGTGCGGCCCGGTGGATGAAGGGTTTGGGCATGGGTATCGCGCGCGGCTTCGAGGACGAGCGGCTGGACATCGACGGGGCGATCGGCGGAGCCCTCGACGGGGCCGGCGAGCCAGACGTCGATGAGGGCGGCGTCGGGGATGCGATGTTCGAGCTTGGCGGCGACGAGCGGCGCATGCACGTACGCGCCTATAATCATTGGGTTTCCTTGCTGAGGGGACGCCCCTATCCGGAGATCGGCGATCTCGATCCGGCGCATATCGACTTTGGGCCGCACAGCGTCCTCATCGACTTCACCGGCGGGATCGACGACCCCACGATCGCCTTCCTCGGCGAGCGGCTGCGCCGGGAATGCGGGCTGGAGAGCGACATCGTCCGCATCGCCGACGTGCCGGGCCGTTCGCTGCTGTCGCGGCTGACCGACCATTATCTGCAGATCATCGCGAATCGCGCGCCGATCGGCTTCGAGGCCGAGTTCGTCGGCATCCGCGGCCGCACCACGCTGTATCGCGGCATCTTGATGCCGTTCTCGTCCGACGGCGAGGCGATCGACTTCATCTACGGCGTGATCAACTGGAAGGAGATGGTCGACGACGCGACGCAGGCGACGCTCGACGCCGAACTCGACGCCGCGGTCCGCGCCGCACCGCGCGCGCCGGTCGCCACGCCGATCTGGGCGGACGGTCCGAGCAGCGGACTGGAGATGGTGCACCTGCCCCCCGCCCCCTTCGCCCCCTTCCCCGACGATGCCACCACGGCCCGCGCCGGCGCGATGGCGGCATGGCGCACGCTGCCGGCGATCGGCACCGTCGCCATCGATGCGGAGGCGGACGAATTCGTCGTGCTGCTCGCCCGCGCCCGCGCCGACGGCACGCTCGACGTCATCAAGCGCGTCGCGGGCAACGACGCGATCGACGGCATCGCCCGCCTGCCCGACGCCTAGTCGCCCGCTTCGGGCGGCAGCAACGTCTTGACGAAATGGCCGCGCGGGCCGGCATCGCCCTCCTGCCGGATCATCACCTGCGTGCGCTTGGCGAACCACATCCGCGTCAGTCCGTGCTCGGGCGCGTTATAGTCGGTGGTCATCAGCCAGCAGTCGACCGGCTTGCCGTCGGGGCCGTCGATCCGCGCCGCACCGGCGATGGTGAAGCGATAGCGATCGGGCTTGCCCGATCCGGGATCGTAGAGGCTGGCGACGAAGCTGGTCCCCGCCGCCATCGGCAGTTGCTGGAACCATTCGCTGTCGGGCACGAAATTGAACAGCGGCTCGCTGCCCGCGATCGCGAAGTCCCTGGCGTCGTTGCCGGCGCGATCGGCGATCCCCGTCACGCGCGCGCCGTCGAAGCGATAGGCGGCGGTCTTCGTCACGCCGTCACGCACGGTGGTGCGGACCTGTTCGATCGGGCGCATCGTCCCCGCCTCCATCAGGCTGTCCTCGCGGCGGACGCTACCGTTCGGTCCCGCCCCGTCCCAGAGTTGCGCAACGCGGACCAGCCGGCGCCCGTCGCGCGTCTCGAAGCTGACCGTCCGCGACCAGATGTCGATCGCGGTGCGGTGGCCGTCCTTGACGACATAGCGCAGGTAACGCTGCGTCCCCGGCTTGAGCAACGCCGCGCGCGCGAGCGGCGCACCGACCCTTACCTCGACGTCCCTGCCAGTCTCCTTCGCCATCGCGGGCGCAGCGAGGATCGCGGCCGCACAGCACAGCATCGTCGGCGTTTTCATCAAGCACCCCCTCCACCTCTCTGGTGTTCTATAAAGCTACCACACATAAAGTTGCTCGCACGCGTTATTTTCGCACTGCGGCAAGCCTTGAGGTCCTTGGATTGCAGGAGCATAGGCGACGCATGGCCGACCAGAACCAGAGCATGGCCGAGGCGCTCGCCGCCCGGCTGACCAAGGGCGCGCTACCGGGAGAGCTGACGGGCTTCGGCGATGCCGAACGCGCCGCCGCCGCCGCGTTCGTCGCGCAAACCGCCGCCAAGCGCGAATCGGGCAAGCCCGCCGTCGCGCTCGAACCGATCGCCTCCGACGACGTCCGGCGACGAATGCGGCTCGCGATCGTCAACGACGACATGCCCTTTCTGGTCGATTCGATCGCCGCCGCGATCGGCGAGCTGGACCTCGACATCGATCGCGTCATCCACCCCGTCGTCCGCGTGACGCGCGACGCCGACGGCACGATGACCGACATCGGCGGTGCCGGCGCGCCCGAATCGATGATCTATATCGAGCTGGAACGCGCTGATGCGCGCGACCGGCGCGGACTGATCGAGGAACTGACCGCGGTGCTGGCCGACGTGCGCGCCGCGGTGACCGACTGGCCGTTGCTGCAGCGGGCGATGGCGCGCGACGAGGCGGCGCTGCCGCAGGGCGAGGGCGCGGCGCTGCTGCAATGGTTCCTCGACGGCCAGTTCACCTTGCTCGGCCACCAGATCTGGCGACGCGACGGCAGCGCCGGCGAGGCGCTCGGCCTCGCACGCAACCCGCATCAGACGCCGGTGCTCGCCGAGGCGAGCCGCAGCCTCGCGATCCAATGGTTCGAGGAGGGCAACGAGGCGCCGCTGCTGCTCAAGTCGAGCCTGATCTCGACCGTGCATCGCGCCGTGCCGCTCGATCTCGTCATCGTGCCGGTGATGGACGGGAGCACCGTGGCCGGCCTCTCGATCCACGCCGGCCTGTGGACCAGCGCCGCGCTCAGCGTCCGCCCGCGCGACGTGCCGGTGCTGCGCGCGCGCCTGTCGGCGCTCGAGGCGAAGTTCGGCTTCGATCCCAAGGGCCATGCCGGCAAGGCGCTGACCCATGCGCTGACCGCCCTGCCCCACGATCTCGTCGTCGCCTTCCCCGCGCCGGCGCTCGAGGAGGTGGTGCTGACCGCAATGAGCCTCGCCGACCGGCCGCGGCCGGCGCTGGTGCTGGTGCGCTCGGCGCTCGGGCGGCATCTGTTCGCCTTCGCCTGGCTGCCGCGCGACGACCTCACCACCGCGCGCCGCGTGCAGATCGCACAGATGCTGACCGAGGCGTCGAACGGCAGCGTGCTCAATTGGTCGATCAGTCTCGACGACGGCGTCGTCGCCTTGCTGCGCTATACGATCGACCTGCGTGGCGACGGCCGCATGCCCGAGACCGAACCGCTCGCCGAGCGGCTGCGCCGGATGGTGCGCGGCTGGGTATCGGACGTCGAGGCGGCGCTCGCCGAGCGCGTGCCGGCGGCGCGCGCGGCGCGGCTCGCGCTGCGCTGGGCCAACGCCTTCCCGCCCAATTACCGCAACGTCAGCAGCCCCGCCGAAGCCGCCGCCGACATCCTGCGCGTCGCGACGCTCGACGATCCCGATGCGCGGTCGGTGCGCATCTTCCCGACGGTGCCGGGCGAGGATCGCCAGCTCAAGATCTACAAGCTCGGCGGCGCGCTGGCGCTGTCGGACGCGGTGCCGGTGCTGGAGAATTTCGGCTTCCGCGTGATCGGCGAACTGCCGACGCGGCTGCGCGAGGATGCCAATACCTTCGTCCACGATTTCGTCGTCGAGACCGACGCCAATGACGATGCGGACGACGCGGCGGTGCTGGAAGGCGCGATCGCTGCGGCGCTGGAGGGCGCGGCGGAGAATGACGCGTTCAACCGGCTGATCGTCGACGTCGGCCTGTCGCCGCGATCGGTGGTGCTGTTGCGCGCCTGGTTCCGCTATCTGCGCCAGGCGGGCCTGCCCTATGGCCTGACCACGGTGGTCGATGCGCTGCGTCGCGCGCCGAAGCTGACCAAGGCGCTGATTGCGCGCTTCAAAGCGGCGCACGACCCCGCGCAGCCGGGCGACGTGGCGGCCTGCGACGCGGCGATCGAACGCGGCCTCGACGCGGTGTCGGCGATCGACGACGACCGCATCCTGCGCGCCTATCGCAATTTGATCGCCGCCTGCCTGCGCACCAATGCCTTCGCCCCCGCCGCGGCGGAAGCGCTGGCGTTCAAGCTCGACAGCCATCTCATCCCCGGCCTGCCGGCACCGGTGCCGTGGCGCGAGGTCTGGGTCTATTCGCCGCGCGTCGAGGGCATCCATCTGCGCGCCGGCCCGGTCGCACGTGGCGGCCTGCGCTGGTCGGACCGGCGCGACGATTTCCGCACCGAGATCCTCGGGCTGATGAAGGCGCAGCGCGTCAAGAATGCGGTGATCGTGCCGACCGGCGCCAAGGGTGGCTTCTACCCCAAGCAGCTCCCCTCGCCCGCGGTCGATCGCGACGCCTGGCTGGCGGAGGGGACCGAGAGCTACCGGATCTTCATCCGCTCCTTGCTGTCGATCACCGACAATATCGTCGAGGGCCGCGTCGTCCATCCCGAGGGCGTGCAGGTGCTCGACGGCGAGGACCCCTATTTCGTCGTCGCCGCCGACAAGGGCACCGCGACGTTCAGCGACGTCGCCAATGCGCTGGCGCTGGAGCGCGACTTCTGGCTGGGCGACGCCTTCGCCAGCGGCGGCAGCGTCGGTTACGACCATAAGGCGATGGGCATCACCGCCAAGGGTGCCTGGGTGTCGGTGCAGCGCCACTTTGCGGAGCGCGGGCTGGACGTGCAGACGCAGCCGATCACCGTCGTCGGCTGCGGCGACATGTCGGGCGACGTCTTCGGCAACGGCATGCTGCTGTCCAAGACGCTGAAGATCGTCGCGGCGTTCGATCACCGCCATATCTTCATCGATCCCGATCCGGACCCGGCGGCGAGCTGGGACGAGCGCGCGCGCATGTTCGCGCTGCCGCGGTCGAGCTGGGCGGATTATGACGCCGGCCTCATCAGCGAGGGCGGCGGCGTCTGGGCGCGCAGCGAGAAGGTCATCAAGCTGTCGCCGCAGGCGCAGGCCGCGCTCGGCATCACTGCGACGCAGCTCGATCCCGCCGCGCTGATCTCGGCGATCCTCAAGGCGCCCGCCGACCTGCTCTGGTTCGGCGGCATCGGCACCTATGTGAAGGCGGCGGCGGAGAACAACGTCGCGGTCGGCGATCCCGCCAACGACCGTCTGCGCGTCAATGCCGAGGAATTGCGCGTCACCGCGATCGGCGAAGGCGCCAATCTCGGCGTGACGCAGGCGGCGCGCATCGCTTTCTCGACCCGGGGCGGGCGGATCAACACCGACTTCATCGACAATTCGGCAGGCGTCGATTGTTCGGATAACGAGGTCAACATCAAGATCGCGCTCAACCGCGAGATGAACGAGGGCCGGCTCGGCTTCGAGGAGCGCAACGCGCTGCTCGCCAGCATGACCGACGACGTCGCGCATCTGGTGCTCGAGGACAACCGCCTGCAGACGCTGGCGCTGTCGATCGCCGAGGCGGACGGCGCGGCGGCGATCCCCAGCTATGTCCGCGTCATCGAGATCTTCGAGGGCAGCGGGCGGCTCGACCGCGCGGTCGAGGGGCTGCCGGGCAACGAGGATCTGCTGCGTCGCGGGCAGGAAGGCCATGGCCTGACCCGTCCCGAACTGGCGGTGCTGCTCGCCACCGCCAAGCTGGCGCTGCAGGACGGCATCGAACATGCGCCGCTGGCGATGGCCGACGAGCTCAGGCCCGATCTCCACGCCGCCTTCCCGGCGGCGATGCGGCGCGATTATGCGCAGGCGATCGACGACCACCGGCTGCGCGCGCAGATCGTCGCGACCAAGCTCGCCAACCGCATCGTCAACCGGCTTGGCATCCTGTTCCCGTTCGAGCTGGCCGAGGAGGAAGGCGCCACGGTCGCCGATATCGCGGCGATGTTCGTCGTCGCCGAGCGGCTATTCGGCCTCGATGCGCTGTGGGCGGAGATCGAGCACGCCGACATTTCGGAAGGCGCACGTATAGCGCTGTTCAACGAGGTGGCGGTGGCGACGCGCTCGCATATCGCCGACCTCTTGCGCGCCGCGGCGCCGGGGACGTTGCCGGGGGCGGTGCTCGACCGGCTCGGCACCGGCATCGCCCAGCTCGAACGCCAGACCGCGTCGCTGCTGCTCGAAGAGGCGAGCGCGCAGAGTGCGCGCATCGCCGCGCAGCTCGAGGCGGCGGGCGCGCCCGCCGATCTGGCGCGGCGCGTCGTGCGGCTGTTCGACCTCGACGGCGCGGTCGGGCTGGCGGCGCTCGGCGAGCGGCTCGGCCTCGACGAGATCGAGCTGACGCGGGCGTTCACCCATCTCGGTCAGGCGCTGGGGCTCGACTGGGCGCAGGCGAGCGCGGCACGGATCGTGTCGAGCGACCCGTGGGAGCGGCTGCTGCTCGCCGGCCTGTCGCGCGAGTTCCAGCAGCAGCGGCTGGAATTCCTCGCGCGCAGCGGCGGCGCGGATCCGCGCGGTGCGGTGAACGACTGGCTCGCGGCGAATGCGGCGCGCGTCGGCCAGTTCAAGGCAGTGATCGACCGCGCCCGCCACGCGGCGCAACCCAATGCGGCGATGCTCGCGCAGATCGCCGGTCAGGCACGGGTACTACTGGGGCGGTAGACGACCAATTCCTCCCCCGCCAGGGGGAGGGGGACCGCTCGGCGTCAGCCGAGTGGTGGAGGGGGAGGACACGGGCGCTCTTAATAGAACTCCCACCCTGTCCTCCCCCTCCGTCACCGCTTCGCTGGTCCCCCTCCCCGTGCCGGGGAGGAATTTAGGAACGCCGCACCTTCGCCCGCCATTCGCGCGCGCGCCACCACATGATCACGCCCGTCACCGCGAGCACCGCCGGCGCGATGCCGCCGAGGAAGATCACGATCTGCCAGACGATCCCCATCCCCTCGCCGTCGTGGATGCGGCGCATCGTCAGCGCCAGGCCGCCCGGCCGCCGCGCCGGCGCCGCCACCGCGACGCCATTGTCGTCCGCCACCTTGACGACATGGCCGCCGGCATAGGTCACCGTCCAGTCCGCGGTCGCGCTGGTCGGCCAGGCGATGCTGCGGAGCGCGCCGCGCCGCACGCTCGCCGCGCGCGCGACGACCAGATCGAGCGGCTGCCCCGGCTCGGCGAGCGGCACCGCCCGCTGCGCGCCGCGATCCGGCGCGCGCTGGCCGCCGAACACCGCCGGGAAGCTGATCCACGCGCCGGTCAGCGACAGCACGAACAGCGGCAAGGCGATCCAGAAGCCTGCCATATGATGGATATTGGTGTCGGTGTTGCGATGCCGCCGCCAGCGCAGCCCCTTGGTGAAGGCGCCCACCGTCGGCCACCACAGCCACAGCCCGGTGAAACTCGACACCATCATCGCCACGCCGATCCAACCGACGATCGTCCGCCCGATCCCCGGCACCTGCAAGCTGCCGTGCAGCACGTGCAGGAAGCGCACCAGCCCGGCGTTGCGCTCGGCGACATCGAGCACGCGCGCGGCCGGCGGGTCGAGGTAGATCATCATGCGCGGCGGCGGCCCGCGGCGGTCGGGATCTACAGTGGCGGGCGCGGCGGCGACCGTGACCGGCCCCCTCCCATCCGGCATGGTGATCTGCGCGATCCGCTCGCCGGGCTTGAGCACCGCCTGCGCCGCGGCGGCATAGGTCTCGGGCGTCCGCAGCGTGACGCCGCTGATCTGATAGCGCGCGGGATGGACGATCCGGTCGAGCGCGTCGTGCCAGACGAGCGCTGCGCCGGACAGCGACAGCGGGATGACGAGGATCGCCAGCAACAGGCCGATCCACTTGTGGATCTGGAACCACGTCCTGCGCCACGCCAGTTTCGTCATCGCTCGCTCCAACCCATTGGCGCGGCGTCGCATGCGTGCCGGGGGGAGGTCAATCGGGGAGCCCCCAGATCGGTCCGCCCCCTGCGAAGGTGGAACTGACGGACTTGGGGGAGCGCGCCCCTACACCTCCGCCCAGCGGCGGAGCAGGTTGTGGTACACGCCGGTCAGCTTGACCACGGCCGGCGCATCCGCGCTCATCGCCGCGGTCGCCGCCTGCACGCCCTCGTCTAACTCGAACAGCATCCGCCGCGCGCCGTCGTCGCGGACCATCGACTGGATCCAGAAGAAGGACGCGACGCGCACCCCGCGCGTCACCGGCGTCACGCGATGCAGGCTGGACGCGGGATAGAGGACCATATGGCCCGCGGGCAGCTTGACGGTCTGCGTGCCGAACTGGTCCTCGATCACCAGTTCGCCGCCGTCGTAATCGGCGGGGTCGCTGAGGAACAGCGTCGCCGACAGATCGGAGCGGATGCGGAAGTCGCTGCCGCGGCGGATGCGGATCGCACTGTCGACATGCGTGCCGAAGGTCGCGCCCGGCCCGTAGCGGTTGAACAGCGGCGGAAACACCTTGAGCGGCAGCGCCGCCGCGACGAACAGCGGCGACGCGGCGAGCGCGTCGAGCACCATCGCGCCCCCTGCCCGCGCCGCCGCGCTATCCTCGGGCAGTTGCTCGTTACGCTTCGCCAGCGCGGACTGGTGGCCCGAGGTGGCATTGCCATCGGTCCAGTCCGCCGCATCGATCGTCCCGCGCAGCGTCGCCACCGCCGCCGCATCGAGCAGGTCGGGGATCGCGATCAGCATGCGCGCGTCCCCGCCAGCGCCGCCGGGCCGCGGCTGCGCAACGCGGCATGCGGGCAGGCGGCGAGCCAGTCGCGCACCTGCGCGACGAAGCGCACATTGCCGAGCGCGCCGGCGCGGCCGATCCAGTGTAAGGCTTCATCCATCCGCCCGGTGTCTGCCAGCATTCGCGCATGGTTGAAACAGCCGCGGAAATCGCCGCCCGCCGCGGCACGTTCGTAGCAGCGCGCCGCCTTCGCCATATCGCGCGGGGCGACCCAGCCGTCCTCGGCGAAGCTGCCGACGAAATTCATCGCCTTCACATTGCCCAGCGCCGCCGCCCGTTCGAGCCAGTCGAGCGCCGCCGCCTTGTCCTCCGCAACGCCCTCGCCGAGCGCGAGCAGCGTCGCATAATTATACATCGCCCAGTCGAGCCCGCGTTCCGCGGCGACGCGATAGCATTCCGCCGCGCGCGCCTTGTCGACCGCGGTCCCCCAGCCGAGGTCGTAGCAGCGCCCGACCATGTTGAGCGCCATCAGATGCTGTTGCGCCGCCGCCTTGACGAACCAGCCGAGCGCCGCGGCGGGGTCCGCCGCGACGCCATTGCCGTCGAGCAGCATCTGCCCGAACATCGCCTGCGCGTCGGGCAGCCCCGCCTCGGCCGCACGCCGCACCAGCGCGGCCTCGTCCGCGGCGAGCGCCACCGCCGCCATCAGAAGCGCACGGCGACCGTGCCGAACACCGTCCGCCCCGCCGCGACCTGCGCGAAATGGGTGGTGTAGAGCTGGCTGTAATAGACCTTGTCGGTCAAATTCTGCGCATTGACGCTGAGATCGACGTTGGGCGTCAGCTTGACGCTCGCGCGCGCGTCGAAGCGCCAATAGGCCGGCGCCTGACGGACGAGCAGCTTGGTGGCGACGAGCTGCGTCGCGCTGCGATCGTCCGAATAGCCGGCGATCTGCTTGCCCATATAGATGGCGGTGCCGCCGACCTCGAGCCGGTCCCACAAGGTGACGTTGGTCGTCGCGGTGAAGCTGTTGCGCGTCGTCTGCGGCATCTGCCGGCCGGTGTTGACCGAGGGGACCGGAACACCGCCGAGGATCGTCGAGCCACCGTCGATCACCTTGGGGTCGAGGTGCGTATAGCCGCCGAACACCGTCCAGCCCGGCAGGATCGTCCCCGTCGCGCCCAGCTCGATACCACGGATGCGCGATTCACCGATGAACTCGACGGTATTATTCGGCCCGGTGACGCGCGCGTTGTCGATCTGCGTCTGGAACGCCGCCGCGGTCAGCAGCAGTTTGTCGCCGAGCAAGGTCGCCTTGGCACCGACCTCGTAGGATTTGGTCTTCTGCGGCTTGAGCAGATCGACGATCGCGGCGGTCTGCGCCGTGGTGGGCAGCGCATTGTCCTCGCGCCCCTCGCCGAGCAGGCTGTTGGGCGGCGTCGCCGCGGTGGCGTAGCTCGCATAGAGGCTGGTGTCCGGCGTCGGCTTGAAGACGAGCCCCGCCTGCCAGTTGAAGAGTTCGTCGGTGCGCTTGATCTGGAATTGCGTCGCCCCCGGCAGCCGCGTCGTCGACGAGAAGCGATCGTAGCGCAGACCGAGGTTGAGGATCAGCTCGGGCAACAGCGTGATCGAATCGAAGGCATAGGCCGCACGCGTATTGGCGTCGTTCTGAGTCTGCGCGGCGAGCGCGCCGCGGACGATCGGCGTCGTCACGTTCGAAGCATCGCTGGCGTAATTCACCCAGGGATCGTTGGGGTTAGGCGTGAACAGGCTGGTGCAATTGTAGCGGGCGAGCGAGCTATTGTTGCAGCGCGGCGCCACGGTCGAGCCGTTGGCGAGCACATAGGTCCCGCGGCGCGCCTTCTCCCAGGCGAATTCGGTCCCCGCGGCGAAGCTATGCTCGATGCTGCCGGTCTTGAACGCGCCGTACAGATCGGTCTGGTTGATGATTGACTCGGTATAGCCGAAACGCGTGTTCGAGCGCCGCCACACATAGCCGCCGCTGGTCCGGTCGCCGCGCAACCCTGCCGCACCTGTCGTCGGGTTCGTCGCGGTCGTGCCATAGACGTTGCCCTGGCTGTCGTCGGGCATCGACATGATGTAATTCTGATCGGTGTGGGTGAAGCGCGCGGTATTGCGCAGCGTGATGCCGCCGAAATCATGCTCGGCGCGCAGCGTCGCCTGATGCGTCTTGGTGTCGCGGAAATCGCGGTCGGTCAGGCCGTAGAACACCGAACGATCGACATAGCCGGTCTGGCCGCCGCGCGTCGTGATCGTGCCGAGCGCCGGCCGCGACGCGATCGTGCCCGTCCCCGGCGCATTGCCGATCGTATAGAGATAGGGGATGCCCGCATCGGGCAGCTCGTGGCTTTCGAGATAATAGTAGCTCGCGGTCAGCCGCGTCGCCGTGCCGAGGCCGAGCGTCACCGACGGCGCCACGCCCCAGCGACGTGCGTAGAGCGCATCGCGGCCGGCGATGTCCTGATCGTGCCACAGCCCCTCGATGCGGAACGCCGCCATCTCGCCGAGCTTGAGGTTGAGGTCGGCGGTGACGCGCTTGAAGTCGGCGTTGCCGTAGCTGCCGGTGACGCTGCCGAAATCGTCGAGCTGCGGCAGTTTGGAGATGATGTTGATCGTACCGCCCGCCGAGCCGCGCCCGCCGAGCGTCGAATCCGAGCCGCGGACGATCTGGATCGTCTCGGTGGCGAACACTTCGCGGCTCTGCGCGCCGAGGTCGCGGACGCCGTCGACATAGATGCTGCCCTGCGTATCGAAGCCGCGGATGAACGGCCGGTCGCCGAGCGGATTGCCGCCCTCCGCCGCGCCGAAGGTGATTCCCGGAACGGTGCGCAGCGCGTCCTGCAGGCTGATCGATCCGGTCTGCTGGATCACTTCCTTGGGGATCAGCACGATCGAGCGCGGCGTGTCGATCAGCGGCGCGACCGCCTTGGGATCGTCGCTGCGCCGGACACGCTCGCCATTGACGAGGATGTCGTCGGGATCGCGGCGCTGGTCGGGGTCGGAGACCGGGGTCGGCGTCGGTTTCGTCGCGTCCTCGGCATAAGCGGGCAGCGTGTGGAACGCGCCGACGCACGACAAGGCCAGGAACGAAACGGACGATTTGGACATTGAGACCCCCTGCTTTTTCTTGGGGGCTCGCTATTGAGAGTCGTTCGCACTGTCAACGGTATTGCGTGGCATTCTCACTGATCGTGATCACCCGTCTCGATCTGTGCCTGCGCGAACAGCCAGCTGCGGATTGCGCTCGCCAGATTGGGCGGCTCGTCGGCGGCGATGCGCAATACGTCGATCTGCGCGACCAGCGCCGACAGCGGCAGCGCCTGCGCGACCGCCGCCGTTTCCAGCGCCTGCCAGAACGCCGGTTCCAGACTGATCGAGGTCTGATGGCCGGCGATCGTCATCGAACGTTTCACCGGACCTTCGAACCCGAACCGCGGCGGCTGGATGGCGGACGACATGAGCAGGTGGATTCCGATATCGTGGAACGCCCGTCATCGCGGCGAACCGCCGCCGCGGCAAGCCGCCGCCCGCCCGCTCAGGCGGTCTGCGTGATCGCCCCCCAGATCTTCTCGAGCAGCGCCCTGGTCTCGCGCACCTCCGCCTCGATGCCGTCGAGCCGCGTGTTGAGGTGATGCTGGTTCCCCGACAATTCGCGATGCGAGGCGATCTGCACCGCCTCGATCTGCTGGCGCGCCAGCTCACCGTTCTTGAGCAATGCGGCGACCAGCCCGATCCGCGCCGGGTCCTTGTCGAGATAGGCGCGCAACAGGCTGTTGCGGTACAGCGTGTTGTAACGCAGGTGCGTCGGCAGCCCGTCGGTGATCGTATTGGCGTAGTCGCCGGCGTCCGCCGACACGCGGACGTGATAATTGGCGAGCGGCTCGGGCAGCAGGGCGATGTCGGCGAGTTGCAGCGCGCGCAGGTTGAAGTCCCAATCGTCGAGCACGGGCAGATGCGAATTCAGGAAACCCGCCCTCGCCGCGACGTTGCGCCGCCACAGCAGCGCGATCGGCGGGACCTGCGGCGTGCGCAGGACGTCAAGGAAGTCGACGACCGCACCGTCATAGCCCTGCACCGCGGCGGCGGTGATCTCGACCGTGGTCCCGTCGAACCGCTCCTCGACCCGGTTCCACCTGGTGAGCACCGCGCCGAACCGGCGCTGCTCGGGCGCGAGCAGGAAGGCGGCGCCGGTGGCGAGGAACGCCGGGTCCCAGGAATCGTCGTCGTCATGCGTCGCGACGAACGCCGACGTTCCGCGCGACAGACCGAGATTGGCCGCCGCGCTCATCCCCAGGCTGGCGGGATTGTGGATGACGGTGATGCGTCCGGCGAGCGGCTCGGCGAAGACCTGCACCAGCGCGTCGACGGGCGCGGCCTCGCCGCCGTCGTTGATCAGATAGAGGTGCCAGTTCGCATGCCACTGATTCACCACGCTCGCCAGCGCCCGCCCGAGCAGCGCCGGCCGGTCCTTCGTCCGCATGACGACGTCGACGCCGTCCCCGGTCCCGTCGTCGCGCAGCTTCGCCATGCTGTTGGGAAAGATGGTGCTCATGGATACGGCAGATCCCTCTAGGAAGTCCTCGTATCATAGGCGCGGCCCGGAGACCGGAGACGCGGCACGGGCATTTAGATGGCATCCCCCCCGCTGGAGGAAGGCTATCGCCAATCGTTCGTGCGAGTCCGCCGAACACCAAGCCCACCCCGTCACCCCGGACTTGTTCCGGGGTCCACCCCGCGGCGAGGAGAGAGGCTTAATTTGACCATTCTCTCGCGGCTCGGTGGACCCCGGAACGAGTCCGGGGTGACGAATCTGATGATCGAACGGATCGAACCTCATCAGCGTAGCCATTTGCGATAGCCCTGCCCCTCGCGGGGGAGGCATTGCGCTAGGACGACAAATATCGATCCAACCCAGCGCGCATGATGCGACGGCTGCCGCCCCCTGTATTGTCGCCCTAATACGGACCGTTGCGCGGCACGCGCCGCTGCTCTAGCGCTGCACGGGAATAGAAGGAGCGACGCGTGAAGCTGGTACGGGGCGCATGGAAGCTGCTGGTGGCGATCAAGGACGGTCTGGTCCTGATCGCGATGCTGTTGTTCTTCGGTCTGCTGTTCGCGGCGCTCAATGCGCGGCCGGGGTCGAAGGCGATCGTCCCCGGCGCGCTGGTGCTCGACCTCGACGGCACGATCGTCGAACAGCCCGAGGAACAGGCGCCGTTCGCCGCGCTCTCCGGCCAGGCGATGCCGCGCCAGTATCGCGCCCGCGACGTGCTCCGCGCGATCGACGCCGCGCGCACCGACGACCGGGTCAAGGCGCTCGTCCTCGACCTCGACCGTTTCGGCGGCGGCTATCCGGCGACGCTCAACGAGGTCGCCGAGGCGATCCGCCGCTTCCGCGACACCAAAAAGCCGGTGCTCGCCTACGCCACCGCTTACACCGACGCCGGCTATCGCCTCGCCGCCAATGCGAGCGAGATCTGGGTCAACCCGCTCGGCGGCACGATCTTCACCGGCCCCGGCGGCAGCCAGCTCTATTACAAGGGCCTCATCGACAAGCTCGGGGTCAACACCCACGTCTATCGCGTCGGCAAGTTTAAGAGCTTCGTCGAACCCTATACCCGCGCCGACCAGAGCCCGGAGGCGCGCGAGGCGAGCCAGCAGCTGCTCGGCGCGCTGTTCGGCCAGTGGCGCGAGGCGATCGCCAAGGCGCGGCCCAAGGCGCAGGTCGGCGCGTTCCTCGCCAGCCCCGACCGGATGATCGTCGCCGCCAACGGCGATATCGCCAAGGCCAATCTCGCATCGAACCTCGTCGACACGCTCGGCGACCGCGTCGCCTTCGGCCGCCGCGTCGCCGCGCTGGTCGGCAGCGACGCCAGCAAGCCGGCCGGCACCTTCAACACGATCAAATACGACGCCTGGGTCGGCGCCAATCCGCTGTCGAAGACCGGCGACAACATCGGCGTGATCACCGTCGCCGGCGACATCGTCGACGGCGAGGGCGGACCGGGCAGCGCGCATGGCGATACGATCGCCAAGCTGATCCTCAACGGCCTCGCCAAGAAGAACCTCAAGGCGCTGGTCGTGCGAGTCGATTCGCCGGGCGGCTCGGTGCTCGCCTCCGAACGGATCCGGCTCGCCATCCTCGAGGCGAAGAAGAAGGGGCTGCCGGTCGTCGTGTCGATGGGCGGGCTCGCCGCGTCGGGCGGCTATTGGGTGTCGACGCCGGGCGACGTGATCTTCGCCGAGCCGGGGACGATCACCGGCTCGATCGGCATCTTCGGCATCATCCCGACCTTCGAGAAGACGCTCGCCAAGATCGGCGTCACCGCCGACGGCGTGAAGTCGACGCCGCTGTCGGGCCAGCCCGACGTCTATGCCGGCACCACGCCGCAGCTCGACACCATCCTGCAGGCGGGGATCGAGAACGGCTATCGCCAGTTCCTTGCCCGCGTCGCGCAGTCGCGCGGGATGACGCCGCAGCGCGTCGACGAGATCGCGCAGGGCCGCGTCTGGGACGGCGGCACCGCGCGCCAGCTCAAGCTGGTCGATCGCTTCGGCGGCTTGCAGGACGCGGTCGCGGAGGCGGCGAAGCGCGCCAAGCTCGACCCCGCCAAGGTCCATGCCGAATATCTGGAGAAGGCGCCCGGCTTCGCCGCGCAGATCGCCGCCAGCTTCGCCGACAAGGACGACGACGACGCGAGCGAGACGGCGCAGGGCGGCGACGTCTTCGCGCGGATCGCGGCGGAGCGGCGCGGGCTGCTCGCGCAGGCGCTCGGCGACGTCAAGCGGCTCGCCACCGCGGGGTCGGTGCAGGCGCGGTGCCTCGAATGCGGCGGCCTCGGTCCGAGCGACACCGCCGCGTCGGACGCGCGGCTGCTCGACCTGATCCTCGCACGCGTCGGGCTGTGAGATGATCGCGCTCCGCCCCGCGACGCCGGACGACGCCGCGGCGGTCGCGGCGATCTATGCGCCGCACGTGCTCGCCGGCACGGTGTCGTTCGAGACCGAGGTGCCCGATACGCGCACGATGCGGACGCGGATGGCGTCGTCCGCCGGCCTCTATCCGTGGATCGTCGCGACCACCGGCGAGGCGACCGGTGGCGTGCTCGGCTATGCCTATGCGACGCGCTTCTCGGAGCGCGAGGCCTATCGCTGGGCGGTGGAGACGACGATCTACGTCGCCGACGTCGCACAGCGTCAGGGCGTCGGCCGGCTGCTGTACGAGGGATTGATCGACACGCTGCGTGCGCAGGGCTTCACCCAGGCGATCGGGCGCATCGCGCTGCCCAACAGCGCCTCGATCACGTTGCACGAGCAGGTCGGCTTCCGCCGTGCCGGCGTGTTCCGCGCGATCGGCCACAAGCACGGCCAGTGGATCGACGTCGGCTATTGGCAATGCGCGCTGGCCGAACCTACCGCGCCGCCGGCCGAACCGAAGCGCTTCGCCGATACCGGCGTCGTACGCGGCTAGGCGGGTCTAAGCGGCACGCCGTCTCCTGACGAAGCAAGGCATCCAAGAAAGTCCGCATCGCCTGAGGAGCAACCCAGTGCTCCTGCGAAAGCAGGAGCCCAGAGCCAAGCAGAACAACGCCTTACGGCGATCGGTACCCCGTTGCTCCTGCGTTCGCAGGAGCAACGGGGCCGTTTTGCGGAGGTCTCGCCCTGTCCTATTCGCCGCCTCGCTGATACCGATCCGACTCGCGCTCTTTGCCATCGTCGAGATCACAGCAAGAACGGAAACGATAAACCCGGATCGTTTCCGTTAAGGTGTCCATCTTGTCCATGTCGTCCAACACGGTCTCGATCAGGCGCCCTCGCGCCCATCGTCGTCGCGGCGGCGATACGCCGGCAGCGCCAGCCGGAAGCGGATCGCGAAGGCACGCAGGCCGAACCCCGCCGCCGCGGCGATGATCGCCGCCGGCGCGCCGGCCAGTCCGATCAGCCCCAGCGCCACGTACAGCGCCGACGCCAGCGCCGCCGCGGTGACGTACAATTCCGGCCGCATCAGGATCGACGGCTCGCCCGCGAGCACGTCGCGGATGATGCCGCCGACGCAGGCGGTTACCACCCCCATCAACGCCGCCGGCACCGGCGGCACGCCGTAGCCGATCGCCTTGGCCGCGCCATAGACCGCATAAGCGGCAAGGCCGACCGCATCGAACCAGGCGAGCGCGCCGTCCTTCCACCACCGCTCCGGCGTCACCCAGACCAGCGCCGCCATCAGCAGGCAGACCGTCGGCGCGCGGATCATGGACCCAGAACACCGGTGCATCGATCAGCAGGTCGCGCACCGTGCCGCCGCCGACCCCGGTGATCAGCGCGAAGAAGGCGAGCGTCACCGCGGTCTGCCCGCGCTTCGCTGCCGCGAGGGCGCCCGAGACGGCGAACACCGCCAGCCCGGCGACGTCGAACCACGGCGCGAAGGCGGGAAGCAGATCGGCGGCAGGCAAAGGCGGCAACATCACCGCCGCCTACCGTGTTCGCGACCGCCGAGAAAGGCTGCGTCGCTCATCCCCGCCGTGTTCCTGCCGGGGCGCGAGCTTCGCAAATGATGGCACCGCGTCAGAACCGCCGCCCCACCACCAGATGCACCATCGGATTGACCGGATTGCTCGCGCCGCGCTCGCCGCGCAACCGACGCGTCGCATCGGTCGCGCTGGCATAGGCGCTACCCATCATCGCGCCGACCTCGATGCCGATCCGGGTGCGATCGGCAAGCGCGCCGGTATAGCCGAACGTCAGCGTCGGCGTCCGCCGCAGACCGGCGCGGCTGCCGGGCACGTTGTGCTGGCGCGGCGCACCGACCAGCCCGCGATCGGTTCCTTGCTCGCCGGCGCGCGGATCGTACATCCGCGTCCCCGCCGACAGGTGAAAGCCGCTCGCCTCGACCGGGTAGAATTCGAGCATCGAATTGCCGAGCCGTTGATGTCGCTTCTCGCGCGGACCGGGTGCCGTGACGATGGTGGTGACGCGCAGCCGCAGGTTGCCGGTAAGCCGGGCGTCGTGCTCGACCCCGCTACCGAGCGCCAGCGGCTGGAGCGCCCATCGCGCCTCCCCGCCCGCCGCCGCATTCGGCAGCGACTGGGCTGCGACGGACGACGCCAGCCATGACGCAGACAGTGCTGCGATCACCCCGATGACCCGCGTCGCAATGCCTCCCGCGTCGCGCGTTCGCCGCCGGCCTGCCGCCCATGTCGATCCACCATCCTGCATTCATTCAAGGTACATGTTCAAAATGGTCTATTTCTTAACGCGCGCCGAAGTGAGGTAATCGAACGACGAACTGCGGCGCCTACCCGCCATCTGGTCAAACCGGGCGGCGGACGGTAAGGCGCGCGCTTTCCCCCCATCAGAATAGAGCGCATCATGGGTTTCCGCTGCGGCATCGTCGGCCTGCCCAACGTCGGCAAGTCCACCCTCTTCAACGCTTTGACCGAAACGGCAGCGGCGCAGGCGGCCAATTATCCGTTCTGCACGATCGAGCCGAACGTCGGCAACGTCGCCGTCCCCGATCCGCGGCTCGACCAGCTCGCCAAGATCGCCGGCTCGGCCAAGATCATCGAGACGCAGCTCGCCTTCGTCGACATTGCCGGGCTGGTCCGCGGCGCGTCGAAGGGCGAAGGGCTCGGCAACCAGTTCCTCGGGAACATCCGCGAAGTCGACGCAATCGTCCACGTGCTGCGCTGCTTCACCGACGGCGACGTCACCCACGTCGAGGGCAAGGTCGATCCGATCGCCGATGCCGAGACGGTCGAGACCGAGCTGATGCTCTCCGACCTCGAAAGCCTCGAAAAGCGCGTGCCCAACCTCGTCAAGAAGGGGCAGCAGGGCGACAAGGAGGCCAAGATCGGTGCCGCGGTGCTCGGCCAGGCGCTCGAGCTGCTGCGCGAAGGCAAGCCGGCGCGGCTGACCCAGCCCAAGGATGCCGAGGAAGCGCGCGTCTTCGCGCAGGCGCAGCTCATCACCGCCAAGCCGGTGCTCTACGTCTGCAACGTCGACGAAGGCGACGCGGCAAACGGCAACGATCTGTCGGCCAAGGTGTTCGAGAAGGCCAAGGCCGAGGGCGCCGAGGCGGTGGTCGTCTCCGCCGCGATCGAGGCCGAGATCGCGACGATGCCGGTCGAGGATCGCGCCGAATTCCTCGCCGAGCTGGGCTTGCAGGAGACCGGCCTCGCCCGCGTCATCACCGCCGGCTACAAGCTCCTCAACCTGCTGACTTTCTTCACCGTCGGACCGAAGGAGGCGCGCGCCTGGACCGTCCATGCCGGCGCCAAGGCACCGCAGGCGGCGGGCGAGATCCATACCGATTTCGAACGCGGCTTCATCCGCGCCGAGACGATCGCCTTCGCCGACTACATCGCCTGCAAGGGCGAGGCCGGCGCCCGCGATACCGGCAAGCTGCGCCAGGAAGGCAAGGAATATGTCGTCCACGACGGCGACGTGCTGCTGTTCCGCTTCAACGTCTGACCCCGATCCGCCCCGACGGGACAGGGCAACATTGCGTTGGCATAACGGCTCCCCCATTCCCGTCATGCCGGACCTGATCCGGCATCCCGCTTCTGCCAGCCGTCCGAAGGAGCGGGACCCCGGCGCAAGGCCGGGGTGACGGGGCGGGTTTCAAAACACGCCCCCCCATACGAACGCTCATAGGCGACAGGCCTCCGCAGTTTCGGTTGTGGCAGCACCCCTGTCCCGCGTAGAGGACGCGCGCCCTCCACGTCCGGGACGATCCGCCTGTGAGACTGATTCCCCTCGCCGCCGCCATGCTGTCGCTTGCCGGCTGCGCCTTGCCCTACCCGCCCCCCGCTTTGTCGCCCGTGACGCAGCCGGCGCCGACGCAGGCGTCCGCCAGCCTGCCGTCAGCGCCGCTGCCGCGGATGCAGACCGCGCCGGTGACGATCCTCGTCTCGATCGACGGCTTCCGCCCCGATTACCTTGACCGCGGGGTGACGCCCAATCTGTCGGCGCTGGTGGCGGGCGGCGTCAGCGCGGCGATGCGCCCGTCCTTCCCGTCGGTCACCTTCCCCAATCACTGGACGTTGGTGACGGGTAAGGTCCCCGATCACCACGGCATCGTCGGCAACCGGATGGAGGACCCGGCGCGTCCCGGTGAGACCTTCACCATGGCGAGCGACGATCCCTTCTGGTGGAACGCCGCCGAACCGATCTGGGTCACCGCCGAAAAGGCGGGGGTGCGAACCGCGACGATGTTCTGGCCGGGCGCCAATGTCGGCTGGGGCGGCACGATCGTCCCCAACAGCCATGGCGCGGTCGCCAACGCCACCCGCCCCGAGGATTGGCAGCAGTTCAACCAGGCGGTGACCGGCGCACAGCGCGTCGACGCGGTGATCGACTGGCTGCGCCGGCCCGCCGCGACGCGGCCGCGCTTCCTCACGCTCTATTTCGACACCGTCGACAGCGCCGGCCACGCCAACGGTCCGCAGGCCGCGGCGACGACGCAGGCGGTCGCCGACGTCGACGTCCAGATCGGCCGGCTGGTCCAGGGGCTGCGCGACCTGCGACAGCCCGCCAATCTCGTCATCGTCGCCGATCACGGCATGGCGGCGACCGACAGCGCGCGCACCATCGCGCTCGACCGCATCGCCGATCCCGCCGACTATCGCCTGCTGTCCGAAAGCGGCCCCTATGCGACCTTCTATCCCGTCCCCGGCCGCGAGGCGGCGCTGGAAGCGGCGCTGCTCAAGCCGCACCCGCATATGACCTGCTGGCGCAAAGGCGCGGTGCCGGCGCGCTTTCGCTACGGCACCAATCCGCGCATCCCGCCTTACGTCTGCCTCGCCGAGACGGGCTGGCTGATCCTCAAGTCCGCGCCGGCCACCGCCTTCCGCGGCGGCGCGCACGGCTATGACAATCGCGCGCCCGACATGGCGGCGCTGTTCCTCGCCAACGGTCCGGCATTCGTCGGCGGCAAGCGTCTGGCGAGCTTCGACAATACCGACGTCGCCCCGCTGCTGCGCGATCTGATCGGCCTGCCCGCCGGCGTGGGTCTGGACGGCGACGACGCACCCTTTAGACCGGTGCTCAAACGATAGGAGGATGCGGTGCAATATTTCGAGGATATCGAGGTCGGCGCGACGGCGCGCTTCGGCGATTATCCGGTGACGCGCGAGGAGGTCATCGCCTTCGCCGAGAAATATGATCCGCAGCCCTTCCACCTCTCCGACGAGGCCGCCGCCGCGACGCACTTCGGCCGATTGTCGGCGAGCGGCTGGCATACCTGCGCGATGACGATGGCGATGCTGGTCGCGCATCTCAAGGCGAACGAACAGGCGGGACTGGGCTCGCCGGGGATCGACGAATTGCGCTGGCGGACGCCCGTCTATCCCGGCGACCGGCTACGCTGCGAGACCGAGGTGCTGGAGAAACGCCGCTCGGCGAGCCGGCCGGAGATGGGCATCTACAAGAGCCGGATGACGGTTCTCAATCAGGACGACGTGGTGGTCATGACCTTCGTGTCGAACGGGTTGATCGAGACGCGCGCACGCTGACGGTCGCCGGAGCGACCGCCATTGCCGGGATCACCGCCGCCCGCGCCAGCCGCCGCCGCCACGCGGACCACCGCCGCGCGGGCCGCCGCCGCGATTGCCGCCGCCCCAGCCACGCGGTTGGCCACCGGCGGCCGGTGCGACCGCCTGTGGTACCGCAGCTTGCGGCGTGCCGGAGACATTCGGACGATTGCCGCGCCAATTGCCACGGTCGCCACGGAAGCCGTCCCCGCGGATGCCGTCGCCGCGAACGCCGGGCGTCCGGTCGCCACGGAAGCCTGGACCGCGGTCGCCACGGAAGCCCGGACCGCGATCACCGCGGAAGCCGTCCCCACGATTGCGATCGAAGCCGTTCCAGTCGTTGCGGAAGTTGCGGTCGCCGCGCCAGCCGTTGCGGCGCTGCTCCCAATAGCGGCGCTGGCCGTCGTTCCAGCGATACGGCCGGCGATACTGATCGTAGACGTAGATGCCGGTACCCGGATAATAATAATCGCCGTACCAGCCGAAGTAGCTGGGATAGCCGCCATAGCCGTAGCCACCGCCATATCCGCCGTATCCACCATAGCCGCCGTCGTAATAGCCGCCGCTACCATAACCGACGTTGACGCCGCTATAGCCGTAGCCATCCGTACAAGCAGAGGTCGCGACCCCGGCACCGAAGAGGAGGCCGATCAGGGCCAGACGCTTGAGCAACATGCTGCTCTCCCAAAAAACGGGCGCGAGCATAGGGCAAAGACGCGCCGACTCGTCGCTCAACGAGGGCATGTCATCGCAGGTTCCGGCTGAACGGTTAATGACCGGCGAACGTAACTAGCGAATCTACCTGGATATTCTCCGCGCGTAACGCGTCGGCACCACCGAGATCGGGCAGGTCGACGACGAACTGCGCCTGCGTCAGCTGCGCCCCCGCCTTGCGCAGCAGCCGCACCGCGGCGCGCGCGGTGCCGCCGGTGGCGATGAGATCGTCGACGAGCAGCACGCGCTGGCCGGGCACCAGCGCATCCTCGTGCATGACGATCCGGTCCTCGCCATATTCCAGCGCATAATCCTCGGCGATCGTCGCACCCGGCAATTTGCCGTCCTTGCGGATCAGCAACACGCCGGCGTTCAGCGGCATTGCCAGCGCCGCCGCGAACAGGAAGCCGCGTGCCTCTATTCCCGCGACGAGATCGACCGGCCCCAGCGTCGCCGCGACCATCCGCTCGATCGTCGTCGCGAAGCCGGCGGGGTCGAGCAGAAGCGTGGTGATGTCGCGGAACTGGATGCCGGGCTTGGGGAAGTCAGGGATGGTGCGGATCAGGGCCTTGAGGTCGTCGTTCATCCGCGTGCTGTGCGGGGATGCACGGGCGGGGTCAATGCGCGGCTATCATTCCGTCCCGGCACACCGACGGATGCGAGCGAGGACCCGTAAAACAAAAGGGGAGCGCCTCGCGGCACTCCCCTCTCCAACCTCGCCGTGGCGGGCCGGATCAATGCTTCACGTCGCGCCAGACGTTCTGATACGCGCCCCAGGCGAGGAAGCAGAAGATCAGCAGGAAGATCCCCGCGGCCACACCCGCCGCATGGCGCGCGTTGAGGTTGGGCTCCGCCGTCCAGGTCAGGAAGGCGGCGACGTCGCGGGCCATCTGGTCCTTGGTCGCCTTGGTGCCGTCCGAATAGGTCACCTGACCGTCCGAGGTCAGCGGCGGCGGCATCGCGATGTTGAGGTTCGCGAAATACGGATTGTAATGCAGGCCCTGCGGCGTCTTCGATCCCGGGAACTCCTTGACCAGCGCCGCCGGCTGCGCGCGATAGCCGGTGAGCAGCGCATGGATGTAGTTGGAACCGTCCTCGCGTGCCTTGGTCATCAGCGACAGATCGGGCGGCAGCGCATTGTTGTTCGCCGCGCGCGCCGCGATCTCATTGGCGAAGGGCGACGGGAAATGGTCCGACGGCACGTTCTTGCGCGTCGCCGGCTCGCCCGTCTCCGGGTTGATGTTCGGCTGCTCGATCACCCATTGGTTGGCGATCGCCTTCACCTCGGGCTCGGAATAGCCGATCTTGGTCAGGTCGCGGAAGGCGACGTACTTCAGGCTGTGGCAGGCCGAGCAGACCTCCTTGTAGACCTGGAAGCCGCGCTGGAGCTGCTGGTTGTCGAACTTCCCGAAGAAGCCGTTCGACGGCAGGTGGATGTTCTCCGGATGGAGGTGGAAGACGTGCTCGGCGCTTTCCGGCGCCGGGTCCTGGATCGCGGTCTTGGCGGTGCCGAAGAGCGCGATCGCGAGCACGAAGACGAAGGCGGCGCCGACCAGCGAGGCGATGATGCGAGGCATGATGTTCTGTTGTCCCCCAGTCGGTTCAGGCGTGCGCCGCGGTTTTGACCGGGCTGGTGCCGCCCTGCTTCGCCAGCACCGCCTCGGTGATCGAATTCGGCAGCGGGCGCGGACGCTCGGAGCGCGCGACCCACGGCAGGATGATCAGGAAGTGCGCGAAATAATAGGCCGAGGCGAGCTGGCCGAGGATGACGTTGCGCGCATTGGCCTCCGCGCCGCCGACATAGCCGAGCACCAGCACGTCGACGAGCAGGATGGCGAGGAAGGCGCGATATTTCGGCCGGTAATTGGCCGAGCGCACCGGCGAACTGTCCAGCCACGGCAGGAAGAACAGCAGCAGGATCGAACCGAACATCGCCAGCACGCCCCACAGCTTCGCCGGCAGGATGAAGTCCGCGGTGAAGCTCTTGAGGATCGCGTAGAAGGGCAGGAAATACCATTCCGGCACGATATGCGCGGGCGTCGAGAGCGGGTTCGCCTCTATGTAATTGTCCGGATGGCCGAGCATGTTGGGGCTAAAGAAGATCAGCGCCGCGAAGATCAGCAGGAACACGCCGAGCCCGACCGCATCCTTGGCGGTGTAATAGGGATGGAACGGTACGGTATCCTGCTCGCCCTTCACCTCGACGCCGGTCGGGTTGTTCGATCCCGGAATGTGCAGCGCCCAGATGTGGAGGATGATGACGCCCGCGGTGACGAACGGCAGCAGATAGTGGAGCGAGAAGAAGCGGTTCAGCGCGGCATTGTCCGGCGCGAAGCCGCCGAGCAGCCAGATGCGGATCGTCTCGCCGACCAACGGTATCGCCGAGAAGAAACCGGTGATGACCTGCGCGCCCCAGAAGCTCATCTGCCCCCAGGGGAGCACATAGCCCATGAACGCGGTCGCCATCATCAGCAGGAAGATGACGACGCCGAGCAGCCACACCATCTCGCGCGGCGCCTTGTACGAGCCGTAATAAAGGCCGCGGCCGATATGGATGTAGACGACGAGCAGGAACATCGACGCGCCGTTGGCGTGCGCATAGCGCAGGAACCAGCCGGCGTTGACGTCACGCATGATGCTCTCGACCGAGCCGAAGGCGACGCCGGCATTGGCAGCATAATGCATCGCCAGCACGACGCCGGTGATGATCTGGATCGCCAGCGCGGCGCCGGCGAGCACGCCGAAGTTCCAGAAGTAATTGAGGTTGCGCGGCACCGGATAGCCCGCACCGACGGCATTGTAGACGAGGCGCGGCAGCGGCAGCTTCTCGTCCAGCCAGCGCATCAGCGGCTGCTTCGGTTCGTAATGTTTGGCCCAGGGGAAGCTCATGATCCGGATCTCCCTCAGCCGACCGTTACGGCGGTATCGGAATTGAACGTATAATCGGGGACGGCGAGGTTCTTGGGTGCCGGTCCCTGCCTGATACGCGCCGCAGTGTCATAGGCGGAGCCGTGACACGGGCAGAAATAGCCGCCGAACGGCCCCTTGTTCTCGCCCTCGCCCGCCCCGAGCGGCACGCAGCCGAGATGGGTGCAAACGCCCAGGGTGATGAGCCAGTTTTCCTTGCCGGGCTTGGTCCGCTCGGCGAGCGTCTGCGGATCGCGCAGGCTCGCGACGTCGACCTTGTTGGCCTCGGCGATTTCGGCGGGGGTGAGGTTGCGGACGAACAAGGGCTGCTTGCGGAACTGCGACTTGATCGCCTGTCCCGGCGCGATCTTCGACAGATCGACCTCGGTGGTCGACTGGGCGAGCACGTCGGCGGAGGGGTTCATCTGGTTGATCAGCGGCAGCACGATCGCCAGCGCACCGACCCCGGCGAAGGAGACGGCGGCGATATTGATGAAATCGCGACGGCGGGGATCGTGGACTTCCTCGTGGAACGGTTCCGGCGATTCACCGGGTGGTACCATGCTGTCAGTCGCCATTCGTCTCTGCCCTCGTCCATCATTATTGCGGAGGAACCGGTCGTGCCGCGCCACCGAACCCTACCGTCCCCACGGCGAGCCGGGGAACTGATAGACGGCGGGCCGACGCTTTGCCAACAGCATTTTACCGCAGCCGAGTGCGCCGCTAAGACGCTGGGCCATGACGACCGGCCTGCGCATCGCTTTGTATCAGCCCGACATCGCCGGCAATGTCGGCGCGGTGATGCGCACCTGCGCCTGCTTCGGCATCGGCCTCGACCTGATCGAACCGATGGGCTTCCAATGGGACGACAAGCGCGTGGCGCGCGCGGCGATGGACTATATCGACCACGTCTCGATCACCCGCCACGCCGACTGGACCGCGTTCCTCGCGCAGTTGCGTGGCCGGCTGGTGCTGTCGACGACGCGCGGCGCGACGCCCCTGCCCGCCTTCGCCTTCGCGGCCGGCGACGTGCTGCTGTTCGGCCGCGAGAGCGCCGGCGTGCCGGAGGACGTGCACGCGCGGGCCGACGCGCGGGTGGTCATCCCGATGGCGCCGCCGCTGCGCTCGCTCAATCTGTCGGTATCGGCGGGGATCGTCGCCGCCGAAGCGCTGCGGCAGACAGGTGGCTTTCCTTCGGTTTGATTCACGCGAAGACGCGAAGACGCGAAGATAAGAAGAAGGTTGGTTCGCGCAGAGGCGCAGAGGCGCAGAGAGGTGGCGGTCGGGGGTCCCGTGCCGGCATACGCGGTCCGATCATCCGTTTCGTCGGGGGTAAAAGGCTGCGCCGCACGGGCCATCTCTGCGCCTCCGCGCCTCTGCGCGAACCAACCTTCTTCTTCGCGCCTTCGCTTGAACTAAAACTAGGGCGTCACCGCCCGCACCGCCCCCAGCACGTGGCGCAGCAGCCCGGCCTCGTCATGGTGGATGTTGTGCCCGCCCGGCATGCCGATCACCCGCGCCCCCGGCACGCGCAGCAGCGGGCAGAGGCTGTCGTCTTCCTCGACGCCATAGATGCAGGTGAGCGGCGCCCAGGTCAGCGTGTTGGCGGTGGTCACGCCGACGCTGTCGGGCGAATCGCCGTACGACCAGCCGGTCGGGTCGGCGCGGAAATAGACCGAATCGCCCGGCAGGACGAGGACGATCGCCGCCACCTTCGGGCGTAGATCGGCCGGCAGCCGGGCAAGCCCGGTCTGGACGATGTCGGCGCCATAGGATTGCCCCATCACCACCACCCGCGCGACGCCGGTACGGGCGAGCGCGGTACGGACGACGTCGGCCATGAACGCGTCGACCTCGGCGCGGGTACGGCGCCGGCGGAACACCGCAGGGGTGGAGATGCCGACCACCGGGACATGATGTTCGGTCAGCCCGCGCGAGGTCGAGGCGCCGAGCAGGAAGCGCAGCCCCATGTCCCCCGAGACGTTGACCACCGCGATCCGTGCCGCGGGCGGCACCGCCGGATAGACGTGGACCGGATCGCGGTCGAAATACCCCGCCGCCCAGACGAACGCGCAGACGAAAGCGGCGCTGACCGCGGTCACGCGCAGCCCGCGAAACAAGGATTTGCGCATCGATCGGCTCATGGCAGCGGCTTGCCAGCGATAGGCCGCGATGACCAGCGCTCGACTTCGCGACCGGCGCTTGCCACAAGCCCGCCATGCTGACCCTCGACGCCGAACAGACCGCCGCCCGCACCTGGTTCGAATCCTTGCGCACCCGCATCTGCGCCGCCTTCGAGGCGATCGAGCGCGAGGCTGGCTCGGATGCGGCGTTCGACTATATCGCGTGGGACCGCATCGATCCGTCCGGCGCGCCCGGCGGCGGCGGCGTGCGCGGGGTGATGAAGGGCAAGGTGTTCGAGAAGGTCGGCGTCAACGTCTCGACCGTCGGCGGGCTGCTCGACGGCGAGTTCGGCAAGTCGATCCACGGCGCCGGCGACGATCCGCGCTTCTTCGCGACCGGGATCAGCCTCGTCGCGCACATGGCCAATCCGCACGTGCCCGCGGTGCATATGAACACGCGCTTCCTCGTCACCACCAAACGCTGGTTCGGCGGCGGTGCGGACCTCAACCCGCCGCTGCCGGTCGCGCAGGACACCGACGACTTCCACGCGACGTTCCGCGCCGCCTGCGACGCGCACGACCCGGCCTATTACCCGCGCTTCAAGGCGTGGGCGGACGACTATTTCTACATCCCGCACCGGCAGGTCCACCGCGGCGTCGGCGGCATCTTCTACGACCATCTCGAAGGCGATTTCGCCGCGAACCTCGCCTTCACCCAGGCGGTGGGCGAGGCGTTCCTCGACGTCTACCCGCGCCTCGTCCGGCGGCGGATGGCCGAGCCGTTCGGCGCGGCGGAGCTGGCGCAGCAGCGCGCGTGGCGCGGCCGCTATGCCGAATTCAACCTCGTCTACGACCGCGGCACGCTGTTCGGGCTCAAGACCGGCGGCAATATCGACGCGATCCTGATGAGCCTGCCGCCGGTGGCGACATGGGACTGACGCCGGTCGCGCCCGGCGAGCTGGCAACGATCGTCACCACGCTGGAGATGACGCGCCGGCCGCCGCTGCGTCCGCTGCCCGCCTCGCCGCTGCGGCTGGTGCGCTGGGAGCGGCCGGAGCCCGACAAATACCGGCTGCTGTTCCGCCGCGTCGGCGGGCCGTGGCTGTGGTATTCGCGGCTCGCGATGGACGATGCGGCGCTGACCGCGATCGTCCACGATCCGCAAGTGCAGGTCTATGCCGCGGTCGATCCGGCGGGGGTCGAGATCGGCTTCGTCGAACTCGATGTCCGCCATGCCGGCGCCTGCGAGCTATCGTATTTCGGGCTGGTGCCCGAACTCGCCGGCAAGGGCCATGGCCGCTGGCTGATGGCCGAGGCGATGGCACGCGCCTGGGCGCCGGGCGTCACTCGCGTCTGGGTACATACCTGCACGCTCGACCACCCCTCGGCGCTCAACTTCTACCGGGCGCAGGGCTTCGTCGCGGTGCGGCGGACGATCGAGACCTTCCCCGATCCGCGCGCGCTCGGCCTGCTGCCGATCGATGCCGGCGCGCACATACCGTACCTGGCGTAGCGCGAATCGACGTTTGGGGTGTGGGGCATTCCTCCCCCGCCGGGGCAGGGCTATCGCATATGGACGCTCGTGCGACCTTGTCGCCTTCGCAACCCACCCCGTCACCCCGGACTTGTTCCGGGGTCCACCCTGCGGCGAGGAGAAAGGCTTGATTCGGCACCGTTCTCTCGTGGCCCGGTGGACCCCGGAACGAGTCCGGGGTGACGAATCCCGATAAGGAAACCGATCGAGCCTCGTCACCGCAGCGATATGCGATAGCCTTGCCCTTGCGGGGGAGGAGTTACGGAATGTCGGTCGTAGCTGCTTACGCCGCGGGTATCGCCGACAGCCGGCGATAGGCGACGATCGCCACCAGTCCGCCGGCGAGCTGCGTCAGCATCGCGACGCCGGCGGCACAGGCATCTGCGATCGCGATGCCGAGCGGATTGCCGCCGCCCTCGCCGCCAAGATAATGCGACAGCAGCATGAACGGCTGCCCCGCCAGGATCGCGGCGAGATAGATGGTGACGATCGCGCCGAGCAGCCCCAATTGCCCGCGCCGCGTCATCCGCCACGACGCGCCGACCGCCTGCATCGCGCCGGTCTGCGGCTCGGCGAACAGCACCGGGCCGGCCAGCATGAAGCGGCTCATCAACCACAGGCCGGGCAGCAGCAGCACGTACATCCCCGCCCCCGCCGGAATCGACACCACCACCATCGCGAGGATGAAGCGCGGGAAGCGCCGCGCCGCGCGCTGGATCGCCACGCCGAGCGTCGGCCGCTCGGCATCGAGGAACAGGCAGAAGAGGACCGCGAGGCCCAGATAGGTGATAGCATAGGCGCCGACCGAACCGAGCCCGTAATCGCCGACCCAGCCGTCGAGCGCGGTCATCCACGCCTGTGCCCGCGCCTGCGTATCGACGATCGTGTCGTCGGGCATCGGCAGCGGCGCGGTGAGCAGCAGCAATGCATAAGTCGGCACGAAGAAGAACAGGCCGGCGATCCGCAACAGCAGGTCGGCGTCGCGGCGAAACATCGCCCAGGCATCGCTCAGCAAGGCGGCGAGCGTCAGCCTCACGCCTGGACCTCGCCGCGCGCGGCCTTGTCGCGCAGCATCCGCTCGCGGGCGACCAGCGCCACGTAGAGTTGCGCGGAGAAGACGATCGCCACCAGCGTCAGCGCCGCCGACACTGCCTGCGCCACCGCGGCGGCGAGCAGCGCGACCGTCGCCTGCGCGTTGCCGCCGAGAATCAGGCGAAAGATCAGCCCGCTGACCGATTGCGCCGCCCAAATGGCGATCATCAGCACGACGACGAACAACAGCACCGTGCCGACCAGCCGCCAGGTGTGGCGACGGGTCAGCCGCCAGCATCGGGCGATCGCGGCGACGGCCAGCCGCTCCTCCAGCACCACTGCATAGAGCGGCAGCAGCCGTGCGCCGACGAACAGCAACGCCAGCCCAATCGCCAGTGCATAGAGGCCGGCAAGCCCCGCGGCGCCCGGATCGGTCGGCGCCGTCGCGGTGCCCGCGGCAAGCGACCGATAGTCGAAGCCGGCGCGCAGCAGCAAAGCGATCGACGGCAGGAACGCCACGATCATCACCACCGCCAACACCAAAGCGACGAGCAATGCGGCAGGCAGGCGCGCACTGGCCTGTCGCATCGCCGCCGTCCGGTCGGTCGCGGGATCGGTCGAGGCGGCGATCATCGCGAGCTGCCCCCACACTGCGACGATCGCCGTCGCGATGACGAGCAGCATGCCGATCACTGCGGTGGCGGTCGAAGGAGCGGCGAAGCCGGTCCACGCCGCGTTGATCACCGCCGGCAGGAACAGGGTGAGCGCCGCGATGCCGGCGAGCATGCCGCCGCGTCCGTTCAGCACCTCGACGCTGCGGTCCCACACATTGCCCATCTTGACCATCCGGCACCCCTTCGCCCGCGTTTGCGATCGGTTAGCCCAAGCGCCCCGGCTTGGCCACTCGCCAACTTGCAAGCGCCCGGTCTCTGGCACACATGCACCGGCATGACCGAGATCGATGGTATCGAATGGCGGGTATCGCCGGGCCTGACGCCTTATGACGAGGCGCTTGCGACGATGGAGGCGCGCGCCGAGGCGGTGCTGGCGGGCGAGGCGCGCGAGCTGATCTGGCTGCTCGAACATCCGCCGATCTACACCGCTGGCACCAGCGCCTCGCCCGGCGACCTGATCGATGCGCGCTTTCCGGTG
Organism: Sphingomonas sp. GW821-FHT02B09; assembly: GCF_059421875.1. Taxonomy (NCBI): domain Bacteria; kingdom Pseudomonadati; phylum Pseudomonadota; class Alphaproteobacteria; order Sphingomonadales; family Sphingomonadaceae; genus Sphingomonas; species Sphingomonas sp. GW821-FHT02B09. The sequence goes on from NZ_JBWKVV010000004.1 coordinate 175,995, forward strand.
GTCGCGACCGGACGCGGCGGCAAATACACCTATCACGGCCCCGGCCAGCGGATCGTCTATCTGGTGCTCGATCTCGGCAAGCGCGGCCGCGACGTGCGCTGCTTCGTCCATGGCGTCGAAGGCTGGGTGATCGCGGCGCTCGCCGAACTCGGCGTCACGGCCTTCCGCGCCGAGGGGCGGGTCGGCATCTGGACGCGCGACGGTGGCGCGGAGGCGAAGATCGGCGCGATCGGCGTTCGCGTGCGGCGCTGGATCACGCTGCATGGCCTCGCGGTCAACGTCGCACCCGACCTCAGCCATTTCAACGGCATCGTACCCTGCGGGCTGCCCGATTTCGCCGTGACCAGCCTCGCCGATCTGGGCCGTGACGATGGTCTGGCAACCTTCGACGATGCTCTTGCGTTGAGCGCTCCGGCATTCCTCCGGTCCCTGTCTTGTCCGGCATAAACGCGTCGGACAGAATTCGAGGCTTGAGGGCTGGGCGTTATGCGATTAATGTCCACTGCGATTTGGGTATTAAAGGGCCAGCAAGCCGTCCAAATCCTATTCTAGGGAGCTTCCAATGCGTGCACTCATCTCCAAGGTCCTGACCGGCTCGCTGATCGCCGGCGCCGCTCTTGCGGTTTCGGCCTGTGGCCCGAAGACCGAAACGACCACCGACAACACGATGGTCACCGACATGAACACCACCGACGACATGGGCACCATGAGCGACAACATGACCGCCGTCGACGGCGCGTCGAACGGTGGCATGATGGCGAACGACACGATGATGTCGAACGACACCATGATGTCGAACGACACGATGACCACCAACGCAATGTAATCTCCCGTCAGGGATATTACGGTGGTGAAACGGCCGTCCGGGCAACCGGGCGGCCTTTTCTTTTGGTTCCAACGTTCTGGCGCATTTCATCCGATTTTATCGTGGATTGGCGCGATCGGGGATTGGGTCGGCCCGCGAAACCGTCTAGAATCGCCCGATAATAGCTTTCCGTGGGGATGACGAAAGATGACCGTGTTGCGTATCGCGCTGGCGCTTGGCGGCGCCGCGATCGGCCTGGCGGCGGCGGCGCCGGCTTCGGCACAATTCTACCTGCGCTCGCACGATTTCCGCGGCGAGGCGGTCAAGGGGCATGAGGACGGCCTCGGCCAGCCGCTGCCCGGCGCGACCGAGGCGGAGCTGCGCGCGGCGATGGCGTGGAGCGTCCGCGCCGCGCTCAACGTCGCCGCGCTGCAATGCCAGTTCGAACCGACCCTGCTCACCGTGCCCAATTACAATGCGGTGCTGAAGGACCATGAGGCCGAGCTGAAGAATTCGTTCGACACGCTCACCAAATATTTCATGCGCGTCAACAAGGCGCCCAAGGCGGGCCAGGCGGCGCTCGACCAGTTCGGCACGCGCACCTATTCGGGCTATGCGACCGTCGCGGCGCAGTTCGGCTTCTGCCAGACGGCGAGCGGCATCGGCCGCGACGCGACCTTTGTGCCGCGCGGCGGCTTCGGATCGTTCGCGATGGATCGCGTCCGTGAGCTGCGCAACAGCCTGACGCCCTATGGCGAACAGCATTTCCAGCGCTATCTCGGCCGCGACTATGCTTCGCAGCCGCGGCTCGACACGATCTGCTGGAACAAGAAGGGCGAATGGGTAGCCAAGAAGTGCGGCGTCTTCGCCTGGCCGCCGGCGAGCCCGACGGGAACGGCAGCGGTGCCTGCCGCCGCGACGGCCGCGACGGCCGCGACGGCGCCCACCGTGACGGCAGCCGCGGAAACCGCGCAGCGCTGACGGCACATCCCCCCGGATCCGCTCCGGGGGGATTTGATGCTTTTGGAAGTCCCTAGCGCAGCCCCAGCAGCTTGTGCGTCTGCAACGACAGCCGCCATTGCGGGCGCTCCATCACCACCGCAATCGCCGCCTCGATGTTCGCGACACCACGGGCGTCGTCCATCGGCTGCAACAGGCGGTTGGCGAAATCCCAGCCCTCGACCTCGGCGATATCGGTCCCCGCCTGCGGCCAGACCAGCTTCAGCTCGTCGCCCGAGCGTTGCACCACGACGCTGCCCGCCTTGGGACTGACGCACACCCAGTCGATCCCCGGATGCACCGGCAGCGTACCATTGGTCTCGATCGCGATACGGAAACCGGCGTCGTGCAGTGCCTCGACCAGCGCATCGTCGATCTGCAACATCGGCTCGCCCCCGGTGAGGACGACGAAGCGCGCGTCCCGTCCCTCACCCCAGAAGCCCGCGACCGCCGCGACCAGATTCGCGGCGTCGGCGAACTTGCCGCCGCCCAGCCCGTCGACACCGACGAAATCGGTGTCGCAGAACCGGCAGACCGCCGTGGCCCGATCCTGCTCGCGCCCGCTCCACAGATTGCACCCGGCGAAGCGCACGAACACCGCCCGGCGCCCCGCGTTCACCCCCTCACCCTGCAGGGTCAGGAACATCTCCTTGACGGCATAGCTCATGCGATCAGGGCCGGACGGCATAGACCGTCGGATCGGCTATGCCCGCTTCCTCGAATCCCTTGGAGCGCAGCCGGCAGCTGTCGCAGGTACCGCAATGGACCCCGCCCGGTGCCGGATCGTAGCACGACCAGCTGATCCCCATGTCGACACCCAGCCGCTGGCCCTCGCGGACGATGTCGGCCTTGGTCATATGCTGCAGCGGCGCGTGGATCTTGAACGGTTCGCCCTCGACGCCCGCCTTGGTGGCGATCTCCGCCAATCCTTCGAAGGCGTTGATGAATTCGGGACGGCAATCGGGATAGCCCGAATAATCGAGCGCGTTGACGCCGATGAACAGGTCGCGCGATCCCGCCGCCTCCGCCCAGCCGAGCGCGAGGCTGAGGAAGATCGTGTTGCGGGCCGGCACATAGGTGACCGGAATCCCCTCGCCGACGCCGTCCTTGGGCACGTCGATGTCGGCGGTGAGCGCCGAGCCGCCGAACGCCGACAGGTCGAGCGGCAACACGATATGGCGCTCCGCCCCCAGCGTCGTCGCGACGCGCCGTGCCGCGGCCAGCTCGACGCGATGGCGCTGGTTATAGTCGATCGACAGCGCGAGCAGGCGATAGCCCGCTTCGCGCGCACTGGCGGCGGAGATCATCGAATCGAGCCCGCCGGAGACGAGCACGACGGCCAGCGGCCCTACGTTTTGCATGGTCATGATCCCCCCGGCGCTAGGCCAAAGCGACGCAAAAGAAAAGGGCCGCGGGTTAAGGCGGCCCTTGAAGGAGAGAGAAGCGATCGCTCCTCTGGGAGAAAAGCGTGCCGGTCATGAACAGGCACACCCCATGGCTAAGCGCCGGGTATTAAAAGGAGATTAAGTGCCCGGCGGATATCGCGCCTGCCCTCGCGCTCAGACGACCGGATCGGCCTCGGCCGGAACCGGGAATTTGGTCGCGCAGAAGGCGCAATCGACCTGGATGAACCCGCGTTCGTCCGCCATCTCGCGCCGTTCCTCCAGCGAGAATTTGGCGAGCACGCTCGCGATATAATCGCCGGTGCAGCGGCAGCCGCGCGACAGCGGGGTCGAGGCGAGCACGCGTACGTCGGGCTCCTCGTTAAAGAGGCGCCAGACCAAAGTCTCCAGCGACAATGCGGGATCGGCGAGTTCGTCGACACCCATCGTCTGGCCGAGTGCCTCGACATGCTCCCATTCGGGGTGGTCGAGCCGGGTGTGCAGCCGTTCGCGACCAACCTCGCCTTCGGGCAGATGCTGGAGGAACAGGCCGCCCGCGACGGTGCGCTCGCCGTCGCGGGCGATGCCGACCCGGACGAGGCTGGGGATCTGCTCGGACTGGACGAAATAGCTTTGCGCCGCCTCGGCCAGCGTCTCGCCGTCGAGCGGGACGATGCCCTGATAGCGCTCGCCGGTCGCCGCGAGGTCGAAGGTGATGGCGAGATAGCCCTGACCGAACAGCGCGAACAGCGTCGGCTGCTCCGGCGCCGCGGCGAGCTTCTCGGCGCCGAAATCGATATACCCGCGCACTTCCCCGCCCCGATAGTCGCAGACGAGAAGCTGGACGACGCCGTTCTCGGTCCGCGTCTGCATGGTGAGCTGCGCGGTCGGGTCCTTGAGCGTGGAGCCGATCAACGCCGCCAGAGTCAGCGCCTCGGCGAGGAGGGCTTCGATTGGGGGGGGATAGGCATGTGATGCGAGGACGGCGTCGAGCGCGGGACCGAGCCTTACGAGCCGTCCGCGCGCCGAGCGGGAGGGAATCGCGAACCCGAGCGCGCGATCGATATCGATGGGGGATTGTTGCATCGGCAGGAAATGGGATGGCGCGGTGGATGGGTCAAGTTACCCACCGCCCCCCCCCGTTCGCCACGCCCCCGGATCAGCCGATCTGGCCGAAGACCCAGCGCAGCACCGCTTTCTGCGCGTGGAGGCGATTCTCCGCTTCCTGCCAGATCAGCGACTGCGGCCCGTCGATCACCGTATCGACCACCTCTTCGCCACGATGCGCGGGCAGGCAGTGGAGGAAGCGCGCATCGGGCTTGGCGCGCGCCATCAGGGCCTCGTCGACCTGATACGGCATCATCGCGGCGAGCTTGGTCTCGGCATGCGCCTGGCCCATCGAGATCCACGTGTCGGTGACGATGACGTCGGCACCCTCGACCGCTTCCTGCGGCGAGGCGACGATGCGGGCACGGCCCTGCCCGCGCGCGACATCGGCCTCGGCCGGCATGAAGCCCTGCGGACAGGCGGCGGTGACGTCGAACTGCATCAGGCCAGCTGCCTCGATCAGCGAGGCGAGCACGTTATTGCCGTCGCCGAGCCACGCCAGCTTGAGTCCGGGCAACGCCTTGCCGTCCTCGAGGATCGTCTGGAGATCGGCCATGATCTGGCAGGGATGCGACTGGTCGGTCAGGCCGTTGATGACGGGCACGCTGGCGTAGCGGGCCATGTCCTCGACCTTGGCGTGATCGTCGGTGCGGATCATGATCGCGTCGACATAGCCCGACAGCACACGCGCGGTATCGGCGATGCTCTCGCCGCGACCGAGCTGCATCGAGCCGGCATCCATGACGATCGAGGTCCCGCCCAGTTGCCGGATCGCCATGTCGAAGCTGACGCGGGTACGCGTCGAATTCTTCTCGAAGATCATCGCCAGCACATGGCCGGCGAGCGGCGCGTCGGCATCGGCGCGTCCCTTGGGGAAGCCGGCACGCGCCGCCTTGCGGTCGATCGCATCGGCCAGCATCGCGGCGACGCCATCGGCGCCGGCATCGGACAGGTTCAGAAAATGGCGCATTATAGTCCTCCCTCGCGCAGCGGAGAGAGGGACCGCGGCCGTCGGGCCGTGGTGGAGGGGGCGCTTCCCCAACGAGCCGCCCGCCATCCTCCCCCTCCACCGGCTGCGCCGGTCCCCTCCCCCTGGCGGGGGAGGACTAGATCAATCGTCGCTGGCCGGTACGAAGACCCGCGCAGCGGCGCTCAGCTTGTCGATACATTCGGCGACATGGGCGTCCTCGATCACCAGCGGCGGCAGGATGCGGACGACGTTCTCGCCGGCCGCGACCAGCAGGAGGCCGTGGTTGTCGCGGGCGTGCGCGACGAACTCGCGCGGCTCGACGCCGGCCTTGAGCTTGAGGCCGAGCATCAGCCCCTTGCCGCGCACGCTCTCGAAGACGTGATCGTGGTTGGGGATGAGCTGTTCGAGCGCGCTGCGCAGCCGCTCGCCCATCGCCTCGACGTTGGCGAGGAAACCCTCCTCCAGCATCACGTCGAGCACCGCCTGCCCCGCCGCCATCGCGAGCGGATTGCCGCCATAGGTCGAACCGTGCGTGCCGATCACCATGCCGCTCGCCGCACGCTCGGTGGCGAGGCAGGCACCGAGCGGGAAGCCCGCGCCGATCCCCTTGGCGACCGCCATGATATCGGGCTCGATGCCGTAATGCTCATACGCCCACATTTTGCCGGTCCGGCCATAGCCGCACTGGACCTCGTCGAGGATCAGCAACAGGCCGTGCTCGTCGCACGCCTTGCGCAGACCGGTGATGAATTCGGGCGTGCCGACCGACACGCCGCCCTCGCCCTGGATCGTCTCGACCATGAAGCCCGCGGTGGTGTCGTCGATCAGCGCCAGCGCGGCGTCGAGATCGTTGAACGGCGCATAAGCGAAACCGGGCAGCAGGGGCTCGAAGCCGTCGCGCATCTTGGGCTGGTTGGTCGCCGAGATCGCGCCCATCGTCCGCCCGTGGAAGGCGTTGTTGAAGGTGATGATCTTGCTGCGCTCGGGATTGCCGGCGGCATAATGGAAGCGGCGCGCGGTCTTGATCGCGCATTCCACCGCCTCGGTGCCCGAGTTGGTGAAGAACACCGTGTCGGCGAAGCTGTTGGCGACGATCCGCTCGGCCAGCGCCTCCCCCTGCGGCGAACCGTAGAGGTTGCTGACGTGCATCAGCGTCGCCGCCTGTTCGGCGATCGTCTTGACGAGATGCGGATGGCCGTGGCCGAGCGCGTTGACCGCGATGCCCGCCGCCATGTCGAGATAGCGGCTGCCGTCCTCACTGATGAGATAACAGCCCTCGCCTCGGACCGGACGCACCCCGCACCGCGGATAGACGGGCATCAGGGCGGTAATGGTCACGGGGCATCTCCTCATCTCGAAACGAGAAAGGGCGGCCCTGCACGGACCGCCCATTCCCTCTTTACCTGTCGGCGTGGTGCCGGGTCAACACCGCGGCGACCGCCCTACGTCGATCAATGACCGCGGCTGAGTTCGTCGACCTCGCCCATGATCGTGTCGAGCGCGGTCTTGTTGACGTCGGTCTCATGCTCGCGACGCGACGGCAGCGATCCTTCGGTCAGGATCGTCTCCAGCGCGACGCGGCCGCGCGCGACGCGGCTCTTGATCGTACCGACCGCCACCTGACAGATTTCCGCCGCCTCTTCATAAGCGAAGCCGCCGGCGCCGACGAGGATCAGCGCCTCGCGCTGCGGCTGCGGCAGATGCAGCAGCGCGCGCTGCATGTCGCCCAGTTCGACGTGGCGGTCCTGGCTCGCGGGTGCGGCGAGGATACGATCGGCGACGAGATCGTCCCACTCGCCCTTGAACCGCGCGCGGCGCATCTGCGACAGATAGAGGTTGCGCAGGATGATGAAGGTCCAAGCACGCATGTTGGTGCCGGCCTGGAAACGCTGGCGCGCCGCCCAAGCCTTGAGCAACGTCTCCTGGACGAGGTCGTCGGCGAGGTCGCGGCTGCCGGACAGCGAGCGACCGAAGGCACGCAGATGCGGGATGACCTGCGCCAGCTGTTTCTTGAATTCGGGGTCGGACAGAGCAACGTGCTCGACCGGCGCTACGGGAGCGTCGTCGTCTTCGTAATCGTCGTCACGCGTAGCAGGCTGGGTCATGCAATTCCGTTCAAAGCCGGGGACATCATTGCCGCCTCGGGCAGCAAGATAAGGGTCCGCGCCGGCAAATGCCAGTGAGACGGGCTCGGTCGAATTATCGCAGGATCAGAAAGGCGAAGATCGCGATGACCAGCACGAGCGAGACACCCAGAACGTATCGGGTGACGCCCGGGGTCGCGCCCGCCCGCGCCTCGGTGGTGGTGACATGGACGGGTTCGTTCGGATCAGCCATGGACGTCAAACACACGACATCCGTTTTGGGTCCGTAACTTTATTCGACTTTGCCGCAGTCCGGCGATGATCTGGCGATGCCGACGCGCCGTTCCGGATCGAAACGACGCGTCGGCGTGCCGTCACGCGAGTGCGTTGGGGATCGTGGCCTGATCGAAGAACAGCGCCTGGCTGATCGCGGCCTTCACCGTCGAACGCTGGAACGGCTTGGTGATCAGGAAGGTCGGCTCGGGGCGTTCGCCGGTGAGCAGACGCTCCGGGAAGGCGGTGATGAAGATCACCGGCACTTCGAACTCCGCGAGGATGTCCTTCACCGCATCGATGCCCGAGCTGTCGTCGGCGAGCTGGATGTCGGCGAGCACCAGACCGGGGCGATCCTCCATCGCCAGCGCGACCGCCTCGTCGCGGGTCACGGCGACGCCGGTCACCTCATGACCGAGGTCGCGGACGATCGTCTCGATGTCCATCGCGATGATCGGCTCGTCCTCGATAATCAGCACGCGCGCGCGGGTCTGCTTCTCGATCTCGGCCAGCGCCTCGGCGACCAGGGTCTCGACCTCGCTGGTGTCGACCTCGATCAGATAGGCGGCGTCCTCGGGGGTGAAACCCTCCATCGCGGTCAGCAACAGCGCCTGACGCGACAGCGGCGTCATGCGGGCGAGACGGGCACGGGCGACCGCCTCGGTCCCCTCGGCGTCGCTCTGCGAGGTCTGCTCCTCGCCATCGGCATTGGCCGAGGCCCAGATGCCCTGGAACATACGGTACAGGCCGAGGCGCGGATCGACGTCGCGAGGGAATTGATCCGGCGCCGCGACGATCGCCTCCAGCGTGGCGCGGACGTATTTGTCGCCCTGCTGCTGGCTGCCGGTCAGGGCCCGGCCGTAGCGCCGCAGGAAGGGAAGATGCGGTGCGAGTTGCTGTCCAAGCGACATGGGTGGTGATCACTCCCTGAAGAACTGCCCGGATGTCCGGGATCTGAAATATCGAACGGGTGCCTGATCTGTGCGGGCGCCCGCCGCTTTGCAACGATGTTTGTCGAAGAACCCGACCGACCCGTGGGCCCGCGGAAATTTCGCGCGACGATGGAACCATCGAAGGCTAATTTGGTTTCATCGCCGATCGAATGGGTCAGCCGCTCCTAATTTGCGGCTATCATTCATTGTGCGTCGATTGCCCGGTAGGACCGGGCCACCCAGGGGGACATGTTGGAACTGCCCAGCGACAAGGACACGAAAACGTCTTCCAAAAAGTCTCCTGCCAAGGTTCAGAGCAAGGATCGCGACATGGGCGCGGCACTTCGCTCCGCGTACCAGCGGACGATTGATGAAAGCGTTCCCGACGAAATGCTCGACCTGCTGAACAAGCTCGCCTAGCAGAGGGCATGGCCACACCCTTCGCCGCGGCATCCTCCACCCGACGCGCGGCAATGGCCCCGGTGTCGGCGCTTTCGCGTTTGCCGACGGGCGCCAAGCTGTTCATCACGCTCAGCATAGCGTTGCTGTTGCTGGCGCTGATCGCGATCGGGGCGACGCTGCAGACCGGACGGACCGCGGATGCCGAGGCGCGGGCGCGGCTTCGTATCGCCGCCAACGAGAGTGCGCGCAGCATCGCCATCGAGCTGATCGGCGACATGACCGCGTTGCGCGTCGCGGTGAATGCGCTCCAGGCCGATGCCGGTGATGCGCCGAGTTGTGCGCGGGCGCAGGGTGTGTTCGCGCAACAGGCGACGACGGGCACGCGCTTCTCGATCGTCGATCGCAACGGCCGGCTGCTGTGCGGCGAACCGCTCGACAGCAACGTCTCGATCGACACCAGCACTGCGGTCGGCGCGGCGATCATTCCCGACAAGGGCCTGATCCTGTCGGTTGCCGGCCCGCGCCGTGGGCCGAGCGCGCGCGTCTTCTTCCCCCGTCCCTTTCTTGCCCGGCTCGCCACGCCGACCAGCCGCGCCGTGCCCCTCGCCAGCGCCCTGGTGCACGACGACACCTCGCTCGACCTCGCCAGCATTCCCGACCTCGGCCCGCTCGATCGCGTCGAGACCGTCGAGACCGACCTCGGCCTCGGCGGCCTGACGCTGCGGACGAGCACGCGCAGCGCGCCGATCACCTCGTCCTTCCTCGTCGCGCTGATGCTGCCGCTGTTGATGTGGGCGGCGGCGGCGGGATTGGCATGGTTCATCGTCGACCGGCTGCTGATCCGCCCGCTGCGCCTGCTGCGCGCCAGCGTCGCCTCCTACACGCCGGGCGAAGTGATCGATCCGGGCCAGCTCGGACCGTTGCCGGCGCAGGAGATCCGCGAGCTCGGCGACACGTTTCGCGCGATCAGCCGTACCGTCGCGCTGCACGAGGCCGGCCTTGCCGAGGCGGTGGTGCGGCAGACCAAATTGACGCGCGAGGTCCACCATCGCGTCAAGAACAACCTCCAGGTCATTTCCAGCCTGATCAATTTCCACGCGCGCGGTGCGCCGAGCCCCGATGCGACCGCGGCCTATGCCTCGATCCAGCGGCGCGTCGACGCGCTCGCCGTCGTCCACCGCAACCATTTCGCCGAGATGGAGGACAATCGCGGGCTCAACCTGCGTGCGGTGATCGGCGAACTGGCATCGAACATTCGCGCCACGGCGCCCGAAGGCGCGACCAGCCTGTCGATCGCGCTCGATGTCGACCCCTATCTCGTCAATCAGGACGTCGCGGTGGCGGTCGCCTTTCTCGTTACCGAGACGATCGAGCTGGCGATGAATTGCGACCGTGCCGCGCAGATCCGCGTCGCGGTGAAGCCCGGCGACGACGACGCCAAGGCGAAGCTCCGCGTCGTCTCGCGCGCCTTCGTTGCGAGCGAGACGCTGGAGACCTTGCTGTCGACCCGCTACGGCCGGGTGATCGAGGGTCTGTCGCGTCAATTGCGGGCGCCGCTGCACCACGATCCGATGACCGGCGCCTATGAAATCGCCATCGCCGTGCTGGGCCGCGACTGAACGAAAATAATTTCAAACCCGGTCGCTTTTGCACGGAACCAACGATCCGAGGCCGGGTTATGCAATACGGATCGCGACCTTATGCCCCCCCGCTCTCGCGGTCCACGACATAGGCCCGGAAACACTCACCCTCCCCCCCCCGGTGAATGTTTCCGGGCCTTATCGATTCAATCCTACCGTATCATGGCAGGTCGAGAGTTCCGGGTCCGGAACGAATACGCCGCCCGATCATTCCCCTAGCGCTATTCAAGCCCAGGAGGTTCTATGCGTAAGGTTCTCGGATTGGTCGTCGTCGCGGGTGCGCTCATGGTCAGCGCGTGCAACACGGTCGAAGGCGTCGGCAAGGACGTGAAGTCGGCCGGCAGCACGGTCGCCAAGACCGCCGACGACGCCAAGTAAGCTTCCACCTCACGTGGTCGGAAAAGCCTCCGCTCCTGCGAGCGGAGGCTTTTTTGTGTGAGGTGTTTGTCTGCCTCCCCAGCGGGGAAGCGGGTTACGCCTCGACGATGTCGGTGCCCGCGACCTTCAACCGCTTGCGTTCGGTGAACCAGATGCCGATGATCGCGACCTCGTAGAGCAGGATCAACGGCACGGCGAGCAGCACCTGGCTCATCAGGTCTGGCGGCGTCAGCACCGCGGCGATCGCCGTCGCGCCGACGATCGCATAGCGCCGTGCGCCGATCAGCTGCTTGCGCGTGATGATCCCGGCCCGTTCGAGCAGCATCAGCAACACCGGCAGCAGGAACGCGATGCCGAAGGCGAAGAGGAACTGCATCACGAACGACAGATAGTTGCCGATCGCCGGCAGCGCTTCCTGATGGACGCCGCCGACGTTGCCCTGGAAGCTCAGCAGGAAATGCAGCGCCATCGGGATCGCCATATAATAAGCCAGTGCGGCGCCGCTGATGAACAGGATCGGGGTGGCGAGGATGAAGGGCAGCAGCGCGCGCTTCTCCTTGCGGTACAGGCCCGGCGCGACGAACTGCCAGAGCTGGTTGGCGATCACCGGAAAGGCGATCATCATCGCGGCGAAGAAGGCGACCTTCACCTTGACGAAGAACGCCTCGAAGATCTGCGTATAGATCACCGTCTTCTGCCCGGCCGACAGCAGCGGCTGGACGAGGAAGGCGAAGATATCCTCCGCGAACCAATAGCTCAGGCCGAACGCGACGACGAGCGCGGCGATGCAATAGAGCAGGCGCCGGCGCAATTCGATGAGATGGTCGAGCAGCGGCGCGCGGCTGGCGTCGACCTCGTCCTCGATGTCCATGCCGCTCATGATGGCGTGGTATCCGGATGCGGCGCCGGCTTGTGCTCGGGTGCCGGCATGACGACCGGCTTTTCGACCATCACGGGCGCATCAGGCTCGGCCTGCCCCGCCGGATCGGCCGCCGCGACCGGTTCGGCGGCGGCAACCGATTCCGCCTCCGACGACACCGGATGCTCGGCCATGATCCGCGCATTCTCCGCGGCCCAGCGCTTCTCCATTTCTTCCAGCTCCGCCTCGCGGACCATATTGTCGAAACCCTGGCGGAAGGAGCGCGCGACACCGCGCGCCTTGCCGACCCAATAGCCGACGACCCGCATCGCCTTTGGCAGGTCCTTGGGTCCGATCACCACCAGCGCCACGAAGGCGACCAGCAGGAATTCGGACGGCGCGATATCGAACATGTAACGCTGTCAGCGGATCGAGGGCGGCTTAACGGTCGTCGCGGACGCGCTCGCCGTCGCGATCGAACGCGGGCTCGGCGGCCTTTTGTGCTTCGATGCGCGGTGCCGGCTTGGCGGGGACGTCGTCGTCGTGTTCGGCCATGCCCTTCTTGAAGTTCTTCACACCCTTGGCGACATCGCCCATCAGGTTGGAGAATCGGCCGCCGCCGAGCAGCAGAATCGCGACGACGGCAAGAACGAGCAGATGGATCGGGCTGAAGCTGCCCATGGCGTATCTCCTAGAATGTCTTCTTATCTAATCGCTATCGGTGTCCTTTGCCACCTCCAAAGCTTCCTCGAGCGCAAGGTCGACGGGATCGAGCAGGCCGGCGGCGCGCAGGTCGTCGATCCCTGGCAGGTCACGACGGCTTTCGAGGCCGAAATGATCGAGAAAGCCCGGCGTCGTCGCATAGAGTAGCGGTCGGCCCGGCAGCTCGCGCCGCCCCGCCGGGCGCACCCACCCGGCCTCCATGAGCACGTCCAGCGTCCCCTTGGCGGTGGCGACGCCGCGGATCGCCTCGATCTCGGCGCGGGTGACGGGTTCGTGATAGGCGATGATCGCCAGCGTCTCGATGCCGGCGCGGCTCAGCCGGCGCACCTCCTCGCGATCGCGACGGAGCAGATGCGCGAGATCGGGCGCGGTCTCGAAATGCCAGCGCTCGCCGCGACGGACCAGAGCGATGCCGCGGCCGGCATAATCGCGTTCGAGCCGGGCGAGCACGGCGCGCACATCGACGTTGCCGACATAGGCGCGGATCGAATCGATGCCGAGCGGCTCGGCCGCGGCGAACAGCAGCGCCTCCACCGCGCGCATCGCGTCGTCGGGGGGCGTCATTGCAGCGCCCTGAGATACAGCGGCGCGAACGGCGCCGACTGGCGTAGCTCCACCCTGCCCTGTTTGGCGAGTTCGAGCGCGGCGAGAAAGGACGAGGCGAGCGCCGACTTGCGCAGCCGCCCCGATCCGTCGGGCAGGAAGCTCTCCAGCGTCGTCCAGTCGAGGTGCACGCCGATCAAGCGCGACACGCGCTCCAGCGCCGCTTCGAGCGTCATCACCTCGCGATCGGCGACGACGTGCATCACCGGGCGGGTGCGTGCGCTGACCCGGCCATAGGCCGCGATGAGGTCAAAGATCTCCGCCTGCCAGCGGGCGTGGCGGATCGTCCGCAGCCCCTCCGGCGCGCGCCGCAGGAAGACGTCACGGCCCAGCCGGTCGCGCGCCATCAGCCGCGCACCCGCCTCGCGCATCGCGGCGAGCCGTTCGAGCCGCAGTTGCAGGCGCAGCGCAAGTTCCTCGGGGTCGGGCTCCTGCTCCGGGTCGCGCGGCAGCAGCAGCGCCGACTTCAGATAGGCGAGCCATGCCGCCATCACGAGATAGTCGGCGGCGACCTCCAGTTGCAGCGTCTGGCGTTGCTGGATGTAGCGCAGATATTGCTCGACCAGCGCGAGGATCGACAGCTTGCGCAGGTCGACCTTCTGCGCGCGCGCCAGCGTCAGCAGCAGGTCGAGCGGCCCCTCCCACCCTTCCAGATCGAGCGTGAGCTGTTCGGGTTCGGCCATCAGACCAAAGCGAGAAACGCGTCGCGTTGCGCGATCAGCGCGTCGAAATCGCCCGTCGGTGCGCCGACGCTCGCCATCGCGCGGTCGAGGCGCGCGCGCGCAGCATTGCCGATCGCACCGAGCCTGCCGGCGATCTCGACCATCTCGTCCATCCGCGCCCAGCAATCGAGGACGAGGTCGCAGCCCGCGGCGATCGCGCCCGCGGCTTTCTCGCCCGCGGTGCCGGACAGCGCCTTCATGTCGATGTCGTCGGTCATCAGCAGCCCGTCGAAACCGATCGCGCCGCGGATCACCTGTTCGATCACGATCGGCGAGAGGGTCGCGGGGCGCTCGCGATCCCAGGCCTCGAAGACGATGTGCGAGGTCATTCCCATCGGCGCCTGCGCCAGCGTGCGGAAGGGTTCGAGATCGACTTCCAGCGCCGCGGCGTCGGCGGTGACGGTGGGGAGAAGATGATGGCTGTCGACCTGCGCGCGACCGTGGCCGGGCATATGCTTGACGACGCCGACGACGCCGCCGGCCGCCAGCCCCTCCAGCATCGCGCGGCCGAGCGCGGCGACCTGCATCGGCTCGGCGCCATAAGTGCGGCAGCTGATCGCCTCGGTGGTGTCGCGCTGCGCGATATCGATGATCGGAGCGCAATCGACGGTGATACCGACCTCGGCGAGCATCAGCCCGAGCGCCTGGCCGTTGGCGCGCATCGCCTGGATCGCCGACATCGGTGCGGTGTCGTAGAGTGCGGCGAAGGCGGGGCCGGCGGGAAAGGCGGGCCATTCGGGCGGCCCCATGCGGGCGACGCGACCGCCTTCCTGGTCGATCAGGATCGGCAGGTCGGTGCGGCCGGAAAGGTCGCGCAGCGCGTCGGTAAGCGCGCGGACCTGTTCCCGATCACGGATGTTGCGTTTGAATAGGATGTAGCCGGCGGGGTCCGCCTCGGCGAAGAAGGCACGTTCGTCGGGGGTGAGGGCGAGGCCGGCGATGCCGAAGATGACGGGCTTCATGCGGCACGGTTAGCGCGGGTGCGCGCAAGATGCGAGGGTTGGCCACCTAAGTCCTCCCCGGCGGCGCAAGACCGTTGTCGAAGGGGGCCGTGATGAGGTTCCTTCGGTTCGCCCGACAGATTCGTCACCCCGGACTTGTTCCGGGGTCCACCGGGCCGCAGGGGTATCGCTTCCGCCCCGAACCTTTCCCCTCGCCGCGGAGTGGACCCCGGAACCAGTCCGGGGTGACGGCGTGGATGGGCGAAGAGTGCTTCCCCCCCTCAGCTCGCGACGAAGCAGCTTTCGCCGGCGACGCGCAGGCGGCCGCAGATGTCCGCCGCCTGATTAGCGCTGCCGGCGTTGACGCGCAGGCGGTAAAGCGTGCGGCCGCCGGTGGCGACCGATTGCACCGACTTGCCGAGCGGAGCCAAATAGCTGAACCGCTTGGAGAAACCGTCCCACGCGCTGTTCGCCAGCGCCTCGCTGGGATAGGCGCCGAGCTGGACCAGCGAGCCGCTGGCGCCGGTCGCCGCCGGCTTGCGCTGGACGCTGACCGGCTCGGCGGCGACGAGCTTGCCGCTCGATGCCGGCACCTGCGCGACGGCGTTGCTGCCGCCGGGGCCGGCGGCCTTGGCGGTCGGCGGGACGCGATGACCGTCGATCGGCTTTTCCGGCACCGCGTTGAGATCGATCGAGCCATTGCCCGCCTTGCCCGCACTGGTCGCGATCGCGGCATCGCCCTCGCCCTTGACCTTGAGGCCACCGGGCTCGTCGGGCTTGACCTTATAGTCGCCGTCCTGCGCGGCGATGAGCTGGCCGTCGGCGGTCGCGCGGGTCTGCAGCTTGTAGATGCCGAAGATGATCAGCGCGAGCACGGCGAGGCCGACGACGACCAGCGCGATCGTCTTGCCGATCGGCGCGCCCTGTTCCTCATCGGGCTCGACGGTTTCGAGCCACGGCAGGCGGTCCTCGTCGCGCAGATCCAGTCCGTCCCCCATCACTTCATCTCCGAAACCGCGACCACACCCATGATGCTCAGCCCGTTACGGATAATCTGTGCGACCGCCGTCGCCAAGAACAGACGCGCCGCGGTGGCATCATGATCGTCGACCACCAGGAAGCGGCGGTCGGGCCGGTCGTTGCCGACATTCCACAGAGCGTGAAAGGCGGCAGCTAAGTCATACAGATAGAACGCAATTCTATGCGGTTCCCGCGCCGTCGCAGCGGTCTCGACGATGCGCGGGAATTGCGCGGCGAGCTTCACCAGTGCCAGCTCTTCCGTATCAAGCCGGGACAGATCGGCGGTGCGGGCCGCGATCCCCGCCTCCTCGGCGCGGCGGTGCAGCGAGGCGACGCGGGCGTGGGCGTATTGGACGTAGAAGACCGGATTGTCCTTCGACGCCTCGACCACCTTGGCGAAGTCGAAGTCCATCTGTGCGTCGGAGCGGCGCGTCAGCATCGTGAAGCGGACGACGTCCTTGCCGACCTCGCGCACCACGTCGGCGAGCGTGACGAAATTGCCGGCGCGCTTCGACATCTTGACCGGTTCGCCGCCGCGCAGCAGCCGCACCATCTGGACGAGCTTGACGTCGAAGCGCGTCTTGCCGCCGGTCAGCGCGGCGACCGCCGCCTGGATGCGCTTGACGGTACCGGCATGATCAGCGCCCCAGATATCGATGAGCTGGTCGGCCGACTGGCTCTTCTGGAAATGATAGGCGAGGTCGGCGCCGAAATAGGTCCACTGGCCGTTCGACTTCTTGATCGGCCGGTCCTGATCGTCGCCGAACTGCGTCGAGCGGAACAGCGGCAGCTCGACCGGCTCCCAATCCTCGGGCGTCTCGCCCTTCGGGGCTTCGAGCACGCCGTCGTAGACGAGGCCACGCGACCGCAGCTCCGCCTCGGCCGCCTCGGGCTTGCCCGCGGCCTGCAACTCGGCTTCCGACGAAAACAGGTCGTGGTGGATGCCGAGCAGCGCCAGATCCGCGCGGATCATCACCAGCATCGCCGCGACCGCGCGGGTGCGGAACAGCGCCAGCCATTCGCCTTCCGGCGCGCCGACGTAGCGGTCACCGAATTCCGCGGCGAGGTCCTTGCCGACGGGGACGAGATAGTCGCCCGGATACAGGCCCTCGGGGATCGCGATCGTCTCGCCGAGCGCCTCGCGGTAGCGCAGGTGCGCCGAGCGCGCGAGCACGTCGACCTGACCGCCCGCATCGTTGACGTAATATTCGCGGATGACCTTGTGGCCGGCGAATTCGAGCAAGGCGGCGAGCGCATCGCCGACCACCGCGCCGCGGCAATGGCCCATATGCATCGGACCGGTCGGATTTGCCGAGACATATTCGACGTTGACGCTGATCCCCTGCCCCTGCGTCGAACGGCCGTAATCGTCGCCGGCCGCCTGAATCTGCGCGAGTTCGTCGCGCCATGCGGCGTCGGTAAGGCGCAGGTTGATGAAGCCGGGGCCGGCGACGCTCGCCTCGGCGACCTCGTCCAGCTTCGCCAGTTCGGCGGCGAGCGCCTCGCCCAGCGCGCGCGGGTTGAGCTTGGCCGGCTTGGCGAGGACCATCGCGGCATTGGTGGCGAGGTCGCCGTGACTGGCGTCGCGCGGCGGCTCGACCGTCACGTTCTTGCGATCGAGATCGGCCGGCAACGTGCCGGCGGCAACGAGGGTATCGAGAGCCGCGGCGACATGCGCGGCGAAGCGGGTGTAAAGCGTCATGAGCGTCCGTTCGGCGAAAGTCCCCTGCTCTAGCTCACAAGCGGGGTGGGTTCAAATAGCTGCACTGCACCATGGCGTGTTGGACGACATGGACAAGATGGACACCTTAATGGAAACGATCTGGGGTGATCGTTTCCGTTTCTGCTCTGATCGACCGGCGCGCCACGTTCGATGGCGGGTCTAGCAGAGGAGGTGTCTGTAGGGCAGCCGAGCCCTCACACCCGCAGCAGTCCCTCGATCGCCGCCGTCTTCGCGCTCGCCGGGAATAGCGCGGCCATCGCGCGGGGCGGTTCGACCGCGAAATGGTCGGCGACCGCGCCGCCGATAAAGGCGTCGAGCGGCGTCGTCGGATTGAGGTCGCGTGCCTCGTAGAGGCTGGCCGGCGCGAGGCCGGGCCAGTCGGCGAGGACGCGGCCGCCGCGGACCGCGCCGCCGAACAGCATCGCCGCGGTGCCGGTGCCGTGGTCGGTGCCGCCGGTGCCGTTGATCGCGACGGTGCGGCCGAATTCGGTGGCGACGAGCACCAACGTGTCGTCCCATACCGGGCCGAGCCCCGTCTGAAGCGCGCCGAGCATCGCGTCGAGCCCCTTGAGCTGCGTCGCGAGGCGGCCGCGCTGGCCGGCGTGGGTGTCCCAGCCGCCGGTCTCGATCGTCGCGATCCGCGCGCCGTTCGCCGGCGCGAGCAGCCGCGCCGCCAGCGCACCGGTCGCCGCGGCGTTGCGGCCGTTGTCGCGGGTGAGGTCGCCGGTCAGCTGGCGGGTCTGCATCGCCTCGTTCCACAGGCCGTGCAGTTGCGCATCGCCTTGATAAAGCTGCGTTACCCGGGCGAGCAGGTCGTCCGACGCATCGGGCAGCGACGAGGGCGCGTAGCTCGCCACCTCGCGGCGGCCGCGCAACGCCATCGGCACAGTGGCGGCGATCGCGATCGCCTTGGCGTCGTCGGTGGGGACGACGCCGAGCAGGCGGTTCATCCAGCCGTCCTTGAGCTGATAGGCGCCGGTGCCGCCGGTCTCGAGCACGTTCTGGCCGTCGAAATGCGAGCGGTCGCGATAGGGCGAGGCGATCGCATGCGCGAACAGCGCCTGCCCCTTGCCGTAGAGCGCGGCGGCGTTGGCCATCGCCGGGTGGAGCGCGAACATCGCATCCAGCTTCGTCCCGGCGGTGAGATCGGCGGCGAGGTCGCCGCGCGCACCGACGAAGGCGGGATCGCCGGTCGCGCCGATCGTGCCGAGCCCGTCGGCGGCGCCACGCTGGATGATGAAGACGAAGCGTTTGGGCGTCGCCGCCCTGGCGAAGGCCATGCGCGGCGCGAAGCTGCCGAGCAGGCCGAGGCCGCCGGCGGCGAGGAAGGAGCGACGATCCATGATCTTACCTCCGCATCATTTCGGGCGAGACGAGCAGCAGCGCGAGCGCCTGCCCGGGGCTTTCGGCGCGGGCGAGCGCCTGCGTGGTGGCGGGCGAGACCGCGTCGGGGAACAGCCGCGGCGCGAGTGCGCGCGCGTCGATCGTCGCGCCCGAACGGGCGGCGAAGCGCTCCGCCGCCTCGACGCGGCGCATCACCGCATCGGGACCGGCCCAGCTCGGCGCGGTGTCGTCGTAACCGATGGGCTGGCCGGGCTTCCACAGCGGCTGGCCCAATTGGTTGAGCAGGCCCTGCACCGCCTGCGGCTTGACGTCGGCGAGGCCGAGCGCGCGATAGGTGGAGACGGTCCATTCCCACGGCGTCTTGAATTTGGCGGGCGCTGGCCGCCACGCCTCGGGCGAGGCGATCAGCGCGCGATAGACGGTGGGCAGGTCGCCGTTCGAGCGGCGGAACGCCGTCTCCAGCCGCGCGACCATCGCGGGCGGCGGCGCGTCGCCGGCGAAATGGCGGGCGAGCTTGGTGGCGACATGGCGCGCGGTCGCGGGGTGGACGGCGAAATCGGCGAGCGCGGCGCGAGCCTGATCCTCCTCGCCCGGCGGATAGGTCTTGCCGAGGATCGTGCGCGCGCCGGGCTGATGGATGTCGGGGACGAAGGCGAAGCTGCCCGGCGGCCGGTCGGCGACGAAGCGCGCGGCCGGGCCGCCGCCGATCACACCGACCGTCCAGCCGGTCATCGCGCGGGCGAATTCGGTGACGTCGGCCTGGGTATAGCCGGTGCGGACGCCGAGCGTGTGCAGCTCCATGATCTCGCGCGCCAGATTTTCGTTTAGCCCGATCCGGCGCTGGCCGCGCGCGGCGGCTTTGGCGCCGACCGGACTGTCGGGTCCGATCGACACCGCCTGATCGAGATACAGCAGCATCGCCGGATGGCGCTCGACCGCGAACAGCATGTCGGCGAAGCGGCCCATCACGTGCGGGCGAATCGCCTCCATCTCCAGCGTGCCCGACAGGCCGGTGAGTTCGAGCTTGTCGGCGGAGACGGCGAAGTGATTCGACCAGAACCAGACGAGCCGCTCGGCGAAGGGGGTCGGCGTGGCGATCGCGACCGCGGTGCGCGCGCCGACGAGGTCGACGTAATCCTGCTGCACGGCGCGCTGGGCGGTGTCGCGTGCCTGCTGCCTGGCGTCGCGTTGCGGGGCGGGCGGCGCGGCGGGCGGCACGATCGGCGGCGGGGGCGGCGCGAGGGCCGGAGTCGGCGCGGGAGTCGGGGCCGGAGTCGGGGCCGGCATCTGGCGAATCTGGCGTTGCGCCGCCTGATAGGCGGCAAGGTCGGCAGCGACCCTGGCGCTGGTCGGCACGGCGGCGATCGGGGCCGGGTTCGCTTGGTAGGCGGCGAGTTGCGCCGTCAGCCAGTTGCGCGGATCGGCCGGCGGCGACTCGTCCGCACGAGCCCCTAAACCGAACCTGTTCAATGCGATGGCAGCTTCCGACATCCGACGCTCCTCGCTCCCGGACGCGCAGGATAGGTCCGAAATGTCGCAGAACTATGCCGGCCTCATCGGCGCGATTGCACGCATGACAATCGGTCCGATATGGATTTGCATTCGGCAGCGATGCTGCATCGCAATATAAAGACCGCGACAAGGCGGGAGGGGACCTGATCGGGCTCGATGCACTTTGCGGGAGGCGATCATGCGCAAGACTGTTGCTATTCTGGCCGTCACGGCGGCCGCCCTCATCCCGACCAGCGCAATGGCGCGCGACGGCGAACGGACGTTCCAGCATGAGGGATCGACCTATGTCTATACGACGACCGACGCGTCGGCGGACCGCCACGTCATCCGCGGCCGCCGCTTTCCGGGCGGTGACAGATTCCGCTTCGTCGTGCACGGCAGCCGCGTGACCGGCGCCGCCAACGGCGTGCCGGTGTCGTTCCGCACCGCCGATGCACGCGGCGCGGTGAACCCGACGCGGCTGGCGTCGCGGTAAGGGCTTGTCGGGCTTGCCCTGCCGGCAACCCCGGATCGCTGCACAACCTTCGCGAAGGTTCGTCGCGCCAAGCAACCCGCGCAGTGTTCCTGCGAACGCAGGAACCCAGGGCCAAGCAGAGCAACGGCTGACGGCGTTCGGAACCCTGGGCTCCTGCGTTCGCAGGAGCACCGGTGGAGCGTTCCAGTGGTGTCGACTTGTTCCGGGAGGGACCGCATTTTCCGTGACCCGGTGGGGCACGGGATGTCGTGAGCGCGCGATGTCTGGCCCCCATCCCGCACGTCCGGCGCGCCCTTCCCTAAAACCCCTCGGGCAGCTCGATGGCGCCGACCAGGTCGCGATAGCGGGCGATGGCATAGCGGTCGGTCATGCCGGCGATGAAATCGGCGATGTGGCGGCTGCGGCCGGGTTCGTCGTGCGGCACGTTCTCGGCCCATTCGGCGGTCATCGCGGCGGGGTCGGCGCGATAGGCCGCGAACAGGCCGGTGACGATGCCGTGCGCGGTGTCGGCCGCTTCGAGCTGGCGCGGATGGTGGTAGAGATTGGCGTACATGAAGCGCTTGAGGTCGCGCTCCTCCTCGCGCATCGCCGGCGAGAAGCCGCAGAGCGCCTCCCCCGCCGCGCGCACGTCGTCGGCGCAGGTCACGCCCGACGCGGCGATGCGACGGCGCGTCTCCTCGATCAGGTCGTTGACCATCGTGCCGATCTGGCTGCGTACCAATTCGCTCGCCAGCCGTTTGGGCGCGACGTCGGGGAAGCGCGCACACGCCCCCTGCCAGCCGCGCGCGACGATCGGCACCGCGAGCAACTGGTCGAGCGTCAGCAGCCCGGCACGCAGCCCGTCGTCGATGTCGTGATTGTCATAGGCGATATCGTCGGCGATCGCCGCGACCTGCGCTTCGAGGCTGGCATGGCTGGTCAGATCGAGCGGGAATTGCGCATCCGCCTCGCGCAACGCCCAGCCGGGGTGGCGGACCGGACCGTTGTGCTTGGCGAGCCCCTCCAGCGTCTCCCAGGTCAGGTTGAGCCCGTTCCAGCGCGGATAGGGCCGCTCGATCAGCGTCAGCGCGCGCAACGTATGGCCGTTGTGATCGAAGCCGCCGGCATCGGCGAGCGCGATCTTGAGCGCATCCTCGCCGGCGTGGCCGAACGGCGGATGGCCGATGTCGTGCGCGAGGCACAGCGCCTCGGTAAGATCCTCGTTGAGGCCGAGCACGCGCGCGATGGTGCGGCCGATCTGCGCGACTTCGAGGCTGTGGGTCAGGCGGACGCGGAAATGGTCGCCATCGGGCGCCATGAACACCTGTGTCTTGTGGCGCAGGCGGCGGAAGCTGATCGAATGGATGATACGGTCGCGGTCGCGCTGGAAATCGTCGCGCGGGCCGCGCGTGGTCCCGGTCTGTTCCGCGTGACGGCGACCTTTGCTGCGCGCCGGGTCGGATGCCCAGGGCGCGCGTGCGCTCACTTGCTTTTGCCGGCCGACAGCCTGGTGACCGCCTGGCCGGCGTCGCTGGTGAAGGTGAAGGTCGACACGCCTTCCTTCTTGAGCTGGTTGACGAAGCTGCGCGCCTCGGCGTCGGTCTTGAACGGGCCGACGAGCACGCGGTTGGTGGCGCGCAGCGGCGTCGACCACGCGCTGCGGCTGCCGAACACCGTCGGCGCCTTCGCCTTTACCGCGGCATAGGCCTTGGGCAGATCGTTCTCGTTCGCGCCGCCGGCGACCTGCACCCAGATGCGTTCCGGATTGGCGCGGGCGAGGCGCTTTTCCTCGGCGGCGGCCTTCTTCTCTTCGGCGGCCTCCTTGGCGTCGGCGAGCTTCTTCGCATCGGCGAGCTTCTTGGCGGCGAGCACCTTTTTGTCGGTTGCGGCCTTGCGGTCGGCGGCGCGCTTCTCGGCGGCGGCCTGGATCGCGAGCGCCTTCTCCGCGGCGGCGTCGCGCGCTTCCTTGGCCTTCGCCTCGGCGATAACACGCGCGGCGGTATCGGCGGGCGGGATCGCGGCGAGCGGCACGGGTTTGACCGGCTCGGTCACGCCCAGTTCGGACGCCGGGATCGACAGGCCGGCGACGATGCGTGCGAGCACGCTGTCCGCCTCGGCGCGCGACGGCGGCGCGCTGTAATTGGCCGGCGGGGTGGCGGTCGCGGTAACCGCGGGCTGGCTCGGCGTCACCGTGGCGGGCGGATTGACCGGCGACGGCGCGACGGCGGTGAAGCCGGGCGTCGGCGCGGCGGTGGCGGGCGCCGCCGCGACGGGTTGCGCCGGTGTGGCGGTGAAGCCGGGTGCGGGCGCCGGGGTCGCGGCAGGCCGCGTCGATCCCGTCGCGCCGAAGGTGGGCGTTGGCGTTGGCGTTGGCGTCGGGACGCTCGTGGCGGGTACCGACGGGCGCGGCTGCACGGATGCGAGTTGTACGGGCGCGGCTTGCGTCACCGTCGGGCTAGTCGTCCGGACCGGCGGCACTGCGGGTGCGGTCACCGGGGCGGGTGTCGGCGCCGGGGTCGGTGTCGGCGTGGGCATCGACGTCGGCGTGCTCGCCAGCGTCACCGGCGCGCCCTGTGGCTGCGACGGCAGCGGCTGGACGCGGGCAAGCGCCGCGGTCGCCTGCTGATAGGTCGGCGCGGGCGTCGGCGTCCGGGTGACGGCGGACGGCTGTGCCGCCACGCTTCGCGTGGTCGACGCGAGCGCGACGCCATCGCGGTTGCCGCGCCGGCGCCGGTCCTTCTTGCCGGGCTGTTCGACGAGCTGCACCGCGGCGAGCGCGACCGGCGCCGGCTCGGGCGCGAGCTGCGGCAGGATCGGCGCGAGGCGCGAATCGGCGAGCCGTTCCGGCGTGGTGTGGACCTCACCGAAATGCACCGCGAACGCCCGGTCGGCGGCGGGCAGCGCGGGCAACCGGCGGAAGAACGGGATCAGGCCCTGCGCCATGCCGGGCGGCAGCATGGTGGTCGCGATCTTCTCGGCGCCGGCCTGATCGCCGCCCATCGCGAGGATGAAGGCACGGATGCGCCAGGCGCTGCGATCGGTCTTGCGGAGCAGCGGGTCGAGCTGTTCGAGCGCCTGTTCCCGCTTGCCCGAGATACCGAGCGACAACGCGTAGCGGCGGACGATCTCGTCGTCGGGATCGGTCTTGAGCGCGAGGCGATAGTCGCGCTGGGCGCGCTCCTGCTGGCCGATCAGGTCATAGGCGAGCCCGCGATCGCCGGCGAAGCGACGCACGTCGGCGCCGGCGGCCTCGGCCTGCGAGAAATAGCGCAGCGCCTCGCCGGGGCGCTCGGAGCGGACCAGAATGGCGCCCTCGCCCGCCTTGATGCGCGGATCGCCCGCCGATACCTTTTCGGCACGCGCGTAGAGCGAGGCGGCACCGCTGAGATCGCCGAGCGACAGCGACAGGTCGGCGGCGGCGATCAGCGCGTTGAGGTCGCGCGGATTGGACGCGAGCGCGCGCATCTGTTCGGCGAGCCGGTCGGCGTCGGTGGTGCCGGGCAGCGCCTGCACCACCTCCTGCGCGAACAAGGCGGCAGGCGCGGTCGCCAACAGGAGCGCGGCGGGCGCCAGAAAGGGGGACAACGAAAATCGCATGAGATCGCGGCGACTAGAGCCGAGCGCTCCTGAACCGGCAATGTCCGATGACGGGCCGCGCGGCGAACGGAGGCTGAACGGCGACGAACATCGGTGGGGGAAGCTCGGATGGGAGAAAACTATATTCCTCCCCGCCAGGGGGAGGTGGCAGTGCGAAGCGCTGACGGAGGGGGAGGATACGGCGAACGTGGTCGTATGCGGGCACGCCCCCTCCACCACCCGGCTGCGCCGGGCGGTCCCCCTCCCCCGCTGAAGCGAGGGAGGAAATTAGCGTTACTGGTTGTTCTGGCGGTGGAGGAAGCGCGGGATGTCGATCGGGTCCTTGCCGTCTTCGGGCGCCTCGTCGCGCGCCGGGCCGCGCGCGGCGTTGGACATGCGCTCGAACAACGTGCCGCCGAGCTTGACGCGCGGCTGCGGTGCGGCGTCGGGCGCGGCGGCCTCGCTGCCCGGTGCGATCCACGGGCGGCGACCGGCCGCAGCGTCCGGCGCCGGCGCCGGCGTGCGCGCCGGTGCGGCATAGGATTCCTCACCATACGCGCGCGGCTGCGGCTGCGGCTGCGGCGCGGCGGGAACGATCGTCTCGGCGCCGAGCACCAGTTCGTCGTCGCTCGCGGCGGGCCGCGCGTCCGGCTTCACCGCATCGGTGGGCTGGAGATCGAGCGGTGCGGGCGGCGCGGCGGGTGCAGGCGCTGCGGCCGGCGCAGGCGCGGGCTCGGACGTCGTCGCGCCGGTCGGGCGGAACGAGGTGCTGTCGTCGGTCTTGCGGCCCATGCCGAAGCTGAACGACTTGGCGGCCTCCGGCGCAGGTGCGGCGGCGCCGGGCTTGGCGTCCGAATCGATGCCGGTGGCGACCACCGACACGCGGATGCGGCCTTCCAGCTCGGGATTGAACGCCGAGCCCCAGATGATGTTGGCATCCGGATCGACCAGGTCGCGGATGTGATTCGCGGCTTCGTCGACCTCGAGCAGGCGCATGTCGTCGCCGCCGGTGATCGAGATGATGACGCCCTTGGCGCCCTGCATCGACACGCCGTCGAGCAGCGGATTGGCGATCGCCTTCTGCGCCGCCTCGAGCGCGCGATTGTCGCCCGACGCCTCGCCGGTGCCCATCATCGCCTTGCCCATCTCCTGCATCACCGAACGGACGTCGGCGAAGTCGAGGTTGATGAGGCCGGGCATGACCATCAGGTCGGTGATGCCGCGCACGCCCTGCTGAAGAACCTCGTCCGCCATCTCGAACGCTTCCTTGAACGTCGTATTGGCGTTTGCGATCAGGAACAGGTTCTGGTTGGGGATGACGATCAGCGTATCGACATACTTCTGCAGTTCCTCGATGCCGCCGTCGGCGCTCTTGGCGCGACGGTTGCCCTCGAAGCTGAACGGCTTGGTCACCACGCCGACGGTGAGGATCCCCATGTCGCGCGCCGCCTTGGCAATCACCGGCGCCGCACCGGTGCCGGTGCCGCCACCCATGCCGGCGGCGATGAAGCACATGTGTGCGCCTTCCAGCCGCTTGGCGAGATCGTCGATCGTCTCTTCCGCCGCGGCGCGGCCGATCTCGGGACGCGAACCGGCACCGAGGCCTTGGGTGATCTTGGCACCGAGCTGGATGCGATGCGGCGCGATCGACGACTTGAGCGCCTGCGCATCGGTATTGGCGACGAGGAAGTCGACGCCCTGCACGTCGGCGCGCATCATGTTGGCGATGGCGTTGCCGCCGGCACCGCCGACACCGATCACGGCGATGCGGGGGGTCAGTTCGTCGACCTCGGGAGTGATGAATTCGATGCTCATGACGTAACTTTCTCCGCCCCATCCGGGTAAACGCGCCGGGACACTGATTTAACCTTTTGCCTCAACGACTCATGCGGTGCCACAGAAAACGCGCAATCGTCGTCATCGGCCCTCAATAATTCGCGCGCGCGGCCTGGATCAGCTTGCGCATCATGCCCATGCCACGCTGCCGATGAACCGTGGTTTGCTGCGGCGCGACCCCGCGCAGGTCGATCGGATCGGCCGCGGCGTAGAACGCGAGCCCCGCCAGCGTCGCGAACGCCGGCCCGCCATGCGCCTCCGGCAGAGCAGTCAGCCCGCGCGGCCGACCGATGCGCACCGAGCGGCCGAGCGCCTGCTGCGCGTAATCGGCGATGCCCTTCAATTCCGCGCCGCCGCCGGTGAGCACAACCTGCCGCCCCACCGGCCCCTCGAACTTGAGCTGGGCGAGCGACTTGCGGATCTCGTCCATCTGATGCTCCAGCCGCTGGCGGACGATGCCAATAAGCTGCGCCTTGGTGATCTGCATGCCGCCATGGACGTCGTCCTCGGCGGCGATCGGCATCACCGGGATCATTTCGTGATTGTCGCGGGGGCTCGCGTTGGCCGAACCGTGGAAGCATTTCATCCGCTCCGCCTGCGCGCGGCGGGTGCCGAAGGCGCTGGCGATATCGTCGGTGATATCCTGCCCGCCCATCGGGATCGAGCACAGGCCGACGAGCATGCCGCCGGCGAACAGCGAGACGTTGGTGATCCCCGCCCCCAGCTCCACGAGCGCGACGCCCAGTTCGCGCTCCTCGTCGGACAGACAGGCGAGCCCGGTCGCGACCGGTGCGGCGATAATCGACTTGACCTCGAGATGCGCCGAGCGGACGCACAGGTCGAGGTTGCGCACCGGCGAGCCGTCGGCGGCGACGACATGGATATGCACGCCGAGCCGGTCGGCATGCAGGCCGAGCGGCTTCTTGACGCCGGTCAGCCCGTCGAGCGTGTAGAGCGCGGGCTGGGCGTGGAGCACCATCCGCCCCTGCGGATCGATCGAATTGCGCCCCGCGGCGAGCAGGGCGTCGATATCCTGCTGTTCGACGCGATGGCCGCCCAGTTCGAACTCGACCTCGGCGACGTCGCTGACGAGGCCGCCGGCGGAGAATCCGACCCAGACGTTCTCGATGTTGATGCCGGCGATCCGCTCCGCCTGTTCGACCGCCTCGCGCACCGCCGCCTCGGTCGCCGCCATGTCGGCGATATAGCCGCGCTTGACGCCGCGGCTTTCGCGCTGGCCGGTGCCGAGCACGATCAGCTCGCCGCCGTCGCCCTTCTGCGCGATCATCGCCGAGACCTTCGACGACCCGATATCGAGCGCCGTGATCAATCCTTCCGGTGCAACCTTCGCCATCAGCCCTCAGCCCCCGCTCGCATGTTGGTCGTATCGGTCGACGGTGTCGCCACCTCGCTCGGGTCCGGCACGTTATGCGCCATGCTCGCACCCGGCTTGCGCGCGACCAATTTGCTCGGATCGCGCATGTCGAAACGGATCCAGCCGCGCCCGAGCAGCGGCCGTGCGCCATCGAGTTCGGCGAATTTCAGCAGCGCCGCGGGCGCACCGTCCTCGGGCAGCGCCAGCGTCTCGCCGCTGTCGAAGGTCAGGTCCCAGCGGCGGTTGCCGATCCAGGTGGCCGCCTTGACGCGTGGTTTCAGCGCGGGCGCGGCGGCCAGCAACGCCTGATAGCCCGCCTCCTGCCGGTCGGCGCCGGGGCCGATGATCAAAGGCAGATCGGGGATCGCATCGGGCCGGACGGGTTCGAGCAGCACGCCGTCCTTGTCGATCAGGGTGAGCTGGCCATTGTCCTGCCACACCGCCGCCGGGCTGCGCTCGACGATATCGACCAGCAGCGTGTCGGGCAGCCGGCGCGAGACGTGCGCGTCGGCGATCCAGCCGTAGCGGAGCAGCTTCTGGCGCACCGCCTCCAAATCGACGAGCGGCATCGCGCGGCTCTGCTGGTCGAGCGCGACCGCATAGACGCTCATCCGGTCCATCCGCTTGAGCCCGGTCACCTCGATCTGCTCGACGCGGAAGCCCGCCTGCCCCGCGCCTTCGGCGATGGCGGCGCCGATCATGCCGGGGATGCCGATCCACGTCACCGCGGCGAGCGCCAGCGCGATGCCGCCGCCGGTGATCGTCCAGGTCGCGGCCTTGCGGATCGTCTCCTCGCTGACCGGCACCGCGGAGACCGCGCGCTCGAACAGCGACACCTTGCGCACCGGCTGCCGGCGCCGCCCGGTCGGCCGCTTGGGCGGCGGCCCGCGCTTGATCGTCCGGCTCATCCCCGGTGATCCTTCGCGGGCCGGCCGTTGAACGCCGGGTCGCGCAGCGCCTCGTCGACGATCGCCTGGACCAGCTCGGCATAGCTCATGCCGATATGGCGCGCCTGTTCGGGAACGAGGCTCAAGGGCGTCATGCCGGGCTGGGTGTTGACCTCGAGCAGGAACAGGCCGTCGACGCCGCGCTCGTCGTCCCAGCGGAAGTCGGAGCGCGATGCGCCCTTGCAGCCGAGCAGGCGATGCGCCTCGAGCGCGAGGCTCTTGCAGGCGTCGGCGATCTGGTCGGGGATGTCCGCCGGGCAGACGTGTTCGGTGAGCCCGTCGGTATATTTGGCGTCGAAGTCGTACCAGCCGTTCTTGGGCTTCAGCTCGGTGACGCCGAGCGCGCGCTCACCGAGCACCGCGGTGGTCAGCTCGCGGCCGCAGACATAGGGCTCGGCGAGCAGTTCCTCGAACCTCTGCCACGGTCCCTCGACGTCGCGGCCGATCGGATTGCCATAATTGCCGTCGTCGGTGACGATCGCGACGCCGACCGACGAGCCCTCGTTGATCGGCTTGAGCACATAGGGGCGCTGGAGCGGGTCGCGCTCGTGGATCTCGGCGGATTTGACGATGCGGCCGCCGGGCATCGGCACGCCGGCGGGGACGAGCACCTGTTTGGTCAGCACCTTGTCGATCGCTATGACCGAGGTGGCGAGGCCCGAATGCGTATAGGGGATGCCCATCAGGTCGAGCATCCCCTGCACGCTGCCGTCCTCGCCCGGCGAGCCGTGCAGCGCGTTGAAGACGAGATCGGGCCTGGCCTCCGCAAGGCGCGCGGCGACGTCGTGGTCCATGTCGATCCGGGTGACGCGATGGCCGAGCGATTCGAGCGCGTCGGCGCAGCCGTTGCCGGATTGCAGCGATACCGGGCGTTCGGCGGACCAGCCGCCCATGAGAACTGCGATGTGCATGGCCGACATCAAATCCTCCCCCGCCATGACCATTTGCATGGGGCAATGCCCTTCCCCGCACGCACCGTCACCCCGGACTCGTTCCGGGGTCCACTCCGCGGCGAGGAGCGGGGCTTGAGGCGAGACCATTCGCATGTGGCCCGGTGGACCCCGGAACGAGTCCGGGGTGACGAACCTTTCGAAGGAACCGACCGGGCCCCATGAACCAACGCCATCACTTGGCCACCCCGACCCGCTGGATTTCCCATTCCAATGTCACGCCAGACTGCGCCTTCACCTTGTCGCGTACCTCTTCGCCCAGCGCCTCGATCTCCGCCGAGGTGGCCGAACCGAGGTTGAGCAGGAAATTACAATGTTTCTCCGACACCTGGGCGTCGCCGCGGGTCAGGCCGCGGCAGCCGGCGGCGTCGATCAGCGCCCAGGCCTTGTGGCCGGCGGGGTTCTTGAAGGTCGAGCCGCCGGTCTTCGAGCGCAGCGGCTGCGACGCCTCGCGCTCGGCGGCGATCCGGTCCATCTCCGCGCCGATCGCGGCGGGCTCGGCGGCATGGCCGCGGAAGGTCGCCGCGATCACCACCGCGCCCGCGGGCAGCGCGCTGTGGCGATAGGTATAGCCGAGGTCCGCGACGGCGAGCCTCCGGCGCTCGCCCGAGCGCAGCACGACGTCGCACTCGACCAGCACGTCCTTGACCTCGCGGCCATAGGCGCCGCCGTTCATCCGCACGAAGCCGCCGACCGTGCCGGGGATCGAGCGCAGGAATTCGACCCCGCCGATCCCCGCATCGCGCGCGGTCGAGGAGACGAGGATGCCGCTCGCGCCGCCGCCGCAGCGCAAGGTCGTCGCATCGATCCGCTCGACCTGCGCGAACGCCTTGCCGAGGCGCACCACCACGCCGGGGACGCCGCCGTCGCGGACGATCAGGTTCGAGCCGAGGCCGAGCGCCATCACCGGCACCGCCGGGTCGAGATCGCGGAGGAAATCCGCGAGATCGTCGGCGTCTTTGGGTTCGAACAGCCATTGCGCGGTGCCGCCCGACTTGAACCAGACGAGCGGCGCCAGCGGCGCGCCCTCGGTCAGGCGCCCACGCACGGCCGGCAGATCGATGACGCCCGCAGTCACCAAGGGCCGACACCCCATAGTCGCGTCCACGCCTGGATTGCGGCGAGATTGGCCTCGGCGGCCTTGCGTGTCGCCTCCTGCGCCTGGACCATCGCCTCGCCGGCACCGACCGCATGGCCGCCCGCCTCGAGCGACTTGCGCTGCGCATCGAGCATCTGCTTCTGGAGCTTCAGTCCCGCATCGAACCAGTCGTTCATCGCCGTTCTCCGATCGCCGTGGCCAGCCCCGCCGCCCATTTGGTGATATCGCCCGCGCCGAGGCAGACGATCATGTCGTCCGGCTGGATCGTCGCCGCCAGTTCGTCCGCCAGCGCATCGGCGTCGGCGATCGTCGTCGCCGAGCGATGGCCGCGACGCTTGAGCCCGTCGACCAGCGCCTGCGCATCGACGCCCTCGACCGGCGCCTCGCCCGCGGCATAGACCGGGGTGACGAGCACGCGATCGGCGTCGTTGAACGCGGTCTGGAAATCCTCCATCAGATTGCCGAGCCGCGAATAGCGGTGCGGCTGGACGACCGCGATCACCCGGCCGCGCGCGCCCTCACGGGCGGCGGCGAGCACGGCGCGGATCTCAACGGGATGATGGCCGTAATCGTCGATGATCGTGACGAAGCCGCCGTCGACCGCGACCTCGCCGACCTTGGTGAAGCGCCGCTTGACGCCGCCGAAGGCGGAGAATCCCTGCTGGATCGTCGCATCGGGGATGCCGAGTTCGAGCGCGACGCCGATCGCGGCGAGGGCGTTCTGGACGTTGTGGCGACCGGGCATCGGCAGTTCGATCCCCTCGATAGAGCGCGTGGTGCCATCGCGCTCGCGCACGACACAGTCGAAGCGGTTGCCGCCCGGCACCGGCGTGACGTCGACGCCGCGGATATCTGCCTGCGCCGAGAAGCCATAGGTGACGACGCGGCGGTCGCGGACGCGCGGCAGCACGTTCTGCACCTCGGGGTGATCGAGGCAAAGCAGCGCCGCGCCGTAGAAGGGCACGTTCTCGACGAACTCGACGAAGGCGTCCTTGACCGCGTCGAACGAGCCGTAATGGTCGAGATGCTCGGGATCGATGTTGGTGACCACCGCGATCGTGCCGTCGAGGCGCAGGAAGCTGCCGTCGCTCTCGTCCGCCTCGACCACCATCCAATCGCTTGCGCCGAGGCGCGCGTTCGAGCCGTAGCTGTTGATGATGCCGCCGTTGATGACGGTCGGATCGATTCCGCCCGCGTCGAGCAGCGCCGCGACCATCGAGGTCGTCGTCGTCTTGCCGTGCGTGCCGGCGACAGCGACGGTCGATTTGAGCCGCATCAGCTCGGCGAGCATCTCGGCGCGGCGGACGACGGGGATGCGCCGTTCCAGCGCCGCCTCGACCTCCGGATTGGTGCGCGTGATCGCGGTCGAGGTGACGACCACCGCCGCGTCGGCGACGTTGGCGGCGGCATGGCCGATCGTCACCGCGATGCCCTTGTCGCGCAGCCCCTGCACGACATAGCCCTCGGCGACGTCGGAGCCCTGTACGGTATAGCCGAGGTTCTTCATCACCTCGGCGATGCCCGACATGCCGATGCCGCCGATGCCGACGAAATGGATCGGGCCGATATCGGTCGCGACGCCGCGGATCATGCGAACGCCTCCTTGTGCGGGGCGGCCTTGCCGACCGGCAGGCGCGAGACGGGGGAATCGAGGCTTTCGACCAGATCGGCGAGATCGCGCACCGCATGCGGGCGGCCGACGCTCTGGGCGCGGCTCGCGGCATTTTCGAGCGCGACCGGATCGAGGCCGAGCTTCTGCATCTGCTTGGCGAGTTCCACCGCGGTGAATTCGGGCTGCGGGATGGTGCGCGCACCGCCCGCCTTGGTGATCTCGCGCGCATTGGCGGTCTGATGGTCGTCGGTCGCGCCGGGCAGCGGCACGAGGATCGCCGGCCGGCCCGCCGCGGTGAGCTCGGCGATCGTCGAGGCGCCGGCGCGGGCGATGACCAGATGCGCCCAGGCGAGCTGTTCGGGCATGTCGGGCAGATAGGTGGCGAGTTCGGCCGGGATCTGATGCTCGGCATATTGCGCGCGCACCGCGTCGATATCCTCGATCCGCGCCTGATGCGTCACCTGCAGCCGGCGGCGGAAGGTGATCGGCAGCATCGCGAGCCCGTCGGGCACCACCTGGCTGAGGATGCTCGCGCCCTGGCTGCCGCCAGTGACGAGGACGCGGAAGATGCCGTCCTCCTCGAGCAACGGATAGGGCCGCGTACGCAGCGCCAAGACCGCGTCGCGCACCGGATTGCCGACGAGATGGACCTTGCCCTCATGCTTCACCGCCAGCCGCTCGGTCGTCGCATAAGAGGTGGCGATCGCATCGACGCGGCCGGCGACGAGCCGGTTGACGCGCCCGAGCACCGCATTCTGCTCGTGCACCGCGGTCGGGATCTTGTCGGCGAAGGCGGCGAGCAGCGCCGGCATCGCCGGATAACCGCCGAAGCCGATCACCGCGGCGGGCTTGAACGTGCGGTACAATTCGCGCGCCATCGCCCGGCCGCGCAGCATCTCGCGCACCGCCGAGGGCCAGCCCTGCGGGCGTTTCGCCTGGAAGCGGCCGGCGGGCAGGACGTGCGTCTGGATGCCGTCGAAAAGGCCGGGGAAGCGGACGCCGCGCTGGTCGCTGATGAGGGCGACGCGATGGCCGCGCCGGGTCAATTCCTCGGCCAGCGCCGCGGCGGGGACCATATGCCCCCCCGTACCACCGGCGGCGAGGACGTAATGCTTGCTCAATTCGATCCCCATCTCACCACATACGGGCTGCGCGTCAGGAACGGGTTGCGCCGCGTGAACGCGAGCAGCAGCCCCATGCCGATCGACAGCGCGATCATCGACGAACCGCCATAGCTGATGAACGGCAGCGTCATCCCCTTCGACGGTGCGAGGCCGGTGTTGACCGCCATCGACACCAGGGCCTGTGCGCCGAATTGCACCGCAAGCCCCGAAGCGGCAAGCAATTTGAATTCGTCCTGCTCGTCGAGCAGCTTGACGAAGACGCGCACGACGATCGCCAGGAAGACGATCGCGATGATCGCGCAGGCGATCAGGCCGAATTCCTCACCGATCACCGAATAGATATAATCGGTATGCGCCTCGGGCAGGCCGAACTTGACGGTGCCGCCGCCGGGACCGGTGCCGGTCCAGCCGCCGCTGGTGATCGTGGCATGCGCGGCGTTGGTCTGGAAATGGTCGCTCGCCCCCTCGCCCTCGACGCTCGGGAACAGGAAGGCGTCGATGCGATTGCGCGCGGTGCCGTAGAACATGTACGCCGCGACCAGCCCGACCGGCACCATCGCGATGATGCCGCCGAGGATGCGCATCGGCGTGCCGGCGATCATCAGCAGCGCCATCCAGACGGTGCAGAAGATCACCGTCTGGCCGAAGTCGGGCTGGAGCATCAGCAGCACCGCGATCAGCCCGGTCATCGCGCCGGTGATGAGCACGGTCGGCAGCTCGGGGTCCTTGGCCTTGAGCGACAGCAGCCACGCCACCGTCACGATGAACAAAGGTTTGAGGAACTCGGACGGCTGGAATTGCGCGAAGCCATAGCCGATCCAGCGCCGCGCGCCGTTGATGCTGTTGCCGACGAACGGGGTCAGCGCGAGACAGACGACGAGCACCGCCGCGCCGCCGAGCGCCAGCCGGCGCGCCAGCGGCACCGGCAGCATCGACACGCCGAACAGCACCGGCAGCGAGATGCCGACCCAGATGAGCTGCCGCCAGAAATAATAGAGCGGCGTGAATTTGTG
The DNA here is from genome assembly GCF_059421875.1 of Sphingomonas sp. GW821-FHT02B09. Lineage (NCBI taxonomy): Bacteria > Pseudomonadati > Pseudomonadota > Alphaproteobacteria > Sphingomonadales > Sphingomonadaceae > Sphingomonas > Sphingomonas sp. GW821-FHT02B09. Next base: position 210,400 of record NZ_JBWKVV010000004.1, read on the forward strand.
ATGCTCGCCCGAATAGCGCACCGCCGTCGCCGGACTCGCCGCCGCGACCGCGATCAGGCCGATCGCGATCAGGAACAGCGTCAGCAGCAGCAGCATCCGGTCGATATCCCAGAACCAGGTGCCGAGCGGCGAACGATCGCCGCGCCCGCCGCGCCGCTTGACCTTGGCGATCAGCGTGTCGCGGTCGGCGTCGGTCATACCGGCACTGGTCATGCGAGGGCCTCCACCGCCGCGCGGAACGCGGCGCCGCGCTCCTCGTAATCGCGGAACTGATCGAAGCTAGCACAGGCCGGCGACAAGAGCACGGTGTCTCCGGGCCGTGCCGCGACGGCGGCCTGCGCGACCGCGGTGGCGAGGTCGCCACTGTGCGTGACGGACGGAATGCGGTCCGCGAGCAGGTCGGCGAACAGCGGCCCCGCCTCGCCGATCGTATAGGCGGCGACGACGCGGTCGAAATATGGCGCGCACGCGTCGAGGTCGTCACCCTTGCGCTTGCCGCCGACGATCCAGTGGATGCGGCCGAACGCGCCGAGCGCGGGGGCGGCGCTTTCCGGATTGGTCGCCTTGCTGTCGTCGACGAAGGTGACGCCGTCGCGCACCGCCACCGTCTCCATCCGGTGCGGCAGGCCGGTGAAGCTGGCGAGGCCGCGATCGATGTCCGCTTCCGACACGCCGAGCGCCTTGACCGCGGCGATCGCGGCGAGCGCGTTCTGGGCGTTGTGCGGGCCTTGCAGCGCCGGCCAGCGCGACTGGTCCATGCAGACGCCCGGCGCGATCTTGGTCAGATGCTCCCCCCGCGCCGACAGGCCGCGCGCGATCTGCGCCGAAGGGGCGTCGCCGATGCCGATGATCGCGTCATGCTGCGGCGATTGCATCGCGAACAGCCGTGCCTTGGAGGCGGCATAGGCCTCGAACCCGTCGTAGCGGTCGAGATGGTCGGGCGTGACGTTGAGCAGCACCGCGACGTCGCAATCGAGGCTCTGCGTCAGGTCGAGCTGGTAGCTCGACAGTTCGAGCACGTAGACGCCGCCTGCCGGCAGCGGCGGCTGTTCGAGGATCGGCAGACCGATGTTGCCGCCCATCAGCGTCGGCACGCCCGCGGTCTTGAGGATATGGTGGATCAGCGCGGTGGTGGTCGATTTGCCGTTGGTGCCGGTGATGCCGACGACGCGATGGGGCGGCAGTTCGCCGCGCGCCTGCGCGAACAATTCGATATCGCCGATCACCGGCACCCCGGCCGCGCGGGCATGATCGACCAATGGATGCGCGTTGAGCGGCACCCCCGGCGAGACGATCAGCCCGGCCGCGCCGTCGAGCGCCAGTTGCAGCGGATCGTGGACGATGACGCCGTCGATCCGCGTCACCCGTTCGCGCGCCGCGGCGTTCATGTCCCAGGCGACGACATAGCCGCCGCTGGCGGCGAGCGCCTGCACCGTCGCGAGGCCCGAGCGGGCGAGCCCGAGCACCGCATAGCGTTTCCCGGCAAAGGCCTTGGCGGTAATCACCGCAGCTTCAACGTCGACAGGCCGGCGAGCGCCAGCACGAGGCTGATGATCCAGAAGCGGATGACGACGGTCGGTTCGCTCCAGCCAAGCTGTTCGAAATGATGGTGAATCGGGGCCATGCGGAAGACGCGCTTGCCGGTGCGCTTGTAGAAGAACACCTGGATGATCACCGACATCGCCTCGACGACGAACAGGCCGCCGACGATGCCGAGCACGATCTCGTGATGCGCGACCACCGCGATCGTGCCGAGCGCGCCACCGAGCGCGAGACTGCCGGTATCGCCCATGAACACCGCCGCGGGGGGCGCGTTGAACCACAGGAAGGCGAGCCCCGCGCCGATCACCGCGCCGCAGAAGATCGCGAGTTCGCCCGCCCCCGGCACGTGCGGGATGCCGAGATAGGTGGCGAACTTCACGTTGCCCGCCAGATAGACGATCAGCATGAAGGCGACGCTGGCGATGATGACCGGCATCGTCGCCAGCCCGTCGAGCCCGTCGGTCAGGTTCACCGCATTGCCGAAGGCGACGATGGTGAAGGCGGCGAACAGCGGGAAGGCATAGCCGAGGTCGAGATACAGCCGGTCGGTGAACGGCAAATAGAGGTGCGGCCCGTTCTGCCCCATGATGATCCACGACGCGATGCCGGCGATGGCGAATTCGAGCAGGAGACGCGTGCGGCCCGAGACGCCCGCGGTGCTCGCCTTACGCACCTTGTCGTAATCGTCCATGAACCCGATCGCGCCGAAGCCGAGTGTCACGAACAGGCACGACCAGACATAGGGGTTGCTGAGGTCCATCCAGATCAGGATGGCGAGGCTCATCGCGGTGAGGATCATCAGCCCGCCCATCGTCGGCGTCCCGCGCTTGGCGAGGTGGGTCTGCGGCCCGTCCGCGCGGATCGGCTGCCCCTTGCCCTGGCGGACGCGCAGCCAGCCGATGAAGCGCGGCCCGATGATGAGACCGATGAAGAGCGCCGTCGCGACCGCCGCACCGGTCCGGAAGGACTGGTAGCGGATGAGGTTCAGCAATCCGGTGAAGCCCAGATGCTCGGCGATCCAATATAGCATTACGTTCCGCCCCCCAGGCCCGCGACCACGCGCGACAACCCGACACCGTTAGACCCTTTGACGAGCACCGCATCCCCGGCGCGGGCCAGGGCCTTCACCCGGCCGAGCGCGGCGGCGGCGTCGGCCACATGCATGACTTGGGTGCGTCCCTCAAGGGCCTTGGCGAGCGGCGCCATCGCTTCGCCGACCAGCACGGCCGCTTCGACCCGCGCGGCGAGCACCGGTCCGGCGAGATCGGCGTGATAGGCGTCGGAGGCGTCGCCCAGCTCGCGCATCTCGCCGAGCACGGCGAGGTGACGGCCCGGTTCCTCGGCGAGCACCGCGAGCGTCGCGCGCATCGAGGCGGGATTGGCGTTGTAGCTTTCGTCGATCACCAGCACGTCGCCCGGCGCAACGAAGCGCGCGCCGCGGCCGGCGAGACCGCCCATCTCGGCAAGCGCGAGGCCGGCGCGGGCGAGATCGGCACCGGCGGCATCAACCGCGGCGAGCACCGCGAGCGCGTTCGACACCCAGTGCATCCCCGGTTGCGACAAAGTGAACGACAGTTCGCGTTCGCCGATCTGCGCGGTGACGAACGAGCCGCCGGTCGGCAGGCGCATTGCCTCGATCGCGCGGACGTCGGCGCCCTTCGTCAGGCCGAAGGTGACGGTGCGCGCGGCATAAGGGGCCGCGGCGGCCATCAGCCGGTCGCGATGCGGGCTGTCATAGGGGACGATCGCGACGCCGCTGGGTTCGAGTCCGCGGAAGATCTCGCCCTTGGCGTCGGCGATCGCGCTCTCGTCGGGGAAGAAGGCGGTGTGCGCCGGCGCGATCGCGGTGACGATCGCGATATGCGGCCGCACCAGTTTCGTCAGTTCGGCGAGCTCGCCGGCATGGTTCATGCCCATCTCGAACACGCCGATCCTCGTGTCGCGCGGCATGCGGGCGAGGCTGAGGGGCACGCCGGTATGATTGTTGTAGCTCTTCACCGAGCGGTGGACCGCGCCGGGCAGCGACCGGTCGAGCGCGGCGAACAGCGCCTCCTTGGCGCTGGTCTTGCCGACCGAGCCGGTGACGCCGATCACCGTCCCCGCCATGCGCGCGCGCGCGGCGCGGCCGAGGTCGTAGAGCGCGGCGAAGGTGTCGGCGACGCGGACGTGCGGATGATCGGTCGGATCCGAGACGATCGCGCCCGCCGCACCCTGCGCGAACGCCTGCGGCAGGAAGCGATGGCCGTCGGTGCTCTCGCCGGTCAGCGCGACGAACAGGTCGCCGGGGCCGACCTCGCGGCTGTCGAAGGCGACGCCGGTGGCGGCGAAATCGGTCGAGGCGGTGCCTGCCGTGGCGGCGGCGATTTCGGCTGCGGTCCAGAGGGGCGCCGTCATGGCTGCACTGCCCCGTCACCCCGGACTTGTTCCGGGGTCCACTCTGCGGCGAGGAGAACAGTCGTTTGTCCGAGTGCTGCCCGCGCGGACGGGCGGATCCCGGAACAGGTCAAGACCTCTGCAAAAAGCCCTTCTGTGCTCCTGCGAAAGCAGGAGCCCAGGGTCGCTAACGCCATAAGACGTTGTTTTGCTTGGCTCTGGGCTCCTGCTTTCGCAGGAGCACTACGCTGATCTACCCGCGATGCGGCTTTTCGTAGAGGTCTCGAACACGTCCGGGGTGACGGGAGGGTTGGGCGGATGTCCCCCCTCACGCTGCATACTCCCGCGCGACGGTGACGTCGTCGAACGGCAGTTCCATGTCGCCGACGATCTGGCCCTGTTCGTGGCCCTTGCCGGCGATCAGCACGATATCCTGCGGCCCCGCCTCGGCGATCGCCGCGGCGATCGCCTCGCGCCGGTCGCCGATCTCGCGCGCGTTGGTCGCACCCTTGAGGATCGCGGCGCGGATCGTCGCGGGATCCTCGGTGCGCGGATTGTCGTCGGTGACGATGGCGAGGTCGGCCTGCATCTGCGCGACCTGGCCCATCGTCTCGCGCTTGCCGGGATCGCGGTCGCCGCCGGCGCCGAACACGACGATCAGCCGGCCGCCGGCATGCGGCTTGAGCGCGGCGATCGCCGCTTCGAGCGCATCGGGAGTATGCGCGTAATCGACATAGACCGGCGCGCCGCTGCGCGCGATCGCCGCCCGCTCCAGCCGGCCGCGTACCGGTTGCAGCCGCGCAAGATCGGCGATCGTCCGCGCCACGTTGCCGCCGGTCGCGATGACGAGGCCCGCCGCGACCAGCGCGTTCGCCGCCTGGTAGCCGCCGATCAGCGGCAGCGTGACGCGATGCGTCTCCCCCTCCGCCTCGATCGTCAGCCCCTGCCCCAGCAAGGTCGGGTCGCGTCCGACCAACCGCAGCGTCGATCCGCGCTCGCCGACCGTCACCAGCCGGTTGCCGCGCGCCTGCGCGAGGTCGATCACCCGCGCGGCATGCACGTCGTCGGCCCAGACCACCGCGGTGCCTTCGGGGCTGAGCACCTCGGAGAACAGGCGCAGCTTGGCGGTCAGATAGGCGCCCATGTCGCCGTGATAATCGAGATGGTCGCGGCTGAGATTGGTGAAGGCCGCCGCGGCGACGCTCAGCCCCTCGGTGCGATACTGGACGAGGCCGTGGCTCGACGCCTCGAAGGCGACGTGCGTGATCCCCTCGCGCGCGAGGCCGGCGACGTTGGACAGGAAGGTGACGACGTCGGGCGTGGTCAGCCCGGTCGTCACGCGCTCGTCGGCGGTGGTGACGCCGAGCGTGCCGATCGAGGCGGCATGCGCGCCTGCCATCCGCCAGAGCTGCCGCGTCATCTCGACCGTCGAGGTCTTGCCGTTGGTGCCGGTGACCGCGACCGCGACCTCCGGGAAGGGCGCGAAGAAGGTCGCGGCGGCGCGCGCGAACCGCTCGCGCGGATTGTCGTCGACGATTGCCACCGCGCCCTCGACCGGCACGCCGGGCCGCGTCACCACCGCGATCGCGCCCGAACGGACGGCATCGGCGATATACTCCTCGCCGTTGACGCGCGCGCCCTGGAAGGCGCCGAAGACGGTGCCGGGGGCGACCTTGCGATGATCGATCGCGAAGCCGGTGACGATCGCCTCTTCGCCGCCGCCGGTGAGTGCGCCCAGTCTCATTACACCCCCTTCAGTTGCCGCTGGCCAGCTTGCGCGTCGGGTCCTGCCAGATCAACGGCATCAGGTCCGACACGTCGATGTCCTGCCGCTCGTCGGGAACGACGCCGAGCATCGCGCCGACGCGCGAGATCGTCCGCCCGACGACGGGCGCGGCGTTCCACGCGGCGGTCTTCCAGCCGCCGGTTTCCTTGGTACCCTTGGGCGAATCGAGCATGGCCAGCACCACATAGCGCGGTGCGTCCATCGGGAAAGCCGCCGCGAACGTCGCGACGTTGCGCGAATGGTCGTAGCCGCCCGCCACCGCGGCCTCGGCGGTGCCGGTCTTGCCGCCGACGCGATAGCCCGGCGCCTCGCCCTTGCGGCCGGTGCCGCGCAGCACGATCAGCCGCAGCATCTGCCGCATCCGCGCACTGGTCTGTTCGCTGATGACGCGACGGCCGACCGGCGCCTGCCCCGGCGCGACCTTCATCAGCGTCGCCGGCCGCCAGATGCCGCCGTTGACCAATGCGGCATAGGCGCTGGCGAGATGCAGCGGCGTCACCGCGATGCCATGGCCGTAGGCGGTGGTCATCGTCGTGGTGCGCGCCCAATAGGTCGGCATCAGCGGCCGCCCCTTCTCGCGCAGTTCGATGTCGGGCTTGGTGTCGAAACCCAGTTTGCGGAACATCGTCTGCATCTTCTGCGGCCCGATCTCGTCGGCGATGCGCGCGGTGGCGATGTTGGACGAATAGATCAGCGTTTCGGGCATCGACAGCCAGCGCTGCGGATCGCCACGCTCGTCATGGATGGTGAAGCCGCCGACCTTCAACGGATGCGTCGCGTCGAACTTGCGGTTGAGCGTCACCGTGCCGGTGTCGATCGCGGTCGCGACGGTGATCGGCTTGAAGGTCGAGCCGAGCTCGAACACGCTCTGCGTGGTGATGTTGCGCAGCTCTTCCGAGCCCGCCATGCCGACGCGATTGGGATTGAACGTCGGCAGCGACACCATCGAGATCACCTCGCCGGTGGCGACGTCGAGCACGATGCCGCCGGCGCCGCGCGCGGAGAAGGTGTTCATCGCGCGGCTGAGTTCGCTCTCCAGCGCCGCCTGCACGCGCACGTCGATCGACAGCGCGACCGGCTGGCCCGCCTTGGTCGGGTCGAGCAGCCGCTCGTCGAGCACGCGCTCCATGCCGCTCATGCCGTGGCCGTCGGTCGACAGGAAGCCGAGCGCATGGCTCGCCATCGTCGATTGCGGATAGAGGCGCTGCGTCTCGCGCGCGAAGACCAGCGCGGGCTCGCCGATCGCATTGACCTGTTCGACCAGCGCCGGGCTGGCGCGGCGCTGCAGATAGACGAAGCTGACCGGGCGGGTGAGCTGGCCGTAGAACCACGCCTGATCGCCGCGATCGGGCATCAGCGCGGCGAGGCGGCTGGCGATCTCCATCTTGTCGCCGATGATCTGCTTGGGGTGGACCGCGATCGTCCAGGCGTCGATCGTCCGCGCCATCGGCGCACCGTTGCGATCGACGATATCGCCGCGCGCGGCAAGCGCGGCGACGCGCGCCTCCGCCTCGCCGCCCGACATCACGCCGAGCATCACCAGCCGGCCGATGACCAGCGTCACCGCCGCGGCGAACAGCATCAGCAACATCATCAGCCGCATATGCGACGTCGCCACCAGCGCATGGCGCTGGGTGGCGTTGCGCCGTTGCTGTGCGGGCCGGGCGACGACGACGGTCAACGCTTGCGGGCCTCCGCGCGCGCGCTGCTGAGGATATCGCCGAGCGTCGTGTCGGAGAGCAGCTTCCTGTCGAGCATCGCCACCGCCTGCGGCCGGACCTTGGCGACCGCGACCTTGGCGCGTGCCGCCTCGTTGAGCTTGGCGAGCATCGGCGCGCTCTTCTCGATCGCGGCGACCTTGATGACGGCGCGCTTGGCGGTCGGCAGCGCGGCGGCGACCTGGACGACGGCGGGCGCGGGCGTGGCGGCGGGGGCGGCGACGTTGACGGTGGCGAGCGACGGCACGACGAGCGCGGCCAGCTTGGTCCCCGGCGCGGTCACGCCGACCTGGTTGACGTCGAGGCTGGCGAGCGCGCCCTCGTCGGTGACGAACTGTCCGGCGACCGGCGCGGCAAGCGCCAGCGTCTCGCCGTTCCACTTTTCGAGCTGGGCGAGATTGGCGCGCGTCTCGAACTCGGTCTCCAGCGCGCGGATGTCGCGCTGCGCCGAATCGATCTTGCGGTCCATCGTCTCGAGCTTCTTGCGCTCCGCCGCGACCTGCAGCGACACCAGGTAGAAGCCGAGGACGATGGCGACGCAGCCACCGAGCCACCCGATCCCCTTCAACCGATACGCCGCCGTCATGATGTCACCTCCGCCAGATTGCCATTGCCCCAAGCGGGCGCCGCCGTTCGCCGGGCGGTCCGCAACGTCGCCGAGCGCGCGCGGGGATTGCGCGCGACCTCGGCCTCGCCGGCGCGCACCGCGCGGCCGACGGCCTCGAAACTCGGGGCGATGCCCGCCGCCGCCTGCGGCAGGTGCCGCGAGCCGCCCGGCGCATTGCCCGACCGGTCGCGCAGGAAGCGCTTGACCAGCCGATCCTCCAGACTGTGGAAGGTGACGATCGCCAAGCGACCGCCCGGCTTCAAAACGCGCTCGGCCGCGGCGAGGCCGTCGGCGAGCTCGCCCAGTTCGCGGTTCACATGGATGCGAATCGCCTGGAAGGTGCGCGTCGCCGGGTCCTTCTTGTCGTGCGGGCGATGGCCGAGCGCCTTGCGCACGACATTGGCCAGTTCCGACGTGCGGGTCAGCGGGCGCGCGGCGACGATCGCGCGTGCGACGCGGCGCGACTTTGGCTCGTCGCCATAATGATAGAGGATGTCGGCGATCGCCTCTTCCTCGGCGGTGTTGAGGAAGTCGGCGGCGCTCGCCCCCTCCTGGCTCATCCGCATGTCGAGCGGGCCGTCCGACTGGAAGGAGAAGCCGCGCTCGGCCTGGTCGAGCTGCATCGACGACACGCCGATATCCATCGTCAGCCCGTCGACCGGCGCGTCGAGCGCCGCCTCCAGTGCCGAAAAGTCGCTATGGACGAGCGTCAGGCCGGGGATGTTCGCGGCGCGGCCCGCGGCGATCGCATCGGGGTCGCGGTCGAAGGCGACGACCTGCGCGCCGGTGGCGAGGATGGCGCGCGTATAGCCGCCGGCGCCGAAGGTCGCGTCGACGATCCGCTCGCCCGGGGCGGGGGCGAGCGCGGCGACGACCTCGTCGAGCAGCACGGGAATGTGCGGGGCGTCGCTCATAGCGCGATGCCCTTGTCCTGGCAGTAATAGCGGCAGGCGGCGACCATCTGCGGCGCGATGTTCGGCGTCGACAGCAAGGTCTTGGGGTCCCAGATCTCGATATAGTCGAGCGTGCCCCAGAAGAAGGCATGCGCCCCGATACCGGCATAGAAACGGGGAAAACCCGGCATGATGAAGCGCCCCGATCCGTCGAACGGCACGGCTTCGCCATTGGCTCCGCCGCGCTTGATATTGTGGTCGATCTTGCCGTCGGGACCGCGCGACAGCGCGACCCGCTCGTTCAGCTCGCGCTTGAGTTCGGCGAGATAGGCAGGATCGTAGGCGATCAGGCAGGGCTGGTCCTCGTGCGCGGCGATGATGACCGTGCCGCCGTCCTTGCCGTCGGGTCGCGGTGCATTCTCGGCCAAGGTCGAGCGGAGCGCATTGGGGATGGCGACGCGACCCTTGTCATCGACAAGAGCAAGTCCGCTTCCCTGATAATCGCCCCTTTCCGACACTGCCGTCTCGCACCCTGACGCGCACGGCTCACCGTTCCGAAAAACGACCCGTCGTCGCCGTTCGGCCTGTTGCGATGGACGCAACCGGTGATGCCTGCCCCGTTGACGCTGTTGGTATCAACAGCACCTCGGGGACGCAACGGGATTTTTGGGGAAAAGCGGGGAAACGGCCCCGTCGTCGCCTAGCCGGGTGGGCGCGCGCCCCACGACCGAGGCGACACGGCCTTGCTCGAAGGCAATAAAATGCATCTAATCAGATGGTTAGGCACAATCCCCGGATTTCCCCGGCGGCGCATCAGCGCGGCGCTTGACTGTTGCTGGTGGAGGGGGCGACGCCCAGTTCGGCGAGAGGCTCGCCCGACGCGCCCGCCGCGGCCGCAGCGGCGCCGGCGTTGGTCATGGCGATGTTGGCGACCACGTCGGCCTGCGCCGATCCGGCGGCGGCGATCGGCCGCTCGCGGGTGGCCGAGCCGAGGATGGCGCTGGCAACGGCGATCAGCAGCACCACGGCAACCAGGCCGATCACACCGACCTTGATCCGTTGCATCGTCTGCTGGGTATCTCGCACGGCTCTCATCTTGCCGCGCCTCTGTAACGGTTCGTCACCGGTTTGTCGAATAAGCGGTTGGCGGGGAGCCTCCAGGTGGTCTCAGCCTCATCCGCCAACCCTCCATCACCCCGGACTCGTTCCGGGGTCCACTCTGCGGCGAGGAGAGCCGCAAGAGGCTCAAGGCGCACGCCTGCGGACGAGTGGACCCCGGAACTAGTCCGGGGTGACGGGTGGATGGTGACGGCTTCCGCTCCTATGCCAGCCCCTTGGCGGCACGCCATTCGGGATCGTAGAGCGACGACAGATAGCGGAAGCCCGTATCGCACAGGATCGTCGCGATCCGCTTGCCCGGCCCGAGCCGCTCGGCGAGCCGCACCGCACCGGCGACGTTGATCCCCGACGACAAACCGAGGCACAGCCCCTCCTCGTCGAGCAGCCGCCGTACCCAGCGATAGCCCTCCTGATCGGAGATGCGGAACTGGGTGTCGATCGGCGCGCCGTCGAGATTGGCGGTGATCCGCCCCTGCCCGATGCCCTCGGCGACAGACGAGCCCTCGGCGCGCAATTCGCCATGCGCGTAATATTCGTAGAGCGCCGCGCCATGCGGATCGCTGAGCGCGATGCAGATGCTCTCGTCCTTGGCCTTCAATCCTAGCCCAACGCCGGCGATCGTCCCGCCGGTGCCCGCCGCGCAGGTGAAGCCATCGATCCGCCCCTCCATCTGCTGCCAGATCTCCTCGGCGGTGCCGACGATATGCGCGCGGCGGTTGGCGACATTGTCGAACTGGTTCGCCCACAAGGCATTGTCGCGCTCCTCCGCGATCCGGCGCGAGGTGTGCACGAAATGATAGGGGCTGGCATAAGGCGCCGCCGGCACCAGCACCAGCTCGGCACCCAGCGCACGCAGCGTGTCCATCTTCTCGCGGCTCTGCGTCTCGGGCATGACGATGATCGTCCGATAGCCCTTGGCATTGGCGACCAGCGCGAGGCCGATGCCGGTGTTGCCCGCCGTCCCCTCGACAATCGTGCCGCCGGGATGGAGCACGCCGCGCGCTTCCGCATCCTCGACGATGCCGAGCGCGGCGCGGTCCTTCACCGAGGCGCCGGGGTTGGCGAATTCGCACTTGCCGAAGATGTCGCATCCGGTCGCCTCGCTCGGCCCCTTCAGTCGGACGAGGGGGGTGTTGCCGATCAGGGCGAGGGTGTCGGGCGTGGTATGCATCGTCGCTAGATGGCGCGTGGCAGCGCCAGCGGCAAGCGAAGCTGAGCTTGGCGGCGGCCAAGCGGGGCGGCGTCCGTCGCATTTTCCCGAGCCAGCTCACATACGTCAGTCATCCTGCTTGACGCTCCTTGCTGCATGCGCGAAGCGTCGCGCCGCTATGAAGAGCCCCCTCCTCCTCTCCGCCACCGCCGCGCTGCTCGCGCTGGCGGCCTGCAACTCCAAGCCCAACTCGGCCGAGGTGCTCGACTCCAACCCCGATCCGATGGCCAACGCCCTCGCCAACCGCGGCCCGGTCGAGCTGCCGCCCGCGATCAAGGCGGAAAAGACCTTCCGCTGCAAGGACAACAGCTTGCTCTACGTCACCCTGTTCGAGGGCGACAAGCTGGCACTCGTCAAGACGTCGCAGACTGGTACCGCTACCCGCCTGACCGCCGAGAAGACGGGCGATCCGCTCGTCGCCGAGGGCGGCTGGAAGCTGACCGGCGATCCCAAGACGATCACCGTCACCCAGCCGGGCAAGCCGTCGCAAAGCTGCAAGTCGTAAGCTGCGGCACCGCACAACGTTTCCGGGCCGGTGGAGCGATCCGCCGGCCCTTTTGCGTGGGCGTCGGCGATCGACCGTTGCCGGAATAGGTCCATTCCGGTACGTCGCTGGCATGGCGACGATCGCGATCTACAGTTCGAAGGGCGGCGTGGGCAAGACCACGCTGTCGGTCAACCTCTCCTACAGCAGCGCCGCCTTGTCGAAGCGGCGCACCATCCTGTGGGATCTCGATCCGCAGGCGGCGAGCAGCTGGGTGCTCGGCCGGACGCCCGTCGGCGACCAGGCGCGTGCGCTGTTCACCAAGGATGCCAAGCCCGCGGCGCACACCCGCCCCACCGACATTCCGCTGCTCGACCTGATCGCCGCCGACGATTCGCTGCGCACGCTCGACCTCGTGCTGCACGATATCGGCAAGCGCCGGCGGCTCGACCGGCTGATCGAGCAGATCGGCGATTACGACCATGTCCTGCTCGATTGCCCGCCCGGCCTGACGGAGACCAGCGAACAGGTGATCCGCGCCGCCGACCTCATCGTCCTGCCGGTGATCCCCTCGCCCTTCGCGCAACGGGCGCATGACGAGGTGGTCCGTCACCTCGGCGGCAAGGTGCCGGTGTTGCCGGTCCATATGATGGTCGACCGCCGCCGGCGACTCCACGCCGACGCGCTCGCCGCCCACCCCGACTGGCCGGCGATCCCGATGGCGAGCGCGGTCGAGGCGATGGCCGAGCATCGCGCGCCGGTCGCGACCTATGCGCCGCGATCCGCCGCGGCGGCGGCGTTCGCCCGATTGTGGACGACGATCGAAAGCCGGCTGGCCAAATAGCGTCCCATATCATCCGCTCGTTCGAAGGACTGCCCATGCGCCTGATCGGCATGCTTGATTCACCCTATGTCCGCCGGGTGGCGATCTCGATGACGGCGATGGGCCTGACGTTCGATCACGAGCCTTTATCGGTGTTCCGCGACGTCGCGGCGTTCGGCGCGATCAACCCCACCGTCAAGGCGCCGACGCTGGTCACCGACGACGGCGTCGTGCTGATCGAATCGACGCTGATCCTCGACTGGCTCGAACGGATCGTGCCGGCGGAGCGCCGCCTGCTGCCGGACGATCCCGCCGCCTTTCTCGCGTCGCAGCGCGTGATCGGGCTGGCGCTCGCCGCCTGCGAGAAGACGGTGCAGATCGTCTACGAGACCAATTTGCGGCCGGCGGAGAAGCAGCACCAGCCCTGGCTCGACCGCGTGCAAGAGCAATTGCTGGCGGCGTACGATTTGCTCGAGGCGGCCTATGCCGGGGTCGACGACTGGCTCGTCGCGGGCCGATGGACGCAGGCGGACATCACCACGGCGGTCGCCTTGCGCTTCACCGGCAGCAAGCTGGGCGACGTCGTGCCCCCGGCGTGCCATCCGGCCCTCGCCGCCCTCTCCGCGCGCGCGGAGGCGACGGCGGAATTCGCGGCGCTGCCGCTGGATTAGGGCGTGATCGATATTCATCGATGCCGCGACCGCGACACCGTCTCTCCGTCACCCCGGACTTGATCCGGGGTCCCGCTACATGCCGGTCGGGAAGTAGCGGGACCCCGGGTCGAGCCCGGGGTGACGAGAAGAAAGAAGTTTAGACAGCTAAAGGCCGAGCTGCGATCTCGCTTGGACTCGCCCCCACTTGCACCGCCGCATCGGCTGCGCCACCTCAGCGGTGATGGAGACACTCGATCCGCACCTCGTGCTCGGCGCCTATGCGGTCGGCGTCTTCCCGATGGCGGACGATCGCGAGGCCGCCAGCGTCTATTGGGTCGAGCCGCGCAGCCGCGCGATCCTGCCGATCGACGGCTTCCGCGTGTCGCGCTCGCTGCGCAAGACGATCGCGCGCGACCGGTTCCGCGTCACCGCCGACACCGCCTTCGAACGGACGATCCAGCTCTGCGCGGAAAGCGCCGAGGATCGCCCGGAGACGTGGATCAACACCGGTATCGAACAGGCCTTCGTCGCGCTGCACCGCATGGGCTTCGCGCATGCGATCGAATGCTGGGAGGGCGACGAGCTGGTCGGCGGCCTCTACGGCCTCGCGCTCGGCCGCGCCTTCTTCGGCGAATCGATGGTCAGCCGCCGAACCGATGCGTCCAAGGTCGCGCTCGCCTGGCTGGTCGCGCGGCTCAAGGTCGGCGGCTTCACCTTGCTCGACTGCCAGTTCCAGACCTCGCACCTCGCCTCGCTGGGCGCGGTGGAGATCGACCGGAAGGATTATTGCGCGTTGCTCGCCGGTGCGCTGGAGGGGACGATCGGCTCGTCGGGGGTGGTATCGGCATCGTCCGCCGCCGGCGACTTCTTCGCGCTCGACCGGTTGCCCGCCGCCTCGCCACCGGACAGCGAGGTCGTGTCCGGGCCGGTCGCCGGCCACGACATCGTACAGCTCTTGGTCCAGACGTCGTAGACCGGGTGCTGGACGACGTTGAGCGACGGCCGTTCCTTGAACAGCCAGCCCGAAAACGCCCGCCGCCAATGCCGGTCGCTGCCGCGGACGTCGAGCTGCACGAACGCACCGGTGAGCTGATCCTGCTCCCAGGGTGCGGTATGCTCGCAGGCGCGCAGCCGGACGATCGCATCGCCGACGCGGACCGCCTGCCCGGGCCGCAGCGTCAGGTCGCGGCTGACGCCGTTGCGCTTGTTGAGCAGGCCGACCACGGCCACCCGCTGTGCCATCGGCGTGCCGCCGGTCGGCAAGGCGACGTCGGTGGTCGCGACGGTCTCGATGCCCTCGCTCTGGTTCGCCTCGCTCGGCGCGAAATCCTGTACGGCGACGGCGCGGCCGGCTTCGTCCGACCGGTGCCACGCGCGATAGCCGAATACCGCGGCCAGCCCCAGCACCACCAGCAGGACGCCGGCGGCGAGCCAGCGTCGCGTCACCCTTCGGGCGTCCAGGCTTCGTAGTCGCCGGTCGCGGCGGCGCGCTTGCCGCCCTTCTCGAGCGCGCCCGAGGGGCGATAGGCGAGCGGCGTACCGGTCATGTTGGGCACCGCCGGCTTCTGCCACGGCCTCGGCGCGGGCATCGCGCGAGCGGGCACGTCGTCGATCTGATGATGCAACCAGCTGAACCATTCGGGCGGCACGCGGCTGGCGTCGTTGGCGCCCTCGTAGATCACCCAGCGGCGCACGCGGCCGCTGCCGTCCTTGCCCCCCTGATAATAGACGTTGCCGAGCGAATCGGTGCCGACCTGCGCCATGCCGCGCAAGCCGTAGAGCATCGTGCCCCAGGATGCGCCGTTCCACCAGGTGAAGGGATTGAGGTTGATGCCCATGATGCGCCTGCGCTTACCCGCTGCGGCGGCGGCCTTCAACCGGGATCGTCGTCCGCTCGCCAGCCGGCTCGTTCCGGCGCAAGGCCGGGGCTGCCGGATGATGCCCGTTGATCGACGTAGTGGCTGCGTGTCGAGAGCCCGTTCGCCCATTTTCCGTCATGCCGAAGACCCTCACCGGCGCTCACTTCGCCCAGGTCACCCTGTCGCCTTCGGCGATGCCGAGGTCCGCGGCGCGGCCGCCGACCAGTTCGAGCACGGCGGCGACCGGCTCGCGCGAGGGCACCGGCGTCTCCGAAAAGGGCACGGTGTTCTCCGCGATGATCGCGATCGTGCCGTCGGCGCGGATGAACAGGATGTCGAGCGGGGTCGGCGTGTTCTTCATCCAGAAGTTCGCCTCGCGCGGGCCGCCGCCTTCGGCCGGATAGGGCGCGAAGAGCATGCCGCCGTCGGGCTTAAGATCCGTGCGGTACATCAGCCCGCGCGCCTGCTCGGCCGCCGTCGTCGCCCGCTCGACCTGGAAGACGTGCGCGCCGTTGGCGCTGGTGATCGTCACCGGCAGCAGCGCCTTCGCCGTCGCGTCGGTCGGCGGCGTGCGGGTGAACACCCCTTGCTGGATCGCCACGCCGCCCGCGCCTAGCCCCAGCACCGCGACGATCGCCAGCATCGCCTTCGATCCGATCACGCGTTCAGCCCTCCTCGACGGTGACCGCGAGCGGTCCCTTGCGGCCGGCGACGATGCGCGCACGCAGCCGCTGCTCGGGCTCGACCGCGGCGATGCCGGCGCGGCGCAGCGTCTCCATATGGACGAACACGTCGCTGCCGTCGCTGTCGCGGACCAGGAAGCCATAGCCCTTCAGCCGGTTGAACCATTTGACCGCAGCGCCTTCGAACGGCCCGGCCTCGTCGATCAGCGCGACCGGATCGACCCGGTCGGCGGCGCGCGGCGCCCGCGGCGCATCCTCGACGGCGTTCGACAGATCGATCGCGATCACCTCGCGTGCCTGATAGCCGCGGCCGCGTTGCACCGCGAGCGTCTCGACCCGTGCGCCCTCGGGCAGACTGCGGCGGCCGTACGGCTGCAAAACCGAAAAGTGGATCAGCACGTCGCCCAGCGACCGGTCGTCGGCGACCGCGAAGCCGAAGCCGCGCGTGACGTCGAACCATTTGATTACGCCGGCGATGGCGATCGGCCCCTCGCCCTCGTTCGTCGCGGCTTGCAGACCAGCACGCGCGCCGGGCATATCCCCGTCGTCACGCTCGTCGCCCTCCCGTTGCGGCTCGCTACGCATCACTGCACCCCTATGGACGCTACGCTAGCACGGTTCATCGCTGCTGCAATTGCGAAAGGGACGTTTACCCGATTTCTCCGAACTCGCTTTCGTCCCGCGCTGCGACAATCCGGCGCGACAAATCCATTGCATGTCCGGCCCGGAGCATCGCCGCGAGTTGCTTGTCGCGGACCGCACGATCGTCGTTCGGCGGCCCGAACGGCCCGATCCGCTTGCGCCGCGCGAAGGTGAGCGCCGCCGCCTCGGCCTGTTCGTGGATCGCCGGCGCCAGATCCTCCGTCTCCGCCTCGCCGACATGGGCGTGGCGCAGCGCCATCGTCACCCGCCGAGCGCCGAGCCCGCGCCGGGTCAGCGCCGCCGCCTTGCTCTCCGCGTACAGCCGGTCGTCGACATAGCCGAGATCGGCCATCCGCTGCGCCAGCGCCTGCGGGTCGGCGGCGTCGCCGTCCCAGCCGCGTTCGCGGATCTTGCGATGGAGATAGTCGGCCAATTTGCCGCGCGTCGTCGCGAAGCGTTCGACGTAGCGCAGCGCCATCCGCTCCAAAGCGGCGGCATCGATCGGGGGAAGAGTACGCCGTTCCTGCCTCATGGCCATGTTGTTGCCACAGTGGCGCTCGATTTAGAACGATGATCGCGCGTTATAGCGCACAGTGAAGATGGTTTCGCCCCGTGGCGAGTGAACAGGATTTTGTGATGACCGAGCAGTCCGCGCCCTCGCCGACGCCCCAGATGGCGGCCACGCCGACGCTGGACGACTTGCCCCGTCGCTATGCCGATTTCACCACGCTCGGCGAGGCGCTGGATTATGCCGCCACGGGCGTGCGCGGCCTCAACTTCCACGATGCCCGCGGTGCGCTCGCCCGTGCCTATCCGTTCGCCGAGCTGCGCCGCGACGCGATCGCGATGGCGCATCGCCTGATCGCCGCCGGCGTGCAGCCCGAGGACCGGATTGCCTTGGTCGCCGAGACCGGGCCGGAATTCGCCGCCCTGTTCTTCGGTGCGGTCTATGCCGGCGCCTGGCCGGTGCCGCTGCCGCTGCCGACCTCGTTCGGCGGACGCGAATCCTATATCGAACAGCTCCGCGTCCAGCTTGCGAGCTGCGAGCCGAAGATGCTGATCTTCCCGCCCGAGCTCGCGGCGATGGCGGCCGAGGCGGCACGGCTCGCGGGGACCGAGGGGATCGACTGGTCCGACTTCGCCGACCGTCCGGCGGTCGCGGCGCCGCTGCCGCAGGCGGACGGAGAGGCGATCGCCTATCTGCAATATTCCAGCGGCTCGACGCGCTTCCCGCACGGCGTCGCGATCACGCACCATGCGCTGCTCAACAATCTCGCCGCGCACAGCCACGGCATGGAGATCGCCGCCGACGGCACCGATCGCTGCGTCAGCTGGCTGCCCTGGTATCACGACATGGGGCTCGTCGGTTGCTTCCTGTCGCCGATCGCCAACCAGGTCTCGACCGATTACCTCAAGACCGAGGATTTCGCGCGCCGCCCGCTCGCCTGGCTCGATCTCATCAGCCGCCACGACGGCACGACGCTGAGTTATTCGCCGACCTTCGGCTATGACATCTGCGCGCGCCGCATGTCGTCGCAGACCAAGGCGTCGCAGCGGTTCGACCTGTCGCGCTGGCGCGTCGCCGGTAACGGCGCCGACATGATCCGCCCTGACGTGATGCAGGCGTTCGTCGACGCCTTCGCCGATGCCGGCTTCAAGGCGAGCGCCTTCCTGCCGAGCTACGGCCTCGCCGAGGCGACGCTGGCGGTGTCGCTGATGCCGCCGGGCGAGGGCATCCGCGTCGAGCTTGTCGAGGAGACGCAATTGTCGGGCGGCGGCGATTCGCTCGCCGCCAACGACGGTCCGCGCCCGCAACGCTTCCGCGCGATCGTCAATTGCGGCAAGCCGGTGCGCGACATGACCGTCGAAATCCGCGAGGAAGACGGCACCCCCCTGCCCGACGGCGCGATCGGCAAGCTCTGGTGCAAGGGACCGAGCGTGATGGTCGGCTATTTCCGCGATGCCGCGGCGACCGACGCCTGCATGAGCGACGGCTGGCTCGACACCGGCGACATGGCCTATATGTCGAACGGCTACATCTACATCGTCGGCCGCGCCAAGGACATGATCATCGTCAACGGCAAGAACCACTGGCCGCAGGACATCGAATGGGCGGTCGAGCAGCTGCCCGGCTTCAAGGCGGGCGACATCGCCGCCTTCGCGATCACCACGCCGGGCGGCGAAGAGACGCCGGCGGTGCTCGTCCAGTGCCGCAGCAGCGACGAGGCCGAGCGCCAGCGGCTGCGCGAGGAGATCCGCGAGCGCGTCCGCTCGGTGACCGGCATGAATTGCGTGATCGAGCTGATCCCGCCGCGCACGCTGCCGCGCACCAGCTCGGGCAAGCTGTCGCGCGCCAAGGCGCGCAACCTGTATCTGAGCGGCGACATCAAGCCTTACGCGATCGCGGCCTGACGGCGGGCGGACGGGGTTTCCAAAACGGGGCTACCGCCCTGTCCTCCCCCTCCGTCAGCGCTTCGCGCTGCCACCTCCCCCTGGCGGGGGAGGACTTCTCAGATCCTCCCCCGCCAGGGGGAGGTGGCACGGCGCAGCCGTGACGGAGGGGGAGAATACGGCCAAGCCTTTTCATGCATCCGCCGCGTCCCACAATCGAATGTCCGCAGACGATCCGCCCATTCGGTGAAGTAACTGGCATTTCGGATGAAATCTCAATCCGGTTCTAACACTCCGTCAACCTTGACCGGGTAACCCCCCGCGGGTGAACCAAGAAACCGCGCCTGCCTCGGATCCCAGCGCGATCCGCTTCTCTCAGCTGCTGGGGTTTCGCGACGGCGACGACGCCGCGCATTGGGCGCGTATCCGCTCGACGCAACTGGACGCCGGCCGCCAGCTCGCCTTGCTGCTGCTCTGCGCGAATCTGATCGGCGCGGCGACCACCGTGTCGCTGTTCGCGACGCAGGTGTCGGCATGGTGGCTGGGCGGCTGGGCGATGCTCGTCGCGGCGGTGTCGGTC
The DNA here is from genome assembly GCF_059421875.1 of Sphingomonas sp. GW821-FHT02B09. Classification (NCBI taxonomy): domain Bacteria; kingdom Pseudomonadati; phylum Pseudomonadota; class Alphaproteobacteria; order Sphingomonadales; family Sphingomonadaceae; genus Sphingomonas; species Sphingomonas sp. GW821-FHT02B09. Next base: position 229,763 of record NZ_JBWKVV010000004.1, read on the forward strand.
ACCGTCGCGATGCGCCGGCTCAGCACGCGGCATCGCGACGGCGGCTATGCCACCCAGGCCGACCTGCGCGCCACCGCGATCGAGGGCGTCGCGCTCGCCGTCGCCTGGTCGATCCCCTGCCTGATCTTCAACACCCATCCCGGGTCCAACAGCGCCTATGTGCTGTGGATGATCCTGTCGGTGCTGATGACCGCCGGTGCGGTCGCGATGGCACCGCTGGCGCTCGCCACGATCGCCTTCGTCGGCGGGCTCGGCCTGTCAGTGACGGTGAAGCTGGTGACGATCGGCAGCTATGCCGCGGCCTGCGCGACGTCGATCTTCACCGTGATGCTGATCGTCGTCTGCCTCAACCGCGCCCGCTCGCTGGTGGTGATCCGCGCCAGCCAGATCGCGCTGGCGGAACGCGACGAGACGGTCAGCCTGCTGCTACGCGAGTTCGAAGAGACCAGCGCCGACTGGCTGTGGGAAACCGACGCCGCCCGCCGCGTCGTCAAGGCTTCGCCCCGCTTCGCTTATGCCTGCCGGCTCGATCCGGTCACCATCGAAGGCATGCCCTTCCTCCAGGTGCTCGCCGGACCCACCTGGGACACTGGCGAATTCACCCCCGGCCTGCGCGCCCTCGCCGACAAACTGAAGACGCGCGACAGCTTCCGCGACCTGCGGCTGTCGCTCACCGTCGACGGCGAGGAGCGCTGGTGGGAACTCGCTGCCAGCCCGCGGTTCGACGAAAACGGGTCCTTCTGCGGCTTCCGCGGCGTCGGCTCGGACGTCACCGAACAGCGCGCTTCGGCCGACAAGATCAACCGGATGGCCCGCTTCGACACGCTCACCGGCCTGCCCAACCGCTTGATGGTCAACGAGACGCTGGCGCGGGCGATGGCGGAGGCGGACAAATGGGGCGGCCGCTGCGCATTCATGATGATCGATCTCGACCGGTTCAAGGCGGTCAACGACACGCTCGGCCATCCGATCGGCGATCGCCTGCTCAGTCGCGTCGCCGAACGGTTGGCGCAGTTGATGGGCGACAACGAGACCTGCGGCCGGCTCGGCGGCGACGAATTCGCGGTGGTGATGCGCGATGCGACCAACAGCAGCGCGGTCGAGGCGCTGGCGCAGCGGATCATTGAGACCCTGTCGCGCCCCTATGAGGTCGACGCCAATACGCTCTACATCGGCGCGTCGGTAGGTCTCGCGATCGGCCCGCGCGATGGCCGCACCGCGGAGATGCTGATCCGCTCCGCCGACCTCGCGCTCTACCGCGCCAAGGATGCCGGCCGCGGCGTCTACCACGCCTATGAGCCCGAGCTGCACGTCCAGGCGGAGGAGCGCCGCGTCCTCGAAATGGCGCTGCGCCAGGCGCTCGAACGCGGCGAGATGCACCTCCACTACCAGCCGGTGGTCGATGCCGCGACCGGCAGCCTCACCGGGTTCGAGGCGCTGCTGCGCTGGCACAGCCCGCAGTTCGGCGACGTCTCGCCCGCCAAGTTCATCCCGCTCGCCGAAGAGGCGCGGCTGATCCAGCCGATCGGCGAATGGGTGTTGCGCACCGCCTGCGCCGAGGCGGCGCGCTGGCCGTCGCACGTCCGCGTCGCGGTCAACGTCTCCGCCGACCAGTTGCAGAACCCCGGCTTCGTCACCGTCGTCACCTCGGCGCTGGCCGACAGCGGCCTGTCGGTCGAGCGGCTCGAACTCGAGGTGACCGAGAGCGTCTTCATGCACGAGGGGCTCGGCGCGACCAAGGTACTCGAACGCATCCTCGACCTCGGCGTGCGGCTCAGCCTCGACGATTTCGGTACCGGCTATTCGTCGCTCGGCTATCTCTCGCGCACCCGCTTCTCGTCGATCAAGATCGATCGGAGCTTCGTCCAGAGCGCCTCGCGCGGCGTCAAGGAAGCGATCGCGATCATCCGCGCCGTCGTCGCGCTGGCGCAGAGTCTCGGCATGGCGACCACCGCGGAAGGCGTCGAGACCGAGGCCGAACACCGGATGGTGCAGGATCTGGGCTGCACCAAGGTCCAGGGCTTCTATTTCGGCCGCCCCCTCCCCGTCGAGGAAGCCCGCGCCGTCGCCGGCCGCCGCTGGGACAGCGACGTCGCCGCTTAGGGAAATCCGCCCCCCCAACCGCCGTCCGGCCCCCCATCGCCGTTCGCCCTGAGCCTGTCGAAGGGCAGATGGGACTCACGGTGCTTCGACAAGCTCAGCACCAACGGGGTTGGTAATGGAGGAGCGAGGCGGCGCAGTCGCCGCCGCCTCAACTGCGTTGGCGATCGCAAAGCAAGTTAACCCGCCTACTTTAGCGGGTCATGCCCCCAGTTCATCAGCGAGTAGCGCCAGTCGCTCTGCGCCCTGTCCTTGTCCGGACCGCCCTGGGCGAGATGACGGTGCACGTAGCCGACCACCTTCTTCATATGCGCGTAATCGGCGTCGGTCCGGTCGGCCTTCGTCTTGCGCTTGATCGCGACGATGTGGCGGCCGGAGGCATGGCCGACGCTCTCGCCCTTGCCGTCGCCGTCCTCGCCCTTCCAGCCGACGCGCTTGCTGTCGTCGCTGTCGAGGAAGCGCTCCAGCTCGGCCGGCGCCATGTTGACCGCCTCGTCGAACGCCTGTTCGATCGCCGCGTGATCGTCCGCCATGTATCGCTCTCCTTTTGCCCCTCCAACGTCGTGGTGCGGTCAAGGGTTGCGGACGGGTCAGCCGAGCATCCCGGCATAGGTCTGCGGCGCCTCCGGCAGCACCACGCGAGCGACGACGCCGACCAGCAGCACCGCGACCAGCAGCAGCGTGACCGCGCGCGGCCAGCGCCGCGGCCCGAGCAGCAGCCAGCCGATCGCCGTCGCGGTCAGCGTCCACAGATGGTAGCGCAGGTCCGAGGCGATGCTGATCACCGCGAAACTCGCCTCCATCGTCAGCGCCGAGGTAAACAAGGCGATCGCCAGCGTATCGTCACCGCGTCCGCGCAGCGCGCAGCACAGGCCGGCGATCGCCACCACCACCCAGACGACCGGCCAGCCCAGTGGCGTTTCCATCAGCCAAGCGCCGAGCGACTGCCAGCCTTTCGCGAGCGCACCGGGCTCACCGAAACCGAGCGTATTGGGCTCGCTCGCGCGCAGCGGCGCGCTGCCGAGCCAGTGACGCGGCACCCACAATCGCTCGGTCGAGTTGAGATGCGCCAGCCGGTGTTCCTCATAAGCGATGGGATGGCGCAGGATCATGCCGGCGAGACGGACGTAGAGCGTTCCCGCCGGCTCGGCGCGCAACGGCGCGACCAGCGTCTCGCAGCGCCGCGGCTCGCCGAGCGGGTCCCAGAAATAGGGGCGGACGCAGTGTCTGGCACGGATCGCGGCGAGCGTCGCGGCGGGCAGGCCGACGGTGGTGTCGCCCGTCGCCACGCCGATGCCGGTGAGATCGTAGAGCGCCTGCGTCTGCTCGACGCCGCTGCGCTGCGCGCCCAGCAGTCCGTGGTTGATCGGCGAGGACAGACCGATCGCTGCGGCGATGCCGAGCAGCGCCACGCCGGCCCGCGCGATCCCGCGCGGCCAGGGCGACAGCATCACGATCAGCGGCACCACCGCGAAGGGCGCGTTGGCGCGCACCAGCATCGCATAACCGCACAGCAACGCCGCCACCGCGAGGGCCGGGCCGGGCAGCGGCCGGTTGCGCAGCCGCCACCAGCCGAGGATCCCGGTCGCCGCCAGCAGCGCCGCCGACATCTGCAGATCCTTGAGCACGACGCCTTGCCAGCCGAGCAGCGGCGGCCAGCAACCGACCGCCAGCACCGCCCACGCCGCGCCGCGCCGCCCGCACGCGGCGAGCGCCGCGGCGAACGATCCCAAACCCATCCAGTAAGCGGCGAGTTGCAGCGCGAGCATCGGCGCCGGGCCGTGATCGCCGAACAGCGACCAGAGCCGCGCCATGATCGGCGGGTGCCAATCGTCATACCGCCCGCTCGTCGCCTGCGCATATTGGGCGAGGCTGTCATAGGCGACATAGCCCGGCCAGAAGAGTGCGAGCGAGGCGGCGAACAGCAAAGCCGCCGCGACGCCCATCGTGCGGGCGGCGCGGCGGTCGGCGGGTATGATCCTAGAAGTGAAGCGCGCGACCATAAGCGCCGAGCACGCTCTCGTGCATCATCTCGCTGAGCGTCGGATGCGCGAACACCGTCTCCATCAGCTCGTGCTCGGTCGTTTCGAGCTGACGCGCGATGACATAGCCCTGGATCAGCTCGGTCACTTCCGCGCCGATCATGTGCGCGCCGAGCAATTCGCCGGTCTTGGCGTCGAACACCGTCTTGACGAAGCCCTCCGCCTCGCCGAGCGCGATCGCCTTGCCGTTGCCGATGAACGGGAATTTGCCGACCTTCACCTCGTGACCGGCTTCCTTGGCCTTGGCCTCGGTGAAGCCGACGCTGGCGACCTGCGGGCGCGAATAGGTGCAGCCGGGGATGTTCCACGTCTCGAACGGATGCGGATCCTGCCCGGCGATCTTCTCGATGCAGACGATGCCCTCGTGGCTCGCCTTGTGCGCCAGCCACGGTGCGCCGGTGACGTCGCCGATCGCGTAGATGCCCTCGACGTTGGTGCGGCCGAAGCCGTCGACCTTGATATGACCGCGCTCGGTCTCGACGCCCAGCGCTTCCAGCCCGATGTTCTCGGTGTTCGGCACGATGCCGATCGCGACGATCGCATGGCTGAACTCGGTCTCGGTGACCTTGCCGTCGGCACCCTTGATCGCCGCGGTGACGCCGTTGGCGCCGCTTTCGAGCTTTTCGAGCCCCGATTTGGTGAGGATCTTGATCCCCTGTTTGGTCAGCGCCTTGGTCATGAACTCGCTGACCTCGGCATCCTCGACCGGCAGGATCCGGTCGAGCATCTCGACGATCGTCACGTCGGCGCCCATGTCGTTGTAGAAGCTGGCGAACTCGACGCCGATCGCGCCCGAGCCGATGACCAGCAGCTTGGTCGGCATGACCTCGGGCACCATCGCGTGGCGATAGGTCCAGATGCGCTTGCCGTCGGCCTTGGCGAACGGCAAGTCGCGCGCGCGCGCGCCGGTGGCGACCATGATGTGCTTGGCTTCGAGGTCGAGCGTCTTGTCGCCCTGCTTGACCTGCAACTTACCCTTGCCGGTCAGCGCGCCGACGCCCTCGAACACCTGGACCTTGTTCTTCTTCATCAGACCCTTGACGCCGGCGTTGAGCTGGCCGGCGACCTTGCGGCTGCGATCGACGATCTTGCCGAGGTCGAAGCCGACATTGTCCGCCTTGAGGCCGTAGGAATCGGCATGGGTCATGTAATGATAGACTTCCGACGTGCGCAGCAGCGCCTTGGTCGGGATACAGCCCCAGTTGAGGCAGATGCCGCCCAGCCGCTCGCGCTCGACGATGCCGACCTTGAGGCCGAGCTGGCTCGCCCGGATCGCCGCGACATAGCCGCCCGGACCCGAACCGAGGATGAGGAGGTCGAAGGTATCAGCCACGTTGGAAGTCCTTACCGGGGAGGTTCATGGATGTGATCGGGGATATGATCGGGGATATGATCGGGCAGCGGCGCGACGCGGCGCGGCGCCCGGTTCTCGTCGGTGGCGACGAACACGAAGCGTGCCTGCGTCACCTTGGTGGAATCCTCGAGGTGGCGGGCGCGACGCCACGCCTCGACCTCGATCGTCATCGACGTGTTGCCGACCGCGACCAGCCGCGCATAGACCGACACCTCGTCGCCGACGAGCACCGGCGCATGGAATTTCATCGCGTCGCAGGCGATCGTCACCGCGCGGCCACCGGCATGACGCGACGCCACCGAGCCGGCGGCAAGATCCATCTGGCCCATCAGCCAGCCGCCGAAGATGTCGCCATAAGGATTGGCGTCGCCCGGCATCGCCGTGACGCGGATCGTCGGGGAACCCTGGGGCAAGGTCACACACGCCTCCTGTCGATCGCGCGGGCGCGACGCAGCGGACCGATGCTCATCAGCACCGCCGCCGCCATCGCCCCCGCGCCACACCACCAGATCGTCTCATAGCCGAGCGGATAGGCCCAGGCCGCCGCCCACGTCATCGCCGCGGCGGCGACCAGTCCGGCGGCGAGATGGAGCAACTCGATCGCCGTGCGGGAGGTGGGCGTCCGCGCCACGATCGCCTCAGGCAAGCATGCCGAGCGGACGCTCGACCAGCTCCTTGAACGCCTTCATCAGCTCGGCACCGTCGGCACCGTCGATCGCGCGATGGTCGAAGCTGCCGGTCGCCGACATCACCGTCGCCACCGCCAGCTCGCCATTGACGATATAGGGCCGCTTCTCGCCCGCACCGATCGCCATGATCATGCCCTGCGGCGGATTGATCACCGCCTCGAACTGCTTGATCCCGAACATGCCCATGTTGCTGATCGACGCGGTACCGCCCTGGAATTCCTCGGGCTTCAGCTTGTTGTCCTTGGCGCGTGCGGCAAGGTCCTTCACCTCGGTCGAGATCGCCGACAGGCTCTTGGTGTCGGCGCCGACGACGATCGGCGTGATCAGGCCCGACGGCGTCGACACCGCGACCGAGATGTCGGCGCGCTTGAAGCTGATGAGCTGGTCGGGCGTGAACATCACGTTGCACTTGGGCACCGCGATCAACGCGGCGGCGAGCGCCTTGATCAGCAGGTCGTTGACCGACAATTTGACGCCGCGGCTTTCCAGCGAGGCGTTGAGCTCGCCGCGCAGCTTGAGCAGCGCGTCGAGCTGGATATCCACCGTCAGATAGATGTGCGGCACGGTCTGCTTCGACTCGGTGAGGCGCCGCGCGATCGTCTTGCGGATGTTGCTGAGCTTGGTCGCCTCGTGCGGGATGTCCGGCACGACCGCGGGCTTCGCTGCGGGCGCAGGTGCGGCGGCAGCGGCGGGCGCCGCGTCGCGCGTCGCGGCGGCGGGCGCTGCGGCACCGGGCTTGGCGCTCTCGACGTCGGCCTTGACGATGCGGCCGTTGGGGCCGGAGCCGGTCACGCCCGACAATTCGATGCCCTTCTCGGCGGCGATGCGGCGTGCGAGCGGGCTCGCCTTGACGCGTCCGCCCGATGCGGGGGCAGCGGCCTTGGGCGCCTCGCCGGTATCGGCGGGCTTGCCGTGATCCTCGGCTTGCGTGATCGTGCGGTCGGCGGGCTCGGCCTCGCTGCCGGTCTTGTTGGGGTCGGCCGGGTTCGGCTTGGCTTCCGATTCCTTCGCTGCGGGGGCGGGCGTGTCGCTCTTGGTCGGGGCGGACACCGATGCGGCATCCTCGCCCTCTTCGGCGAGGATCGCGATCACCGCGCCGACCTTCACATTGTCCGTGCCCTCGGCGATCAGGATCTTGGCGATCACGCCTTCGTCCACCGCCTCGAATTCCATCGTCGCCTTGTCGGTTTCGATTTCGGCCATGATGTCGCCGGACTTGACGCTATCGCCTTCCTTGACGAGCCACTTGGCGAGCGTGCCCTCTTCCATCGTCGGCGACAGCGCGGGCATCTTGATCTCGATCGACATGCAGGTCCTCTTGCCTGGGGAGCAGGTGGCTCCCTTCGCGCTCCTGACGCGGGGGGTCAAGTCTTGCGCGCCGCTCGCCCACGCGGCACGAAGCGGAAAAGGGGCGAAATGATGCGTATCTATCTCGTGGTGGTCGATGACAGCCCGGAAGCGGAGATCGCGCTGCGCTTCGCCGCGCGCCGCGCGGTGAAGACCGGCGGCGGCGTCGAGATCCTCACCCTGCTGCCGCCGCAGGAGTTCATCGCCTTCGGCGGCGTCCAGGCGACGATCGAGGAAGAGGCGATGCAGCACGCCGAAGGACTGGTCGCGGCCGCCGCGGGCACGTTGGTCGAGGAATCGGGGCTGCGCCCGGCGATCACCGTGCGCCAGGGCGACGGCCCGAAGATCATCCGCGAGATGATCGCCGCCAATCCCGACATCGCCGCGCTGGTGCTCGGCGCCGCGCCGGCGGGGGCGCCGGGGAAGCTGGTCAGCCATTTCGCCGGGTCTGATGCCGGCGCGCTGCCGGTGCCGGTGATGATCATCCCGGGCTCGCTCAGCCGCGAGGCGATCGACCGGCTGAGTTGATCGTCGTCGCAAGGGCTTGAGGGGGTTGAGCGCCACGTCGCGGCGCGTCACACTGCCTGATGATCATCGCCCCGCTCCTCGCCGCCGCCGCGGTCGCCGCCACGCCTTTGCCCTCCCCCAGCCCCGCGCGGCTCAAGGCCAGCGTCAGCGCGCTCGTCGGCTTCGGCACCCGCCACACCTTGTCCACCACCACCGATCCCAAGCGCGGCATCGGCGCGGCGCGCAACTGGGCGGCGCAGCAGTTCGAAGCGATCGGCCGCGACTGCGGCGGCTGCATCAAGGTCGAGCGGATCAGCCGGCGCTTCACCGGCCCGCGCGCACCGGACGGCGTGATCGTCGAGGACGTGCTCGGCCTCCAGCCGGGCCGCGACCCCAACCGCGTAGTGATCATCGGCGGCCATATCGACAGCCGCGTCACCGACGTGATGGACGCGACCAGCGACGCCCCCGGCGCCAACGACGATGCCTCGGGCGTCGCGCTCGTGCTGGAAACCGCCCGCCTGCTGTCGAAGCGTAAATTCGACGCGACGATCGTCTACGTCGCCTTCTCCGCCGAGGAACAGGGATTGTGGGGCGCCGAACTGCTCGCCGACACCGCCGCGACGCGCGGCTGGCAGGTCAGCGCGATGCTCAACAACGATATCGTCGGCAACAGCATCGGCCAAAGCGGCGTCCGCGACGCGAACCGGGTGCGCGTCTTCTCGGAAGGCATACGCGCGTCCGAAGACCTGCCGCAGCAGCAGCGCCGCCGCGGCGAAGGCGGCGAGGACGATGGCCCCAGCCGCGCGCTCGCCAAGACGATCGACGGCATCGCCGATGCGATCCCTGGCGGCTTCGACGTGGTTATCGACCGCCGCCCGGACCGATTCGGCCGCGGCGGCGACCACGAACCCTTCCTCAAGCGCGGCTATCCGGCGGTGCGCTTCTCCGTCGGCGCGGAAAACTGGGACGCGCAGCATCAGGACCTGCGTACCGAAAAGGGCATCGTCTACGGCGACACGATCGACCGGATGGACTTCGCCTATCTGGCGAAGGTCACCGCGATCAACGCCGCGACCCTCGCGCGCCTCGCCGCCGCCCCCGCCGCGCCGGCGAGCGTCGGGCTGGTCGGCGACCTCTCGCGCGACACGCAGGTGAGCTGGGCGCCGGTGCCGGGCGCGGTCGGCTACCGCATCCGCTGGCGCGCGAACGATACCGCCGCCTGGGCGAAATCGAAGGACGTGACCGGGACGAACGCGACGATGCCGCAACTGCCGGTGGACGACACGTTCTTCGCAGTGTCGTCGCTCGGCGCGGACGGCAGCGAGAGCCTGCCGACCTTCGGCGGCCGCGCGCCGCGACGGTAAGGCCTCTCTCTCGTCATCCCCGGCGAAAGCCGGGATGACGAGAAAGAGCTATCGCACCGGGACGTTCGTGCGGGCCTGCCGTCTTTCAAGACCACCCCGTCACCCCGGACTTGTTCCGGGGTCCACCCGGCGGCGAGGAGAAAGGCTTGATTCGACACATTCCCTCGCGGACCGGTGGACCCCGGAACAAGTCCGGGGTGACGGATTCCATGAGGAGACCGATCGGCCATCATAATCGCAGCCATATGCGATTGTCGTGCGTGACGGAGGGGACGATGCCGCCCTTACCGACCCTTGCTCAGCCATTCCTCCAGCGTATCCGGCCGCTCGCCGCGCTCCGGCGCGCGCTCCGGTTCGGCGAACCCTTCGGTCAGCATCTGCGCAACGCGGCGGTCGCGCAGCGCCACCGAGCGCTCGCCGATCACCACCGCGATCAGCCGCCGGCCGCCGCGCTTGGCCGAGGCTGCCAGCGCGAACCCCGCCTCGGCGGTATAGCCGGTCTTGATCCCGTCGGCGCCGGGATAGGCGCCGAGCAGGTGATTGTGGTTCTGCACGCGCCGCCCCGCCCAGCTGAACGATCGCGTGCCGAAGGCGGCATAGCGGCCGGGATGGTCGCGCAGCAGCGCCATCGACAGCCGCGCGATGTCCTGCGCCGTCGTCAGATTGGCGCCGGGCAGCCCGGTCGCATTGGTGAACGACGTATCCTGCAGCCCCAGCGCCCGCGCCTTCTGCGTCATCATCCGCGCGAACCGGTCCTCGGTGCCGCCGATCCGCTCGGCGAGCGCCACCGCGACATCGTTGGCGGAGATCACCGCGACCGCGCGGATCGCCTCCTCTACCGTCATCGACGCGCCCGGCCGCATGCCGACCTTCGACGGCTGCATCGCCGCGGCATAGCGCGAGAAGCGCACCGCATCGCCCGGCCGCAGCGTCCCCGCATCGAGCGCGTCGAAGGTCAGGAACAAGGTCATCATCTTGGTCAGCGACGCCGGCCGGCGGACGATGCCGGCATTCTCCGCGAACAGCACGGTGCCGTCGCGCGCATCGACGAGGATCGCCGACACCGGCCGCGTCACCGCCGCCGCCGGCACCGCCGCGGCGAGGCCGCCCAATAAGACCAGGGCGCCGCACCAGCCATGGACCGTGCGGCGCGTCACCATCGTCATGCCGCGTCCCTTATTGCGGAGCCTGGTCGTTCGGGACTGCGGTCTCGTCGCGCGCCGGCACCTCGTCGCGCGTCACCCGCGCGGTCATGCCGGTCGCATCGGCGTCGTCGAGCACCTGCGCGTCGGGCTTGATCGGCGCCTCGGGCGGCGGCTCGATCGCCGCGGCGGCATTGGCGTCCGGCGTCGGCTCGGGGATCGCGCTGGGCGTCTCGACCGGCGCGATATCGTCGGTCGCATTGGTCATCGGCTGGTCGAGGCCGAGCGCATTGTCGTCCATCGGCCCCTCCGGCTCGGAGCGCGAGCAGGCGCTCACCGCCAGCAGCCCGGCGGCCAGCGCCGCCACCGTCATCGTCCTGGTACGAAAGCTCATCGTTTCCCTCGTCATCGTGCCGCAAGTGCCTGACGCGCCGAGCGCGCCTCGATCTTCGCCGCCAGCGTCCCGTCCCAGCCATAGGGATCGTCGCGGAAATTCATCTGGCCGCTGCCGCTGGCGAACGCGGTCCAGTAGAGCAGATAGACCGATACCGGCTTGGTCAGCCGCGCGCGTACCGTATCGCCCTTCGCCACCGCCGCGTCGATCGCCTCCGGCGTCCACGCCGGATCGCCCTTCAGCAGCAGTTGCGCGAGGTCGGCGGGCTTCTCCAGCCGCACGCAGCCGTGGCTGGCGAGCCGGCTGAAGCTGGCGAACTTGGCACGCGACGGCGTATCGTGGAGATAGACCGAAAAGGCGTTGTCGAAGTCGAACTTGAACCGCCCAAGCGCGCTCTGGTCACCGGCCACCTGTTGCAGGCGGGTGCCGTCGATCACGCGGAAGCCGTTGCGCTTGAAATAGCCCGGATCGCGCTTCTGCTTGGGCCACAGTTCCTTGGTGGCGATCGAGGTCGGCACGTTCCACGGCGGGTTGATGACGATGCTGTGGATCGTCGAGGACAGCATCGGCGTCTCGTCGCCCGGCCGGCCGGTGACCGCACGCATCGACATCACCGGCGCGTCGCCGTCGAACACGGTCAGCACCGCTGCGGCGATGTTCACCTGGATGCGATCCTTGGGCAGGTCCTGCGGCAGCCAGCGCCAGCGCTCCATATTGGCCATGATCTGCCGCACCCGCGCCGCGGTCGGCACGTTCAGCGCGGCGAGCGTCTGCGTCGAGACGGTGCCGGTCGGGTTGAGGCCGTAGCGGCGCTGCGCGCGGCGCACCGCCTCGACCAGTTCGGCGTCGAACGTCGATCCGCTGGTCGCGACGTCCTTGTCCTCGACCGCGAGTCGCTGGCGCAGCGCGACGACGCGCGCGCCGGTGGCGCCGAAGCCGAGATCGGGGCCGCCCGCCAGCGTCGGCCAACCCCCTGCCGCGGCGATGCCGCGATAACGGTCGAGCCCGAGCTTCAGCCCGTCATAGCCGGCGTAAGGCGGCGGCAGCGCCGCGAACCAGGCGGCGATCCGGTCGCGCTTCACCGCGTCGGCGAAGCCGGGCAGCGGGTCGAACACCGGCGGGCGCAGCCCCCAGTCGCGCTGGAAATCCGTTTCGGCGAGCCGCCCGGCATGGACCGCACGGGCATGATCCAGCGCCTCGCGGACCAGCGCATCGCGCGCCTCGGCGGTTGCCGTCGGCGGCGGCACCAGCGCCAGCCCCTGCGCCATCGTATCCTTGCCGAGCAGCTTGGCGAGCTGCGTCGCCTGCGCCTCGGTCAGTTGCGGCAGCGGCACCGTCGGCATCACCACCGGCGGCACGACTTGGACCGCCGGCGCCGGCACCGGCACCACCGGCGCCGGTGGCGTCACCTGTGCGGAAACCGGCACCACCGGCAGGAGCATCGCGGCCATCATCACCGCCGCAGTCGTTCGTCTCATCATATTCCCCCGGGCAAACGCCCTCGTGGAGTCCGTGGCACCGTGCACCTCGCTCTAGGCTGAACGGGATGGCGCTGACTACGGCAACCGCCTGATTATTTACGATATGGTTGTCGGGATCGTAACCGTCCGCGTCGACGCAGCGCGCCAGCGCCGAGCCCACAAAACCCGTCACCCCGGACTTGTTCCGGGGTCCACCCGTCCGCCAGAGCAGCGTTCGAGCCTCAAGCCGTGCTCCTCGCCGCACGGTGGACCCCGGAACAAGTCCGGGGTGACGGGGAGAATGGGGCCAGTATACGCCCGATCAATAGCCCGCGTAGTCGCTGAACTTGGTGATCGTCGGGTCGAATTTCAGCACCACCTTGCCGGTCGAGCCGTGGCGCTGCTTGGCGACGATCAGCTCGGCGAGGCCATAGACGCGCTCCATGTCGCTCGCCCATTTGGCGTGATCCTCGAACACCTTGGCCTCGTCGCCCTCCATCGGCCGCTTCGGCTCGCGCTGCCCCGTGTAATAATCCTCGCGGAACACGAACCAGACCATGTCGGCGTCCTGCTCGATCGACCCCGATTCGCGAAGGTCGGACAGCATCGGCCGCTTGTCCTCGCGGCTTTCGACCGCACGGCTGAGCTGCGACAGCGCCAGCACCGGCACGTTCATGTCCTTGGCCAGCGTCTTCAACCCGCGCGAGATTTCGGAGATCTCCTGCACGCGATTCTCCTTGCCGCCCTTGCCGCCGCTGGTCAGCAGCTGGAGATAGTCGACGACGACGAGGCCGATCTCGTTGTTGTGGCGCCGCTGGAGACGCCGCACGCGGGTGTGCAGCGCGCTGATGCTGAGGCCGCCGGTATCGTCGATGAACAGCGGCAGCGTCTCCAGCTCCGCCGCGGCGGCGGCGAGCTGGCCGAACTCGGCCTTGCTGATCTTGCCCATGCGCAGCGATTCGGAGCTGATCCCCGACTGCTCGGCGAGGATACGCGTCGCGAGCTGGTCGGCGCTCATTTCGAGGCTGAAGAAGACGACCTTGGCGCCGACCGATTCGCTCGGCGGGATGCCGTCGGCCATGTCGCGCATCCAGCGCCGCGCCGCGTTGAACGCGATATTGGTGGCGAGCGAGGTTTTGCCCATGCCCGGACGGCCGGCGAGGATCATCAAGTCGGAATGGTGCATGCCGCCGATCTTGGCGTTGACGCTGTCGAGCCCCGTCGTGACGCCAGACAGGTGACCACCCGAATTGAGCGCGCGCTCGGCCATCTTGACCGCCATCGTCGTCGCCTGCGCGAAGGTCTTGGTGGCATTCTCCGCGCCGCCGTCGCCGGCGACCTTGTACAGTTCTTCCTCAGCCAGCTCGATCTGCGCGCGCGGATTGACCTCTTCGGACGTGTCCATCGCCCGCTCGACGAGCGTGCGGCCGACGCTGACCAAAGCGCGCAGCATGGCCAGATCGTAGATCTGCGTCGCGAACTGGCGCGCGCCGATCAGCCCGGCGCCCGAGCCGGTCAGGCTGGCGAGATAGGACGGCCCGCCCAGCTCGCGCATCCCCTCGTCCGCCTCGAACATCGGCCGCAGCGTCACCGGCGTCGCGAGCATGTCGTTGACGCGCAGCGTCTTGATCGCCGCGAAGATGCGGCCGTGGACGGGTTCGTAGAAATGCGCCGGTTCGAGCCGGTCGAGCAGGTCGTCGGCGAGCCGGTTGTCGATCATCATCGCGCCGAGCATCGCGGCTTCGGCTTCGACGTTGCGGGGCAGCTGGAGCGGTTCGGCGGGAGTCGCCGGAATCGGGAATGCGAGTGTGGCCATGACGCCGATCATACCCCCGCGCGGCCCCGCCGGACAAACTCGTAATTGTCGTAATCGGCATCGCCCACTATCGGACGACGATGGCCGACCCGCGGATCATCGACGTGACGCTCGACGAGCACAGCATCGGCTGGCGCTCGGCCGACGTCGAGCAGGAGCGGCGGATCGCGATCTTCGACCTGCTGGAGGGCAATCATTTCGCGCCCCAGCGCGTCCATGCCGACGGCTATGCCGGCCCCTATCGCATCACGCTCGAATCGGCGGAGGGACGGCTCGGCATCCACATCCACCGCGAGGATCGCAGCCATCTCGAGACGCTGGTGCTGGCGCTCGGCCGCTTCCGCCGGTCGATCAAGGACTATTTCGCGATTTGCGATAGCTATTACCAGGCGATACGGGCCTCCACCCCGCAACAGATCGAGACCGTCGATATGGCCCGCCGCGCCGTCCACAACGAAGCCGCCGAAACGCTGCGCGAGCGGCTCGCCGGCAAGATCGACGTCGATTTCGACACCGCCCGCCGCCTGTTCACGCTGATCTGCGTGCTGCACCTGCGCGGCTGATGGCATCCTTCCTTCTCAAGGCAGCCGGCGCGCTCGTCGCGGCCGGGGCGATCGGCATCGGCGGCTGGAGCTTCGCGACCGGCTGGCATCCCGCCGCCAGCCAATATCCGCTGCAGGGCCTCGACCTGCCCGAAAATCCCGGCGCGATCGAATGGGGCACGGTGCGCGCGCGTGGTGCCGACTTCGCCTATCTGGTCGCCACCTCCGGCAAGGACCGCCGCGATCCGGGGTTCGAGGCGAACTGGTCCGCGGTGCCCGAGGCGGGGCTGCGCCGCGGTGCGGTGCACCTCTATTCGCTGTGCCAGCCGGGCGCCGACCAGGCGAATGCGTTCAACGCCTTCGTGCCGCGCACCGCCGACGCCTTGCCCGCCGCAGTCGACGTCGACTATCGCGCCGACTGTACCGCCCGGCCCGAACGCGCCGACCTCGTCCGCGAGCTGCGCACCTTCATCACGATGGTCGAGGCGCACACCCGCAAGCCGATGCTGCTGCGCCTCAGCAAGCCCGTCGAGTCGGACTATACGATCTCGGCGGCGATCGAGCGCCCGGTCTGGGCGACCGCCAATCTCTTTCCCCCCGCTTATGCCGCGCGTGCGTGGCGGATGTGGCGCGCGAGCGACATCCGCCGCATCGACGGCATCGAAGGCCCCGTGAACTGGGACGTCGTCGCACCATGACCCAAGACCCCATCGAAACCCCTGCCCGCCTCATCGCCGCCGCGCGCGAGGCGGCGCGTCACGCCCACGCGCCATATTCGCGCTTCGCGGTCGGCGCGGCGCTCCTGATGACCGACGGCAGCCTGATTACCGGCGCCAATGTCGAGAATGCCAGCTACGGCCTGTCGCTCTGCGCCGAGACGGTGGCGATCGCCACCGCCAGCGCCGCCGGCCGGCTGCGCGAGGTCGTCGCGGTCGGGGTGATCGGCGGCGCGATGGATGCGGACGGCCGCGCCACCGGCACCGCCCCGGTCAGCCCCTGCGGGCGGTGCCGCCAGGTGCTCAACGAAGCGGCGCAGCTTGGCGGCCGCGATCTCGCGGTCCATTGCGGCGGGGCCGAAGGCGACGCGATCGCCAGCTACCGATTGTCGGAGTTGCTCCCGCACGCCTTCGGCCCGGCGGATCTTGGGATCGGCTAAGGCTCGACGAAGGCTGGGTCTCGTTGGGTGGAGGTTACATGACGACGTACAACTACCTTCCCGACACGACCCTGACTTCGTGCAACGTCCGCAAAAAGACTATTAGTGCTCCCGCGCAGGCGGGAGCCCAGGAGTCACGCGCAAACATTCGGTGTCTTGCCTGACCCTGGGTTCCCGCCTTCGCGGGAACACTGGAGGGGGGACGCCCTTCGCCGGGGTAAATCGGGATGCTCACGAAGGCCCAAGTATCCCGTCCGGTCAGCCGGCAGCCCGCACCATCACCGGCAGTTGCATTTCGGCGCCGGCCGCCACACCCGCCGCGTCTTGGTCCGCACCGCCGGACGCCGCGTATAGGTCACCGCATCCTCATAGGTTTCGGTGGTCGTCGTCGTCACCACCGGTGCGCTCTGCACCACGACGGTGGTCGAGGATGCGCCCGGATAATAATAGCCGCCGCGATAATAGCCGCCGCTGCCGCTCGACGTCGTCACCGTCGTCGTCCCGTCGGCCGAACGCCAGGCCTCCCCGCCCGGCGCGTAGCCGACCGGCGGGGGCGGCGGCGCGCGATCCGGTGCGACCGGCACGTCATAGTCGCGGCGATAGGCCGGCGGCGGCGGCGGCTCGCGCCGATCCTCGGCACGATCGATCGCATAGCCCGCGGCGGCGCCGACGCCGGCACCGATCACCGTCCCGCCGAGGCGGTTGCTGCGGCCGGCGATCACATTGCCCGCGACCCCGCCAGCGGCCGCGCCGACCACGGCGCCACCCAGACCATCGTCGCGCCGCGCATAGCTGCGCGGCTCGTAGCTCCGGTCGTCATAGCCGCGATCGTCGTAGCCGCGATCGTCCGGCGCATAGCCGTCGCCGCCATAACCGTCCCAATCGATGCCATCACGCGTGTCGAACACCGATCCGCGCGCGTCGATCAGCACCGCATCGTCGTAATAGCGCACCCAATTGTAACCCGGCATCGGCCGGCTCAGGCCATAGCCCTGCCAGTCGGTGACGTAGAAGCGCGGGGCGACCCAGTAACGCGGCAAGGCATAGCCGCGGTACGGCCGGCGATAGGCGCTCCAGCCGCCGGGCGCGTTGGCGCCGCCCCACCAGCGACCACCGACCTTGCTGCCCCAGCGCGATTGACCCGCGGGGGCGGCGACCGGCCGACGGTAGCCGCCGCGCGGCGCCTGCCACGACTGGATGGTCTTCGGCGGCGCCACGCCGACGACCGGCGCGGGATAGCCGGCCCCCGCGCGCTGGCCATCGGGACCATGTGCGATCACCCGCTGCGCATCCGCACCGTCGGCGGCACCCAGCACCAGGCCGGCCGTCGCAATCCACCACGTCCGCATCGTCTTCTCCCTGCTGCCCGTACGCCGCCCCCGACGCCGACGGTTAACGTCACATTAGCAATCAGCCTATCATTTCACCCCCGGAGTCGCCAGACCGCCGGCAGTCCCGTTTCGGATCAAAGGGTTCGGCTCGCCAACAACGCCGCGAGCGCCTCGCAGCCGGCGGCATCCTCGGCATCGAAGCGCGCGGCTTCCGGACTGTCGAGATCGAGCACGCCGACCAGCATTCCGTCTCGGACGATCGGCACCACCAGCTCCGACCGGCTCGCCGCGTCGCAGGCGATGTGACCGGGAAAGGCATGGACGTCCTCGACCAATTGCGTCGTCCGCGTCGCCGCCGCGGTGCCGCAAACGCCCTTGCCGAGCGCGATGCGGATGCACGCCGCCTTGCCCTGGAACGGCCCCAGCACGAGCTCATCGCCGACCAGCCGATAGAAACCCGCCCAGTTGAGGTCCGGCAGATATTGCCAGATCAGTGCCGAGGCATTGGCCATATTGGCGATGGCATCGGGCTCGTCCGCGGTCAGCGCATCGAGCGCCGACAGCAGATCGCGATACAGATCGGCCTTCGAGCCGGCGGAGATGTCGAACTGATACATGCCGCGCGATGTAGGGGCGATACGGTGCAACGCATATAGGCGTCCTGTCGGTACCGCGCTTTCCAAGCCTTCTCCGTCACCCCGGACTGGTTCCGGGGTGACGTACCTGATGAGGAAGCCGATCGATCCTCACCGGTCACCAACATGCGAAAACGACGGAGGACCTGCCCCTACTCCACCCGCACCCGCCCCCGCCCAGCCTTCACGGAGCTGCGCCCCTTCTTCTCGTCGACCCGCCGCGCCTTCGCCGATTTGCTCGGCTTGGTCGGCCGGCGCTTCTTCGGCACGATCGTCGCTTCCTGGATCAGCGCGATCAGTCGCTCGCGCACCTCGCGCCGGTTCATTTCCTGCGAGCGGTTGCTCTCGCCGCGCAGCGTCAGCACGCCATCCTTGCTCAGCCGCGATCCCGCCAGCACACTCATCCGCTGCTTGACCAGATCGGGCAGATTGGGCGAGCCCCAGACGTCGAAGCGCAGCAGCACCGCGCTGTCGGTGGTGTTGACGTGCTGCCCGCCCGGTCCCGACGACCGCGTGAAGCTCTCCTCCACCTCGCGCTCGTCGATCGCGATCGATCGCGTCACCTGGATCAGCGGCACGGCGCGTACGCCTAGTCCGCCGGTGCCGCCGACACGATCCCCGGCCAGACGCCGAACCGCTCGGGCAGCGGCGCCTCGGCGACGATCGGGTCCTTGTTGGCGCGTGGCACGGTCAGCGCCGCCGCATGCAGCATCATGCCGCCCGGCTCGCCGGCGCCATAGACGGGATCGCCGACCACCGGCAGGCCGAGCCCGCTCGCGGCGTGGACGCGGATCTGGTGCGTCCGCCCGGTCGTCGGCCGGAACTCGACCAGCGCGCGGCCGTCACGCGTGGCGAGCAGCCGCCAGGCGGTGCGCGACGCCTTGCCCTTGGGGTCCTCGACGATCCGCCAGCCCTCTTCACGCGTACTCGTCTTGCCCAGCGGCATCTCAATCACGCCCTCGCTTGCCTCCGGCACGCCGGCGAGGATCGCGAGATAGCGTTTCTCCACCTCGCCGCGCTCGAACGCCTGCTGGAAGCGCGCCTGCGCCTTGGGATTGCGCGACAGCAGCAGGCAGCCGCTGGTGTCGCGGTCGAGCCGGTGCACCGCGGTGGGCCAGCGCTGGAAGCCGAACTTCAGCGAATCGAGATGATTCTCCAGACTGAGGGAGCCGTCGCGCGGTTTGTCGACCGGCAAGCCCGCGGGCTTGTCGATGACCAGAGCCTCGCCGTCGATGAACAATACGCGGTCGCCATGCATGAGAAACGCCTTGCCACTCCCTGCCCGTCCGCGCCAGAGGCGCGCGATGCGTCGCGCCGCTCTTCTGCTCGCCACCATGGCCCTCGCCGCCCCCGCGACCGCGCAGGTCTGTGCCGGCGCTTCGGCGAGCATGGCGCGCGACGGCCGCGTCTACGGCCATCTTCCCTATGGCGACGCGCCGCCCGACGAACTGGTGGCCGCGCCGGCGGGCTTCGCGCTCAACGGCTGCATGGTCCGCCGCGACATGATCCCCGATCTCGAACGGCTGCTCGCCGCGGCGCAGGGCGATCCGGCGGTGATGGGCCAGCTTCGCGCGCTCTCCTGCCACCGCTCGATCATCCGTCAGGCGAGCGTCTTCTGCCGCGAACATCCCGATGCGGGCGGCGATCCCGACGCGACCCGCGCGATTTCCGTCGCGCCGCCCGGCCACAGCGAACATTCGACCGGCTATGCGCTCGATTTCGCGGTCCGCCCGGCGAACGGCTGCCCCGATGCCGAGGCGTGCATGGCGGCGACGCCGGCGGCGCGCTGGCTGGTCGCCAATGCGCCGCGCTTCGGCTTCGAAATGTCGTTCCCCGGCGGCAACAAGCAGAATGTGAAGTGGGAGCCGTGGCATTGGCGCTGGGTCGGCACCAGCGCGACCGCGCCGGGCGCCGCCCGCGCGCGCTTCATCTTCGCCAAGGCACGCGCGCAATTTCCCGCCAACCCCGCGGTCGATGGCGCACGGACCATCGCCAGGGTGCTGCCGATCGTGTATGTCGCGCTACCGGTCTGGCCCGCGCCCGAGCCGAAGAAGAAGCGTCGCCGCTGACGCACGAGGAGGGTCCATGTTCGTCGACTTCCGCGACCAACCACCCCCACCCCGTTGGGAACCCAAGCCGCCGCCGCGCCGCCTGACCCCGCGGCAACGCAAGACGATGGAGGTCGTCGTCGGCGTCAACATCGTGCTGCTGCTGATCGCGCCGCTCGGCGGTGCCACCATCCTGCAAGCGATCGGCGCGCTGCTGCGCTGACCGCGCTATGGACCAGTGCCCGCCCCTTCCGAACGGGAGGGCTAGCGCATATGGCTGCGGTGATGAGGCTCGACCTGTGTCCTTATGGGATTCGTCACCCCGGACTCGTTCCGGGGTCCACCGGGCCGCGAGAGAACGGCGTCGAATCAAGCCTTTCTCCCCGCCGCGGGGTGGACCCCGGAACAAGTCCGGGGTGACGGAGTGGGCTTGGAAGTTGGCGCGCTTCATATGCGATAGCCCTGCTTCCGAGCGGGAGGGCAAGGCTTGATGCCCAGACGGCCATGCCGATCGCCGACACGTCCCCATCCCATATTGGCTCCATGACCGACCCCACCACCTACTCCTCCGGGTGGCCGATCACGCGACCTTAACCACGCCCGGAATACCCCGGATCGTCATGGGCCGGATAAGTCTCATTGCGGCAGACGCAGCTCCGGGCACGGCGGCAAAAGCATGGCGGCGGCCAGCGAACCCGGTGATCGCGGGGTTTGCAGGCGTCGTGCTGATGATGGTGGTCGGCTGGCTGTCGGGGCAGGACTATAATTGGGACCTGCTAAATTATCACTTCGCATCGCCGGCATTGCTGTTGAGTGGGCGCTACGACGTCAATGTCGCGCCGTCGGGGCTGCAATCATGGTTTAACCCGATCGGCTATGTTCCCGCCTTTCTGGCGATAACGTCCTTGCCCCCGTGGCTGGCGTCAGCCGCGCTGGCGGCGGCGAGCGGGCTGAACGCGCCGTTGATCTATCTCATTGCCGACGCCGTCGCTGGAGATCTGCCGCGCGAGGCTCGGGTGCGGTCGAGCTATGCCTGCGTTGCGATCGGGATGAGCGGCGCGATCATGTTCGGCGAGGCGGGAACGACCTTCCTCGATTCGACGCTCAGCATCGCCGCTCTGGGCGCGATCTACGCGGTGATCGTCGCCATGCGGTCCCCCGATCTCGCTAAAGCCCAGCATTGCGTCGCCGTTGCCGGAATCTTGATGGGCGCGGCGTGCGGGTTGAAGCTGACGAACGTGCCGTTGGCGATCGGCCTCGCTGGGGCCGTGACAGCCTGCGCGCTCTTTCGCAGGCTGTCACCGGCGGCGGTCGTCGCTTTGACGATCGGGGGCGCAGCCGGATTTGCGCTGACCGGGGGATGGTGGGCGTGGCGGATGTGGACGATGTTCGGCAATCCGGTGTTCCCGATCTTCAATCAATTGTTCCGGTCCCCGTTCGCGCCTGCCTCGCCGGTGATCGACACGACGTTCCTGCCGCGGGACTGGTCCGGGATCGTCACCTATCCCTGGCATTGGCTGATCGGCGACAGGACGCCGGGGACCGAAGTGCCGCTGGTCGATCGACGTTACCCCATCGGCCTGTCCGCTGCCATATTGGTCGCGATTGGCTGCATCGTGCGCCGCGATGGTCGGGACGGGCGGTCCAGCGCCGCGCTGCTGGTCGCGACGTTTGCCTTGGCCACCTATCTCGTGTGGCTATTCGCCTTCGCCATCCTGCGCTATCTCGTGACGATCGAGTTGCTGAGCGGCGTGCTGGTCCTCGCAGCGCTCCGAATGTTGCCGCCGGTGCGTGATCGCTGGACGCCGCGCGTGATGATCGTTGCGGCGGTCCTGCTGTCGATGACGACGCATCACGCGGGATGGGGGCGGGCACCGTTTACCGCGGACTGGTTCGGCGCGCGGGGAATGAGGGCGCTTCATCGCACGGGAACGGTCTATGTTCTGCCGGGTGATACGCCGCTCGGATTCCTGATCCATGCCTTTCCCGACGACGCGCGCTTCGTGCGGGTGGGCGGGACGTTTCCGCTGACACGTGGCGATTTGCTGGGTGCGCGGGCGCTGAGCATGATCCGGGCGGCCCCCTTCGTGCGATCGCTGGCGGAAGCGCCGACCGACGCAGCGGGGATCGCAACGCTCGGCAGGTTCGGGTTGGCGATCCGACCGGGCACATGCCGCCCCATCCAAACAAAGACGGGACGCGTGGAAAGTTGCGAGCTTGCGCTTTCTGGCCCGGCAGGACGGTTAAATTAAAAGCACGCCTCGGCTCAGAACTCGGCTGGCTCATCCTCCGTGTCCGGCCACACTATCTGCGTCGGACCGGGTGACGGCGGCTATTGCAACGCCAGTGGCGGCAACGAGCGATATGGGGTCTGATCGACGATAGGAGACGCCCCGCCGTCCGTAGTGACACAAGCTGGCGGGGCGCCGGGCCGAATTGCCTTGGCGATCGCAATACCGTTATATGGTTAAGACCCGCCTAACGCATGTTTGGCGCCCTGCACGGAGCCCGCGTGAGCAGGAACCCCGCTGGCAATCACTGCATCGGGAACCGCAATGAAGCGGCGGGAACAAGACACCTCACCCCTACGCGAGAACGGACCACGGACCCCGAAGCCTATTGTCGGATATACCGGAAGTACCACATTTAGGTGCTCAGCCCCGCTAAAGTCGCGGTTATCTGGACGTTGCATCACCATTACGATCAGGCCAAAAAAGATGCCGAACAATCACCCGCTAAGCACGCAATGCAATTTCGATGCTACGCTGATCGTAAGTTGTGCCGACGGCTTTCGACGTCGCGCAGCCGAGCCGTCATGCGCAGATCACTGCTCATCTAGCAGTCACCGACACTCCCCCATCCCATACTCCCGCCAGTACTAGTCCCACCGCACGGCAGCCCCGGCAGCGATGACGGCGCACGACAGCGACCGGCCGTCCGGCAGCGTGCAGCGCGCGACGATGCGGCTGTAGCTCTTGCCCTGTGGCTGGCAGGTCAGGCGCTTGCCGAGCGTCAGCCGCGACACGATGCTCTGAGCGTGCGCCGCGGCGCGATCATCGCAGGTACAGGCGTTGCGGCGCGCATCAGGCGGCGACGGAGTCCGGCGCTTTCGAAGTCCGGCGCCTGAATACCGGCCACGCGCTCCTTTTCGACCGATCGGCACCATAGGGGGCCGTCGCCGTCATGGACACGGATCACGTCGCGGGTGAATGCCGGCAGCTTGGCGGCGGCCAACATCATGGCGATCATTGGTCAGGCCGCAATCCAATCGCTCTCCGCGTCATCCAGCGCGGCGAAGGCATCGCCATCAGCTTGCTGTTTGCAGAGGTGAGCCCGAACCGCCTCGGGGTTGCCCTCGCGCGGAGAAGTACGATCAGCGCTAGCGGCTTCGGCTATGCCGTCCACCCAGTCTCCGCGATCACGTTGCGTCAGCAACCACCTGCCAAACGCAACCTGCTGCCGAGCATCTTCATTTTGCCCGATCATGCGCATGCCTCCACCATGGCCCCCGCCTGCCAACGATCATATGTTCAGGATATGTTCCCAAGAATGCATATTGGCATCGGCCGCTTTCACAAGCTCGGCAGAGGCAGACCCAATAGGGCAGCATCTGTGACGAGCTGTGGCGTGCCTGCAACAAGATGGCACCAGATACTCGTGCCGTAGAAACAAATCTTTACATCCAGCATCTCGCCCGACACCTTTGTTTGCGTCGGGGCAGGCCTCGACGGATGTGTGCGCCGCCAGGGGGGTGGCCGCCACAGGGGGAAATACCAATAGTGATCATCGCTTCTCGTCTTGCGCGGAAGGCTGCGCTTCTCGCTGCTGCAACACCCTTCGTGATCGCTCTCTCGATTACGCCATCGACCGCTCAGGCCAGTCCGGGGTCCGCCGCCACCGATCAATCTAGTTCGGCTGAGCAGCCTCAGACGCCCGGCAAAGTAGAGATCGATCGGCAACAGGCCGCGCCGACCACGCCGGACGCACAATCAACGCAGCCGGACGGCGATATTGTCGTGACCGGCTCGCTCTTCCGTCGTGCCGACACGGAGACGCCATCGCCCGTCACCATCCTGACCGCCGACACCATCGCAAAGGCAGGCATCACGACGGCAACCGATGCGATCCGCTCGATCTCCGCCGATGGCGCGGGTTCGATCGGTACCGGCTTTCAGTCGGGCTTTAGCGCCGGCGGCTCCGCCGTATCGCTGCGCGGTCTGGGCGTGTCATCCACGCTGGTGCTGGTCGATGGGCTGCGTTCGGCCAATTTCCCGATCAGCGACGACGGCCACAATTCCTACGTCGACCTTAACTCGATCCCGTTCAGCCTGATCGACCGGATCGAAGTGCTGAAGGACGGCGCATCGTCAACCTATGGCGCGGACGCGATCGGCGGCGTGGTCAACCTGATCCTCAAGAAGCACGTCGTCGGCCTGACCGGGACGGTCGAGGCGGGTCTGGCGGAGAAGGGCGACGGCGCACGCCAGCGCGCGAACCTGACGCTCGGCTATGGCGACTATGAGGACAAGGGCTTCAACGTATACATCAACGGCGAATACCAGCGCGACGGCCGCATCTCGAACCACAGCCGCGGCTTCCCGTACAATACGCAGGATCTGACCAGCATCGGCGGCAACGACCTTAACACTGCCGATCAGAACCTAACCACCGCCACTCCCAGTGCGGTCGTGGTGCGCGTGCGCCAGACCGACCTGAACAACCCGCTGGCGGGTTCGACGGCGGCGCTGAGCACGCAGTTTCAGACGCTGAACCTCGGCACCTGCAGCAACGGTACTTATCGGCAAACCAGTGCGGCGGTGAACGGCGTCGGTTGCCGTTACGATCTCGTCGATCGTTACCGTCAAATCCAGCCGTTGCAGGAGCGCTATTCGGTCAACGGCCGGATCAGCGTCCGCCTGAGCGATTCGATCGAGGGTTATATCACCGGCAGCTACAGCCGCAGCGATGTGAGCATCAGGGGCACGCCGTCGGCGATTCGTGCGACTCAGCCGTTCGGCGGCGCACCGGCGGCCGCATCGAGCAACCCGGGTGTCGTCCTGCCGGTGTACATCTGCACGTCGGGCATCAATTGTTCGGTGCCGGGCACGGCAGGTCGCCAGCTCAACCCGAACAACCCCTATGCCGCCGCCTTCGCCAACGATCCGAACAACGGTGCGGCGCGCATCTATTACCTGTTCGGCGACATCCCGGTCGGCAGCGACCGAACCAACGAGGTGTATCGCGGCACCGCCGGTCTGGACGGCAGCTTCGGCGAAGGCTGGAACTGGCGCGTGCAGGGCGCCTATGCGCGCGACGAGCTGGAGATCACGCAGCACGGGCTGATCAATATCGCCGCCCTGCGCAGCGCGATCAACACCGGCAGCTACAATTTCGTCAATCCGAGTCTGAACAGCCAGGCGGTGCGCGATACGCTGTCGCCAGACAAGACGACGCCGTCACATTCGACGATGGCATCGCTCGATGCGTCGCTCAGCAAGGCGCTGTTCGAACTGCCGGGTGGCTCGTTGCAGGTCGCAGTCGGCGGGCAGGTACGCCGCGAGACGCTGGAGAACAACAACCAGAACGTCGCGCTCGACACCTATGGTCTGACGACGTCGTCGTCGTTCGGCAAGCACACGGTTTCGGCGGGTTACTTCGAGATCGATGCACCGATCCTCACCATCCTCGATGTCAACGCCTCGGGCCGTTACGATCACTATTCGGAAGGGTTCGGCCGCTTCTCACCTAAGGTCGGCGTTAAGTTCTCGCCGTTCAAGCAGTTGGCGATCCGCGGCACCTATTCGCAGGGTTTCCGCGCACCGACCTTCGCCGAGAGCGGCGTACGCAGCCAATATGCGGGCTTCGTCACTTATACCCCGCCTTGTAATTTCATTCTGGCGCATGGCGGCACCGGCACCACAACGACGTGTAGCAGCAACGGCAATCCCTACGGCCAATCCTATTCGCTGGGCCGCGGCGTCGCCGGCAATCCGGACCTGAAGCCGGAAACCTCGCGCAGCTTCACCGCCGGCGTGATCGTGCAGCCGGTCAAGTGGTTCAGCTTCACCGCCGACTATTACAACGTCAAGAAGTCGGACCTGATCGTCGCCGGCCCGTTGATCGGTGCGGCACAGGCGGCTTACTACAGCGCGAGCAACGTCGCGGCGGCACAGGCTGCGGTCGCCAACGTCGGTCCGGGCTATTCGGTCAATCTGGTCGATGCGCCCGATCCCGCATTCCCGGGCGCCCTGCCCCGCGTGCTGATCATCAACGTGCCGTTCGTGAACGCCGATTACTCGATCACCTCGGGTATCGATCTGGCGGCGACCGCGAACGTTCCGCTGGGTGAGAGCTCGACCTTCACCAGCCGTGTCGAGGTCACCCACCTGTTCAAGTACGATCTGCACACCAGCGGCGGCGTGCAGAAATATGCGGGCACGATGGGTCCGTACGATCTGTCGTCGGGCAATGGCACGCCGTCGTGGCGCGGCAACTGGCAGAACACGCTTCAGGTAGGCGCATACTCTTTGACCGCGACGACGTATTTCGTTGACAAGATCAAGGCAGTTGCAACCGACCAAGGCAATCTGTCGACCGCATGCACGGCGGCGCTGTACAAGGCGACCACCGATACAACCGGCGGCGATCGCTTTTGCTACGTCAAGAAGTTCATCAATGTCGACTTGAACGGATCGGTGAAGGTCAACGACGACTTCACGTTCTTCGTCAACGTCGGCAACGTGTTCAACGCGCATGCACCGGTCGCTCCCGCGGCATATGCGAGCGCGCCGAACTTCCTGACCACATGGCATTATGCCGGTCTGGTCGGCCGCACCTTCCGCGCGGGTGCCAGCTTCGGCTTCTAAAACAAGTGCGTCTTTGAGGGAGGGGTTTCCCCCTCCCTCATTTTTTTGTGCTGAGACTCGCGCGCCGGGAACACCGGGCCCCGCACCGTCATCTAGGCCGTGTATGGCTGCTGTAGCGCCGCAACATTTGCGTCGGACGGCGTGGCGGTCGCTATTGCATCACCAGTGGTGACAACAAGCGATATGGAATCTAGCCAAGGTAGGGAGACGCCCCGCCATCCGTAGTGACACAAGCTGGCGGGGCGCCGGGCCGAATTGCCTTGGCGATCTAGATACCGATCTATGGTTACGCCTGCCTAAAAACGTAGGCTTGGCCCTGCCCTTGGTCCGCGTGAGGAAAGGCAAGGCGCCGGTCCGCAGCGACTGCCCCCGGACTGAACATCTGTCCACATTTTGACAATGGCAAAAAGGCCTGACCTGTTTGGATGTGGGACGCGCAAGTTGCGGCGCTTACCGCGCCGACTGAAACTCTGCCCAAGGATCGCTCCTGCGCTGCGCTACCTGCCGCGCCACCACCGCACGAGCTACGTCGGCAAGCCGGGTCTGAGACCATGCGGCTAGTACCGATGTTGGCTGAACCGAGAGCACCCGGCCTTTCGCATCCCGTTGCGCTGCTTCCATAATGCTTCCTACGGCAGCCTTCCTGTCGTCTTCGTCCATAGACCGCCAAGCCACCGTGCGAACAAGCGTATCGAGCTGCGGCTTCGCAACGCCACCAATGGCCTGCTGGAGCTGATCGTATTGATCTGGCGTCCACGCAATCGACTTGCCAGCCTGTTAGTATTTGCGTTGCGGTGGGGTGATCGACGCGCCACTATCGACCAGCGCGGTAATCGTCGGGCCCTTCCGATCCCTCCCCGTCATCAGCGGTGAGATGATGTCAGGCCCAACCGCGTCCTGTGCTAGGACCGGCTGAGCAACAAGCAACCCCAGCCGCTCGACCCCGGTGCAAGCTGTGGTCGGCGTCCATGGCGAGCCGTGCGCGCCAATCGTATAGCGCCGCGTCTTGGCCTCACGGCCGCCCATCCGGTACTGGAAGATGTTGGGATGGCCCGGCCGGCGTGATCTTCACGCCGAAGCCTTTCAATTCGTCATCCCACAAAAAGCCGACACCAGTGCCGGGCTTTAGCGCATCGACCGTCCGCTTATTGACCTTGCCCGACGCCATTAAGGCCTTGCTGGCAATCACCGTAGCGGGAAGCGCGGGGAACAGCAACGGAACAGCGGGAACAAGCCCCCTCTCCTACAGGCGTGAACGGCTCGCGAAGCCCGCAGCCTATTGTCGGATATACCGGAAATACCACACCTCATGGCCCTGCCGCCGCGCCTTGCGTTCGTAGCGCGTCTCGGGCCAGTCGTCGGGCCGGGTCAGGAAGTCCGCCGGCGTCCGTGCCGTCCACACGAAGTCGCGGCGCTGGTTCATGATCATCATCGCCCAGCGGCAATAGGTCGGATCGTCCGTCCCCAGCCGGAACTCGGCGCCCGGCTTCAGCTTGGCGGCGATCGCGTCGAGCGGGCCGTGGTTGATCATCCGCCGCTTGGCGTGGCGCGCCTTGGGCCAGGGGTCGGGGTGGAGGAGATAGACCCGGCTGAGGCTCGCATCGGGCAGCCGCTCGACCACCTCCAGCGCGTCGCCCATATGCAGCCGCACGTTGGCGAGGCCACCGTCGCGGATATGGCCGAGCGCACCGACCACGCCGTTGAGGAACGGCTCGCAGCCGATGAACCCGGTCTCGGGCCGCATCGTCGCCTGACCCGCGAGATGCTCGCCGGCACCGAAGCCGATCTCGAGCTCCAGCGGGCGGTCATCGTCGAACAGCACCCGCGCATCGAGCGCACCCGTCTCCGGCACGCTCAACGGTGCCAGCGTGTCCTCGACCAGCGCGGCCTGGCCGATGCGCAGCTTATGGCCCTGACGACGGCCGTAGAGGCGGCGGATGGTGGCGGGATCGTTCATGGTGGCGCGCCCTAGAACACAACGCGCCACAGGGAAACGCCGCATTCGCCCGCACCGCGCGGAGCAAAGCGGGGCGGCGGTCCGTTGCACCGTCACATGACCGACGACGCCACCGATGGCGACGGCCTCAAGGCCGCCGATGCCAAGACGCTCCACCGCACGGTGCGCGAATCGGGGGAGGACGAGTTGCGCCGTCCCGCGATGCAATTGTTCTGGTCGGCGCTCGCCGCCGGCATCGCGATCAGCGTCTCGCTGCTGACCGAGGCGGCGCTGCACGCGGCCCTGCCCGACGCGCCGTGGCGCGAGCTGGTCAGCGGCCTCGGCTATCCGGTCGGCTTCATGGCGGTGATCCTCGGCCGGATGCAATTGTTCACCGAGAGCACGATCACCGCGATGCTGCCGCTGGTGACGCGGCCGTCGCGCTGGGCGCTGGCCCGTACGCTGCGGCTGTGGAGCATCGTCCTCGTCGCTAATCTGCTCGGCACCGCGCTCGCCGGGCTGGCGATCGCCACCGGCGCGATGGGCAGCGACGCGATCCGTCACGCCGCGCTCGCCATCTCGGCGGGGATCACGGACTTGTCCGCCGGCCGCACCTTCGTCAACGCGATCCCCGCCGGCTTCATGATCGCGATCCTCGCCTGGGCGCTGCCCAATGCGCGCAGCCAGAGCGTGGCCGTGATCTTCATCTTCACCTACATCCTGACGATCGCCGGCTTCAGCCATTCGATCGTCGGTTCCAGCGAGGCCTTCCTGCTGCTGTTCGCCGGCCAGACCGGCCTCGTCCAGACGCTGGCGGGGCTGATCGCGCCGGCGGTGCTCGGCAATCTCGTCGGTGGCGCCGGCATTTTCGCGGTGCTCGCGCACGCACAGGTACGCGGCGAACCGCCGCAGGGAGAAGAGCAGTGAGCAAGGCGAAGACGGCCGCGAAGACGGTCGAACGGGTGGATCGTCATCTGACCCGGGATGCGGCGGCGAATCGCGATACGCTGCCGGTGCGCTTCGCCAGCTTCCTTGGCGAGGTGGCCGACCAGCCGCAGCTCATCACCGCCTCGATCGCGACGATCGCGGCGGGACTGGTCGGGCGGCGGCCCGATATGATCCGCGGCGGCACGCGGATGCTCGCGGCGCATCTCGTCGCCACCGGGATGAAAAGCGCGATCAAACATTCGATCGACCGCACCCGCCCCGCCAAGGCGATCGACGAGGGCGATCACCGGTTCGAACCGGGCGATAGCGACGACCATGATCTCAATTCCTTTCCGTCGGGCCACACCGCCGGCGCGGTCGCGGTCGCACGGGCCGTCTCGCGCGAGATCGACGGCGCCGCCACCCCCGCCGCACTCGGCGTCGCGGCCGTCGCCGCGATCCAGCCGGTCGCCGGCAACCATTACCTTTCCGACGTGCTGGTTGGTGGCGCGATCGGCTGGGCATCGGAAGCGTTGGTCGACGCCGTGTTCAACCATTTCGCGCCGCCGCCGGCCGAGAAAGTTCAACCAGTTTAGGGCAAGTTGTTCTGGGTTTGCCGTTCACCGCGTGCTAGGCCCACCGATACGGAAGCGTTATGAACATCCCTCCCGAACCTTCGCGCGAGAAGCGTAACAGCGTCATCGTCCGTGCCGCGGTCCGTCTGCCCGGCGGCGGCCAGAGTGAGCGGCGTGTGCGCAACCTGTCGCGCTCCGGCGCGTGCATCGACAATGACGGCGATCTCGCCGCGGGCATGATGCTCGATATCGAAATGGGCCATATCACGGAGCTGACCGGGGAGGTCATGTGGGTGAAGGACCGGCTCGCCGGCATTCGCTTCGCCGAGCCGATCGATCTCGACGAAGCCCGTAAGCCACGCGGCGTCACCGCGGCGCCCAAGGCCGGCTGGATGATCGATATCAACGACGCCTACCGCCGATAAGACGACGGTTCGCCCGCCGCGACCGCGCAACGCGCCTGCCCCACCGCCAAAAGAAAACACCCTCCCGCGTCCGGCGACGCGAGAGGGTGTCGTTCACACAATTCTGATCGAACCGATCAGCCGACCGCGGCCTTGAGCTGCTCGACCAGATCGGTCTTTTCCCAGGTGAACAGGTCGCCCTCGGGCTCGCGGCCGAAGTGACCATAAGCCGCCGACTTCACATAGATCGGCGCGTTGAGCTTGAGATGCTGGCGGATGCCCTTCGGCGTCAGGCGGACGAGCTGCGGCAGCACCTGCTCCAGCTTCGCTTCCTCGACCGTGCCGGTGCCGTGCGTGTCGACATAGACCGACAGCGGCTCGGCGATGCCGATCGCATAGCTGAGCTGGATCGTGCAGCGCTTGGCGAGGCCCGCGGCGACGACGTTCTTGGCGAGATAGCGCGCGACATAGGCGGCCGAACGATCGACCTTGGTCGGGTCCTTGCCGCTGAACGCGCCGCCGCCGTGCGGTGCTGCACCGCCGTAGGTGTCGACGATGATCTTGCGCCCGGTGACGCCCGCGTCGCCGTCCGGCCCGCCGATCTCGAACGCGCCGGTCGGATTGATATAGACCTTGGTCTCGTCGGTGACGAAGCCCTCGGGCAGCGTGCTCGTCAGCACGCCGGTGACGTAATCCTTGAGCACGTCATATTTGGCGGCGTCGGCATTGTCGCCCTGCAGGCAATAGCCCGCCTTGTGCTGGGTCGAGACGACGAGCGCCACGGCCCGCGTCGGCACGCCATTCTCATATTGCAGCGTCACCTGGCTCTTGGCGTCGGGCTCGAGGAACGGCGCCTTGCCCGAATGACGGTCGGCCGCCATCGTCTCGAGGATCTTGTGGCTGTAATAGAGCGTCGCCGGCATCAGGCCCGGCGTCTCGTCGGTCGCGTAACCGAACATGATGCCCTGGTCGCCCGCGCCCTCGTCCTTGTTCGAACCCTCGTCGACGCCCATCGCGATTTCCGCCGACTGGCCGTGCAAATTGTTCTCGAAGGTGAAGCTTTCCCAGTGGAAGCCCGACTGTTCGTAGCCGATGCGCTTGACGGTCGCACGGACGGCGGCCTCGATCTCGGCGAGCGCGCCATCGGCCCAGGCGCCATTCTCGTACACGCCCTTGCAGCGGATCTCGCCCGCCAGCACGACGAGGTTGGTGGTGGTCAGCGTCTCGCAGGCGATCCGCGCCTCCGGGTCCTTGGACAGGAACAGATCGACGATCGTGTCGCTGATCTGGTCGGCGACCTTGTCGGGATGGCCTTCGGAAACGGACTCGGACGTGAAGATATAGCTGCTGCGCATCACTGCCTCATAACGATATAAAGATGCCTTTATATGTCCGCTCCTAACGCGCACGGCGACGGATGGCAATCGCCGCCGCCGCGAAGCCGAGCGCGACGATCAGCGCGGCGAAATTCCCCAGCCGGCTGAACAAGGTGGGCGGCAAGGCCGGCGGCATCGGCAGCTCGATCGCCCCCGCCGTCTCGTGCGGAACGGTGGCGAGCAGCCGTCCGTCGGCGGCGATCACCGCCGAAATGCCGGTCGGAGTCGAACGGACGATCGGCAGCCCTTCCTCGATCGCCCGCATCCGCGCCTGCGCGAGATGCTGCGGCGGTCCCCAGCGCCCGAACCAGGCATCGGTCGAGGGGTTGAAGAGGATTGCGGGGCGATGCGCCTCGTCGACCGTATGACCGGAGAAGATGATCTCATAGCAGATCTGGAAGCCGATCGCGCCGAAGCCGGGGATCGTCAGCGTGCGCGGACCGGGGCCGTCGTCGAAGTCGAAATCGCCCGGCACCAGCCGCGCGAGGCCGAGCGGCCTGAGCAGCCACGGCACCGGCAGATATTCGCCGAACGGCACCAGATGCGCCTTGTCGTAGCGGCCGACGATGCGCGCGCGGGCATCGAGCGCGAACACCGAATTGGACGCCCCCGCGACATCGCCCTTGGCGTCGAAGCGCAGCGGCGTATGGCCGGTCATCAGCACGTCGCGCGGGCCGAGCAACCGCGCCAGCCGCCAGCGGTTGAACAGCGGGCTCTGGCCGAAATAGATCCAGCGCGGATAGCCACTTTCGAGATAGTCGCGGATCACCCCCTCGGGCCACAACACCAGCCGCGGCCGCGGTCCCGGCGTTCCCGACTGGTGGATCAGCGCGGCGAGCATCACCTCCTGATCGCCCTCGCCGCGCGCGTCCTGCCCTACATTGGGCTGCACCACGCGCAGCAGCGGCGCATCGGGCCGAGCGGGGGGCGCCTGCGTCCACAGGCCGGAGACCGCCGCGACGACGAACAACGCCGCCAGCCCCGTCGGCAACCGCCAGCGCCGCTGCGGCAGGAGCAGCAACGACACCGCGGCGAGCACCGTGACGCCCGACAACGCATAGGTGCCGATCCACGCCGACAGCCGCGCAACGCCGATCACCGGCAACCAGATCACCCCGATCGGGTCCCAGGCGTAACCGCTGAACAGCACGCTGCGCAGATATTCGCTGGCGATCCACGCCGCCGCGAAGACGAGCGCATAGCCGGCATCAGGCCGCGCGCCGCGGCCGAAGCGCCAGCCGATGCCCGCAGCGGCCATCGGGAAGATCGCCAGATACAGCGCCAGCCCGACCGCGGCGAAATAGCCGAGCACCGGCGGCATCTTGTCCTGAAAGTCGAAGGCGTGCTGGAACCAGTTGTTGTTGATCGTGAAATGCCCGACGCCCCAGCACCAGCCGAGCCACAGCGCCCGCCGGCCGGTATCGGCGCGCTGGACGAGCGCGGCGAGCCCGGCGAGCCCGACCAGCGTCAACGGCCAGAGCTGCAACGGCGCGAACCCGGTCGCGGCGATCGCCCCGAGGATCAGCGCGACGAGGGCGGGACGGCGGGAGAGCAAGGCGGGCATGCGGCGCCGTGTAGCGTGCGGCAAACGCGATGTCCTCCCTCCATGAGACGGGCACGCGCGCCGTCCGGCACAGCCGGTATGTCGCGCTACAAAGGGGATAGGCGGCACTCGGACCGTGCCGGAAGAACGACGCGCTCCTATCCGCCGTTCGCCCTGAGCCTGTCGAAGGGCAGGTGAGTCTCAAGGTGCTTCGACAAGCTCAGCACCAACGGACGTGGACCGTGTCGCAGTCCGCGCATCGTCGCGGAGGGAATTGAGCGGTAGCGCCAGCCACCACCCTTCCCTACCTTCGCCACATGTCCCTACGCCCCTTCCATCTCGCCTTCCCGGTCCACGATCTCGCCGCGGCGCGCGCCTTCTACGGCGGCGTGCTCGGCTGCCCCGAGGGCCGTTCCAGCGACCAGTGGATCGACTTCGACCTGTTCGGCCATCAGATCGTCGCGCATCTCGACCCCGCCGCCCGCGCCGTGCAGGTCGCCAACGAAGTCGACGGCCACCACGTCCCCGTCCCCCATTTCGGCGTCGTCCTCACCATGGCCGACTGGCAGGCGCTCAGCGATCGCGTCGCCGCCGCGGGCGTAAGCTTCGGGATCGAGCCGCACATCCGCTTCCGCGGCGAGGCGGGCGAGCAGGCGACGATGTTCTTCTCCGACCCGTCGGGCAACGCGCTCGAGTTCAAGGCGTTCGGGAACGATGCGATGCTGTTCGCCACGACGAAGGACCAGATATGAGCGCCCCGATCGAACTCGACATTCCCCATCAGCTCGGCAAGACCGCGGTCCGCGAACGCCTCGACGGCGGCATCGGCAAGATCGGCCGGCTGATCCCCGGCGGCGCGCAGGTCGAGCATCGCTGGGAGGGCGACACGATGCATTTCACCGTCGGCGCGATGGGCCAGACGATCGGCTGCCGCGCGACGGTATCCGACAGCAACGTCCATGCGATCGTCGACCTGCCCGGCTTCCTCGGCCTGTTCGCCGGCAAGATCCGCGACGTGATCCAGCAGGAAGCACCGAAACTGCTGAAGTAAAACCAATTCCTCCCCCGCCAGGGGGAGAAGTAATGTCTACCCCATGTGCCGCTTGTCGAGCTTCCGCGCCAGCGTCCGCCGGTGCATCCCCAGCCGCCGCGCCGCCTCGGAGATGTTGAAGTCGACGTCCGCCAGCGTCTGGTGGATATGCTCCCATTCCAGCGTCTTGATCGAGGTCGGCGGCGCCGCGGCGATCGTCGCGCCGGCATCGCCGTCGATCCGCGCGAACGCCGCCTCGATATCGTCGGTATTGGCCGGCTTGGTCAAATAATTGGTCGCGCCGAGCTTGATCGCCTCGACCGCGGTCGCGATGCTGGCGAAGCCGGTCAGCACGACGATCTTGATGGCCGGGTCGATTGCATGGATCGTCGCCACGCAGGTCAGCCCCGACGCGCCGCCCAGCCGCAGATCGACCACCGCATGATCGGGCCTGAAGTCGGCCACCGCCGCCTCCAGCCCGTCCGGCCCGGGCAGCATCGTCACCGCATAGCCGCGCCGCTCGAACGAGCGCCCCAAGGTACGCGCGAAATTGGCGTCGTCCTCGACGATCAGCAGCCGCCGCTCGCTCATGCCCCGTCCTCCAATGCCAGCGCCGCCACCGGCAGCCGCAGCACCATCTCCGCGCCGCCCGCGATATTGCGCGCCGCCAGCGTCCCGCCGAGCGTGCGCAGCACGTTGGTGGCGAGAAACAGCCCCAGCCCCGCGCCGCGCCGCTCCTTGCTGGTGTTATAGGGTTTGCCGATCCCGGCGAGCACCGCGGGCGGAAAGCCGCTGCCATCGTCGCGCACGGTCAGCACGATCACCGCCTCCCCCACGGTCGCGGTCAGCGTGATCACCGACGCCCCCGCCTCCGCGGCATTGTCGAGCAAATTGGTCAGCGCCTGCCCCAGCGCGCGGTCGGACACGATCGGCCGATCGTCGCCGATCCGGTCCTCGAACGTCACCGTCCCCGGCCAGACCGCGACGATCCCCGACAGGAACCGGCGCAGCGTGGTGCGTTCGGGCGCCTCGCCGGTCACCTCGCCCGCGGCGAACAGGATGCCCGACACGATCGTCTTGCAGCGCATCACCTCCGCCTGCATCTCGTCGACCTCGGCGGCGAGGCGCGGTTCGGCGCGGATCGCCGCCTCGCTCTTCCAGTCGCCGAGCAGCACGAGGATCGACGATAGCGGCGTGCCGAGTTCGTGCGCCGCGCCGCTGGCGAGCAGCCCCATGCGGACGATATGGTCCTCCTCGGCGGCGCGCTGGCGCATCGCGGCGAGATGCGCATCGCGGCTGCGGAGATTGGCGGCGATGCGCGTCACGAACAGCACCAGCAGCACCGCGGCGAGCACGAAATTGGCCCACAGCCCGATGACATAGACCGGCGACAGCCGCGTCGCGAACCACGGCGGCAGCGCCAACGGCGGGCTGAGCAGCGCGACCAACCCGAACGCCACCGTCGTCAGCGCGACCAGCGCCCAGCTCGACCAGGCATGGAGCAGCACCGCGCCCATCACCACCTGCAACAGATAGAGCGAGACGAACGGATTGGACGCCCCGCCGCTGAGATAGAGCTGCACCGAGAGCGCGACGACATCGCAGGCGAGCGAGCCGAACAACTGGAAATTGGTCACCGGCCAATGCGGGTGGCCGAGCCAGGTCATGACGTTGAGCATGACGAGCGCGGCGAGCACCACCCCCATCGCGACGACCGGCAGGCGGATGCCGAGCCCGTAATGGACGATCAGGATCGCCGCCGCCTGTCCGCCGACCGCCATCCAGCGCAGCAGCACGAGCAACCGCATGTTGCGCGCCGCGGCATCCTCGGGCGCGGGCGGCGGCAGGCGGGGCGGCTGGGTCGGCATGCCACGGGTGTAGGCGCGTTTGCGGCGGAGCGCCACGCGCGGGCATTGATATGGGCTCGTAACGTGGCCCGGAGAAACCCGTCACCCCGGACTCGTTCCGGGGTCCACTCTGCGGCGAGGAGATTGGCAGGAGGGGAGACCATGCCCCCGTGGCCCGGTGGACCCCGGAACCAGTCCGGGGTGACGGGGTGGATGTGAAGGCGGCCCGCTCACGCGCAGGCCGCCCCTAGCCTCACTTCAGCTTTGCGGCCGTCTCGGCGATCCGCTTGCCCTGATAGCGCGCGCCCGCCAGTTCTTCCTCATGCGGCTGGCGCGAACCGTCGCCCGCCGAGATCGTCGTCGCGCCATAAGGCGAGCCGCCGCGGACCTCGTCGACGCCCATCTGGCCCTGGAAACCATAGTCCAGACCGACGATCGTCATGCCATGATGCAGCAGGTTGGTGATGATCGAGAACAGCGTCGTTTCCTGCCCGCCATGCTGGCTGGCGGTCGAGGTGAATGCGCCGCCGACCTTTCCGACCAGCGCACCCTTCGCCCACAGGCCACCGGTCGTGTCCCAATAGGCCGCCATCTGCGCCGGCATCCGGCCATAGCGGGTCGGCGCGCCGACGATGATCGCGTCATACTGGGCGAGCGCGTCCGGGCCTTCGATCTCGGGATGCGCGGTGTCGGTCTTGAAATGCGCGGCCTTGACCACCTCGGCGGGCGCCGTCTCGGCGACGCGGCGGATATCGACCTCCGCCCCGCCGGCGCGCGCGCCCTCGGCGACGGCGTCGGCCATCTGTTCGATATGGCCGTAGGACGAATAATAGAGCACCAGAACCTTGGTCATCCGAACGTCTCCAATGTGCGTGTCGCACCCTAAGTGGTCCCGTCGGGACGGTGCGTAAACGGAAACGCTGGAAACCGACCGTTTCCACGCTAGGTTCCCCGGCCTGCCGAAGGGACCATGATGCGCCTACCCGATCTCGAAGCCTGGGCGATCTTCGCCGCCGTCGCCGAGCACAATTCGTTCAGCGCCGCCGCCGATGCGATCGGCCTCAGCAAGGCGACCGTGTCGAAGGCGATCACCCGGCTCGAAGAGCAGATCGGCCAGTCGCTGTTCCACCGCACCTCGCGCCGGCTCGCGCTGACCGAGGCGGGCAAGCCGCTCGCCGCGCACGCCGCGCGCATCCTCGCCGAGGCGCAGGCTGCCGAGGAAGCCGCGCGCGACGCACTGAGCGCACCGACCGGCCGCGTCCGCCTCGCCGCGCCGATGAGCTTCGGCGTGCGCAACGTCGCGCCGCTGCTCGCCGAATTCCTCGCCGCCCACCCCGGCATCGAGATCGACCTGCATTTGTCCGACGCACGCGTCGACATCGTCGCCGAGGGATTCGACGTCGCGCTGCGCATCGGCGACCTGCCCGACAGCAGCCTGCGCGGCCGCCGGCTGTGCGACGTCAGGACGCATCTGGTCGCCGCGCCCGCCTATCTCGCCGCGCACGGCACGCCCACGCATCCCTCAGAGCTCGCCCGCCATCGCGTGCTCGGCTATTCCAACGTGCTCGCGCCGTGGCGCTTCCAGCATGCCGACGGCAGCGACGTCGCGATCCGTCCGCAGGGGCCGCTGATCGCCAATAGCGGCGAGGCGCTGCTGCCGACGCTGATCGCCGGGCTCGGCATCGCCCGCCTGCCCGGCTTCATCGTCGGACCGCATATCGGCAGCGGCGCGGTGGTGCCGATCCTGCCCGACTGGTCCGCCGCGGCGATCGGCCTGCATCTGCTCACCCCGCCGAGCGCGCTGCGCCCGGCGCGGGTCGAGGCGCTGATCGCCTTCCTGTCGGGCCGGCTGCGCGACCCCTGCGCCGAGGCGGATCAGCCCGCGCGCGCGACCTGAAAGCCGGCGAACGACTGGCTGACCGGCATCAGCTCCAGCCGGTTGATGTTGAGATGCGGCGGCAGCGTCGCGACCCACAGCATCGTCGCGGCGATATCCTCCGCGGTCATCGGATCGGCGCCCTTGTAGAGCGCGTCGGACGCCGCCTGATCACCGCCGGTGCGCACCGTGGTGAATTCGGTCTCGACCATCCCCGGTTCGATCGAGGTGACGCGCACCCCCTTGCCGTGCAGGTCGGAGCGCAGGCCGAGCGAGAATTGCTCGACGAACGCCTTGGTGCCGCCATAGACGTTGCCGCCGGGATAGGGATAGGTCGCCGCCACCGACGACAGATTGATGATCGCCCCGCGTCGCGCGATCAGTCCCGGTAGCAGCCGGTGGGTCAGCGACGCCAGAGCGGTGACGTTGGTCGCGATCATCGTCCGCCAGTCGTCGAGGTTCGCCTCCTGCGCCGGCCGGGTGCCGAGCGCGAGGCCGGCGTTGTTGATCAGCAGATCGATGTCACGCCAGTCCTCGGGCAATCCGGCGATCGCCTTGCCCGCCGCCGCTTCGTCGGCGACGTCGAAGGCGAGCGTATGCACCGCCTCGCCGAGCCGCGCGCGCAACGCGTCGAGCCGCTCGACCCGCCGCCCGGTGGCGATCACGCGCCACCCCGCACCCACGAACGCCGTCGCCGCCGCCGCGCCGATGCCGGCGGTCGCGCCGGTGATGAAAGCCGTCTTGGTCATATCGTCTCCGCTGATCCTGTCGCGCTGCGTCAAAGCGCGACCGCCTTACAACGATCCCGCGTAGCGCCGCCAGCGATCGGAATGGGGCGGTGCCCACGGTCACACCCGACCCTGCTCGAAGCCTTCTGCGAAGCTATCCCAGTGCTCCTGCGAAAGCAGGAGCCCAGGAGTCCCAAGCGTCACAAGGCGTTAGCTCGCTCGACCCTAGGCTCCTGCTTTCGCAGGAGCACCGTGCGGCTCCATGGCGAGAGGTCTCGACCCGTTTCGACATAACGCGGAAGCGGCCGAGCGCCGCGACCCCGAAGACCACAGGAACCCGCACCATCGCAAGACGTTACGCCACATCAACGATTCAGGAGAGATGCGGGTGTCGAGACCGGACCAGCCGGCGGTTCGATCGGCGGACGCCGAGCTGCGGCATCTCCTCGTCCTGTTGCGCGACCGCGACCATCGGTTCGTCACTCCGACCCCGGCGACCCACGCCCGCGTTCTCGCCCGCGCCGACCGGCAGGCGGCGCGCTGCGTCGAGGACATGCTCGGCTGGAGCCTGCCCTATCGCCCCGGCGACTGCGACGCGGCGATCGAGGCACTGCTCGACCGTGCCGGCGTCACCGTATCGGCCGGGGATCGCCGCCGCGCGACGATCCGCGTCTCGCGGCTCCACGATCATCTCTTTGTCCATTCCGCTTACCCCACCGACGCCGCCGATGCGGTCTTCTTCGGTCCGGACAGCTATCGGTTCGCCGATCTGATCCGCGACGAACTGCGCGACTGCCCGGCGCGCGCCGGCGCGCAGATGGTCGACATTGGTACCGGCTCGGGCGTCGGCGGCATCGTCGCCGCGACCGCTTGCCCGGGGCTGCGCATCCACATGACCGACGTCAATCCGGCGGCGCTCCGCTTCGCGCGCATCAACGCCGCCGCGGCCGGCATCGCCGCCGACTTCCACGAGAGCGACAGCCTCGCCACCATCCCGGGTCCAATCGACGTCGCCACCGCCAACCCGCCCTACGTCATCGACAGCGGCAAGCGGCTTTACCGTCACGGCGGCGCTATGCACGGCGGTCAGGTATCGCTCGACATGGCGGTGATGGCGATGGATCGGCTCGCCCCCGCCGGCCGGCTGATCCTCTACACCGGCAGTGCGATCGTCCGCGGCCACGACCAGCTCGCCGCCGCGCTCGCCGAGGCGGCGGCCGCGCGCGGCTGTACGATGCGCTATCGCGAGATCGACCCCGACGTGTTCGGCGAGGAACTGGAGAATGCCCTATACCGCGACGTCGACCGCATCGCGCTGGTCGCCGCAGTGATCACCCGCGCCGGCTAGCCGCATCACCGCCATGTCGGCGGTGACGTTGCCGACTGTGCGGAACAGATCGGGGATCGTCTCGACCGCGAGCAGCAGCGGCAACAGCTCCACCGGCACGCCGAGCGCGAGGCACACCGGCCCGATCGTCGCGAAGAACGACACCTGCGCCGGCAGCCCGACGGCGGCGAGGCTGACCGCCGCCGCGACGAGCGCGCCCGTCACCATCATGCCGATCCCCGGCGACATGCCGTAGACCGCCGCCAGATACAGCGCGACCGCGATATTGGCGGCGGCGCTCGCGGCGCGGAAGATCGACACGGCGAGCGGCAGAACGATCCCCGCCGCATTGCGCGCGACGCCCAATGCGGGCGCCGCCTCGACCATCGCCGGCAGCGTCGCCAGCGAGGATTGCGTCGAGAGCGCGACGACCTGCGCCGGCAGCGCGGCCTTGGCGAAGCGCAACGGCGACAACCCACCGCCGACCAGCACGACCACATAGGCGAGCAAGGCGATCAGCAGGCATGCGCAAGCGACGATCACGACATAGTGCGCCAGCACCGCCACCGCACCGCCGCCGGCGCGCGCGCCGAGGCCGAAGGCGAGCGCGAACACGCCGATCGGTGCGACCCGCAACACCCATTGCACGATCACCAGCATCGTCTCGGCGATCGCGCGGAACATCGTCTGCAACGCGCGCTGCAGCTCGGGCGCGACACGCGCCGCGGCAAAGCCGAAGAACAAAGCGAAGACGACGAGCGGCACCATCGCGGTTTCCGCCGCTGCCTTGATCGGATTGGTCGGGATGATGTTGCCGAGCCAGTCCCCCGCGCCGCCGATCACCGGCACCGCGCCGACCGGGCGCAGCGCCGCCGCATCGCCGACCGGCCACAGATGCAGCAACAGCGTGGTGCTCGCCGCCGCCGCCAGACACCCGCCGCACAGCAACGCCGCGAACCACAGCAAGGCGCGCAACGCCACCCGATCCTGCCGCGCGTCCTGCGCCGCGCCGAGAATACCGGTGACGAGCAAAGAGAAGACGAGCGGCACCACCGTCATCGTCAACGCATCGAGCCACAACCGCCCGACCGGCCCGGTCACGGCGAGCATCGGCGCGGCCCACGCCCGCCCGCTGACCATCGCCCCGCCGATCAACCCGAGCGCCAGCCCGGCGAGGATCCGAAGCGCGGACCGGTTCAACCCGCCAGCTCCCGGCCGCGCGGGCGCAAGGCCCGGTCCTGCGCAACGTCCACACCCATCCCCTCGCCCACCAGCGGCATACCGAAGCAGGTAGGGGAAACTTTTACCAGCTATTCCGTGCCTTACGTCACGGCGTGTCGAACAGCGCCGCCAATTGTTCGATGATCGTCCCGCCCAGTTGCTCGGCGTCCATGATCGTCACCGCACGCGCGTAATAGCGCGTCACGTCGTGGCCGATGCCGATCGCGACCAGCTCGACCGGCGACTTGCCCTCGATCCAGCCGATCACCTGGCGCAGATGCCGCTCCAGATAGCTGCCCGAATTGACCGACAGCGTCGAATCGTCGACCGGCGCACCGTCGCTGATCACCATCAGGATGCGCCGCTCCTCGGGCCGCGCGAGCAGCCGGCTGTGCGCCCAGAGCAGCGCCTCGCCGTCGATATTCTCCTTAAGCAGCCCCTCGCGCATCATCAGGCCGAGGTTGGTGCGCGCGCGCCGCCACGGCTCGTCCGCCTTCTTGTAGACGATGTGGCGGATGTCGTTGAGCCGCCCCGGCTGCGGCGGCCGCCCCGCGGCCAGCCACGTCTCGCGCGCCTGCCCGCCCTTCCACGCGCGGGTAGTGAAGCCGAGGATCTCGGTCTTGACGCCGCAGCGCTCCAGCGTGCGCGCGAGGATATCGGCGCTGATCGCGGCGATGCCGATCGGCCGCCCGCGCATCGACCCCGAATTGTCGATCAGCAGCGTCACCACCGTGTCGCGGAAATCGGTCTCGCGCTCGATCTTGTAGCTCAGCGACTGGCCGGGCGTGACGACGACACGCGCCAGCCGCGCCGCGTCGAGCATCCCCTCGTCCTGATCGAAATCCCACGACCGCGACTGTTGTGCCATCAGTCGCCGCTGCAACCGGTTGGCGAGCTTCGACACCGCCGATTGCAGATGCGCGAGCTGCTGGTCGAGATAGCCGCGCAGCCGCGCCAGTTCCTCGGCGTCGCACAAATCGGTGGCGGCGACGACCTCGTCGAACTGCGTCGTCCACGGCTTGTATTCGAACTGCGGCATGAAGTCGCTGTTCGGGCGATTGGGGCGCACCGGCTGCATCCCCTCGTCGCCGTCGTCGCCGGGTTCGCCGTCGAGGTCGTCCATCGACTGGTCGCCGAATTCCTCGCCTTCGCCGTCGTCGCTGTCCGATTCCTGCGCCTCGCCGCGCGCATCGACCTCGCCTTCGCCCTGGCCGCCCTCCTGCTCCTGATCCTCCTCGCCCTCGTCCTGCCGCTGCTCGTCGGTACCTTCGTCCTCCGAACCGCCCTCGTCGGCATTCTCGGGCAGCACCTCGCCCTCGACCAGCTCGAGCTCCTCGAGCATCTTCATCGCGAGGCTCTGGAACGCGCGCTGGTCGTCGAGCGCGAGCGCGAGGCTCGACAGGTCGGTGCGCGCATCAATCCATTCGCGCACCAATGCGAGGCCGGGCGCCGCGGCGGCGGGCGCCTCCAGCCCGGTCAGTCTCTCCCGCACCAGCAGCGACAGGGCGCTGGCGAGCGGCACCTCCTCGCGCGTCCGCGCCCGCGTGATCGGATCGCTGCGCATCCGCACGTCGAGCGCATGCGCCAGATTGTCGGCGATGCCGGCATAGCCGCGGCTGCCGAGCGCCTCGACCCGCGCGCTCTCGACCGCGTCGAACACCGATCGCGCCACCGCCTCGGCGGGCGCGTGACGCGTATGGAGCGCATCGTCGTGATGGCGCAGCCGCAAGGCGAAGCCGTCGGAAAAGCCACGCGCCTCCGCCACCTGTTCGGCCGGGAGCGTACGCGCCGGCATCGGCACCTTGATATGCTTGC
Organism: Sphingomonas sp. GW821-FHT02B09; assembly: GCF_059421875.1. Classification (NCBI taxonomy): domain Bacteria; kingdom Pseudomonadati; phylum Pseudomonadota; class Alphaproteobacteria; order Sphingomonadales; family Sphingomonadaceae; genus Sphingomonas; species Sphingomonas sp. GW821-FHT02B09. The sequence continues at coordinate 273,164 of NZ_JBWKVV010000004.1, forward strand.
CCGATTGCGCCGGCGCGTCGGCGGTGAAGCCGAGTTCGACCTCCGGCTCCTCCGCGATCGCGCGCGCCGTCCCGGCGAGCACCGCCTTGAACCGGTCGAGGGGGGTATCGTTTGCCATCAGTTGTCCAGTGCGGTGATGCACTGCTCCCGCAATATCGGCAGTTCCTTGGTGATCGTTCGATGGATGATCCCGAGGTCGATCTCGTCGTAGGCAAGGCGCAGCCGATTGCCCAACCCTCGCACCTCATGCATCGAAACGGACGGCGCGATCACGGCCATACGTGCTTCCCCGATCTTGATGGCAGCCTCGGTAACGCACTGGATACACCGTTCGATTGCCATGACGGTTTTGGCATCCGCCGAAAGCTGATCGATCGTCATGTCGGCAAGAAAGCCGGTCGCAAGGTCGATAAATTCGACGATATCGCGCAAACGGCTCTGTTCGTTACGAGAAGACAATGACGCGATCCCTGTCGATCTCCATCTGCAAACGCGCCTTGCGAGCCGGCTCGGTCACCAGATCGACCTCGGCCCCCAGAAGTTTTGCGAGCTGCAATTGGATGCCGACGAACTCCAGAAGACCCATCGCATGATCCGGGGCGAGGACGGCGGCCAGATCCACATCCGAATCCGGCCGTTGCTCGTCACGTGCGGTCGACCCGAACAAGGACAGTCGCGCGATTCCCATCTTGCGCAGATCGGGCTCGCGCTCCCGTAATCGTCGAAGGGCTTCGGCTCTGGTCATCCGATCCTTACGCTTTCCCCACCACGCTCTCCGGCAGGTCCTTGCCGAACACGCGCTGGAAATATTCCGCCACCAGCGGCCGCTCGTTCTCGTCGCACTTGTTGAGGAAGCTCAAGCGGAACGCGAAGCCGACGTCGCCGAAGATCAGCGTGTTCTGCGCCCAGGTGATCACCGTGCGCGGGCTCATCACCGTCGAGATGTCGCCGTTGACGAAGCCCTTGCGCGTCATGTCGGCGACGCGGACCATCTGTTCGACGGTCTTCTTGCCCTCGGGCTTGTCATATTCGCCCGACTTGGCGAGCACGATCTGCGATTCGACCGCCGCCGGCAGATAGTTGAGCGTGACGACGATGTTCCAGCGGTCCATCTGGCCCTGGTTGATCTGCTGCGTGCCATGATACAGCCCGCTGGTGTCGCCGAGGCCGACCGTATTGGCGGTCGCGAACAGCCGGAACCACGGGTTCGGGCGGATCACGCGATTCTGGTCGAGCAGCGTCAGTTTGCCCTCGGTCTCCAGCACGCGCTGGATCACGAACATCACGTCGGGCCGCCCCGCGTCATATTCGTCGAACACCAAGGCGGTCGGCGTCTGCAAAGCCCACGGCAACAGGCCTTCGCGGAATTCGGTCACCTGCTGGCCGTCGCGCAGCACGATCGCGTCGCGGCCGATCAGGTCGATACGGCTGATATGCGCGTCGAGGTTGATGCGGATGCACGGCCAGTTGAGCCGCGCCGCGACCTGCTCGATATGGCTCGACTTGCCGGTGCCGTGATAGCCCTGCACCATCACGCGCCGGTTGTGCGCGAAGCCCGCCAGCACCGCCAGCGTCGTGTCCGGATCGAAGACATAGGCGGGGTCGAGATCGGGGACGCGCTCGTCCGCCTCGCTGAACGCGGGCACCTGCATGTCGCTGTCGATGCCGAACAGCTCGCGGATGCCGACCATCTTGTCGGGGGCATCGAGGATCGTCGTCTCGCGGCTGTCGGGCTGGGTATTGGGGATATCGGTCATCGGGTCGGGGCACCGTTTCGAAGCTGGGCAAATCAGAGGCGGCCCTCCCCAACGCGCGAAGCGAGCGAATGGCGCATCGCCTATCCAGTGGAAACGGATTGCCCCGCCGTCAAGCCGCCGCGACCGCGATCGTACGCGCGGGGCTTGACGCAGGACCGGAAAAGGCAGGTAATCCCTTGAAAAAAGGAGAGCGAGCCGATGCGCTATATCGACGGCTTCGTCACCGCCGTGCCGAGTGCACGACGCGATGCCTATCGTCGCCATGCGGCACAAGGCTGGACGGTCTTGCAGGCGGCGGGTGCCGGGCGGCAGGGCGAAGCCTGGGGCGACGATGTCCCCCATGGCACGCACACCGATTTCCATCGCGCCGTGCAGGCGACGCCGGACGAGACGGTGGTGTTCAGCTGGATCGAATATGCCGACAAGGCGACGCGCGACGCCGCCGCTGCACAGGTGATGGCCGCTCCCGAGATGGCGGCGCTGATCGAGACGATGCCGTTCGACGGCGCACGGATGATCTATGGCGGCTTCGAGGTCGTCGTCGATCAGGGCGCGCCCTCGCCCGCCACCGGTTATGTCGACGGCTTCCTGCTCGCCGCGCGCGACCGCGACGCCTATGTCGCGCTTGCCACCCGATCGGCACCGATCTTCCTCGATCACGGCGCGACTCGCGTCGTCGAGGCATGGGGTGACGACGTCCCGCCCGGCACACGCACCAGCTTCCCGCTGGCGACGCAGCGCGAGGACGGCGAAAGCGTCGTCTTCTCATGGATCGAATGGCCGTCGAAGGCGGTCCGCGACGCCGGCATGGCCGCGGCGATGGCCGATCCCCGGATGAAGACCGCGCCCGAAGCGCTGCCCTTCGATGGCAAGCGCATGATCTACGGCGGCTTTACCTTGCTGTTCCAATCCTGACGGAGGCTTTGCGATGCCACTGACCGACGGCTTGCCGATCTGGTTCGAACTGACGGCGCCCGATCCGGCCCGCGCCGCGCGCTTCTACGACCGCGTCCTCGGCTGGACGACGCAGCCGTCGCCGACGCCCGAACATGGCGGCTATTTGCTCGCCGCAGCCCCAGACGGCGTCAGCGTCGCCGGGATGATGGCGCCCCCGCCGGGTGCGCCGCCGAACGGCGGGTGGGGCATCTATTTCGCGACGCGCGATATCGCGGCGACGCTCGCCCTCGCACAGCAGCGCGGCGCGACGATCCTGCTCGCGCCGATGGCCATCCCGCACGTCGGCACGATCGCGATCCTGCGCGATCCGCAGGGGGTCGACCTCCGGCTCATGCAGCCCGTCGCGCAGGATGAGGCCGCCCCCTTCTCGCAGGCCCCCGATGCCGTCGGCCACGCGGTCTGGATCGAGCTCGCGACGCCCGATCCCGACGAAGCGCTCGCCTTCTACGGGGCGCTGTTCGGCTGGACGGCGGCGGGCGCGATGCCGATGGGGCAGATGGGCGACTATACCTTCCTCGCCGCCGGCGACGCGCGACCCGGCGCCGTCATGTCGAGCGTCGCCACGCAGGCACCGGCACGCTGGAACAGCTATGTCCTCGTCGCCGAGATCGATACGGCGATCGTGGCGGCGCAGGCGGCGGGCGGCACGGTGATCCAGGGCCCGGACGAGATCCCCGGCGGCGACTATTCCGCCAATATCCTCGATCCCGACGGCAGCCAGATCGGCCTCGTCGGTCCGCGCCGGAGCGCCACCGCATGACGGCCGCGCACGAACTGTCGATCACCCGCCTGATCGACGCGCCGGTCGCCGCCGTATGGCGGGCATGGACCGAGGATACCGGCGCGTGGTTCTGCCCCAAGCCCTGGACCGCCGAATTCGTAACGCAGGAGCTCGTCGCCGGCGGCCGTTCGCAGATCGTCATGCGCGGCCCCGGCGGCGAGGAAAACCGGCTCGAGGGCGTGTATCTCGAGGTGGTGCCGCAGGTGCGGATCGTCGCGACCGACGCCTTCACCGCGGGCTGGCACCCCGCCGGCCCGTTCATGGTGCGGATCGATTCGTTCGCCGAAGAGGCCGGTGGCACGCGCTACACGGCGACCGCGCGGCACTGGACGGCGGAGGCGAAGGCCAGCCACGCCGCAATGGGGTTCGAGGCGGGGTGGAACGCCGCCGCCGACCAGTTGGAGGCGATCGCACGGCGCCTGGCGAGCGAATAGACTACGCCCCCGATCAGACGAAGGCCGGCGCCTGTCGCAATTGCTGATACGCCGCGATCACCGATTGCAGCCGCGCCTCGTGGCTGCGGTCGCCGCCGTTGCGGTCGGGGTGATATTGCCGCACCAGCTCCGAATAGCGTTTGCGCAGCGCCTGCCGGTCGGCATCCGCCGCCAGCCCCAGCACCTTGAGGCTCGCGCGATCCTGCCCCGACAGCGGCTTGCCGTCGTTCCGCTCGGGCGCGACCTCGCGACGGAAGCGCGCGCCGATCGCATCGAGCGGATCGTTGAAATCCGCCCAGCGCGGCCCCTGGTCGCCATAGCCCGCCCGCGCGAAGGCACGCGTCTCATTCTCCCAGCCCGCCATCGGTCGTTGCGCCTGATGGATCTCGTCGGCGGTCATGCCGTCGAAATAATTGTAGCGGCTGTTGAACGCGCGGACATGGTCGAGGCACATCCAGCGAAACGCACCCGGTCCGTTGCCCGTCGCCGCGCCTTCCAGCGGCGGCGCGCGGAACTCGCCCGGTTCCTCGCAGCCCGGTTCGGCGCAGACGCGGCCCTGGGCTTCCATCCGACCGTGGAACCGCGTCTGCGGCCGGTCCTTCTTCTCACTCGCGCGCGTCACGAACGCTCCCTAATTGGCGCAATGCAGATATATAGGCGCGATGACCGACACCGCTACCGGCCCGCTCGCCGACATCATCGCCGCCCGTCTCACCGCCGCGCTCGCCCCGACGCATCTCGAAGTGACCAACGACAGCCACCTCCACGCCGGCCATATGGGCGACGACGGCACCGGCGAATCGCACTTCACCGTCATCGTCGAAAGCCCCGCCTTCGCCGGCGCCAGCCGCGTCGCGCGCCAGCGTGCGGTGAACCATGCGCTCGCCGATCTGTTGTCGACGCGCATCCACGCGCTCGCCATCAAGGCGCGCGCCCCCGGGGAGTAAGCCCATGGTCTATCGCTTGTGGTATTGGCCGACGATCCAGGGCCGCGGCGAGTTCGTCCGCCTCTCGCTCGAAGCCGCCGGCATTCCGTACGAGGATTGCGCCCGCACCCAAGGCGCCGAGGCGATGATGCAGGACCTCGAGCAACGCGCGAAGGGGGGTCGCGGCCCCTATGCTCCGCCCTATCTGGCGCTTGACGGCCATGCGATCGCGCAGGTCGCCAACATCCTCCACTATCTCGGCCAGCAGCACGATCTCGCGCCGTCCGGCCTCGCCGACCGCCACTGGCTTGACCAGCTGCAACTGACGATCGCCGACATCGTCGCCGAGGTGCACAACGTCCATCACCCGGTCGCGATGATGGACTATTACGACGACCAGAAACCCGAGGCCGCCCGCGCCGCCGCGCAATTCCGCGACGAGCGCCTGCCCAAATATCTCGACCATTTCGAGGCCGCCGCCGCGCAAGGGGCCGGCGACTGGTTGTTCGCCGATCGCTGGACCTATGGCGACACCTCGCTGTTCCAGCTCGTCGAGGGGCTGCGCTACATGTTTCCCCAGCGGATGAAGACGCTGGCGCCGCGCTACCCCGCCCTTCTGCGCCTGCACGCCGCGGTCGCCGACCTGCCCGGCATCCGCGTCTATCTGGCCAGCGACCGCCGCCTGCCTTTCAACACCGACGGCATCTTCCGCCACTATCCCGAACTCGACGCGGCGTAGCGCCCGAAGCGCCCTTCCTCGACCAACCGTTCGTGCTGAGCCTGTCGAAGCACAGGTGAGTCTCAACGCCCTTCGACAAGCTCAGGGCGAACGGGGGGGGCCGGACAAGCCCTTGGCAAGCCCGGAACATCACCGTTTCACCATTGCCGCCTTCGCGCCGTCCCCGCGACCGGGTAAGGCCACGCAATGGCCCGCATCCCCCGCCCCGCCGCTCGCATCCTCCTCGTCGACGGCGAGGACCGCGTCCTGCTGATGCGCTTCACCCCCGACGATCGCCCGCCGCTCTGGTGCACCCCCGGCGGCGCAGTCGATCCCGGCGAAAGCTATGCGCAGGCCGCCCGCCGCGAATTGTGGGAAGAGGTCGGCCTCGACCTCGACTGCGGGCCGGAGGTGGCGCAGCGCACCTGCGAATTCCTCACTTTCGAGCGCGTCGAGGTGATCGCCGACGAACGCTATTTCCGCGTCGACATCGATCGGCACGAAGTCCGCGCCGGCGCGCTCACCGAATTGGAGCAACGCGTCCTCGCCGGCTCGCGCTGGTTTGCGCGGGCCGAACTGGCCGATTGGCCCGAAACCATCTATCCTGCTGATCTCGAACAGCTTCTCAGCGAAACGGAGCCTGCCCGTGCTCGATGACTTCGTGCTCCAGACGATCACCCCGGTCACCCACGACCTCGGCGGCTTCAAGGTCCACCGCACCCTCCCCAACAAGGAGCGGACGATGGTCGGCCCGTTCCTGTTCTTCGACCAGATGGGGCCGGCGCATCTCGAGATCGGCAACGGCATCGACGTGCGGCCGCACCCGCACATCAACCTCGCGACCGTGACCTATCTGTTCGACGGCGCGATCGACCATCGCGATTCGCTCGGCACGCGCCAGCGGATCGAACCCGGCGCGGTCAATCTGATGACCGCAGGTCATGGCATCGTCCATTCGGAACGCTCGCCCGGCGACGAGCGGGAGGCCGGCCCGGCGCTGTCGGGCATCCAGACCTGGCTCGCGCTGCCCGAGGCGCAGGAGGAGATGGCGCCCGGCTTCGAACATGTCGCCAAGGCGGAATTGCCGACGATCGCCGCGCATGGCGCCCGCGCGCGCATCATCATGGGCGATCTGTGGGGCCAGCGCGCCCCGACCACCACCTATGCCGGCACGATCTACGCCGACATCGCACTCGACCCCGGCGCGAGCGTGCCGATCGACGCCGCCGCCGAGGAACGCGCCGTCTATCTCGCAATGGGCGAGGCGACACTGGAGGGCGTGCCGCTCGAACCGATGAAGCTCTACGTGCTGCGTCCGGGCATCGCCGCGACGCTGCGCTCGGGCAGCGGCGGTCGCGCGATGCTGGCGGGGGGCGACGCCTTCCGCACCCCGCGCCACGTCTGGTGGAATTTCGTCTCGTCGAGCCGCGAGCGGATCAACGAAGCCAAACGCGCATGGAGGGCGGGCGAATTTCCCGTCGTCCCCGGCGACGACAAGGAATGGATCCCCATCCCCGAAGTGCCGAATACGGTGAGCTATCCCTGACCGAGCATTCCCCGTCATCCCCGCGAAGGCGGGGATCCATACACGCTGACGATGCGGCTCAAGCAGGAACCCGCGCGTCTGGATCCCCGCCTCCGCGGGGATGACGACCGTGGGAAATGGCAGGAGGGAAACAGGAGAGCCTCATGACCCCAGTGTTATCATGACCCCAGCGGTACAGCGCATCGCCCTTCCCACCGGCGTCGAACTCGACGTCGCCATCGCCGGCGCGCCCGACCGGCCACCGGTGATCCTGCTCCACGGCTTTCCCGAATCGCACCGGACGTGGCGCGGAATCCTGCCCGACCTCGCCCGCGACCATTATGTGATCGCCCCCGACCAGCGCGGCTTCGCCCGGTCCTCGAAGCCCGAGGGCGTCGAGGCCTATGCCGCCGACAGGATCCTCGCCGACCTCATCGCGCTCGCCGATCACCTGAACATCGACCGGTTCACGCTGGTCGGCCACGACTGGGGCGGCGCGATCGCGTGGATGGCGGCGCTCGCCCGCCCCGACCGCGTCGCGCGGCTGGTGATCGTCAACGCGCCGCACCCCTATCTCTTCCAGCGCGCGCTGTTCGACGAACCCGAACAGCGCAAGGCGAGCCAATATATCACCCGCTTCCGCGACACGACGATCGACCGGGGCCTGACCGGCGCCGGCCTCGAGAAGTTCCTCGGCTCGACCTTCGCGCATCACGTCACCCATGCGATCGCCGGCGCCGACAAGGCCGCCTATCTGGACGAATGGTCGCAGCCGGGCGCGATGACCGCGATGCTCAACTGGTATCGCGCCTCCACCGTCATCGTCCCCGCGATGGACGAGACGCCGCCCCGCCCCGCCTTCCTCGACCGCCCCTTCCCGCCGGTGACGCAGGATACTTTGGTGATCTGGGGGATGCGCGATTCGGCGCTGCTGCCGGTGCTGGTCGACGATCTCGGCCCCTATGTGCCGAAGCTGACGGTCGAGAAGATCGACGCCGGCCATTTCGTGCCATGGGAAAAGCCCGAAGCGGTCGTCGCGGCGATGCGGCGTTGGAATATCTGAGGGCGTCTCCACCCTCACCCCTCGGCGCGACGCGCCTTTCCCCTCTCCCGCCGGGAGAGGGGACGAGACGGCGCAGCCGGCGAGGGGTGAGGGCGAGCACGCGCACCCAGCTTTCGTTTTGCTGACCAAAACATTCCTCGTGCGTTCAGCCGCATAGGCGGAAAAGGCCGCCATGCTCTTCGCCGTCCCGACGGCCGAAGCGCGCCATAGAGGAGAGTTACGATGCGTAAGATCATCATCGCCGCCATCGCCGCCGCGACCGTCCTGCCCGCCGCCGCGGCGAGCGCGCAGAGTGCCCGCGAGGTCCGTCAGAGCGAACGCGAAGTCCGCCAGAGCGAGCGCGATCTCGCCCGCGCCCGCGCCTATGGCGACCGCGGCGACATCCGCGAGGCGCGCCGCGAGGTCCGCGAGGATCGCCGCGAGCTGCGCGAGGACTGGCGCGACTATCGCCGCACGCACGGCGACGTCTATCGCCGCGGCGTCTATGCCGGTCCGCGCGGCTATCGCTACCGCCCGGTGAACGTCGGCTATCGCTTCGCGCCGGAATATTACGGCCAGCGTTACTGGATCAACGATTACGGCACCTATCGCCTGCCGCGTCCGGGCTACGGCTATCAGCGCTGGGTCCGCTACGGCAACGACGTCGTGCTGGTCGACACCCGCTCGGGCCGCGCGGTGCAGGTCTACAACCGCTTCTTCTATTGATGATCGGGGCGGGAAGGGTTCGCGCCCTTCCCGCCGACGATCGCTATCCCCTGTTCGTCATCCCGGCGAACGCCGGGACCCATGGTTTCGGTGTCGTCGGCGAGGCGCAATGCGGCAGCGATGCGCATCCATGGGTCCCGGCTTTCGCGGGGATGACGGAAACAGGGAATCTTATCCCTTTCAATCCGCCTCATACGCCCCGCGCCGCATCACATAGTCGCGCGTCTCATACGGCGCCGCCAACCCTTCGACCCACGCGCCATGCGCATGGGTCAGCGCCACCAGCTCCATCGCCGTCTTGCCCGGCCAGCCGCGCACGCGCACCTCGTGGCGGTGGAGATCGCGGTTCGGCTCCATCATCACCCAGCCGAGCGGACGGTCCGCGCTCGCCCGCGCCCCCGCCGCCGCCATCGCCGCGACGATCCGCGCCCGCCCCGCGGCCGGAAGATACTGCCACACCACCGAATGCATCAGCACCCGCGTCACCCCCGCCGCCTGCGGTTCGGCGAGCCGCGCCTCGACCCAGTCGGCCGCATCGCCCTGCACCAGATCGACGCCGACGCGGCGCACCTCGCCGATCGCCGCGGCGAGCCGCGCGAGTCGCTCCTGCGCATCGACCCAGACATAGGCCTCGAGCCGCGCCGCCTGCGCCGGATCGCCGACATCGACCGGCGCGATGTCGACGCCGCGCGCGCCCACCACGTCGACCGTCGCCACGGGTGGCGCCACGCCACGCCATTCCGGCACGATCCGCACCGCCGCATCCTCCGGCCCGCCCGTCACGCCCCCGAGATCGAAGCGATAGCGCCCGAGCATCAGGTTGAGCCCCGCGCTCGACCCGATCTCCAGCACCTCGACGCGCGGCCCGAACCGCGTCGCGAGATGCAGCAGCCCGGTCATCAGCCCCGCCGACCGCGCCGCCTCGTTGGTCTGCGGCGGCCCGTCGAGCCACGGCAGCAGCGCCGCGTCATGGTCGCGGACCACCCGCCCGAGCGTTGCCGCGACCGCCGCCTCCTCGGTCACGGCACCGTCGAACACCAGCGACAGATCGGCATTCGCGCCCGCACGATGCAGCGCATGCAGCCCGCCGACCAGCCGCAGCACCACCGCATCGGCCACCGGCTCGCCTGGCCAGTCGAGCACCCGCCGCCCGGTCGCGCTGGTCCGATCGAGCGCCTGCCCCAGCGCCACGCAGACCCGCGCCGTCACCGGCGCCGCCATCGCCGCGCAATAGCCCGCCTGCACCGCGAATGCCGCCCGGTTCTCCGCTTCGCCCGCCATCGACTCGCCTCCTCGTCGCGCTCTGTTGCGCCCACCCCTGCCCGCCAGTAAAGCCCGGGCCGTGTCGACACCCCCCTTAGTCATCGCCGTGCCGAAAGGCCGTATCCTCGCCGAGGCGCTGCCGCTGCTCGCGCGCGCCGGCATCCACCCCGAAGCCGCGTTCGGCGACGAGAACAGCCGCGCGCTGCGCTTCGCCACCGACGTGCCGCATATCGAGCTGATCCGCGTCCGCGCCTTCGACGTCGCGACCTTCGTCGCGCACGGTGCCGCGCAGCTCGGCATCGTCGGGTCGGACGTGCTCGCCGAATTCGCCTATTCGGAACTCTATGCGCCGGTCGACCTCGGCATCGGCCATTGCCGCATCTCGGTCGCCGAACCCGCCGCGATGGCCGCCACCGACGATCCGCGCGGCTGGAGCCACGTCCGCGTCGCCACCAAATATCCGCACACCACCGCCGCGCATTTCGCCGCGCGCGGCGTGCAGGCCGAATGCGTCAAGCTCAACGGCGCGATGGAGCTGGCGCCGACGCTCGGCCTCGCCCCGCGCATCGTCGACCTCGTCTCGTCGGGCAAGACGCTCAAGGAAAACGGCCTCGTCGAGGTCGAGGTGATCGCCGAGGTTACCAGCCGCCTGATCGTCAACCGCGCCGCGATGAAGACCCGGCCCGAGGTCGTGCCGCTGGTCGAGGCGTTCCGCCGCGCCGTCGCACAGGAGCAGGCGGCATGATCCGCCTCGACACCCGCGACGCCGGCTTTGCCGACGCCTTCACCGCCTTGGTCGAGGGCCGCCGCGAAGCCTCCGCCGACGTCACCCGCGACGTCGCGGCGATCATCCGCGCCGTCCGCGACGACGGCGAGGCTGCGGTCGAAGCCTTCACCCGCAAGCTCGACCGCCACGATCTCGCCGAAACCGGCTGGCGCATCGAACCCGCCACCTGCGCCGCCGCCTATGCCGCGCTCGACCCATCGTTGCGCGACGCGCTCGACCTCGCCGCCGCACGCATCCGCGCCTATCACGAGCGCCAGAAGCCCACCGACAGCGATTATGTCGACGAGGCCGGCGTCCGCCTCGGCGCGCGCTGGCGCGGCGTCGACGCGGCGGGCCTCTACGTCCCCGGCGGCCGCGCCGCCTACCCGTCGTCGCTGCTGATGAACGCGATCCCCGCCAAGGTCGCGGGCGTCGGCCGGCTGGTAATGGTCACCCCCACGCCCGACGGCCAGATCAACGATCTCGTACTCGCCGCCGCGCATCTCGCCGGGGTGGACGAGGTGTGGCGGATCGGCGGTGCGCAGGCGATCGCCGCGCTCGCCTACGGCGCCGGCCGCATCCTGCCGGTCGACGTCGTCACCGGCCCCGGCAATGCCTGGGTCGCCGAGGCCAAGCGTCAGGTCTATGGCGTCGTCGGCATCGACATGGTCGCCGGCCCCAGCGAGATCGTCGTCGTCGCCGATGCGCTGAACGATCCGCAATGGACCGCCGCCGACCTGCTCAGCCAGGCCGAGCACGACGTCACCACGCAGTCGATCCTGTTCACCGACGACGCCGCTTATGCCGACCGCGTCGCGGCGGCGGTCGACGAGGAACTGGCGATCCTGCCCACCGCCGCGGTCGCCCGCGCCGCCTGGGACGCCAATGGCGCGATCATCGTCGTCGAGTCGCTCGAAGCCGCCTGCCCGCTGGTCGACCGCCTCGCGCCGGAGCATCTCCAGCTCGCCGTCGACGACCCGCAAGCGCTGTTCGACCGCGTCCGCCATGCCGGCAGCGTCTTCCTCGGCCGCCACACGCCAGAAGCGATCGGAGACTATGTCGCCGGCCCCAACCACGTCCTCCCGACGGGCCGCCGCGCCCGCTTCGCCAGCGGCCTGTCGGTGCTCGACTTCATGAAGCGCACCAGCTTCCTCGGGCTCGACGAGGCCGCGCTGGCCAAACTCGGACCCGCCACCGTCGCCCTCGCCCACGCCGAAGGCCTGCCCGCGCATGCGCGTTCAGTGGCGTTGCGGTTACGGCTGAACCGCTAAGGGAATGATGGCCGTCGTCTCTGGTCTGCGATAGGCTGCCCCACGCGCATGGCAGCATAGTGCGGGGGCGGTGGATATGGGGCGGTTTACCCGGGACTATCGAGACGCGATCGTCCGGTCGCTCGATGAGTTTGTCGCGTCACAGGACGATGCCTTCGACCGTGGCTGCGACGCGGTGGCATCGGCGCTTTCGGCGGACCGCATCATCTACGTGGCGGGCAGCGGCCATTCCCACCTGATCGCGGAGGAAGCCTTCTACCGCGCCGGCGGTGTCGCTGCGGTGCAAGCGATCCTCGACCCCGACCTGATGCTGCATGTCAGCGCGACGCGCTCGTCATCGCTGGAGCGCGAGCCGGGCCGTGCCGAAGCGCTGCTGGCGAACTATCCCGTGGCGGCCGGCGACGTCGTGGTCGTCGTGTCCAATTCCGGGCGCAACGCCTTCCCGATCGAGATGGCGCTTGCCTGCCGATCGCGCGGGGCGACCGTGATCGCGATCACCTCGCTGCGCCATTCGCGCAGCGTCGATTCCCTCCACCCATCGGGGCAGCGCCTGTTCGAGGTCAGCGACATCGTCCTCGACAACGGCGCGGTTCCCGGCGACGCCAGCGTCCCGGCCGGCCCGCATGGCCCGAGGATGGGCCCGACATCCACCATCCTCGGCGCATTCATCATCAACGCGCTACTGGCGGAAGCGACGGCGCGACTGGTCGAGCGTGGCATCACGATCGACGTCTATCAAAGCGCCAATACAACGAACGGCGACACCGCCGCTGCCGACATCGCCGCCCGCTGGAAGCCACGCCTGAAAGGCCTTTGACGCAAAGAACTCCGGTCGCGCGGAGGCGCGGAGGTCTTTCGCTCGGAGTGTGGCCAAGCCCTTAGTAACCCACTTCGAGATCAAGGGGGCCGTTCCCACCACCCACATCATCTCCGCGCCTCTGCGCCTCTGCGCGAACAAAATCCTTCTTCGCGCCTTCGCGCCTTCGCGTGAATCAATTCAGCGTCAAAGCATCCCCGGCCACGTCGCCGACGTACCTCTCATCAGCAACCCGCAAAGGGTGCGCCAAGAGAAGGATGCTCCCATGACCAAGACCCATTTCCGCGCCGGGCTCGCTGCCGTCGCACTGCTCGCCGCCGGCCCTGCCATGTCGGCCGCCAAGAACCCGATGGTCGGCGGCGCCGCGATGTACCCGACCAAGACGATCGTCGAGAATGCGGTCAATTCGAAGGATCACACCACGCTCGTCGCCGCGGTCAAGGCGGCGGGTCTCGTCGACACGCTCTCCGGCCCCGGTCCGTTCACCGTCTTCGCGCCGACCAACGCCGCCTTCGCCAAGCTCCCCGCCGGCACCGTCGACACGCTGGTCAAGCCCGAGAACAAGGCGACGCTGACCAATATCCTGACCTATCACGTCGTCGCCGGCACGATGACGTCGAAGCAGATCGCCGCCGCGATCAAGGCCGGCGGCGGCAAGGCGACGCTGACCACGGTGCAGGGCGAGCCGCTCACCGCGTCGATGATGGGCAACACGCTGATGCTCACCGATGCCAAGGGCGGCACCAGCCACGTCACGATCAAGGACGTCATGCAGTCGAACGGCGTCATCCACGTCGTCGACACCGTGCTGATGCCCTGATCCCGCTTCGGGCCGCGGCGCGCACGGCGTCGCGGCCCGGCAGAGGGGTGACGGATCGCGTCAATCCGATTACAGGCCCGCCGGATGTCCCGAAGCTCCAACCGCACCCAGGCGCGCGCCGCCGCCCGCCTCGCCGCCGTCCAGGCGCTCTACCAGCACGAGATGGAAGGCACCGCGGTGCCGTCGCTGCTCCATGAATTCCACAATCACCGCCTCGGCGCGACGATCGAGGACGCGGAATATGCCGACGCCGACGTCGATTTCTTCGACGACCTCGTCAAGGGCACGACCGCGCGCGCCGGCGAGATCGACCTCGCGATCGAGAAGAAGCTCGCCAAGGGCTGGACGCTCGCCCGCCTCGACAAGCCGATGAAGGCGATCCTGCGCGCCGGCACCTACGAGCTGATGGCGCGCGCCGACGTGCCCGTCGGTGCGACGATCAGCGAATATGTCGACGTCGCCCACGCCTTCTACGAGCGCCGCGAGGCCGGCTTCGTCAACGGCCTGCTCGACGGCATCGCCAAGGACGTACGCACGGCGTAGCTCCGCAATTCCTCCCCGCGAGGGAGCGGGCTATTGCATATGAGCGTCTCCGGGTTCCGGACGCATTTCCGAACCCGCACCGTCACCCCGGCCTTGCGCCGGGGTCCCGCTTCCTCGAACGGTGCGAAAGGCGGGATGCCGGATCAAGCCCGGCATGACGAAGATTGCCCCCCCTTGGCGGAGAGGGGCTTGCGGCGAAAGGAGCGCATGACCGAAACCGACTTCCTCACCGCGTTGCGCGCCCTGCCGCTCCATCCGGCGGCGCGGGGGCTGCGCGACGACACCGCGCGGCTGCTCCACGTTCCCCTCGTCGTCACCACCGATACGCTGGTCGAGGGCGTCCACTTCCTCAGCGACGACACACCGCAGGACGTCGCGTGGAAGCTCGTCGCCACCAACCTCTCCGACATCGCCGGCAAGGGCGCCAAGCCCGATGGCATCCTGCTCAACTACCCGCTCTCCGACGATGCCTGGGATCGCGCCTTCCTCGCCGGCCTCGCCGAGGTGCTGACCGCCTGCGGCACCAGCCTGCTCGGTGGCGACACGGTGACGCTCCCCGCCGGTGCGCCGCGCGTCCTCACCGTGACCGCCTTCGGCTGCGACACCCCCGCACCGCCGCGCGGCGGCGCCGGTGAGAATGACGCGCTCTGGGTCACCGGCACGATCGGCGACGCCGGTGCCGGCCTCGCCATCGCGCAGGGCGCCGACGGCCCCCCGGAACTCGCCGCGCGCTACCGCCGCCCGACCCCGCGCCTCGCCGAGGGCCGCGTGCTCAGCCGCATCGCGCATGCGATGATGGACGTCAGCGACGGCCTGCTGATCGACGCCGCGCGGATGGGTGAAGCGAGCGGCCTCGCCGTCCATCTCGATCTCGCCGCGGTGCCGCTGTCGGCGCCCTATCGCGCCTTCGCGGGCGAAGACCGCGCCGCGCGCCTAGCCGCCGCGACCGCGGGCGACGATTACGAACTGCTGTTCGCGATGCCCGCCAACGTCGTCCCGCCCGTCGTCGCCACCCGCCTCGGCCGCTTCGCCCGCGGCAGCGGATTGCATCTGCACGACGCCGGCGAGCCCCTCCCCCTGCCCGCACGGCTCGGCTTCGAACACTAAAGCCTCGACGATCCACGCGATGCGCGCCGATCAGAAACGATAGCCGAGCGAGACCATCACGTTGCGCGGCGCGGTGCTGAAACAGTCGCCGCGGGCGAGGCACGAGGCGAAGACGCGCCTGTCGAGCAAGTTTGTTGCGTTGAGCGTCAGCCGCCAGCGGTCGCGCTCCAGCTCGACCAGCGCGTCGACCATCGTGCGGCCGGGCGTGACGATCGTCCACACCGGGCTGCTCGACACCTGCTCGCCGATATGGCGCACGCCCGCGCCCAGCCGCAGGTTGGCGTCGCGACCGACGAACGTCTTGGTTCCCCAGGCAGAGGCGACATGTTTGGCGGCATAGCCCGTCGCGATGGTGTCGCCGGTCACGTCGTTATAGCCATAAGCGAGCGTGAGATCGCAACGGCCGGGCAGCGTGCGCGTCGCCTCGACTTCGACGCCTTTGGTGATCAGTTCGCCGGCCTGGATCTGCCCGCGCGGATTGGCGGGATCGGCGACCGGACGGTTGCGCTCCTTGATGCGAAAGCCGGTGACGGTGACCAAAGTCGCCGCATCGGGCTGCCACTTCACCCCCGTCTCATATTGGTTGCCGGTTTGCGGGCGGAAGGCGGCGCCGCTGCTGGTCTGGCCGGCGATCGGCTGGAAGCTCTCGGTATAGCTGAAGAAGGGTGAAATGCCCGCTGCAGCCTCGCCGATGATGCCGGCGCGGAACGTCGTCGCGGTATCGGTCGTCCGCGTCGTAACCCCCGAGCGGGTGTTGAGCTTCGTGCCCCGCACCCGGTCGTGCCGCGTGCCGAGCACTACCGAGACGCGTTCCCACATGCGAATCTGATCCTGCACGTACAGGCCGAGCTGCTTCTGCGTATCGCGGCCGAACGGCGCGACCAGCGGCGGCTCGAGAATCGCTGCATGATCGATAGTGTAAAGATCGATCTGCTGATATCCGTAATTGTCGCTCTTGCGCACCTGATTCCAGCTATAGTCGACGCCGGCGAGCAGGCGGTGTTCGATCGCCGCGCCGGTGTTGAAGCGGATCTGGAGATTGTCGTCGGTGCTGAAGACGTTCAGCCGCGCGACCGACGAAGCGGTGTAGAGGCCGATCCGGCGGCCGTTGCTGCCCGCGACATAGGGATTGGCGGGTTTGCGGTAGCTATCGGTATAATGCGTGAAATAGTCGAGATGGCTGTCGATGTAGCGCGCCTTCAGGCTCAGCGTGACGGCATCGCTGAAACGATGCGTGACGACGCCCCCACCCTGTAGCAGCCGGCCGGCGTAGCGGTCGTAGCCGGGTTTGCCGACGAACAGATAGCGCGGCAGCCGCGGGTTGCCCGGATTGTCGCGCAGCGTGCCGACGATCGGCAGGAAATTGGCGGTCGAGCCGCCATTGTCCTTCTGGTACAGGCCGAGCAGCGTCACGTCGGTCCGTTCCGACGGCCGCCAGGTCACCGAGGGCGCTAGCATGATCCGGTCGTCGGGGACGTTGGCGACATAGGTGCCGGCGTCGCGGACGCGCGCGACGATGCGGCCCGCCAGCGTGCTGCCGGCGACGCCGTTGAGGTCGGCGAGCACCTCCTTGCGGTCGTAACTGCCATAGGTCACGCCGATCTCGCCGGCATTGGCGAAGACGGGGGTCTTCGACACCAGATTGACGATGCCGCCGATCGATCCCTGCCCGAACAAGACCGACGCCGGCCCGCGGACGATCTCGACCCGCGAGAAATTATAGGGGTCGGAGGTGATGCTCGCATAATAACTGAAGATGTCGCGCATGCCGTCGCGGAACTGCAGCGCGTTGACGCCGCGGATCGTGAAGCTGTCGACGCGCGTGTCGCGGCCGTAGGCGTCGGAATTGACGCCGGCGGCATAACGCACCGTATCCGAGATGTTGATCGCCCCCTGCGCGCGATAGACATCGTCGAGGATGACGGTCAGCGGCTGCGGCACCTGGATCAGCGGCGTCGCGGTCTTGGTGCCGGCTAGGGTCTCGTCGCGTCGCGCTTGCACGAGGATGTCGTCATCCGGGTCGCCCCGCTCCGTCGTCGATGCGACCTGCGCGCCTGCGCTGACGTCACGCTGCAACGGCTCCGCCCGAACCTGGACCGATACCAGCGCCACCAGCGCGACACCGGCGACATGCATGCTCTTCCTCATGATAGCCCCCCATCTTTGAAGTGCAGCTATCGCTAATGCGAATCAGGTTCAACTGATTCGGCTATGGGCTCTTTTGCAAGGCGTAGCCGCCGCAGGCATCTCCCGCAGACGTTACCAGTGCCGATGTCCCTCCGGCGGGCACATTGTAGCTATATAGCGGCATGGGTAGTCGATCCGGACGAGCGCATACCTTTCCGCTTCGCGATCAATACGGCACTTGGACGACGAGCTGCTGCAAACCGTTGCAAACATTTGCGTTATGACTTCCGGAATATCTCCGTACCGGCAAACATCCACGGCCTGCGGCGGCGACGGGTCATGATCGAACCCGCTTGCGCTCCCCGCGCCCGCGCCATAGCCTCCATCCAAGCGCCACGAGACCGGGACACATCGGCCGTGCGTCAACAGGAGAAGGAGATGCGAGAATGACCACGGTCTTCATCGCCATCCTCTGCGGCGTCATCGCCGTGGTCTATGGCTTCGTCACCAGCCAACAGGTGCTGCGCGCCTCGCCCGGCGATGCGAAAATGCAGGACATCGCCGCCGCCATCCAGGAAGGCGCCAAGGCCTATCTCGGCCGCCAATATACCACCATCGCGATCGTCGGCGTCATCGTCGCGGTCATCCTGTTCGCCGCACTGGGCGCGATCTCGACGATCGGCTTCGTCATCGGCGCCCTGCTGTCGGGCGTCGCCGGCTATGTCGGCATGAACATCTCCGTCCGCGCCAACGTCCGCACCGCCGAAGCCGCACGTCATTCGTTGCAGGGCGGCCTCACCATGGCGTTCCGCTCGGGCGCGGTCACCGGCATGCTCGTCGCCGGGCTCGGCCTGCTCGCGATCAGCGGCTTCTTCTGGTATCTCACCGGCCCCGCCGGCCATGCCCCCAACGACCGGATCATCGTCGAGGCGCTGACCGCGCTGGCGTTCGGCGCGTCGCTCATCTCGATCTTCGCGCGCCTCGGCGGCGGTATCTTCACCAAGGCGGCCGACGTCGGCGCCGACCTCGTCGGCAAGGTCGAGGCGGGCATCCCCGAGGACGATCCGCGCAATCCCGCGGTGATCGCCGACAATGTCGGCGACAATGTCGGCGATTGCGCGGGCATGGCCGCCGATCTGTTCGAGACGTACGTCGTTACGCTGGGCGTCACGATGATCTCGATCGCGCTGCTGATCCGCGCCGATGCGGCCGAACTGATGCGGCTGATGAGCCTGCCGTTGCTCGTCGGCGGCGTGTGCATCGTCACCTCGATCATCGGCACCTATGCGGTCCGCCTCGGCAAGGGCAGCATCATGGGCGCGCTCTACAAGGGCTTCTGGACGTCGGCGCTGCTGTCGATCCCCGCCATCTATCTCGCCACGCACTATGTGCTCGGCGACCTCCACCGCACGATCGGCAGCGCGGGCTTCCTCGACGCGGTGTCGGACGATCTCACCACCGGCTTCGACCGGCCCGCCGCGGCGGCGGGGGCGATCCCCAGCTTCACCGGCATGGACCTGTTCTGGTGCATGGTGATCGGCCTTGCCGTCACCGGACTGATCGTCTGGATCACCGAATATTACACCGGCACCAATTATCGCCCGGTCAAGTCGATCGCCGCCGCCAGCCAGACCGGCCACGGCACCAACGTCATCCAGGGCCTCGCGATCAGCCTCGAATCGACCGCGATGCCGACGCTGGTGATCGTCGTCGCAGTGATCGCCACCTACCAGCTCGCCGGGATCATCGGCATCGCCTTCGCCGCGACCGCGATGCTCGCGCTTGCCGGCATGGTGGTGGCGCTCGACGCCTACGGCCCGGTGACCGACAATGCCGGCGGCATCGCCGAGATGGCCGGCCTGCCCGACGACGTCCGCCAGCGTACCGACGCGCTCGACGCGGTCGGCAACACCACCAAGGCGGTGACCAAGGGCTATGCGATCGGCTCGGCCGGCCTCGCCGCGCTCGTGCTGTTCGGCGCGTATACGACGGACCTCCAGACCTACTTCCCCGACGTCACCGTTGATTTCAGCCTCTCGAATCCCTACGTCATCGTCGGCCTGCTGCTCGGCGCGCTGCTCCCCTATCTGTTCGGGGCGTTCGGCATGACCGCGGTCGGCCGCGCGGCGGGCGCGGTGGTCGAGGAGGTGCGCGGCCAGTTCCGCGACAATCCGGGCATCATGCTCGGCACCAGCCGCCCGAATTACGGCCGCACCGTCGACCTCGTCACCCGCGCCGCGATCCGCGAGATGATCGTGCCCTCGCTGCTGCCGGTGGCGAGCCCGATCGCGCTCTACTTCATCATCACCGCGGTGGCGGGCCAGGCGCAGGGCTTCGCCGCGCTCGGCGCGATGCTGCTCGGCGTGATCGTCTCCGGCCTGTTCGTCGCCATCTCGATGACCAGCGGCGGCGGCGCGTGGGACAATGCCAAGAAGTATATCGAGGACGGCAATTACGGCGGCAAGGGATCCGAGGCGCACAAGGCCGCGGTCACCGGCGACACCGTCGGCGATCCGTACAAGGACACCGCCGGCCCGGCGGTCAACCCGATGATCAAGATCACCAACATCGTCGCATTGCTGCTGCTGGCGGCGCTGGCGGCGGGCGGCGGCGGCTAAGCCCCACGAAAGGAGAGAGAGAGAGAGGTTGCCGCCTCTCCCATTCGTCATCCCGACGAACGTCGGGCCCCATGGACGCCCCGACGGGGCGGCAGCGCCCCACATCGGAGCTTACCGCAACCATAGGCCCCGGCCTCCGCCGGGGTGACGAACGGGGTGGCGACGCCATATCCCACGAACGCGACACCTCCGCGCCTCCGCGCCTCCGCGCGCAAATCCCTTCTTCCCTTCGCGCCTTCGCGCTTTCGCGCGAACCAGCCTTCCTCCCGACCCCGACCCCACCGATCGGCGCCCCGCCGCAATTTTCTCGACCGCGCCAACCCAAAGCTAACGTCAGGAAAGACAACGTTTCCTTCCAGCACCGTCGCCGACCCCGGTGCCCACCACGCAATCCGCCGGCCATTTCGTTGATAAATCGGTAAGGTCTGGTGCCTAGCCG
This sequence comes from Sphingomonas sp. GW821-FHT02B09, assembly GCF_059421875.1. NCBI lineage: Bacteria > Pseudomonadati > Pseudomonadota > Alphaproteobacteria > Sphingomonadales > Sphingomonadaceae > Sphingomonas > Sphingomonas sp. GW821-FHT02B09. The sequence goes on from NZ_JBWKVV010000004.1 coordinate 293,801, forward strand.
CGCCTCCGATCGTGACGGAGCGGAAGACGATGAAAGACACACTTGCCGGCTTTATCGACAATGTGGGTCTGGCCGATACGTTCAACGTCCAGCACGACGATCCGCACAAGGCACGCAAGCCGCTGCTCGACGGGATCAAGCGCATGCGCGATCAGTTCGTCGCGCGCACCGGTGACACCAGCAAGGCGACGAGCCGTTGGTGGCAGATCAAGAACGGCGTCCTCGCCATGACGGTGAAGATCGGCGGCGAGACGCTGGAGATCAACGGCGCCACGACCAACCACCTGCCGGTCGATCGCTTCGAGGAATTCCTCGAAAAGTTCGAACAGGCGGTGGAAAGCGGCGCGTTCGACGACGAACTCAAGGCCAAGGGCATCGGCCGCGCGAGGACCCAGCGGGCGTCGGACGGCAAGGGCAGGATCATCGACAAACGCGCCGGCGGCCGGCATCCCAGCAACGACCGCCAGGATTGGGATGATCTGACCTGGGGACAGCGCCAGCAGATCGGTGCCTATTACCGCGCCGGCAAGAACCCCGACGGCACCGTGATCGCCACGGTCGGCTATCGCCCAGACGCCCCGCTGGTCGACTGAGGCGGGCGCGGGAACAGGGCTATCGCATATGGCTGCGGTGATGAGGATCGAGCCGCTTCCACATTGTCTGCGTCACCCCGGACTGGTTCCGGGGTCCACCTGACCCCAAGAGAACGGTGTCGAATCATGCCTTTCTCCTCGCCGCGGAGTGGACCCCGGAACCAGTCCGGGGTGACGGGGTGGGTTTGGAACACGGCGGATCCGCACAAATTCTCATATGCGATAGCCTTGGGCGCGGGAGGGGGCGCCCCGATGACGGGACGGCGCCCATGACGCCCCCCGCGCGTCATCCCGCCGAAAGCCGGGACCGATGGATGACGCGCGATCCATGATGCGCGAAACGTCGGCAGCCGTCACGATGGCCACCGTCACCCGCTCGATCATTGCGGTGCCACGATAGCAATATCAGGCACTTTCCAATCCGCACTTGCAGCCTGCCATGGCCCCGGTCATCCCCCCTCACGCGGGTTTGGGGGCAAGGCCGCAACGCGCAACTCCTCAACGGCAAGACCTTGGGACGCTATTGGAGCAAGCGCACGCAGGATCTGCATGGCGTCTCACCGCGCTTCGCCGCCGATCAGGTGTCGATCCCCGTCCTGTTGATGCACGGCAAGGCCGACCGCCGCGTCCCCGTCAAGCAATCGCGGCAGATGGCCGAAGCGTTGAAGGCGGCGGGCAAACCCTATGAATATATCGAACAACCTTTAGGCGACCACCATTTCACCCGCAGCGAAGACCGGCTGGAATTTCTCAAGGCCATGGGCGCTTTTCTGGCAAAACATAACCCAGCGTAAGAACTTAGCTTCAGCAACTAGACGTACATCTGCGTTCGGGGCGGCCTGCAAAGCAATCCGGCCTGTCCTACACGCCGACGATCTGCCATCCTCCCGATTTGCTCTTTGCCATCGTCGACTGTCCCCCCCGGGCCGGGCGGTCCCGCGACGCGTTCCGACGCCATGCGCTTGCCGAACCGCCCCGCGCTCCCCACATCCATGGTGTTGCCGACGGCGATATGCGTGAACTTTGTGAAGTTGGCGCCCGCACGCCGGTCCCCATTGCTTCCCTTTTTCGGCAGCCTGCGCTAAGGGCGCGCCCGAAGCACGCGAATAGAGGTTGATTTTTGGCCAAGGAAGAATTGCTCGAGATGCGCGGCCGCGTGGTGGAACTGCTCCCCAACGCGATGTTCCGTGTCCAGCTCGAAAACGATCACGAAATTCTCGGACATACCGCCGGCAAGATGCGCAAGAACCGCATCCGCGTGCTGGTCGGCGACGAGGTGCTGGTCGAACTCACCCCTTATGACCTGACCAAGGGGCGGATCACCTACCGCTTCATGCCCGGTCGCGGCGGTCCCGGCCCGCAATAAGCGGCCGCGACTCTCGTGTCGCTCGTTCTCGCCTCCTCGTCCCCGCGCCGCCGCGAACTGCTCGGCCGCCTCGGCCTCGTCGCCGACCGGATCACCGCGCCCGATATCGACGAGGCGCCGCTGCCTGCCGAACGTCCGCGCGACTATGTGCTGCGCATCGCCTGCGCCAAGGCGCGCGCGGTCGACCGTGCACCGGACGAGGTCATCCTCGCCGGCGACACCACGATCGCGGTCGGCCGCCGCATCCTCGGCAAGCCGGCGGACGAGGCTGACCTGCGCCGCATGCTGGCGCTGCTGTCCGGTCGCCGCCACCATTGCCTGTCCGCGGTCGCGGTGATCGACACCGCGGGGACGCTGCGCCATCGCCTGTCCGACACGATCGTCGCCTTCCGCCCGCTCGATGCCGCCGAGATCGATGCCTATGTCGCCAGTGGCGAGGGCGAGGGCAAGGCTGGCGGCTATGCCATCCAGGGCCGCGCCGAGGCCTTCGTCCGCTTCCTCCACGGCAGCCATTCGGGCGTCGTCGGCCTGCCGCTGATGGAGACGCGCGCGCTGCTGCGCACCGCTGGCCTGCCGCTTGCCTGAGTGGCTCTATGAGGCCGGCATCGGCGAAGCGCGCGCCGCGCTGGTCGAGGACGCCCATATCGTCGAGGCCGCGATCGAACGGCCCGACCCGCTCCGCCTCGGTTCCGTCGCTCGCGCGCGACTGGTCGAACTGACCGCCGGCGGCATGGGCCGCCTCGACATCGCCGGCCATGACGCGGTGATCGCGCGCATCCCCCCCGGCATCACCAAGGGCGCCGCTTTCACCGTCCAGATCGTGCGCGAGGCGATCCCCGAAGCCGGCCGCGCCAAACCCGCCCGCGCCGTCGCCAGCGATGCGCCGCTCGGCGAAGGCCCCGACCTGCTCGCCCGCCTCCACGCCACCGGCCTGCCGGTCCGCACGCTGCGGCCACACGAACCCGACGCGCTCGAAGCGGCCGGCTGGTCCGAACTGCTCGAAGAGGCGACCGGTGGCGAGATCGTCTTTCCCCTCGGCGGCCTGCGGATGTCGCCGACCCCGGCGATGACGCTGTTCGACGTCGACGGGCCGCCGCCGCTTGATCCGCTCGCCATCGCCGCTGCGCGCGCCGTCGCACTGGCGATTCGGCGCCACGCGATCGGCGGCTCGATCGGCATCGACTTCCCGACGCTCGCCAACAAGGCGGCACGGCAGGCGGTGGCGGAGGCGATCGACGCCACCCTGCCGCCGCCGTTCGAGCGCACCGCGGTCAACGGCTTCGGCTTCCTGCAAATCGTTCGCCCCCGCCCGCGCGCCTCGCTGCCCGAGCTGCTGCGCGCCGACCCGGTCGGTGCCGCCGCCCGCGCGACGCTGCGCCGGCTCGAACGCGAGCCGCCGGGCAGCCCGCTGCACCACCGCCTGCCGGCCGCGGTCCACGCCTGCCTGACCAGCCACCCCGACTGGCTGGCGGAGCTCGCCCGCCGCACCGGCGTCACCCACCGACTGGACTGCGCATGACCGACAAGACCTGCCCGATCTGCAGCAAACCGGCGACGCCGGAACACACGCCCTTCTGCTCGCGCGGCTGCCGCGACCGCGATCTGCTGCAATGGCTTGGCGAGGGATATCGCCTGCCGGTGAAGGACGAAGAGAAAGACGGGGTAGACAGCATCGATTCCGCTGACTAAAGGCCGCGCTCCGATCGCGAGCATCCTCGCTTTCCACCCTGCCCGGGTAGCTCAGTTGGTAGAGCATGCGACTGAAAATCGCAGTGTCGGCGGTTCGAATCCGTCCCCGGGCACCACTTCCCTGCCGGCTTTCACGAAAGCCTGCTCATTTTTTCAGAACCACAGTTTGGATTGCGACGAACTGCAGGACGAGGTTGTCCTCGCGGTCCTCCTTCTATCGCTTTAATTTGAGAACTGACGACGCAGTGGCACGAGGATGTCCTCGATGAGGGGCGTCCTGTCCAGACGTAGGGCGGCCCGTCGTATGCACATCGTGATAGGACGACGCTCCTCCTGACCCATTCCAATCTGCATAGAACCGCCACTGGCTGCCTGTTGAGCCCGTGTCCGCCAAGCCCGGTATTCAGCGCCTGTGATGTGGCATGCCACCCCAAGGTGCGTCAGGCGCTGCGTTGGGTCGATCCTCTCGGTCGCCGCCGCCGCATAACCGAGTGCCGCACCGAGTCGCGCACGGACGACCTCTTCGATGATCATCAACCCACGGAAACCGCCCATTCTATCTCGGGTTACAGTGTCTTCTAGGGAAAGGCGGAAGAGCATGGCCCCCTGTTCGGTGAGACGGATCGAGGCACCCCGCTCCTGGCTGACAAGGAGGTCCGATCCGTCAAGCTGCACCGCGCTGCCCTTCGTACGATCGAAAAGACGATTGTCGCCATAAAGCGCCGACTGCTCCATGTGCTCCCCTAACGCAGGATCTTCCATCTGCATCGGGCGCAGTATGCGCTGCGTGGGACCTCCGACGATCGCTATTTCAAGCGTGGTGGAAGGACTGTTGTTGCGCCGGTCTGGCGGGATCAGGCCGATTGCCTGGGAGACGAGCTGATCCTGGTCGACCGGACCTACGGCGTTGGCTAGCGTGTAGTCGTGAAGAGCACGGGTGATGCCGTCCTGAAGGTCCGAAGCGTCGGTGAAGCCGCTACGGAAGAGGCCGCCTTCCCAAGCCTGAACCTCGTCGATGAATGCCTTCTGTTCCGGCTGTGGATCGATACCCTGCTGGATGAACGCAAGTATGGGTCTTGTCTCGCGGGCTTCCCGATACTCCTGGTGCGTCGCGGAAATCGCCGAGCCCTGCGGAACAAACCCATAGTCCGGTCCTAGGACGAGCACGACGACATCAGCCGAGCGGACGCCCTGCAGACAGGCTATCTGGGACGAGTTTGGCTGCGCACCGAAATCTTCGGCCATGACGGCTTCGTTGCGTAGAGTCGTCACGGCTCTACGAGCTGCGTCCCGATAAGGACCGAACCCCGAAATCAGCGAACTGATAAAAACCTTCATTAACTAAACCCCCGACCGCTGAACGGTCTTGTCTATCGACATTGGGATCGGTCCCCAGGTCAGATCGACTATGAAACAGCGCTTCTGTTCGAGTTCCGTTCCCTGTCGAGATTTCCACCGCGTCCTACACGCCCAAGATGACTGGTCCTTCGTCATCCGAAGATCTTATGTCGGAAAGCCGCATGCCGTCGTAGATACAATAGTCATGCCGCTGACGGCGCTCCAGTCGTATCCTAGAGTCAGAATCGATCAGGATCGTCAGAGCCTGACCAGCACCTTCTCCTTGGTCCAGCGCTCGGCGGCGCGACGGTCGCGCTCAACACCTCACTGACGCGATCAAGCGGGCAAGCCGTAGACATTCGCCTTCCGCATGAGCATCCTGCGTTCGTCGCGCATTTATTCCGTTATGTCGCTTCAGGTCGACCGTGACCGAACCAGTAATGATGGGGAACGGGACTCGCCCATTACCGTCGTGACCATCTCCGGCATCGGATGTGGTGTCATCGTGTTCGGACGAGGCCACCGTGAACGCGCGACGCCGCAGCTGAGGCGCACCGTGCTCGGCGGCATCGAGAACCCATGTGGCGACCACATAGCCGAGCGCTTCCAGGGAAGCGGCGAGCTCGCGCCACTGGGGCGAGGCGAGGAACGGCGGCACGTTCTCGATCACCACGACGCTGGCCTTCGATGCGGCGACCCAGCGCGGCACCTCGAGCGCAAGGGCGCCTGTCATCTCTGGAGATGCATGTGCGTCCATGGCGCGGCCTGCCTCACGTCGAGCCGGCACAGTTCCCGAAGCCGGTGCTGCGCAGCGTAGGCCATGACCCTGGCGTCGTAGTCGCGATCCCTCGGCTTCGCGAAGTTCCAGTCCGGCGGATTGAACGTCGAGAACCCGTTGATCGTCGGCTTCCTCCAGATCTCCGCCAAGAGCATCCCGTCGACGTTGTGCGGATAGCGATCGTCCATGTATTCGTTAAGGTAGATCGGTTCGCTACGACGCGACGAGGTGACGTAGAAGACGGAACAGCCTGCCGGAGGCGTCGGTATGCTCCACAGCGCCGCGCGCTGGGTCGATCGGCTGAGCTGGGCCGCGGTCTCGGCACTAAGGTTCTCCGCCACCATGAGGCCTGCAAAAACGGCAAGCATCACCGGAGACCGGCGCGCCATCTCGGCTGCTCTGGCACGCCATACGGCGATCACGATCAGCAGAAAGGGGAGCGTTAGCCAGAGCTGATACCTCGATACGACCCTCATGCCCTTCGCGCCCGGTACCAGCTCGAACACGATTCCCCAGGGCGATGCGACCCAGAGCTGGACGGTGAGCAGCCATGCGATCATCATGGCGAGCGCGAAGGAGCGAAGCTCGACGGACGAGCGGCTTCCGTCGGCAAGCCGGCCATGGACGATCACCCGCCAGGCGCTCGTCACGACCAGCAGGAACATGATCACTGGAAATCCGGCCTCGTGCTCGCCGCGGAGCACGCGCCCCGGCAGCGCAGGATCGTCCGGCAGCAGACGGTGCACCAGCGCCAGCAGGGGCTGGAAGATCCAGCCCCACATGTAGTTCTGGGGACCGACGTTGATCATGTCGACGAGCGGCGTGACCAGATAGCCGAGCATCTCGTAATAGTCCTCGCCGCCCGTCTCGCGCACCTTCGGCAAATACACCGCCAGGAACGGCACGATCATGATCAGGAACGCACCCATCCCGACCGAAATCGTCAGGACGTGCGATCTCACGAATGCAATCACGTCCCTGGGCTTCCAGGTTCCGCCAAGGACGGCTCGGCAGAGCACGTAGAGGCAGGCCGAGAAGATCGTGAACCACGCCATGTAGTACGAGGTCAGGAGCCACGCCGCCATTAGGGCGGACAGCGCCACGGAGAGAAGCATGGCCTTCGGCCTCCGCCGGGACGCCTCCGCACGGACCGTCGAGACGGCGAGGATGAGAGCGACGGGGAGCAGCGCCACGCTCTGCAGCTGTGCGTGCCACGCCTGCAGCGAGATGTTGCTCGCTACGGTGAAGAGCACCGCGGCCAGGACGGCGGCGCCGCGCCCCCAGCCAAGCGTCCGGTACACGAACAGATAGGAGCCGACGTATCCGATCGTCTTGAACGTGAAGATGTTCAGCGTGTCCGCGTGGAACGGATCGGCGAATAGGCGCCAGAACGAATAGACGATTCCATACAGCAGGTAGCCGTCGTTGTATCCGAGCGTGTCGGCGTACGGATGGAAGTAGAAGGACGAGCGCCATGCCGACACGCCGCTTAGGACGTTGCGCCAATGCTCCAGGATCGAGATCTCGATGATGCCGTCGCCACGGTCGCCGAAGCCGAGATCGAAACCGCTGGTAAGGGGGACGCGGAAGAAGATGGCTATGGCGAGGATGTAGCCGATCGATGCCCATGACCATGCGCCACGGCTCAAGCCGGTCCCCTCGCCTTGCGCGAACGGCTTCCTCTCATCGGCTGGAACGCAGGTCTCGGGCATCGATGTCGTCTTCCTGGAAGGCATTCTGGATCCTGGCGGCTACTGGAACTGCTTCCTGAGCGAAAGTCGTATAGAGCGACCGAGCGGATCCACCTCGTCCCCCGTGAAACCGGGAGCGGTCGATCCATTCGGCGTCCGCGCGTGCCGGTAGCCGCGCAGGAGGTTCGTCACGTCTACCGACATCTTCATCCGCCTGGTCCAGGCAGGCGCCTTCGCGCCACCGAGCACGCGGCCGAAGTCGAGGAAGGCCGATACGTTGAACAGCATGGGGTAGGACAGCCTGAGGGGGCGATCATCACCCCGTATCCAGGACGGACTTCGCCATGCCGCCGTCACGCTTCCGCCGAAGGATCTGCGGCCCACGGTTCCCCTGAGGTCCAGCTGATGGCGAGACGCTCCGGTGCCATCCAGCCGGTCGATCACAGGCATCCCGGTCCGGACGACAATCTCGTTGAGGAGTCTGAACTGATGGCCGAGGACTATGCCAAACAACATACGCTCTTTCGAAGATCGACCCGAAGGGCGCCCGCCGGACCGAAGGGTAATCGTCGAGGAGATCGTGGCGTCGCGTTGCCGCTCGATCCGTATGGGGCGGGCGTCTACGGAAAGCAGCAAGCCTGACGGATCCCGCCTTATGCGGTCGTGGAAGGCCGCTTCGATGAGCGGCGTCAGTTCGGGAAACGCGAATGCGCCGCCGGTGCTGTCCGACCGTCGATAGACGACGTTGAGGCTCAGATCCGGACGTTCGACCGAACGGACAGTGGCGCCCAGCATGACGCTGGTCTGTGTCCCTTCCACGAGATCCGGATTTCCGCCAGTCGTCCAGGGCACGTCGACGAAGCGACCGGTCGCATAGTCGTAGATTCGACTGATCGACGTCATGGACGACGACGCAATCTGATCGGGGGACGGCGAGCTGTGCGAGAGATCGCCGGAGGCCCTCAACTGTATCTCCGGCAGGGGCGACCATGCAAGCGCGGCGCCGTATCCCAGTTCCGCGGGCGTTGCGCGCGACTTCTGGCGATCAAGCGAGAGATCGAGTGCGAGGTCGCCGAGCGCCGAGAAGGAGGCGCCGACGCCCGACAGCGGGGCGCTCACCGAGATCTGACCTCCCTCCTGAGCGAAACGCGACGCCGAAGACGAGCTCGATCGGAGAGCCTCGACGGTCGACGACGATCGACCGCCTGCGATCGATCCCGACACGCTCCAGGACATGGGGCCGCCAGGCAGATTGAACATGGCCCTCTGGGCCGAGAACCTTAAGTTCGAATTGATCGTTCGCGACCTGGTTCTGGTGCCGGCATAGGCCTCTCGATAGTACAGGGTTCCGCCCTCGCCTGCCCCCTCCGCAGCCCTCAGCCGGTCCAGACCGGCGTCGTCGAACCCAAGATCGGCAATCGCGCGGCCACGACTGCCGGAAAGCGAAGCGGCGACGTTGATCTGCGTTCCCGACGCGATCCCGGACAGGGACATCGAAGTGCCCAGCGTCTCCTGCATCGTCCGACTGCGCAGGGGGACGACCCCGGTGACCAGCATCCCGCTCGCAGACGACGGTGTCCTGGCCATATCGAAGTCCGGCAGGAACAGGGTCGGCAGCCCCGCGCTGCCCTCGCTGGTCGTCGACGAGGCGTCGATGCCGAGCGAGACGGAGAAGGGTCCCACGGGCTGCGTGACGCCGACGTTCGCGGCCGCACTGCGCACTGCGGGCAGCAGAGTTTCGGTCGAGCCGCTCGCCTCCCTCGATCGGGAGAAGCCGGGCGTCGGGAGCCGGTCCTCAGGGTCTGTCGTCGCCGGTATCGAGCGAGCGGACTTCGACAGTTCGCCCTGGCGGCCAAACTGAAGTCCGGCGGTCCAACGCGCATCGCCATCGATGGCGCTTCGCGAGACGCCGAGGTTCCCACCCGACTGACCTCCGGCAGTCGCTGCGTTCACCGCGCCTTCCACCTCGGTGCTGGCGAACTTCGACTTCAGGACGAGATTGACGACCCGCCCGTCTGCACGGCCTCCGAACTTACGTGCGGCGGCAGACGTCAGCACGGTAATCTTACGCAGCGCCTCGACTGGAAAGTTCGCGATACCGTCATCGGCGCCGACCAGCCTTCCGTTCACGAGAAGCGTCGTGGGATTGCCGGTCGGATCGAGGAAGGGCTGGAGATCCCCGAGAAGCTCTCGAATGGTGTCGGCCCCGCTCGCCGCGATCTCGCCCTCGCCGATCTCCAGATCGGCCGGCGGCTCGGCGGGGCGCCGCCCCAGGACGACGATGTCGTCCGTGCCAAGAGGGCCGGCACGCTGAACGCCGACAGGGGCCGCGACGGCGGACTGCGGGCGGACCGGTCCGCTCCCGACGAGCGCGATCGTGCCGAATGTCGCGAGCATGCCATGCTCCTGCAGGGGGCGACGGACACTAGGCGCCGAACCATCGCGTCGCCCTACGAAGGTGGGAAGTGCCGCCGCTCGTCAGCGGCAACACTCCCCTCCGATCTAGTGGATCAGAAGATCGCCCACAGGACACGACCATTCGAATCGTAGATCACGAGGTTGCCGTCGTTCTGGACGGCGAGCCGAGCGTTGGGGTGCCCGTCGGTCCCGGTATCCCAGACGGAAAACTCGTGCAGGACGTCGTTCTGCTTCGCGTAGTAGACAACAAGGTTGCCATCGGGCTGGAACCGGGCGCGCACCGACATGTTCGGACTAGGCGCGCAATTCTGAACGTCCACGGCCCACACGGCCTTGGTGTTGTTCTTGTAGAGAACTAGGTTGCCGTCCTTCTGGAAGATCAGCTTGTAGACGCCGTTCGGCGAAAAAATCGTCGAGTCGGGAAAGAGGCTGACGTTCTGCGCGGCGGTCACCGACCCCGTATACGACACCTGGGCGCTATTCACGTAAGCGCCAGTGATGCAGCCCCTGGCATAGGACGGCGATGCGCAGCCGAATGCAATCGCTGCCGTGGCCACCGTGGCAGCCAAATTCATCTTCTTCATGAAACCCCCACTTCGAATACCGATAATTTGTCGGCGAAGTCGCGATATTTTACTATGTGATATTTGGTCAACATGCTGTTGTTGCAACTAGCGCCCGCTTGGCAGGTCGCAGCGACTAACGTCATGATAAACGCGCAAAGATTTATTTATATTGATCACCTTTTGCTTTAGTGTGACAGTCTGAAAATCAGTAAGTGACGCTAACCAATCAAAGATGCTGCGCCATCATCTTCATTGATCGCCGACCAGGATTTCTGCTTAATATCAAGCGCTTGACGTCGAGCGGCAATTTTGGAGGCGATCTGCCGATTACGGCTGAGCAGACGAGTCCGGTTTTCGATTCCCGCTGGCTCGACCGACGACCTGCTTGACCGGCAATGCGTTTGGAGAAGCCCCGCGAGCGAATCGGGACCTCTCGTCGAACGCCCGAAGACTTCGCTGTGACCGCTTGCCGCGCCGCCGGCGGCAGAGGACAGTTTGGCGACGATATCTTGACGTGACGACGAGTCAGGTCGATCTGGACGGATGCCGTTTGCCATTAGCTATATGCGGTCCGACGTGACGGGATCGATATCCAGCTTCCCGCCTGTCGATGAGGGGAGCGACACGAGAAAGATGTCGGACCCGCGCAGATCAGCAAAGACGAACGAGAGCATGTCCGCTGGCGCCCCCTCGGACGCGGATCTCCCGAACGATGACGATGGTTCTGCCGTCTTGCGGCATCTCGCATGTCCTACCGTGAGCGGGACACGATGACCGCGGACGAGATGCAGCAAGACTTTCGGAGAACGAAGACGACGATCCGTCGCCTGCTCGTGGCTCGCCTCGGCAATACGGGGGCCGCCGACGAGCTGCTGTCGCGGATGCAGGCGCGGGTCGAACGGCAGGCGGTCCGTGTGGCCGGCGATCCCTCAACGTTCCTGCTTCGCCTGGCGAACGAACTCGCCACCGAGCAACGCATCGCGACCCGACGCTCGGTGCCAGAACCCTGGCGAGGGTCGGAGCATGATGCAGAGGCGATGTACCGGACGGACGAGTCAGAACCGAATGTTCTTCGGAAGGTAATCTCGATGATGCCCGAGCCGATGTCGACCGCGGTCCGGCTGTTCCGCTTGGATGGGCTATCCGAGCCGGCAATAGCGGATCGTCTGCGGGTCGATGTGAAAAACGTCCGCATGATGCTGTTGGACGGCTACCGGATGATGCTGGAAGAACGTCCGACCCCAGGATCGGACGGTGTCGGAGGATCCAGCGAAGACCGTGATACGTCATCGCCGGCCCGTCGCTGACATGAAAAGCGATGAGCCGCGCGTGGCCGCGAGAGGCCGATGGAGGCCGGATGCAGCCGCTTGCGCGGCGAAACTTAGTGGAGGGGCATGAGCAATCGCGAAGCGTCGGCCACTCCAACGTACGACTGGCCCTGGATCGGCAGGCTAGCGGTGAAGCTGTGCATCCTGACCGCCCTTCTTCTCGCTGCACTCCCCGGCGGCTCGGCTCGGCCTCGGGTCCACGACCCACAGGCTACCGGCGGCGCTCATCTTCGCCATCGGCTGCCACCTCTAGACTAGAAAAGGGTCCCCACCCTGCCCCAAGCGATCAGTGCATGATTAGCCTTCGGCATGAGGATGGCACGGCCCAGTTTCGCTCCCATCAGTCTAGCTGCATCCCATCAACAAGCATCCAGCGCGCAATCTCGAGGCGCCGTCGCCGTAGGGGAAGATGCGCGGGGACTCCAGACTCGAGCGCTGGAAGCCGCGGATGCCTGGACCACCGATCCATCAGGTACTGTGTAGCCTATCGAAGACGTGGAACGGCGAAACGCTCGGCACAGGTCAACCATCCGATGCCGCCGTCCGCGGCCAGGGTGCGTGGATCGGCGACACCACCCTGTCACGTTCCCGCTCGCTCAAGGTGCCAAGTGGCACCGTATCGTTTTGCCGAGATGATCCCCGTGCCTGTGCCATCGAGGGCCACAATTCATGCAGGAGGGACTTGCGTGCGCGGGCCTTGAGCATAGGGCGCCGACCATGCTCTGGATCAAGACCGACGCCGATGAGAAGACCTTGGCGCTAGCCCTTACGGCGGTGCCCGACTTCGAGGTGTTCAAGGCCTATGAAGCGGTCGGCATCATGGGCGACGCTCGCGCAATGGCACTATGCGCGATCGAGCTGCGAAAGCGGTGGCTGCTGCAATAGGCAGGGGAGTACTCCCTGGCCGATCGGAACCACCACGGAGGTGTCAGAATGTCGGTGCGACGTTCAACGGATCAAGCCGGTAGCCGAAGGACCCGCTCGTGCCTCCTGCTCGTCCTGCTGCCCTTGAATCGACTCCTGCGACGGCAAGGGGGCTGGAAGGCGCGTGGGAGCTTCGCAGCGGAGAGACCAGGATCTTCCGCATCGACATTATACGGTCCGGGCGCCACGTCTCGCCATGGGCGCCCTGGCCAGAGACGTGACGATCCAGGTCGTGATCGAGAACCTCATGCTCGCAGCCTGCGGCGCCCTCTGGGGACTGTTCCCCGGGATCGCGATGGCACACGTCGCGACCATCTCATGGGATGGCCAGCTGTGCTCAGCATGCCTCTGAGCATCGGCGTCATGACGATGGCCATGTCCGCTGCGATCGTGATCGGCATGGCAGGCGGGAGAGCCTCCGCGGCCACACCGCCAGCAGCGCGGCGAAGTGACGTCGATATCGGCTAGGGGACGCTGGCCGCCCCCATCTGCTCCGGTAGTGCCCATAGCTGGTCTGCCGTCGTCGGCTATGGCATCCATTCGCCCATCAAGATGACGAGGCACGTCATTGGCTCGAGGCTACACGGCGCGTTAGCCTCATCGAGACCGCTTGCGGTATGCTCGAATTTATACGTGCAAGTTGGCCGCGCCTTGATCAACGATCCTGGGGCGCAAAAGCCATTCGGACATTCCGGCGGCTAAGACGATCGACCGGTATCTGCGGTCCTACGGCCCCCGAGTGCGCTGCCTCTTTAGCATCTCGAGAGCTCCGACCGCCTTCGCGAGCGCCACCTCTGCCGCATGGATGTCGGCGAGGAGCGTCATTTCGCTCCTGTCGCTCATCGCCAGCATCGCGAGCAGGACCGCGTCCGACTCGCGCGCAAGGCATACGAGGTAATAGCCGCTCGGCCCTGCCGATCCGTTTATCCAATTGCGTGCCGTCCTTTCCGACGCGCCCGTCCATCGCATGACGGTCTTGGTTGGTGCACCCATCCCGCCCAATTCCTCGCGGATCGCGTCGCGTATCCGCGCCAGATACTCCGACTCGTTCGGCAAGTTTCTCACGGGGGGCAGTCTCCTGCCGCTTTTCGGAATCATGCTGCCGACCCTTTCCAACTATAGAGCAGGAGCAGCATAGCGGGCTGCTAGGGCGATCTTCAGGTCATGATGGTAATCAAGTGGGACGAGCCCGTCAAAGGACAATCACCTCCGTCCAAGATTAGGGCGGCACAGTATGTGCGCATGTCGACTGATCAGCAGCAGATGGCATGACCATTTGCGGCGTCCGGCATGGCTGGCAGGATCGCCTTGAGCGATAGCAAGCCGCGCTCCCGACAACGGCTTGCAGCCAATGGAGCAAGCCATGGACAGCTTCGACGCTTTCGTAGGTCTCGACGTTCACAAGGACAGCATCTCGGTCGCGGTGGCGAACAGCGGCCGGGATGGAGAGATCCGGATGATCGGGACGATCACCAACACGCCGGACGCGATCGCCCGCATGATCCGTAAACTTGCCCAAAAGCACGGACGGATCGAGGTGACGTACGAGGCTGGTCCCTGCGGCTATGGCATCTACCGGCAACTTGCGGGGATGGACATCCCGTGCCGGATCGTGGCGCCGAGCCATACGCCGAAGCGTCCCGGCGACCGGGTCAAGAACGACACGCGCGACGCCATGATGCTTGCCCGTCTCCTGCGTTCGGGCGAGTTGACGTTCGTATGGGTGCCGGATACGACGCACGAGGCGATGCGCGACCTGGTTCGCGCCCGGCAGGTAGCGGCACAGGATGTCCGCGCCGGCCGGGCGTTGATCCAGATGTTCATCCTCAAACACGGCTTCCGTGCGACCGGCAAGGCGTGGAGTCTCCGCTACCGCACTTGGCTTTCCACCCTGAAGTTCGAACATCCCGCACAGAAGCTGGCGCTGCAAAGCTACATCAACCGGCTCGAGCAGGC